>JBGSMN010000187.1:0-29476 GCA_041740155.1 Rhodopirellula sp.
CGAGGTTAATGTCACGATGCTGCATTGAAATCTCCGAATCGACTTGATTCACCGAACGTTTCATGGCTCCATGTATGTCGGCCTTCAAAGTCACGATTCAACCCGGAAAGCGAAAGCAATATGACACAACGCAAAGCCCACGAGATCAAAGCCGGCGATCGAATTAACGGCGTTGACGTATTCGACAGCCTCCGGCGGACCATCGGCGGTTACTACATTCCGATGGTCGACGGATCCCGAATGCAAGTCGCAACGCCCGACACCTTGGTTCAAACGGAACGAGATTCAAGACGGCCGTGCCAACCAACCGCCCACTCCTCGCCGTGTTCCCCCGCGGCGTTTTTCGTTTCAACGACCACGGCGCACGACGTTGCCCCACCACCGCGGCGTTTCTTTGTCTGGCTTCAGTTTGACGATCCTTCGCGACAACGCGACACGCCGTGCGTGTCGCACACACGGGGACATCCAGAAAGATTCAAAAATGACGCAGAGTGCTGCCAGTTTCTCTTGAGTTCTCCGCGGGATCATGGCTTCATGTGTCCGAACGCAACGGACCGAAAATAACTCAAACCTTTGCACAGGATACCAACCATGGCCAAGACACAAGAAATCGCCGCCCGCCAAGACGCGCTTCGTACCGCGATGAATAAGCTCGACGCGGACACCTACCAAACCATTCGCGAAGACTTCTACCGAATCGCGGACAACCTCAAACCACTCGCCGACGCCCTTGAGATCGCCGACGCGGACGTCGGACCGGAAGGACCACTTTTGGAAGAACACTACATCTTCATCCAAATGTACGATCTCCTGAGAAAGAGCGAACTCGGCGCGGTGGTTTGAACGAAAGCCGAAACGCCGGAACGGAGTCCGGCGTCGTCGCGGGGCGGTACCCGCGGCCTGACGATGGCAGCCACGCATCGAACTACGAATTGGAGAAACGAGATGAACAAGGCAGACGTAAATATTGGCGGCGAATACTTGGCGAAGGTCACGAACAAAGTGGTCACGGTCCGCATCGACGCGGAAGATGCATCGGGCGGTTGGAACGCGACCAATCTTTCGACCGGCAAAAAGGTGCGGATCAAAACGGCCGGCCGGCTTCGTGGGCCATCCCCTTCGGCACCGCCGGTCGAGCCGACCAAACGCGTATTGAAGAAAAAGGCTAAGCCCGATACAGCCCAACCGGCCGGCGAGAAAAAGCTTTCCTGCGTCAAAGCCGCCTAGCAAATCTTGGCCGACGCCACCGAGCCGATGAACGCCCAAGAGATGATCGCCGCAATGGAGGAACAGAACCTTTGGCAAAGTCCCGGAGGCAAGACGCCCCACGCCACGCTGTATTCGGCCATCCTTCGCGATTTGAAGAACGGCAACGAAAGCCGGTTCGCCAAAACCGACCGCGGCCGGTTCACGGCGCGGGCTTGAAAGGAGGAGACCGCTATGAAATTCATTGGCGACATACGCGGAGTTGATGACCTGGCCGACGAAGAGACCGCCGGGCCAGAACCCGACATGGGTTATGAACTGCGAAGCATCGGTGGGCGGTTCGAGACCGGCATGGTGAAATCTTTGATCCGCCGTGGGAATCGGATTCTCGCACGGACGACGGCTGGTAACGAGTTCGATGTCACGGGCGCAAACGCCCACGTCTTGGTGCCGCTCGGGTTCTAAACCGACCGCCGCCGACAACGCCCGACGTTGGTAGCGTCCGGGCGTTTTATCGTTGATGCGGCAAACCATGCCGAGCACCGGAGTCGGCCGACACGCGGCGTTTGTCCCGATCATTTTCGGCCGGCCAGAAACATTCAAGATTCGTGTCCGACACCTTTGATCGGTCCACGCTCACTCGTTATTGTTGCGGGCCTAGTCGATAGAGAAACTTATCGCTTCGCAGGAGAACGCTTCCGTCACTGACCATCACTGGGGATGCATTGAAGATCGAATCATCTCCATCCAGGTTCGTGTGAGAAAGCAACTTGAATTCGGGAGTTGCGGCGACTGTGAAAATTCCGTTCTTGCGACTGACATAATACAATCGTCCGTCAGCGAGCAGTGGCGAGGCATAGATCAAATCGCTCGACGGATTTAGTCGCTGCTCGTAATTCGTTTCACCAGTCTTTGCGTCAACGCAATAAACCAGTCCGCTTTTCTCACGTGCCCAGTACACATGCCCGTCGTGATACACGGGGGACGAAACATTCGATCCTTGCACGATGTCCCAGATCTTGTGTGAATCGGTGACATCCCCAGACCCACCACTTCGTATGGCAATCAGTCGGCTTCTTCGACCACCACCGGCGTAGAGGACGCCGTCTTCAGCGATAATGTTGGGGCAAATGTAGTCGTCGATGCCGGTGCAGCTCCACAGTGGCTTGCCTGTGTTCGGATCGAAAGCCAATATTTTTCCTTTGATCGACAACGCCAACTCGTCATTGTTGGCCTGGCTCTTGTAAATGACTGGCGAATTCCATGACTCGCCGATGCCACCCTGTCGCCAAACTTTACTGCCATCGGACTTTTTCAACGCAATCAAGTCACCGCTTTCGACACTCGCGTTGACGATCACGGTCCCCTTGTAAAGCACTGGTGAATTGCCCGATCCGAAGCTATGGGTGTTTGAGCCGCAATCGGCTTGCCAGCGATGCTTGCCATCCAAGTCGAATGCGATCAATCCGGCTTCAGCGAAGTAAACGTAGACTCCCGTCTCATCGACGGCAGGTGTGCTCGATGCGTAGCCGTGGACACCGACGCCCCAATTGTTGTACTCGGCTTTGTGCGAAGGAGCCGGCACGTCTTTCTGCCAAACGATGCTTCCGTTGGATAAATTGATACAGAACAGGTGTCGTACCAAGTCACCGGGATTGCCGGGCGACTCATCGTTGATGCCGAAACCGGTGTACGCGGTGACATAAGCAAGATCCTTGAAGACGACGGGACAGGAGCTTCCGCGACCTGGCAATGGAGCCTTCCAAATTATCGCATCGGAGTTCCAAAGTTCTGCGACTTGCGACTCAGAGGTGCGACCATAGTTCGAACCACGGAATTGATTCCAGTCTTCCGCCCGCAGTCCGACTGAACCGAAGGCGACAAGAGTAGCTGACAGAAGCAACGAATGAACTGAATGTCGAAACACAATATTCTCTCCAATGAGTTTGGTAGTCATGGGCGGGCAGCAACGCTCGGTGAGATTCGAACCGACGGGACACGAATCCATCACGAAGCGTAGCTTTGTTGTTTTCCCTATTGAAGAGGGCAGCAATACTCGCAACGCCGCCAGCGACTTTTGGGAGTTCCATTTGCCCGTCGGCGAAGAAAAGGGGGCGGAGAAAAGGGGAAGCGAAGAAAAGGAGAAGGGGTTATTCAAGATTCCTTTCAATGTTTGGCGAGCTTCGGTTGCTGCCGGCGAAACGTCATGGCTCTCTGTGTTCACCGATACGGTTTTCACGATTTCTTTCCCGACGGAGACACGACGATGAAGAACGCCAACGTTCAAACCCTGGCCCCGCAGCCGATCGAACCGGCCGCGGCTTACGACAACGCCCACCAAATTTCACGCGATCTGCTGCAACACATCGAATTGCAACTCGATCGCATGTTGAAGCCGGACAACAAAGCCCTGCGATGGACACTTGTTCGAGCGTTGAACTTGATCAACGCCCAGCTTTCCGAAGTCGCCGCCCTGGTCGACGAAACCAACAGCGCTCGCAATTGAGAACGCTGCTATGCCAACCATCCCCAAGGCGGGCGACCGCGTCCGCCTGGTTTCGATGACCGACGACCCCGACCCGGTTCCCGCCGGCACCACCGGCACGGTCGTCGGCGTGTATCCACAAAACGGCTGGACACAAGTCGATGTTGATTGGGACACCGGCCGATCGCTGATGCTTACCATGCCACCCGACGTGGTCGAACGCATCGAGTCGCCGAAAGATGCTCCAATCTGTTAACCCGAACATGATTTTTCGCCGTCTGGCTCGCAGGAGCCGAAGCAAACGGCGAATGAACTTAGAGCGCGGCTGAACGGCGAGAGCGCGATAGTCTCGGCGGAGATTCGCCAATTTTGGGTTTCGAGGGCTCAGCCGTGCCGGCGAGATAGAAATAGCCGAGACTCTCTCGATTGCGGAAGCACTGCAAAAGACGTGGGTTTTTCGCGGCGAAAGTTACGCCGCCAGCTTGGGCACTCTGAACGAACCGGCGTGGTCGCCTTGGTTCGCAGATTGCAAAAAGTACACCCGGAGGGATTCGAACCCCCAACCCTCGGTTCCGAAGACCGATGCGCTATCCAATTGCGCCACGGGTGCATGTGTTTGTGTTCTTGTCAGAGGCCTTGCCTGCTCATTTCATTGAGCATTCGTTCTATGATCGCTGGTCTGTCTGCGGAGAGCAAGTCCTGACGAAATTTATTGCAAAGTATTCGATGAGTGACTCTGCATTCTATCGATTGAATCCTCGCAACCCGCAGGTTTTGAGTTGCGATTATAGGGCTGTCGGCCATTTATCGAAACCCCCGATTCGGAAATGCGCAATCAGTGCGATTTCCAGTGCGACTTCGGCGGCGGGACTCTCGCAAGGTCAGCTATGCACCGGTTCATCAGTTTTTCGTTTTCGAGAGAACCCTGGATTGGTCTCATCCGATTCGCTGGTCCGCTTGTTCAGTGTGTCTTTGCGTTGACTTGGCAGTGCCGACTCGCGGTGTGTACCGGGAGTTCATGGTGCGGTACATTCAAGCGCAGACAGATGAAGCGGAGGTTGTCGGAATACATGCTGGCTGGCGGATTGTCCGAGTTTTGATCGGTGTGATGAAACGGTAGGAACTGGAACGGTGGAACTGTTGTGAAGGTGATTCTGGCCGAAAAACCATCTGTGGCTCGCGATTTGGCCTCGTTCTTAAAAGCCTCGGGGCGCTACGATGGCTTCTTTGAAGGGGCGGGATATCAGGTCACTTGGGCCTTCGGACACTTGGTCGAACTACAGGAACCAGGCGACTATGACCCGGCTCTGAAACGCTGGTCGTTGGACTCCCTGCCATTCGTGCCCCCGCATTTCAAACTGAGGCTGCGCGGTGACGATGGCGCGAAGAAACAATTTGCAATCATCAAACGATTGTTCCAATCCGCCGACTCGCTGATTTGCGCGACGGATGCGGGCCGTGAAGGCGAACTCATCTTTCGTTATATCTTGTCACTGTCTGGATGTGCGAAAAAACCTGCTGAGCGGTTGTGGTTGAGTTCGCTCACACCGGAGGCGATTGGATCGGCGTTCCGCTCGATTCGACCGCTCTCGGATTATGACAATCTGTACGCGGCGGCCAAGTGTCGTAGCCAAGCGGACTGGGTCGTGGGCTTGAATGCGACTCGTAATTACACGCTGCGGTATCAATCAGTGTGCAGCACGGCGTCGAGAGAGGATGCAGGCCGTGGCTCCAACGCTCACCGATCCGATCTGCTGTGGAGCTTGGGGCGTGTCCAAACTCCTGTGCTGGCGATGATCGTGCGACGAGACGATGAGATTCGTACGTTCCGCCCCGAACCATTTTGGGAGTTGATGACGGTCTACCGGAAAGTTACCTTTCGTTGCACCGGAGATCGGTTTACAAATCAAGACGAAGCCGAGAAATTGTTGCAATCGTCTAGCGGCCATCCGTTGTTAGTCAAAAAGGTGCAGAGCCAACCAGAGAAATCACAGCCACCGCAGCTTTACGATTTGACGGAACTGCAACGGGATATGAACCGCCGCTTCGCGATCTCAGCCGCTGACACGTTGGCAGCCGCTCAATCGCTCTACGAAGCGAAGCTGGTGACCTATCCACGGACAGATTCGCGTTACCTCAGCAAAGATATGCGGAAGGAGGTTCCAGGCATCTTTGAAAAATTGCGTTCGTTAAAGCCAAAAGAAATCGGCAAGCTCGATCTGAAGTCGTTGTCGTTTCCTAGTCGGATCGTTAACGATGCGAAGATCACCGATCACCATGCGATCATCCCCACAGGTTCGACGCCTGGGACGCTGGGCGATCGCGAGCGGAAAGTCTTCGATGCGATCGTTGTGCGATTCATCGCCGCGTTTTACCTGGAGTGCTTGAAGGAGGTCACGACCGTTGAGGCGGTGGCAGGCGAGGTGCCGTTTCGTGCTCGTGGCGTGCGTATCGTCTCGCCTGGATGGACGGAGTTGTATCCACGCAAGCCGAAGAGCGGCGACCAAGACGAACAGCAGGTCTTGCCTGCGTTCAAACCCGCCGAATCGGGACCGCACAAACCGTTTGTTAAAACCGGTGAGACTTCGCCACCAAAGCACTTTACTGAGAACACGTTGCTCGGGGCGATGGACACTGCTGGCAAACTGGTGAAGGAACGGGAGTTACGCGAGGCGCTAAAGGAAAAAGGCTTGGGCACACCGGCGACACGCGCCGCCACAATCGAAACACTGCTTAATCGCAAGTACATCACGCGGCAAAAGAAGAACATCACTGCCACTGACTTGGGCCGTTATCTCGTAGCGATCGTGAAGGATCGCAACCTCACGTCTCCTGAATTGACGGGCGAATGGGAAGCGAAACTGAAGCAGATTGAAGTGGGCAAGATGTCACCGCATCTATTCATGCAGGAGATTGCAGAATACACACATGGCATCGTGACGGTGGATGATCAATTGCGAGTCGATCATAATATATACGGCCCGTGTCCTCGTTGCGGTCAGCCGATCATCGCTGGTAAGAAATCGTTTGGTTGTTCGGGGTGGAGGAAGGGATGTAATTTTGTGCTGCAGCCAATGTACCGAGACCAAGAGTTGTCGATGTTGCAGGTTCGCGAGTTGTTGCAGTTCGGTGTGACAAGCCAAGCGTTGGGGATCGACGATCAGCAGCCGTTTTTGCTGGGCATGTCCGCCACTGGGATGCTAATAGAGATCCCGGTTCCGCAAGGAAATGAGCAAGAACGCCGCGAGTCAGTCAAAAGCGGGTCGACGAATAAGTCGTCACGACGCAAATCAGCAGAGATTTCGTCAGCAGGCAAGTCGACAAGCAGGACGTTGGCTGGCGATGCGAAGTCGGGCGAAGGTTTGGGCGTTTGCCCGTTGTGCGCGAGTCCTGTTGTGGAGACGCCGAAGGCTTATAGCTGTAGCCGTTGGCGTGAGGGTTGTGCCATGACTATCTGGAAAACGATGGCGGGCAAACAGATTACGATAGCGATCGCTAAGAAACTTTTGAAAGACGGAAAAACGGCGTCGCTGAAGGGTTTCAAGTCGAAGGCGGGCAAGTCGTTTGAAGCGAAGCTCAAGCTCAGCGGTGGGAAAGTGGAGTTTGATTTTTAATGGCTGACCCCATTTCACTCTCGCGATTATCTATCGCTTTGTTGCCCGTCGTGGGACTGTTGTTGTGGTTAGCTTACGAAGGCCATTCGTTGTGGAGTTCGCTGCAAGGTCTGGCGCGGATGTTGATTCAACTTTCGATGATCGGTTACGTACTTGTCTTTTTGTTCGAGTCCGACCAGGCGTGGGTGAGTTTGGCAACTTTGACGGTAATGATGTTGGCCGCATCGGCGATTGCGATTCGGACTGCCGAGAAACGACCTTGGCGACGCTATGCCCAGGTGCTCGTGTCCGTACTCCTGGGCGGTGGTGTGACATTGGCGGTGATGACAGTGGGGGTTTTGAATGTGGACCCGTGGTATAGCCCTCGAATTTTGATACCACTGGCTGGCATGACGTTTAGTAACTGCATGAATACGTTGTCGCTGGCAATCGAACGGCTCGATGCCTCCGTACAATCCGATGGCGATCCAGATGCTGCCGTGAGGGTAGCATTGATTCCGATCACGAATAGTTTGTTTGCCGTCGGCGTGGTTTCGATCCCAGGAATGATGACGGGACAAGTCTTGGCTGGAGTTTCGCCGCTGATTGCCGCTCGCTACCAGATCATGATCATGTGTTTGATCTTCGCATCAGCGGGTTTCTCGTTGTTGGTATTTATGCGATTGCAACGCGAGGCGAGCGTCAAGCGGTGACGACAGTTTTCTTGACGATGCGAAGTCGCCTGCGTGGGCGAGTGGGGACTTTTTATGCAGGAATTCACGGTGCCCGCCGAGAGGATCTGACCGAACGTTGAGTGTGGAACAAAACGTATACAACAAAAAATGTCGCAAACACAATCGTTTGACAGCCCTAGCCTGCTCCCTGTCGCCACCAGTGAAATGTCAAATATGTTTTGGGATAGTTCCGTAGCGTTTTGGACCCAACTGGGCGATACTTAGCCGCACGGCGATAGTTGCGGTTTTCTCTTTTGTTTAACAGTCAGCCAGAGGCGTACTCTTACTTCGGAAAGTACGCCTGCGGCTAACTGTTAAACGACTTTCTGTTATAACCATATTCATTCTTTTCACTTACCTCTCGTTTGCCAAATGACATTGATCAATTCCACCGCTGCTGCCCCTGCTCGAAGCCAAGCCGCGTTCGCGCGGGCGTCGCGTTTGATGCCTGGCGGCGTGAACTCACCGGCTCGCGCTTTCGGTGCCGTCGGCGGCACGCCACGGTTCATTGAGCGTGCCGCAGGTCCGTATTTGTTGGATATCGACGGCAATCGTTACATGGATTACATCGGTTCTTGGGGTCCGATGATTCTTGGTCATGCACAAGACGAAGTGATCGAGGCGATCACCGCCGCAGCGCGACGAGGAACCAGTTACGGTGCGCCGACAGAAGCGGAATCGATGCTTGCTGAACAGATCATCGAAGCGGTGCCGAGTATCGAAAAAGTTCGTTTGGTCAACAGCGGCACCGAAGCGACGATGAGCGCTTTGCGAGTCGCCCGCGGTGCTACGGGGCGAAACAAAGTGATCAAGTTCGCTGGAAATTACCACGGGCATGTTGACTCGTTGCTCGTGTCTGCCGGTAGTGCTGCGGCAACACTCGGTGCCCCTGATTCACCGGGCGTGACTCCTGGCGCGGCGGCTGACACGATCGTGTTGTCGTACAACGATGTACCGCAACTCGAAGCGACCTTCGCCGAATTTGGCAATCAACTCGCCGCCGTGATCCTGGAACCGGTCGTCGGAAATATGGGTTGTGTGATTCCGACGATGGATTTTCTCAATGCTTTGCGTGATCTAACAACCCGTCACGGCTCGATCTTGATCTTTGATGAAGTCATGACGGGGTTTCGGGTTGCTCGGGGGGGCGCACAAGAACTGTTTGGAATCACTCCAGACATGACCACGCTCGGCAAAATCGTCGGCGGTGGCATGCCGCTGGGTGCGTACGGAGGTCGTGCTGAGATCATGAACCAGGTGTTGCCGGCTGGCAAGGTTTTCCAAGCAGGCACGCTCAGTGGCAATCCAGTCGCTGTGGCAGCGGGATCGGCCACGCTCAAGATTTTGAAAGAGAACCCACCTTATGAACAGCTTGAACGCATGGGCGCTCGGTTGGCTGCTGGTTTGGACGCGGCTGCCACAGAGGCGGGCGTGGCACATACCGTGGCACGTGTGGGCAGCATGATGACGTTGTTTTTCAATCCCGATCCAGTGACTTGTTGGACCGACGCAGACCGCTGTGATCGCGCAGCCTTCGGACGTTATTTCTGGGGATTGATCGGTAAAGGCGTGTACATGCCGTGCAGCCAATTTGAAGCGTTGTTCTTTAGCCGTTTGCATGACGAAGCCATCATTGATGAAACGATTGACGCAGCACGGGAAGTCTTGGCGAGTTTGTGAGTGCTAGTTGCTAATTGCTAGTGACGCCCGCTTTGCGTAAAAACTTGCCGGTCAATGATGCCGCGCAGCCGGCCACTTCCGCTGGGCTGCCTTCAGCGACGATTTGACCGCCTCCTTCACCGCCGCGTGGTCCGAGATCAATCAACCAATCACAGGCTGCTAATAAGTCCGTGTGATGCTCGATCACCAACACGGTGTTGCCCGCGTCGACGAGTCGATCGAGCACCGTCAACAATCGTTGCACATCACTAAAGTGCAAACCCGTCGTTGGCTCGTCGAGTAAATACAACGTCTTGCCGGTGCCGGGACGCGCTAACTCGGTCGCCAGTTTGATCCGTTGGGCTTCGCCGCCGCTGAGCGTCGTGCTGGATTGGCCGAGCGTGACGTACCCTAGGCCGACATCATTGAGTGATTTGAGAATCGTGTGCACCTTCGGGACATTCTCGAAAAACTCTGTCGCCGCTTCGATCGTCATGCCGAGCACGTCAGCGATCGTTGCTCCTTTGAAACGCACTTGCAACGTTTGTCGATTGAATCGTTTGCCGCCGCATCGCGAACATTCGATCAACAAGTCGCTCAAAAAATTCATTTCGATTCGCTCGAAGCCGTTGCCTTTGCAAACGTCGCATCGACCGGCGGTGGAGTTGAAACTAAACCGCGAAGCAGAAAACCCCAGAGTTTTTGCCGATCTCGTGGACGCGAATACGTTGCGAATCGGATCGAGCACGCCTGCATAAGTCGCTGGGCACGAGCGAGTCGTTCGTCCAATCGGCGATTGGTCAATCGGTATTAGCTTGTCGAGTTTGTCAGCACCGTGCAAACGTGTGTGCGGGCCAGGTGTCTTGGCGACGAGCCCGAGCGAGGCGGCGACGGCGGGATACAACGTGTCGACGATCAGCGAACTCTTGCCGCTGCCCGATACTCCACTGACGCCGATGAGCAGACCGAGCGGTAGTTTTAGAGTTACGTTTTGCAAATTATGCAGACTGGCGTTGCGCAGCGTTAACCATTCGCCTTGGCGCGGTGTGCGTCGCTGACGTGGCAATGTGATCCGGTCCTGTCCCGACAAATACCGACCAGTTGGACTGTTCGTGTCCGCAGCGACTTCAGCGGGCGTGCCTTGACTAACCAACTCGCCGCCGTGAACCCCTGCGCCTGGCCCGATGTCGATTAGGTGATCGGCAGCCCGCATCGTGTCTTCGTCGTGCTCGACAATCACGATCGTGTTGCCTTGGTCTTTTAATTCGCCTATGGCATCGAGCAACCGATCGTGGTCCGCAGGATGGAGACCGATGGATGGTTCGTCAAGCACGTAACAGACGCTGACCAAACCGCTGCCGATGCAGGTTGCTAAACGAATCCGTTGCAACTCGCCGCCGCTGAGAGTATCGGCGGACCGGTCGAGCGTGAGATAGTCCACGCCGACGCGGCGGAGGAATTCAATGCGGCGGATGACTTCGGCTTGAATCGGCGCCGCGACGCGTTGCTGTAGTTCCGAGAGCGAATCGGCCAGGCCGCTCATCCAGGTTTGCGATCGATCCATGGGCATCGCCACGACGGAGGGTAACGATTCACCCGCAACAGTGACGGCCAGCGATTCGGCTCGCAGTCGGCCACCCTGACAATCGGGACAGACAACAGTTTGTTGAATCTCATCGGTTGCTGATTTCGAGGTGCTGCCGCGTTTGCTCTTACTTGTTGTGGTGATCGTGCCAAGTCCATCGCAAGTCGGGCAGGCACCGTAGGGACTGTTGAAGCTAAACGAACGTGGTTCAAGTTCTTCAAAGCTCGCGCCGCATTCGATGCAGGCCATCGTGGTGCTGAACAGTTTTGATTCCTGTTCGCCATCGGGAGCTTCGATCAAGACCGAACAGGCACCGCCTGATAATCGAATCGCCAGTCGTGTGGATTCGTCGAGTCGTGATTGGATGCCGTCTTTGAGCACGATCCGGTCGACGACCGCTTCAATCGTGTGGTTTTTGCGGATCGCGAGTGGCGGGACGTCTTCGAGCAAATAGACTTCGCCGTCGACACGGGCGCGAACGAGTCCTTGCGCGGCGATCTTTTCCAGCACATCGGCATGGGCACCTTTGCGACCACGCACCATCGGACTCATCAGCGTCAGTTTGGTGCGGGGCGGGAATGCGGCGAGCGATTGGACGATGGCATCGGTGGTTTGCGTGCTGATCGTGCTGCCGCACTGGGTGCAGTGCGGAGTACCAACGCGGGCAAAGAGCAATCGCAAGTAATCGTAGATCTCAGTAACCGTGGCCACGGTGCTGCGTGCCGATTGCGTGCCGCTCTTTTGGTCGATCGAAAGCGTTGGTGCGAGTCCGTCGATCAAGTCCACGTCGGGTCGCGGGATCGCATCGAGGTACTGGCGTGCGTACGTTGATAGCGTGTCGATGTATTGACGTTGTCCTTCGGCGAACAGTGTGTCGAAAGCCAGCGAACTTTTGCCACTGCCGGAAACGCCCGTGATCACGGTCAATTGATTGCGAGGAATGTCCACGTTCAGGTTTTTGAGATTGTGAACGCGTGCTCCGCGAATACGAATCGGTGGGATCAAAGTGGAGGTGCTCAAAGAATGATTGATGGCAGGACCATTGTCCCACGATGTGCCTAAAGCAATTGCAACAAGGTGACACACATCGTGAATCCATTGAGCACGAAGTGCACGATGATTGAAGGCACGAGTGAACCGGTTTGTCGATACAAGTATCCTAGCGCACAGGAAAGGAAGAACAACGGAATCGGAGCGAGGCCTTGTCCCCAGTGCATCAGGGCGAAAACGATGCTCGCGACCACGATCGGCCAGATGGCAGTGGGTATCCAGTCGTTTCGCGTCTCGTATGCCGCTGCTGGTATCGTGTTGGACATCGGTGGTGCCGCAACGATCTCACGTGGCGGCGCGTAGGGATCGTCGATCGACATCCATTGCGGAACGGATTCATGCAAAGGGCCAACGTTTTCGGCGGTCACTAACTCTTTTTCCGATGCCAGGATCGTCCAGCGACGGGTGTCGGTGGCAGCGTCGGCGAGTCGTTGCAGGCCACCTTGCAACATGCCGCGAAACCAGAATTCTTCGACCAGCGGTGTGATGATCGCGGTGGAGAAAAACAACGCCGCAAAGATGCCGAAATCTGGTGCGGAATCGGGGCCATCGGGTTTGAGTGCGTCGAGCACGGGGTGTGAGTATTTTTGCACTAATGAAACCAGCCCCATCATCATCATCGTGATTGGTAAGATCAGCCAAGCGGCTTTCAAACCCAACGTCAGATCGCCACGGCCTGGCAACCAACCGACAGCCGGTATCGCAAGTCCCGGCGACGGTGTGTTTGGCAACATCGGACGCACGACCAATACGAGCAGCATCGTGCAAATCGTTGCGGCTACCATCGACGAGGTACTCGTCAGGATTTGCACAACCGAGATCGTCGGTGCGGGTGGCGAGTCATCGGCAGTCGTG
Source organism: Rhodopirellula sp. (assembly GCA_041740155.1). GTDB lineage: Bacteria > Planctomycetota > Planctomycetia > Pirellulales > Pirellulaceae > Rhodopirellula. Next base: position 13,168 of record JBGSMN010000187.1, read on the forward strand.
GTGGTTGGCTCCTTCGACGGATCAATCTCTGTTTCGACCGTCGTCACCTGAGCAGGCGGTTCTACAAAACCAGCACCGGCGGCCATCATATTGAAGGCGGTGTTCGCGAGAATCAGGAATCCAAAAAAGATCACGAAGAACGCGGCATTCCAGTGCGGGCGCGGGCGGGGACGCTCGGGGACAAGCGCGTGCTGACCAAAGAACGGCACGCGACGACGCAGCAGCACGATCCACATGACGAGCGACGAGGCCATCGCGAACAGGATCAACAGCGATACCATCGCCAACGCGATTTCACTGGGTCCGATGTCGACAACAGGGGCAACGACACCTTCCGCCGCGACTGATGGTGTGGCCGTATCCAATGGCGTCATCTCAATCTCGATCGCTTGCGGGCGGCTGTTCTGCGTTCATCACTCGGGCCGCGATCAGGCTGTAGTCAACTCCCGAATAAACTGTGATCACGATCGCTCCCCATAGCAGCGCGATCGTGGTCATGGACATCCATGCCGGTACTGGCTCGACGACATAGGTCAACAACACGGCCACGACGGCTGCGCACTGCACGACCATTTTCCACTTGCCCAACCAACTCGCCGAGAAATCGCCGCCGCTGCCTTCGATCATGCCCCGTAGGCTGGTGACGAGCAATTCTCGGCCAACAACGACCGTGGCCATCCATGATTTCACGGGACTATCGTCGACTTCCACGAGTGCAATGAAGGAGCCGCAGATGATGATTTTGTCGACGAAGGGGTCAAAAATCCGTCCCAACTTGGTGACTTGCCCATATTTCCGTGCCCAATAGCCGTCCATCCAGTCAGTGGAAACGGCGATCAAGAACACGATCAAAGCGGCCCAGAACCAGGTCATCGGGATCAGCACCACGACCGCGATGGCCAACGCAAACCGCACGGTAGTCAGCGCGTTGGGAACGTTGTAAATCGAGGGGTTGGCCATGAACAGCGTGACACCTGGGAGATCGGAGCAGTCGGAAAGTTTAGTAACTTATCCCACCGGCTCGTTTTCGCCAACCTACGGTAGTGGCGGGTCATCGATAGCAGTAGACATAGTCCTCTGTGCCGCTGGCTTCGCGCCGATAATATCGCTTCGATTTTGCGGCGTCGAGTGATGGAAGCACGCGGTGCAGAGGCGAACGGCACACGGGAGTGTGCCTGCTACTATTTGGTGCCTGTTGGTATTAATCTGGTGTGTCCAAATAGGGGTCTTGGCCGATTTCACGCTGCATTTTTTTGCGTTCTTTTTCATGGTGCATCAACACCATCCGGTCTCTGAAATGTTTCCGCTCGACTTTTCGTTGGGCATGTGTGAACGTGGTTGCTAAGCGGTCCGCGCTGCCTGTGTTGGCGGCTCCGCGGGCTTTCAGCTTGTTTGATTTGACGATGCCCAAGCCGCTCTTGAGAATATCGTCGTCCAGTGACAAGTATTGCCGGTACGAACCCTGGTCACCTTGACGACCGCAACGACCGATCAATTGGCGGTCAATCCGCGCCGCATCGTGCAGCTCCGTGCAGATCACGTGCATGCCGCCCAACGCTTCGACTTCGTTAGCGAGTTTAATGTCCGTTCCCCGGCCAGCCATGTTGGTGGCCACAGTGACCCGTCCCATACCGCCTGCCGCTGCGACAATCTCGGCTTCACGTGCGACGTTGTTCGCATTGAGCACCTCGTGTTCGATGTCCATGGCTTTGAGCAAGTTCGACAACAACACGCTCTTGTCAATCGAACGTGTCCCGATCAAAACCGGTCGCCCAGTCGCATGAATCTCAGCAACCTCTTTGGCGATCGCTTCAAATTTTGATTCCAACGTACCGAACACTCGTGGCGGCAGTTGCTTTCGCTGAGGCGGTCGGTTCGTCGGCACACGAACAACGGGCGTGCGATAGATCCGTCGCAGTTCACTAGCACTCGTTGCCGCTGTTCCTGTCATGCCTGCTAAATGGGGATAACGCAAAAACAAATCTTGCACCGTGATCCGGGCCGCTTGGCCCGTGGGCACGCTGATCTCAATGCCTTCTTTCGATTCAATCGCTTGGTGGATTCCGTCTCGCCATTTCCGCCCCTCGGCCAATCGACCGGTAAACTCATCGACGATCACGATCTCATCAATGCTCGGATCCTTTTCGCTGGGCCGGATCACGTACTGGCGGTTCAACAGGAACTCACGATACACCTTCACGCCGCGTTCGATGTACTCGTACAAGTCCACCAAACCCATCGTTCGCACCAAGTCATTTTTGGGCAGCGCTCGTACCTTGCTGCGTCCGCGTGCGGTCAGTTCGTACTTCTTCGTCTCGTCGTCGATATCAAAGTGTTCGTCTAACTCGAAGCTCGGTGCATGCATCGACGCCCAGCGATACGTCTCGACAATCTGATCGCGAACGGTGTCCTCAATGCTGCCAATGATGAGCGGCGTGCGGGCCTCATCGATCAGAATGCTGTCGGCCTCGTCAACGAGACAGAAGTGCATGCCTTTCATCACGACTTGGTCACCTGAATTGGAAAACCCGCCGTCACCGCCGCCGAGCATTTCGGTTTGGATGCGGTTTTGTGCTCGCAACAACAACCGGTCACGCAAGAAATCGAAACCAAATTCTTTGGCCGTGCCGTACGTGATCGACGCTGCGTAACTCTTCCGCCGACTGCCTTGATCGTCGGGAGTTTGAATGATTCCCACGCTGACGCCGAGCATGTCGAACAGCGGCATCATCCACTCCGCGTCGCGTTTGGCGAGATAGTCATTAACCGTTGCGAGGTGAGCACCTTTGCCGACGAGCGAATGCAGATACAACGGCAACGTCGCGGTCAGCGTTTTACCTTCGCCCGTTTGCATCTCGGCAATGTGTCCTTCAAACAACGCGATGCCACCGACGATTTGAACATCGTAGTGCCGCATTGAAAGTGCTCGCCGTCCGGCTTCTCGACACAACGCATAAGCCTCGGGAAGCAGCCCGCTGAGTTTCTCACCGGCCATGGCGCGGTAGCGAAGTGCGAGTGAGCGTTTGCGAATGGTGATGTCGTCTTCCGCCATGAGGAGCGGTTCAAAGTCATTGACGCGAGCGAGTTGGCGACGCCAACGAATCATCCGCGGTCTGAAATTGCGAGCGGACAGAAACGAATTCGCACGAGCACTGGGGTCACCAGAGCGACGTTGGTTGGCGACGTCTGGGGCGGTGGGATCTGGTGCGATCGGATTAGGTGCCGTGGGATCCGGCGGAAGTAGCTCAGGCGGATTGGATGGAGACTTCGCCAAGGCAGGCATGTTTGGATCGGGAATAGTCGGATCGGCAAATGCGGGCACGGTGTTATCCAACGATTCGCCCTCGCGGGCGGTCTCTGACGAATCGGAACGGGAGGTTGTCGAGTCGGACATAGATTCAGAGAGAAGGCGATTCAGGAATTGAGGTGTACGGATCGACGAGAGGTTTAATGCTCGTTTTTTTTCATCATAAGGTTTGCAGGTCGCATTGTTTTACTGGCAAACCCCTACGTTCGACGAGGCACAAACGACGTGAAACTTCATTTTACCCAGTTTGATGGGGGGATAGGAAAGATGTTCTGCCGACCGGGTTCAAAACAGGAAGTTTGCGTATTTTGTTCCTGGCGTTCCGTTCGTTCTGAATACTCCGGTCGAAATGGTCGATTCCATTATGCAGAACAATCCCGTGTTCCCGGACTACACGAGAATCCTAATGAAGAACAATATGAAAACTACATGGAAGATGTTGACGTTGGCAGCGCTGCTGTCGGCAGGTACGACCGCCGCAACTGCGGCTGACAATGGCTATGTAGGAGATCTCGGCGATGACGCCTATTTCTCTGAAACATCCGACTATGTCGGTGGCCTCTACGATGATGCCGATGGCGCTGAAACGAAAGCCGCCACGACTACCCGCTCCGCTGCTCCAAGCGAAGAAATCAACAGTCGCCGCGCCAACCGCGCCGTACTCGAACCGGTCGCCTATGTCGGTGACTCGGACACCTACTATCCTGAACAACAATACGACGGTGGCATTCAGATGACCTCCGGCTCGTGTGGATGCCAGTCAGGAAACTGCGGCAGCAGCTCGTGCGGCGGCTCATGCGGTAGCGTTTGCCCGCCTAGCAAAAGCATGGCTAGCCAAACGGGTGCTTATTTAACTGCGGAAGCCCTGTTGTGGTTCCCACAAGTTCGCTCGACACCGCCGTTGGTCACGACAGCCGATCCTGGGGTTCGCCCAGAACTCGACCCGCCCAGCAATGCTGCTGTTGCCTTTGGTGGTGATGAAGCCTTCGGCGGCGATCTGCAAGCGGGTTTCCGCCTTGACGGTGGTCTGATGCTCAGCGAAGACTTCGGCATCGGAGGGCGCTTCTGGTGGCTCGGCGAAGGCGAAGACACCTACGCGACTGCCAACAATACAGGTCTCAATGGCTCTGTCGGTATTCCGTTTTTCGATGCTGACTTAGTTGCCGGCCAAGAAAACGCGATAAGAATTGCCTACCTTGACAATGGATTGGGCTTGGAAGATTTCACCGGCTCGCTCAACGCTCGCACTTCGTTGTCGATTTACGGAGCCGAAGGTTACGGACGCTTGCGGTTGCTTGGTGGTAAAGGCTACCGCAGTGATTTGGTTGGTGGTTTCTCGCATTTCGGTATCGAAGAAGAAGTGTATCTCAATGCAACCACAACGCAGGTCACCAACCGGTCCGGAGTGGGCCAAGGCGACAACTACCGCTTTACCGAAGATCTCACCGCTGAGAACGTTTTCTACGGTGGCCAAGTCGGCATGCTGACATCGGTCGGACGTGGAGTATGGACTCTTTCCGCACTGACCAAGGTTCACTTGGGCAACATGGAGCAAACCCTGACCAGCCTCAGTTCGCGTGAGCTGCCCGCTCCTGCCGGTGACCAATTAGGTGGTGTGTTCGCTGACAATGGAACGATCACGCAAGACAGTTTCTGTTTCGCTCCTGAAGCAAACTTGAAGCTGGCTGTGAAACTTCGTCCAAACGTTCGCTTCTCCGTCGGCTACTCGTTCATCATGTGGAACGACGTGTTGATGGTCGGCGACAACATGGATCGCGTCATCAACTCAGACTACCTCGTCGGCAATGCCCTCGGTGTGGTTGCTCCGCCAGAACGCCAGTTCAACGAAGGACTCCGCACTGATTCGTTCTTCGTCCATGGTCTCGATCTCGGTTGCGTGATCCAGTTCTAAGCTTGAGTCGAAACCCAGCCTCCGAGGCAAAGGATGGTTTGGCCGGGTGATATCCGGCTCCTGAAAAGTCCGGAACACCGAGACGGCTTTCACTCGGCTCTCGACAAAAACGAAAATGATTTCGCAAACGCGGTTGGTTTCAGTACCAACCGCGTTTTTTTTGATTGGTAGCGGAAATCGTCAAGACTTTCGTTCCAGACGTAAAATCATCCATCAACGAAACTCCTGACGAGTTTCGCTACGCCGAGAATCGTTCATCTCGCGAAAGATCGACGTTCTCCCAATTGGCGATTGCAGCGACCCAAGCGAATTTGTTAGTTACAGAATGGGCTATACCCGAAACTACCGATTCGATTCGAAGGAGATTAAAGATGAAACGCTCGCCATCTCATTTCTTACTGCAATACTTATTGATGGCAGGCTGTTTATTGATAGCCAGTGAGGCGACCGCGCAAATCACAGCCCCTCGGATTTTGTCGGCGGACATCGATCCAACGGCGCGTCTTGAAGAGCAATTGATCAATCGCTTGCATGCGACCACCGACGACCAAGCGGACTACCTGCGGCACGTCGTGAAACTGGTCGAAGAAGGCAAACTGGAAACTCGCTTGGTCGTCGCGATCGAACGTTATGCCCTGCGCCGCAATCCACACTACGCATTTCCCTACTTTGAGCGTGCGTTACGCTACGAAGCAGCCAAACGCGGAGTGGCACTCGCGACGCTACGCCACTTCCAATCTACGGCAGATACTCGCCGCTAAGCCCTCGCCAAAAAACCTTCATCAGATCTTCACTGAAACCCTGTTCTCTTTTCCCGGAAACTTCACACAATTCAGCGGCCCACGACGAGCGCAAGCGTGATTTTGAAATCGGTTTCAAAATTCCTCGTCATGGTCCATTTTTGAATGAAAGTTTTGCAGGATGAGTTGCCGGATGTTGGTTTGCGTTTTGATTGGTGCTTGGGTGTTTTTGGTGGGTGAGTTGGCCGTCGCCGCTGAGGTGGCGGTATCAAAGCCGGCGCCTGACCGGCAAAAAATTGAAGTCGAATTACTCGCTACACTGGATATGGACGGCGATCTGCACGACCTCAGCGGCGTCACCGGTAGTCTGGAGGATGGCTCGCCTGCGGATCAGTTCGGCGGATTGTCGGCGATGGAGTACAGTGGCAGCGGCAATCGTTTCTATCTACTGGCTGATCGCGGAGCGGGCGATGGCGAAGTCACCTATCAATGTCGATTCCACGAAGCGGAACTGACGGTCGATGCTTCGACTCACAAGATTACTTGCCAGTTAATCGCGACGCGAATGTTCGCCACGCCTGACGGCGAACCGGTAGTGGGTTCGATCATCGCAGACCAAACGCACTTGGTTTCAACTAATCCGAAACATCAGTGGACGGCCTTGGATCCTGAGGGATTGCGTTTGCTTGCCGATGGTTCGCTGTTGCTGAGTGATGAGTACGGACCGCATGTCGTGGTCGCTGATCGTGACGGACACGTGAAGCAAGAATTCCCGATTCCTGAAAAATTCCTGCGTCGCGCTCCACGCGAAGGGGGCGTGGCCACGCGTGGTGTTGCTTACAACCGAGGACTCGAAGGGATCGCGATCACGCCCAGTGGAAATCGGGTGCTGGCGGTGCCACAGAGTCCGTTGGTGCAAGACTCAGTGCGGCACGAAGGCATGAGCTTGGGGGTGAATTGCCGATGCATTTTGTTCGATGCGAAACATGACTGCGAACGTGAATTGGTTTACACGATGGATAGCGAACGCAACGGATTGAGCGAAATCCTCGCCATCGACGAACATCGTTTCTTGGTACTTGAACGCGATGGCAAATCAGGTTCCGAAGCAAATCACAAGAAAATCTATCTGGTCGATATTCGCACGGGTAGTGACGTGCAAAACGTGGAGGCATTGCCTGAGTCAGGTTTGCCGACCGGCGTGACGTCGATGACCAAGACGCTGTTCATTGACTTTCTCGATCCCCGCTTTGAGATACCCCATGAGAACATCAAGGAGAAAGCCGAAGGAATGTGTTGGGGACCACGCTTGGCCGACGGACGACGCACGCTGTGGGTTTGCTATGACAACGATTTCGAGTCGTCGATTCAAACCGAGTTCGATTGTTTTGCGGTCTCTGGGATGGAGTAGAACCCAATCACCCAGTCAATTGCGGAAGTCTTCAAGAACACCGACGATCACAAACGAAACTCTTGACGAGTTCCGCTACGTCTGATTCTCGGTGGCTCACTCCGCTTTGATCTCTGGCAACGGGCTATCGTCGCGGGCGAAAAACATCAGGTGCTGCCACGGCAGTTCGTTGTACTCGCGGACGAGTTTTAAGTTAGACGCTGCATATTCTTTCAAGATTTGACTCTTGGACATTTTGTGCAGCGGTTTGATGGGCACGTCCGGGTCTTCGGCGCGGTATTCCAACAACGCGATCACGCCTTCGGGTTTTAAGCTGCGACGGATCGCCCACAACATCGACTCAGGGTGTGAAAACTCATGATAAACATCGACGAGTAAAACCAGATCGACTTTCCCTTCAGGCAAACGTGGGTCATCGACTTTGCCAAGAATTGGTTGGATGTTATCGACGCCCGATCGCAACATGTTTTCACGCAATTGCTGCAGCATCTCGCGTTGAATATCGACTGCCAAGACCTGGCCATCGAGTGACTCAATATCATCATCCTCGGTGTTATCATCCGCCAACGACGCATCGGCATTCAGTGGTGCCTGTCGAACGCAGGCTTTTGCCATCGGCAGGGTCCAGTATCCGTTGCCGCAGCCCAGGTCGACGATTGTCATCCCTGGCTGGATGTTAAGCTGGTCGAACGCTTCGAGTGCATTTTCTTCATCGTTCCGTTCGGGTCGCACTAACCAAGATGCACCGAGGTGAGACATGTATTGAGCAACGATCCGGCCCATGTAGGTTCGTCGTGCCTTTTCAATTGGACGCTCTGAATTCTTCGCAGGCTTCTCCGGTGCAGACGCTGGCTCATGAGGGGTTGCTTGATTCGCTGGAGTCGTACTCGCTGTGTCGTCGTCCGCCAGAGTCACGGTCGACGTCAAAGCAGCGAGTAAAAACGCCAGAACGCAACCGCAGTGAAGATTCAAGCGAGCGATTTCACTCGGCATCGTCGGTAACCAATTCAAACTGTGGCTGGAACGCTTGGTCGAATGAATAGACATCGTCGAAGTCTTCGCGATGATCTGTTTCGCTTTTTCGCATCTGCTCGATTCGAATCAGGTTGTAAACCAATTCGCCGAAGTCGCCGGTCGTCTCCAGGCCCCAGCGTCCGAGCACCATTTTGGCGAGATACCCGTATTGGTCGATCGCATACAATCGGCAGGCTTCGCAGAGTTGTTGACCAGTTAGATGTCGTGGCGCGTCAACATCCGGCGCATCACCTTCGCAATAACCCAGCGGCCCGATCCGGTCGAGGTTCTCGTGGGCGTACTGCAACGACTCGCGAATGAATTGATAGGCTTCGAGTTTGTATCGTGGGTCATCACGGAGAAGATCCCGCATGGCTTTGAGTGGCGAGGTCATGTGCGTGTGCAATAGGCAAGGAAAAAGATGGAACGGAAAAAAAGGAGTGAGCGCTCACCATCACGTCTCACTTAACTGGAATTGTACTCTCGATCGTCGGTCGGCAACACCTGCGATGAATTCGGTTTCAGGGCATTTCCCTCCAAAAAAATCACCTATCCCGGTTGGTGCGTCGAGCGGGCGACCGTTATTCGTCTCGGCGGGGCTTTCTCTTTCCGCGATGCGACGGGCCATCGCCCACCTGTAAGACCTCGATGACGTCGCTTGTCGAAATCATGATGCGGCGATGATCCTCCGTGCTGACGACCAATTGGCTTGCCAAGACGTCCTGCGCGATCACGTGACACCTGCCATCGCGTGTCAACAGATCGCTGCCAATCGGCGGCATCTCTTCGGCCAACGCTTCGTAGGTATCGAATTCATAACGCAAACAGCATTTCAATCGCCCACACCGACCGGAAATTTTGGTCGGGTCCAACGACGCGCGTTGAAGTTTGGCCATCTTCATTGACACCGGCGGCATCTTGCTGAGAAACCGGCTGCAACATATTTCCTGGCCACAGTCGCCGAAATCCGCCAGCAATTTCGCTTCGTCACGAATGCCAATCTGCCGCATTTCGATTCGCGTTTGAAACTCACGGCCCAGTAGTTTCACTAAAGCGCGAAAGTCAATTCGCCCCTCCGCGACAAAATACACAATCACACGTTCACCGCCGAGCAATCGTTCGACGTCGATCAATTGCATTGGCAGCGAAAGTTGATCGACGTGAGTTTGACTGGCATCGAGATCGCGGCGAGTCATCTCTGACATCTGCGACCAATCGCCCCGGTCGGTCGAGTTGAGCCGACGAAGAATGCGGCCTTGCGTAGGTTCGTACAGTCCGCCGACTGCCGCCGACGTTGCTTCGCATAACACGGTCGCAAGTTCAGTGCCGCGATCACTATTGACGACGACTTGATCTCCGTAACGAAACGATTCCTTCGCGCTCATCACGCCCAGCAGACGCATCTTTCCAAAACGACAAACGTACTCAAGCGGTGTCGTCGCCATAGGCTCGTCGGTAGGCACGTCGGGTGAGTTCATTCGGAATAATTAACTCTATGAGAACAACATTCGATACGATTCGATCGTGCTCATCGCAGCAGTTTGTGAATCAGGCAGTGGGAACGCTTCGGCACACAAATAGCCATCGTACCCGATTGTCTTCAGCGCCGCTGCGATCGGCGCGAAATCGGTGTGTCCGAGTCCTGCGGCACGTCGGTTTGAATCGACAAAGTGAATGTGCCCGATGAAATCACCACCCGTGACCAAGGCGGCTGCCACATCCGCCTCTTCGATATTCATGTGAAATAGATCCGCTAACAATTTCACATTTCCCGTCTGGAGCTGGCTCAAAAACGCGACCCCCTCCTCCATCGTCTTGATCAGGTTGGTCTCGTAGCGATTGAGAGGTTCGTACAACAACGGTACGTTGTAAGTACTGGCATTAGTCGCGAGTTTTTCGAGCGACTCGGCCAGAAACGCCAACGCTTGCGGATGCGAGACATCACCACCAAAACGACCTTGCATGGAACCAATAATTGCGGGCGCACCGAACGGACCGCCAAAGTCGATCATGGATCGTACGAAATCTTGAGCCTTTGCGCGGACGCTCGGATCGGGACTGGTCAGGCTCAAGCCATGTTTGACCATGCCCGCACCAGTGCCGACGGCAGCGACGCATAGGCCACTGTCAGCGACGAGCTTTTTCAATTCGGCTGGATCAACAGCATCGGGTCCAGGTGCAAAGATCTCGACCGCATCGAAACCAAGTTGAGCGGCTCGCTCGAACGCGTCAGACAACCCGTCCCAAAAAACGAATGGACCACCACGGGCTTCTTCGACGAGGCTGACGGTGATTGCGGATTTAGGCATCATGAACTGTGTGTGGAGACGTGGGTAGCGGAACTCGTCAAGAGTTTCGTCATTCGTTCCGCGTGGCTAGCGAGCTTATGTTTTGCTGAGTTGCGCTACGGTGACAGATGAGTTGGGTCGAGCAAATAGGTTTGATTGGGCAACTGTCGCAGCGATGCTGCGATTTCGCTGCGCAGCGACTCGTCCGCATTGATGCTGGTTTGCAAATCGCTGAGTCTTGACAGCAACTCCTCGCTGCCGCCTGGTGCCTCGATCCGTACTTGGTCACCGCCTTCGGAAAAACCAATCGCGAGTGGTTTATCAGTGGAGATGCCGAAGTGCCGCAATAGATCCGTGATCTTCGCTCGCAAAGACTGACGGGCGTTTGTTAACGACGGCGCCGTCACAGCCGACTGGTCAGGCTCCGTGGTTTTCTCAGGCTGCGTTTGAGCGAACACATCGGCAAAATCTGCGATAGCTTCGACCGAGCCTTTGGCAACCCCTGCCGTCGCGCGCGCGGCAAGTCCGGCGGCACCGATCGCGGCAGCCGCAGACAAACCGTGCGGTGAGATTGGCAAAGTCATTAGTGTTCGTGCTTGGTTTCAAACTTGAGCGCCTTCAGCCACGCTTCCAGTTTGTGGGCATCGTCGTGAGTTTTGGTTTCGTGCGAAAGCCATTTGGGACAGCGGTATTTAATGTCATCGTGTCCATTGTGACTGTGGCGTTCCACTTCGACTTTGAGTTTTTTCAGCGTGTCGACAATCTGATCGGCTTGCTTTTTGTCGTGTTCATGTCGCGTGGTCCACTTTTCACAGCGATAGGAAACGATTTCCGCTGCGGTCGCAGTTTGTGCGTTTGTCGTGCCCAAGCAAATCGCCGCGACGACAGCGGCCATCAAAACAGAACGAAACATGTGTTACATACCCTTCTAAAAAACGTGTTTTGGAATGAGCGGCAATCGATTCGCCGCCCACAGGAGCCAACAATCCATCATCTTGGTAACCGCTGGGCAACCGTCGGGTCAACCCCGTCACACTTCCCAGTCCGCAGGCCCGCACAGATTACTTGGTTTGGCGAGAGCGAACAGACCGCAGAACCCGCACGATCCAAACATATTCTCAAGTGGTCGATTCAGAGGCCACAGTCGGACGACATTAGCAGTGATCCTCCCTCTCGCTACCGCTGCACCTCCCATTTGCTCGCGGATGCACCTCCTATTTGTTTCGGACCGCACCATTATGATCTTCTCAGAAGACCTCGAGCAAGAAGAGCTCTCTTTATTAAAATCACGAAGTCGCAAGAAGCCGACCCGTCGTAGCGAAGCCGCACAATCGCCGCTGGAAACTTACCTCCGCGAAATCAACGAAACCCCACTACTGTCCGCTGAAGAGGAGATGGATCTCGCCGCGCGGATCGCCAAGGGGGACGTGATGGCGCGTGATCAAATGGTACGGGCGAACTTGCGGCTGGTTGTCAATATCTCGCGTGGCTACACCGGCAAAGGTCTGGGGTTGCAGGATTTGATCGAAGAGGGCAATCTCGGCTTGTTGCGGGCGGTCGAAGGTTTTGATCCTGTCCACGGCACACGCTTCAGTACCTATGCGAGTTATTGGATCAAACAATCGATCAAACGGGCGTTGATCAACAGTGCTAAAACGATTCGCATCCCAGCGTACATGGTTGAATTGTTGAGCAAGTGGCGACGGGCGACCGCGCGACTCAGCGAAGAACTCGGTCGGACACCGACAAACGAGGAAGTCGCACGCGTACTCGGATTGGCCAAGAAAAAGCTACCGATTATTCGCAAGGCGATCAAAATCAACAACTCGACGCCGCAAAGCGATCAGTCCGAGTCTGGTTGGTCGCTCGGTGACATGGTCATGGACGAACGCCAAAAGTCGCCTGACGATGCGATGCTCGATCACGATATCCTCAGGCATGCGATGACGTTGCTTGACGGTCTCGAAGATCGCGATGCGAACGTGCTGCGTTTGCGTTTTGGCATCGACGGTTCCGAACCGATGACGCTCAAAGAGATCGGCGCGGAACTTGGGTTGACTCGTGAACGCGTCCGTCAAATCGAAACCGAAGCACTACGTCGGCTGGCCGATGGTTTGACCGATCCGCGTGACTACGGAATGTAAGGACCGGTTGGTGAAAAAGTGGGATAGGCTTCCAGCCTGTCAGTAGTGAATGACAGGCTGGAAGCCTATCCCACGGATCCTACGATGCGTCGACGACGTACCAGACAATCCCCAGTAAATGCAGGATGGATGCCGCCATCACCATCAAGTGCCAAACCGCGTGGAAATACTTGACGCGGCGGTCGTTGATCAAAAACAGCACTCCAAGACTGTAGATCACACCGCCCGCGAGCACGTACAGAAACAGATCCATCTTCACGCGACCGTACAACGGAATCGCTGGTAGCCAACCGAGCAGCAAGTAGGTGACGGTACTGATGGAATGGATGCGATGGTTGAGAATCGCTTTGTTGGCGAATCCCCAAAGTGCGAATCCCCACATCGCGGTCAGCAGCCATGGTCGAGACTCCGGTGCAGCGAATTGGTAGGTGATGGGCGTGTACGTGCCAATGATCATTAGGTAAATCATGGCTTGATCCCAGGCTCGATAGCGATCGAGTAGGGGGCGCTCTAGAAAAACGTGCGAAAGAGTAGAGCAAGTGAACGTGCCGACGACGCTCGCGCCGTACGCGGCGCAGGCGATCGCGAGGCCGGTGCTGACCTGGGACGCTCGCATTACTAACCAAGCCGAGAGAATGGTCCAGGCGATGGCAGCGATGCCGTGCGTTAACGCGTTGGCCCATTCCTGTTCGGGTTGAATCGGGGGGCTGTGGTCAATGCTCATGTGATATTTTAAAAGAGTTTCCGTACTCGGGACAACTGCGTAGCGGAACTAGTCAAGAGTTTCGTCAAGTCTGATCCGAAAGTCCTGACAACTTCCGCTAAGGTGCGGAATTGGCGAGCCAACCGTTGTCGCGAATCCAGCGGATGCAAAGTTCTGGCCAAAGATCATCGGCTCGACCGTCGAGTCGTGCTCCGAACCCGTGCCCACTGCCGCTGAACACATGCAGTGCGGCGGGAACGCCAGCAGCGTGCAGTTTTTCAAACAACGTGACGCTGTTGAGGACCTGGTGAGGATCGTTGTCCGCATGCGCAAAAAACATCGGTGGCGAGTTCTTGTCAACGGCCAAGGAATCACGGAGTTTGCTCGGCTCGTCGTCCTCGACAATCCAGGCGGGATAAATCAGAGCGGCAAAATCCGGTGGCGAAATTTCCGTGTCGGATTCGTCGACCGATTCATAGGTGCGTTGTGTCGCGGTAGCGGCGTGCGCGGTGGCCTTGCCGCCAGCGGAAAATCCTAGCAAGCCGACCGCCGTGGGAATGTTGGATGTCACCTTGCCTGCTCGCACCAGCGCGATCGCCCGCTGCATGTCTTGCACAACCGGCGTCCAGGCAGGTTTCATCGCGCGAGTCGGTACACGGTATTTCAGCACCACGGCGCTGACGCCCCCCGCTTGGAATTGTCGGGCGACTTCGAGTCCTTCCAGGTCCCACGCCAAGATGCTGAAACCGCCGCCAGGACAAATCACCACGGTCGTGGGCGATGGAGTGCCCTTGAGATCGGTGGCCTCAAAAACGTGCAGCTCGACATTGCGAACATTGCTCAGCCGGATCAGCGGCTGGCCAGCGACCAGGTTGCTTTTAGCGTCACTGGTATCACGCTCGGCATCCGTGGGTGCGTCCCAGGCGGGGGGATCAGCAGGCCAAGCTGGGATGATTTTGCCCGCCGCAGGTTCGTCAGCGGTGATCGGAGCTGTGATCAGGAAGCAATAAATGAGAGCGGATAATCGGCAAATCCAGCACAATCGGCGTGTTCTTAGAAATTTCATGGATGTCAAGGCGGGGAGCATGTGGAGGACAGTGGGAACCAGTTGATGGCGAGAGTTTAGCGGAACTCACTTCGCGTGCTGGCTTCAAACCAGTTGAATTCGGAACTTTTAAAACGCTGATGGCGTCTGAATCGCCGTACGAGTGTCGCGACCGGTGCAATCGTTTTGTCCGGACAAGATCAGCGTAAACCCTGCCCACAACGCGTTTTTCGTTGCTAAGTAGAGAGCGCCAATTACACTCGCACCGTGAGACTGAGCATATTTTGCGCATTCTCCACAGCTTGTCTATTTCTCGATCTATTGCCGTTTCGCATTCCTCGCGAGCTGGCAATAGCAGATTGCAGTCGAGATTGTTTCCACACCACGACTTACAGCTTCCTGTCCTCCAACTCCGCACGACCATGTTGGTCAAGGGATAATTGGGGGCGGCATCACGAGGCCACTGATGACCATCGGTAAACCTGGCAATTCATCTTCCGAGCGCAGTTTTCGCAAAGGTCTGGCCCAACGGCTGGGACTGGGCGACGACAGCAAACGTAAATGCGACGCGTCCAAAGTGACCGCTCGTCAACGGCGCGCGTTGATTGAGCGTCGATTGCAGTCGCAGTCGCTCGAAGCTCGGCAATTGTTGGCTGGGCCTGAACTGGTCGGAATCCAACCTAACAGTGGACAATTGATTCGCGGCGGCACATCGATTGAGAACGCACCGTTGTTCGGTACGGGCGTGTTGCAAACGGCACCGAATGAATTGCGTTTTCAGTTTGATGATAATTCGTCGATCGACGTGACTACGCTGCTCAACCCTGTTTCGGCGAACAGTGACGCGATCATTCCCCGTGGACTCAGTATCACGCGAGCGGGCAGCGATGGTGGTTTTGAAACAGCGACCGCGATCACCGATTTCGGTACCAGCGGCAACACGATCATTGCCAATCGCATCGAAGTTGAATTTCGGGCTGCGGCACCTGGCGTGTCGGGCAACGGCACGCAAGTCCGTATCACCAATGTCAATCTTCCGTTGACGTCGGCTCCGGTATTGATCTCATCGGTCGATCCGAATGCCAACACGATTGACATACGCTTAAACAGCAACCCAGCTCGTCCGGCCAGTGTTCGCGATTTACTTGACGCACTCGATAAACATCCGACCGCCCGCCAAGTCGTGACGGCGTTCTCGGTTAATGGATCGACGCTCACTCCGATCGGCGACAAACTGCCAGCCGGTGGTTTGACGCTAAACCTGGACGGTGCCAATGCAGCTCGCGCGACAACGGACTTGGGTCTCGGTATCACAACGCAAGTGCGTTTCTTGGCTGCTCAATCCGGTGCGGCCGGACGCGATATTAGTGTGCGTGTTACCTCTGCGAACTTAGGCACCTCTCCCGCTCCGTTGGTGACCGTTGCGAACAACGTGATCAACGTTCGCATCAACAGTAATCCAGCGGCACGCACGACCGTCGGTCAATTGATTCTCGGAATCAACAACAACCCAACGGCGGCGAATTTGATTAACGCATCGCTATTGCGTGGCAACCCGTCCGATCCGATCGCCAATGGATTCACGACTGTTACTGCTGCGACACCCAACGGTTTAGGATTGGGCGGTGCCAGCGATACGGTTGTGAATCCCGGTTATGTCGGAATAGGTGATCGACCTAATGAGGTGGTGTTCCGGTTTGCCGAACCGTTGCCTGACGATGCTTATCAAATCGAGATCTACGGAA
>JBGSMN010000203.1:0-2801 GCA_041740155.1 Rhodopirellula sp.
GCGAACGTGCGGATGGAGATCGAAGAAGCGACGGTTTGAATCTGACTCAACCGAATCCTCCGGTGCAAAAATGATATGGAAAGGTCGGTTCATGTTCGTTAACGCTTGCGGAATTGCTGGCTCCGGTTTGTCCAACAAGAAAGTTGCTCGTGGAAGCGGTAGTCCGTTACCAAGTGGATCGTAATCGTGCAACTCGCTGTTAACCACGAATCCAAAGGCAGATGAACCGTGGATTGTCTTCCATTCACGCTTTTCTTTCCAGTCGGCGGGGACCGCGAACTCAGCGACCCCTTTGCTCGCCAATCGTTGCACAAACCAAAGTCCACGTTTGACTCGTTCTCGAAAACTGAGCGAACTATCGAAACGGACGTAAACGGCTTCTGCGTTTGTCTTGAAAATGCTTCGAAGAGCGTCGATGTCTGAATAGGCGATACAGGTCACTCGATCCGGTTCGGGATGACTAAAGCGATGGCTATCGCTTGAAGGCTTGGATCGACACGCGGGGCAACCCGCACAAAGATGTTCGGGCGATGCTCCGCCATTGGCCGTATTGATCGAATAGGTTTCTTGCAGCAATCTTCCGATTTCGACATTGCCTCGCAGCAATCGTTCCATGCGATCGAACGCCTGATTGCTCGTCGCAAACATTCGGTCACGCTCAGGTTTGACTTCCGCCTCCCAAACCGCTGGGTCGAGGTGCCCGCCTGATTCGCGAATGGTGAAATGAGCAGTCGCGAAAAACTGCTCCATGGCCGATTTGCGTCGTTTCTCAAAAGAAGCGTCCGACTCTTGGTCTGCTCGTTGAATGTCAGAAGGACGAGACGATTCAAGTCGGATAATGCCGGCACGATTCAGCAGCACGAGAGTTCGAAGATTCCAGGCAGCATTCGCGTCGCTGTCTTGCTGGATGTGCTTGGGCCGCGAATTGAGATCGACTTGCCAAATTCCGTTCGCGCGCACAGCCTTCTCTGATTTGATTAAGTCGGACCATCGCTCGAATCCTTTGTCGAGTGAAATTATCCGCTCGCTACTGATGGACTTAGCGGTTGAGGTATCTGCTTCGGTGCAAGGCAGTAAGAAAGACACCGACGCATTACCATCGCGTCCGGAACGGCCAACCTCTTGATAGTAGCGATCAATCGACTCCGGGATACACGCATGAATCACTGAGCGGATATCACTCTTGTCCATTCCAAGGCCAAACGCAGAGGTGGCTACAACGCAATCAATCTCGCCGGCACGCCAGCGACCGATCACTCGCTCCCGCTCGTCGTTTGGCGTACTCCCATGGACGCAACCCGTTCGTTTGATACCGAGTTGCTTCACGCGACGATGCCATTCATTGGCGTCCCGCTGTGTCGTCACGTAAAGCAAAAACGGACGCGGCACTAATCGCAAAAGTTCGGCGACCTTCTGGTCGCGTTGAGACTTGTACGCCGAATTAGAAATCCAGTACTCCGGTTCCGGTCTCAATGACACCGCATTCACTGAATCAAAACCTCCATCAGAAAACAGCGTTTCAAGTACGTCAAAGCTTTCCTGAGTCAATGTCGCGGACAAAAGCAGCGTCCGGAACTCCCTGCCTGAAGGACATTGCCTCAATAGGTCGCGACGCATGCCGCTCATCGCTTGGAATTCTGGGCGAAAGTCATTTCCCCACTGGGCGACCAAGTGTGCTTCATCGACGACGAAGTATTTCAGAAGGCCCTTTTCCGCAGTCTCGTAGAGCACACGACTGAGCGGTCCGACGAAACTCTCCGGCGAAGTGATTAATACACGTTGGCTGCCGTTCCGCAGTCGCCCTCGGATGATCTTGCGAGTCTCTTCACTCAGTCCACTATGCCAAGCGACCTCCTTCGGCAGTCCACCGGGAGCGTTGGGGTACTGTTCGTGCAACTGCCTTTCTTGGTCAATCGCCAAGGCAATGGTCGGCGTAATCATTACCGTCAACGCATTCAGTTCCGAGAGCAACGCAGGTGCCCAAGCGACAAGACTCTTTCCGGTGCCCGTCGGGAGGTTTACGACAAGCGTACCACCGGGCTGGAGAAAGAACGCCGAACGAACGGCCAATCGTTGCCCCGGTCCTTGATACCCTGTGAAAGATTTGGGTAGCTGCAAGCCATATTGCAAGGCAGTGTCGAGTGGCAGGTGCGGGCAGGAAGGCCAACCGACACGACGTGGTGTTTCTCGAAACGCAGCTTCAAATGGATCAAACTGCTGACTATTCGCGAGCCAATCCGCCGCCCATGCTTTGTTGGCTCTAAGTCGAAACGACTGTTGGTCATCCGCAATCACCTCGATGTGCGACTCGATCCAAAGACCCTTTGAGGGCCACGGGGAGGATTTTGGAACGGTCCAGACAAATTCCGTATCGCCGGTTGTGAGCGCCGCTCGACGCATCACATGACGCGTAAGCCCGGCAAAATCACCCGAACCTACGGCAGACGGATCGTCGTTTAGTGAAACGACAGCACGGCGCAATTGCTCGCAACTGCGATCACTAAACCGCTGAGTCAAGCGATTCGTGTCGGGCAGAAAACGCAGGGCTTCCTGAAGTCGATCAAAATCGCTCAATCGTCATCCCTCCGTCCGCGATTTTCATTATGCTCCGTGAACGGACTCTTACATGAAAGGAAAACCGCACCAACAGAATCTGCTCGCAGTTCCGGTTCAGAGAACGATTCAATTTGTGCTTCTAAAAACGAGGTTTCAAATTTGAGTTCATCTTGCAGCGAACCGAGATTTTTTCCTGTCGCCATGTTTAATCGTGATCGGTACTGTTGATCGACCCGTTGACCTAG
>JBGSMN010000219.1:0-5064 GCA_041740155.1 Rhodopirellula sp.
TTCCAATGATGCACCAGGGTCCGCTCGGCCCAATCGCTGGAATCTCCATTTAACAGGGGAGCAACACTGATTCCGTCGAGCGGCTTGGTACCGGTCACCTCGACGCCCGCCATCTCGGCCAGCGTGGGCAGCAAGTCCATCACGGAACAGATCTGTGGAATCTTGGTTCCAGCTTTTATCTTGGCTGGCCAACGGACGAACAATGGAGATCGAACGCCGCCCTCATCGGTAGAGCCTTTGCGGCCTCGCATGCCGCCATTGAAACGCATTCCGTTCGGCCCGTTATCACAGAAATAGAGCACGATCGTGTTCTCGGCCAAGTTCAACTCATCGAGCTTCGCCAAAACGCGACCAACATTCCAATCGATGTTCTCACACATCGCGAAGGCCGCTCTCGCATGCTGCAGGTCTTTGGTTTCTATCTTTGGATGGTCTGGCGGTAATTCCAAATCCTTGAACTTGTTCCACCAACGGTCGGGCACCTGCATCGGAGAATGCGGCGTATTGTACGGAAGGTAGACGAAGAACGGCTCCTTCTGGTGCTGCTCGATGTACTGCATGGCTTTTTCCGTGAAGTCATCGACGATGAAGCCCTTTCCTTGGACCATCTGGCCATTGTGCTCGAGCATTGGGCTGAAGTAGTTACCCCAATGGCCGCTGCAGAATCCGTAGAACTCATCAAACCCGCGGGCGTTGGGATGATAGGGATACTGCATTCCACTGTGCCATTTGCCGAAGGCAGCGGTTTGATAACCCGCACGCTGGAAGATCTCACCAATCATTGTCTCGTCCAGGTTGACTCGTTCGCCGCCGTGCGACGTGTCATACACGCCGCACCGCACATGATGTCGCCCGGTTAAGAACTCGGCACGAGACGGTGAACAAACGGGGCTGACGTAGAAGCGATCAAACTGCGCTCCTTCGCGTGCCATCTGATCGATATTGGGCGTGCTGAGCAATTCGTTGCCATGAATATGAAGGTCGCCCCATCCCTGATCATCGGTCAAAAAAACGACGATGTTTGGACGGTCAGCAGCGTAAGCGACGCCCCACAACATGGCAGCTACTAACACAACCAAATCGAAAAACACGTTCGCATTTGGTTTCCTACTCATTGCCTCTTGATTTCCTTCTTCGTCTTCATGGGGCTTGTCCGCATCCGAGACATTCATGCGAGTCTTCATTCAATCGAGTGGTGGCTGAAGCTTAAACTCTTTATATTTCTTGACGTTGCTCTCATAAGCTTGAATCGCCTTTGTTGGGTTGTCCGCGTCAGCGACGTTGTATAATTCGATCCCCGTCTTCACCTGCGAGGCTTCTCGCTTCGGTAACCACTTGCTGGCCAGTTCGTTCTTGATGGAGACGTATTTCGGGTCGCTTGCGAGATTGATCCATTCATTAGGATCGTCCATTTCGCTGTACAGTTCTTCGGATCCATCGAAGTAACGCGTGTATCGCCAATCGGTGGTTCGTAATGTGTAGTTGCCGCGGCCCCAAGTCGTCATCGCTGGGGATTCTTTGGGAAGCTGTGGATCGTCCAGCCAAGGACGTAGACTCAGGCCATCGACGTAGTCAGGAGCTTTGAGTTGCGTTAAATCACAAAGGGTCTGATAGACGTTGATTAGGCCGACCGGAGCCGCGCATGCTTGCCCATTGCCTTTGCGACGGGGATCCCAAATGATGAAGGGAGTGCGAGTGGCTTCTTCCCATAATGAGAACTTACTGAAGGTGCGTTTTTCGCCGAGATGGAATCCGTGGTCGGACCAAAGCACAACGATCGTGTTGTCGGCATAACGGCTCTGTTCCAATGTGCGGAGTACGCGACCGACGTTGTCGTCAATAAAGTTGATGCACGCGAGGTAGCCCCGACGAACATCCTCCCAGGCGTCGTCTTTGCGCAGAGGAATTTCAACATAGATTTGGGCATTGGACTGCCCGGCGATGGGAATATCGGCCAGGTCATCTGCTTTGATTGGTGGCGACTGGATCGGATCTTTGAATCGGTCCCAATTTTCTTCCGGCATGATGAAGGGGGTGTGCGGCTTGATGAAACCCACGGCCAGAAAGAAGGGTTTTTTCTGATCTTGTTCCAAAAAATTCACCGCACGCATCGCGGTTTGGTAATCGCCGAATTTTTCCAGAGGAGCGCTCGAAGGGCAGGCGATCGTCCGTTTGTTGAAGGGATCGGGGTGATATCCCTTTTCCTTGATCCACGAACTCTCAGGGCCGTTGCCGGCGAGCATCGTATAGTCATCCCATAGCTCGTTCTGCCTGTAAGAGTTGTCCGGATTATGAAATACCTTGGAGATCCCCATCGTCCTGTATCCATTTTTGCGAAACAACAATGGAAGAGCTGTATAGTCGTCGAGCACACTAGGTTCGATATGGTTGATATTGTAAAAGGGATAGAGCCCGGAATGATGCGGCTCTACCCCAAACAGCAGCGCGTTGCGACTCGGGGAGCAGCCAGGAGAAGTGCAGTAGGCCCTGGTAAAGTTGACACCCCTCGCCGCCAGTTGATCCATATTCGGAGTTTTGGTTTGCGGATGACCGTCAAGGAATCCAACCCAATCATTCATATCGTCGATACAAATTATCAATACGTTAGGGCGCACTGGTTCCGTTGCCTTCGCTCCGCTGGCGAGTCCCAGGCAAGCAATGGTCGCGCACAGCGATATAATGTATTCCGCGATCAGTTTGGATTGTTCTTTGCTCATGTTGGCTCTCAATTCTAATCGTCCAGGTTCGCTTTGATTTGCGAGTCGCTAACGTCTGGTGAAGGGCAACCGTCCTGGGGAACATCGACGTTCGCAGTCCAGAGAATCGCGTTCAGCACAACCTTGCGAAAGTTTTCATCTTGCCAATTGACATGCCTGTGGGCTCCAGTAAAGCCAAAGCCGCGGCCCCCAGCGGGACGTTCATAGGCCCAAGCGACGTGTTGCGTTTCTCCCGATCCGACAGCTTTTCGCACTGCGGCGTTACCGCTTCGTTCACCATCCGGTCGACGAAGCGTCATCAACGGTGGAACATCTGTGAGAATCGGTGTGAGTCCCTTCATGTCATCGACAAAACGCATGTGGTAGTACCATTCATCGTCGATGCTGAAGGGTTCGACTCCATTGGCGATCGGATGATCGGGAAAGTTTTTAAAGTTGGGTGCCCAATGAGGATTGACGGACCAATCCAGATCACAAAACCCGCCCATCCACTCCAGGAATTTCTCGCCGGGCTTTCCTTTTTCGGCTTCCGTTGCCCAGTGGATCATCACAACACCCGTTCCCGATTTCATTAATTTGTCGAACTCGTCGAGATGCGGATTAAGCACGTGTCCTTTGTGACCAGTGCAAAAGATCACGATCGTTGCCGCGTCCTTCAGAATCGACGTGTCTTTGGGATAGCCAGGGTGCGGGACGTGTACGGTTTCAACCTTCAGGCCAGAACGATTCAGCGCGTCAGCCAAAATCATGTTGCCGGCTCGATGTTCGTGCGCCATCGGTCCGTGACTTGGCTTGCCGGAGATGAAGACGATCTTCGCTTTGTCGTCGGCCAATGCAGCCTCATTGGAGAACGCTGAGCCAATGAACAACAAGACGAAAACAATACTTACCTTGACTTTGGATTTCATGTTATTACTCCGTAACGATTTCGATTTTGTGCCAGTACGCCCACTCATTGTGCCAGTTGTTGGCGCGGTTTTCGATGGACAGCGGGATGTGACGGCCGGCGAATTCGGACAAGTCGACAGAGACATTCATCCACTCGTCCGGTCCGACGGTTTCTGGACCCACGATTCTGTCCGCGATGACTTGATCACCCACCAAGACACGCAACCGCCAGTCGCCGTGCGGATGATGGCTGACTCGTAGCTTGAGAGACGTTTTCTTTCCCTTTGGAACGTCCACTCGATCGTTGCTGAGGACGCACGGAGTATTGCGATCAAGAGGATGAGTTTGCACGGCCAGCTGATTGCGAAATACCTCGTGACTTGCAACGCCGCCCTCACCCACACCCGTGACACGCATTCCTCTGGCCACCGTTTGAATGATCCTGTCCCACTCCCCTGCCTGTTGTACCTGTTTGGATTCACTTGGCCCGGCATCGCCTGTGACCAGACGTCGCGCCACAAATTCCTGAAGTGCTGGAATCTTTCCAGCTACCGCAAGTTCAAGCGACTGGCGATGGTGCAGCGGCACCATCGGTTCCAATGCGAACCAATACATCCGAGGCAAATTGTTGTCGTTGATGTCCTCCGCATGAGACACGAGCCCTTTCAGGATCGACCATCGCTCGGAAAACGGCAGACGCTGGACCGCCGAGGCAAGGTACAGACGCACAATCGGCGATGGGTCCGTGTGTGCCATGACGGCAAACTGCTGAAGTGATTCTGGCTCAAGCTTCCAACTAGCAGTTTGATCAGGCTGAAACGCATTGATCTCGCTTCGATCGCATAGGAACTGAACGGACCAGGCGCGAACATCTTCGTTCTCATGAGTCAGCAATTCCGTGAGTCGGTCTCTACTTAGGCCGCCGGTCACCTGAAGCGCCCACATCGCTCTCAGTTTTTTCGGTACATTGGGCGCTCCAACCAACATCTCATTGAGCTTGGAATGGACGAGTGCTCGATCCAGTTTGCCGCTTGCGGCGCGGTACTGTAAAAGAGTTCTTGACTGACGGACGTACCAATCGTTGGAATGCGTCTGCAATTGAACAAGCTCGGCATCCGACATTGCCCCGAGATTCGGCCGCGGCTCGGCTTTGGCGCCAGTCGGCATGATGCGGTAGACTCGGCCGCTGTTGGGAAACTTGATTGCGTTACCGCAAATGTCCTGATCGTGCCAGTCCAAGAGATAGACGCCACCTTCGGCGCCGGTTTCGACGCTGAATCCGACCCAGGCCAGATCGTTCGTCGGCATGAAGTCATCACCATGCTTGCCGATGAAGCTGGAGCCCTTGGGTTCCATGACGTCGGTCAGCACGGCATGTTCATGAATGTTGCACATGAACAAGCGATCGCGATACTTCTGCGGAAAAGCATCGCCCAGATAGAATCTGGCTCCGCCGTGC
>JBGSMN010000305.1:0-38980 GCA_041740155.1 Rhodopirellula sp.
ATCGTCGTACCCTTTGACCCCGCACTGAATCCGGCGGAGTTCACCTTCGAAGCTTGGATCAAAGTCACTGGTGATGAGGGACAGCTTCGTACGCTCGTGAGTACGGAGTTAGTTGGGTCGGGTGGATTCTTCCTGAGCGTCGATGGGACTGACGAATTATTCTTTGTGACACGAGATGAGTCATTCGGAAGCGGACTGCGAGGGCCCATCCCTGTTATCGATCAGTGGACTCATGTCGCGGTTACATTCGAGGCGACGGGAGCCGCCGATGCAGCGGGCGTGTTCCCAGGAACCATGCGGATGTTTGTCGACGGAACGCTGGCGGCAGAACGCACGACGGGACGTTACCGACCTCAATCCGCCAGCACACGAGACTTTGTCATCGGACGAGGCGCCGGCGGTGGCGGAGATTTCCACGGCAATATCGACAAGATACGGCTGTGGGATACCGCGCTCGACGCGGCAGAAATCCAAAGCCGCCTCGGATCGGATGTCACCGGTGGCGAATCCAACCTGGTCGCCGCCTGGTCACTTGACGAAGGCACTGGAAACGTGGCGACGGATCGCACGGGTCGATTCCCTGGTCAAGTACTTGGCGGTGCGACCTGGTCGCGAGCGACTCCGCAGATAGGAATCAACGAAGGCCAGACGATCAGTCTGCGAGGCCCGCAATCGCTAGCGTTCGATGGGGTGAACGCACGAGTTGATGTTCCGTTCAGTTCCGCGCTCAATCCGTCGAGCTTTACCTTTGAAGCCTGGGCCAAGGTGAGCGGAAAAGTCGGCGAGTGGCGCACGCTCGTGATGTCGCGAGGCTCGGAAGTCGGATTTAACATCTACGCGGGGACCAACAACCGCTGGCAGTTTTGGACGGGCGTTAACGGCGCGGTTCCTGATCCGCCAAACTGGGATGTCGCGACGGGGCCGGCAATCGTCCTGAATGAATGGACGCACGTTGCGGCAACGTTCGAGGCCACCAGCGGTCCCGATGTGAATGGAACCCTGACGGGAATCAAACGTTTTTATATCAATGGCCAGTTGGTCGCCCAAAACGCAAACGCCCGATACTTGCCTATGACCGTTAGTCGACTTTTCACGATTGGCCGTGGCAACGGCGGCGGACTGGGCTTTATCGGCAATATCGACGATGTCCGTTTCTGGGATACTGCCCTTTCCCAGTCCGACATACAGAGCCGAATGAACGCGAGCGTATTGGGTACAGAAGCCAATCTGGTCGCCGCCTGGAACTTTGGCGAGGGAACCGGAAACGTCGCTGCGGATCAAACCGGAACGTTCCCCGGCCAAGTCAATGGTGGAGCAACCTGGTCATCCGATACGCCCCCGATCAATCAAACGCAGCAGCAAACGTTCCTGATCGATGGCGTTTCCTTGGGCGATCTGGTCGTCACGGATCCCGGTTTGGATCTGAGCGTCGATTCGTTGCAAGTGTCGATCACCGCTCCCGATGGAGCGGTGAAGGACTTGTTGTCGCGAGCACTGACCTTTGACAACGATCGCTTGCGGCTCGATGCGGGAGTGCTCGATGGTGCGTCCAGCGTCACCACGGCGTTTTGGCTGCAGACCAGCAGAACAGGGCAACAGGTGCTGGTCAGCGGCGGCAATTCCGCGGAACTGGACGAGTACCGAATCGAACTGCTCAATGCCACGACGCTGCGACTGGTGGTCCAGGGCCAGACGCTTAGCTGGACGATTCCCACGGTCGCGAACAACGTTTATCGCCATCTGGCCGTGGTGCGGAACCTGGCAACGCGTCAAGCCGAACTGTTCCTCGACGGAGTGTCCCAGGGAACGAAGGCATTGGCGGCGGAACAACGATCGCTACAGATCGGCCAGGGCCAGTTGGTGGTCGGTCAGACACACAACAGCGTTGTGGGTGATCGATCGCTGGTCGGTTCATTAGATGAATTGAATATCTGGAACCGGGCGCTCGGCGCGACGGAGATCGCGGCATTGCGGACCAGCACGTTCGATGCGAAGTCGCCTGACCTGCTGGGGTACTGGCCGTTCAATGAGGGAACAGGCAACGCGGTTCGCGATCACAGCCGCCACGGACGCGACGCGACGTTTGGACTGGCCCCGCTTGCGGCGAACTACGCGAGGTTCGTTCGCATCACCAACCTTGGCACGACGACACGACGCATGGATATCGGCGAAGTCGAAGTCTTCGCGCCCGGCGTGACACCTGGGAACCTGGGCAACAACGAGACGATCGATCTGGCATTCTCTACCAACGGTGCGTCCGTCTTTGCCAAGGGAGCGATCAGCGGATTCTCGCAACCGCATGGCACGACCGATGATCCGTTCCTGATCGATGCAGGTGAGACGAGTGGCGCAAATACCTGGTCCAGCAATGGCATCGGGAACTTCGTGATCATCGATTTAGGTGCCAGCCATGACATCGGCAGCATTCGCATTCACCAGCGCAACGATGGTTGTTGCCAGGATCGCTTGCGGGATGTCGCGATCACCTTGTTAGCGGACGACGGAAACGGTCGGCCCGGTGAGACCGTGTTCGCTCAAATTCTGCCAGGCCAAGTTCCGACCAACTTGTTCTCGACCGCGACCACGCCCGCCGAAGGAGGCACGGTCACCGGTTTTGAACCCAATTGGACGAACTTGACGCCTGCGGCACTCGATCCGTCGTTCACCTTTGTCGACAATGGTACCTACACACTGACGGTCACCGCCAATGATGGCGATGGCGGATTCGATCACGCGGTCAGCACGTTCATGGTCGGCAATGTGGCTCCGACGATTAACGATTTGAACGTCTCCGGGACCGCTCCGTACGTTGTCGGCAGAAACATCTCTCTCGATGCACGCGATGTATCGGATCCAGGAGCAACCGACACGTTCACCTATCTGTGGGAAGTCGAAAGCAACAATGGACAATCGATCTTGGCATCGGACGAAATGGAATTCGACTTCACGCCACACTTTGCCGGGATCTACACCGTCAAACTGACCGTGACCGATTCCGACGGTGGCCAAGCGACCAGGTCGCAGGTGTTCGACGTCAACCCGATCGCGGTGATCACGTTCCCGGATCCAAACCCAACGGCGGGCAGCGTCGTGACGCTGTTGTCAGCCGATTCGAGCCCGCTCGCTCCGGCTGGCGGCCTGCGCGGGACGGATTTGGCAGTGGATCGTGAGTTTGCATGGAATGTTGGTGTTGATGGTACGACTGCGGTGTCCGGCATCGACTCAACGATCACGTTCGTTCCAGCTCAGACCGGCGTCTATTCATCAACGTTAACGGTCACGGATATCTTCCACGAAGATCTGCGTGACTGGACCGGCGTCGGCAACACCACGGGAAGCAACAACTACGTCGCCATCGATTCCCGAAGTGTGGGCGGAACGTTCCAGTCGCGCGCCACAGCGTCTTATCTGGCTGATACCGGTTTGGACCAGAAACTCAATGTCGCCACCGATGCTTTCTCAGCGTCGGGGATGTTGACGTTCGACAATCCCGATAATGCGAACACCAATTTCCGTTTCGGGTTCTTCAACACGGGCAATTTTGACGGGAACAATGAAACGTTCGGAATCGCCTGGGGCAATCAAAGCGGCAACCAGTTCCGCGTCGCGAATACGAATGGAGTCGCGTCCAATGTCCTCAGCTCCGGAACCTATCCCTGGTCGATTGATTACGATCCGAATGTTGGCGGAGGAACGTTGACTGTGACCGTTGGCACGGCGACCGAGATGGCAACCGGACTCGCTGATGACGGACATGTTTTCGACGCGTTTGGTTTCGTACAAAGTACTGGCAACGATGCGTCAAGAACGTTTGAAACCCTTTTGTATGATTTGCAGTACACCGGTGGAAGTTCCTTCACGAGACTGAGTCATACCAAAACGACAACCCTCCCGGTTCGTGAAATCGGTGACGTTGGGCCGCCACCGCCCGGTGATTTTGGCGATGCGCCGTCGCCTTATCCCACTCTGCGAAGTCAGCAAGGTGCTTGGCATCGCACCGGCACACCGCTGTTCCTGGGAACGAAAATCGATTCGGACCCCGATGGCTTGCCCAGTGCGAACGCCGACGGCGACGATTTTCAAGGTGTCAACGATGAAGACGGGATCGAACTCACATCGTTTTTCATTGTTGATCCGACCGCACCGACGACGGGAACTTACACGGTGATTGCCTCCCAACCCGGAAAGCTGGACGCCTGGATCGACTTCAACATCGATGGTGATTGGGATGATTCCGGCGAACAGATCGGGGTCAGCATTCCGTTAGCCGCCGGTCTGAATGAGCTGACGTTCACGATTCCCGTCAATGCGACGGTCGGAACAACCTTTGCTCGATTCCGCTTGAGCACGGTGGGCGGACTGACGCCACTAGGCAGGGCTGAAGATGGCGAGGTCGAGGATTATCAAGTCATCCTGCGGCCGCGAGGCGACTTCGGCGATGCGCCCGCACCATATCCGACGTTGCGAGCCGACGGGGGAGCCTGGCACAAAGTCGGCGGTCTCCTGTACCTAGGAACGTCGGTGGATTGGGAACCCGATGGGATTCCCAGCGAGTTGGCTAACGGCGACGACAACACGCAAGTCAACGACGCAGACGGGATCGTCTTCGCTACGCCGATGATCGCTGACACGCAATCGCCGACGATCGCGTCGATCCTTACCTACGCCTCACAGGCCGGGCGGATCGATGCGTGGATCGACTTCAATCAAGACGGCGACTGGGACGACGCCGGCGAGCAGATTACCAGCAGTCTGTTGGTTTCGGCGGGCATGAACGTGATCCCGTTAACGGTTCCCGCCGGTGCCAACGTCGGCGAAACGTTCGCCCGTTTCCGACTCAGCACGGTGGGCGGACTCACACCACGCAATTTATCCGAGGACGGCGAAGTCGAGGATTATCGCGTTTTTATTGCATCGGGCCCAACCGAACTTCGAGTTCAGTTACCCAATGAACTAACCGTGAATGTGGAAGGAACTTCGACCCACGCGAGTCTTTTGATTGGTGACGAAGTCATCTTCTCGGCTCCCAAATCGGCACTGACCTCGATCACGCTGATCAACGAAACGGGAGAGCCAATCTTCCACTCCAGCACCGCCAACTTGCCCGGCGATCTCGTTACCGACTCCGCAGGCCGTGTCCAGTGGGACGTAAGCGGAAGCGATAATCGTGTTGATCTCACGGCGGTCGATGACGCCGATCTTCAAGGCATCGAAATTATCGATCTTCGCAGCACAGGCAACAATCGTTTGGTTGTCAACGCCGCGAAGATCATCAACTTGTCGAAGAGCAACGCCTTACGTGTCATCACCGGCATTGGCGACAAGATCGACGCCGGCCCAGGCTGGGTCTTTGAATCAATGATTGTGCAAGGCGAAGCTTTCGTCCATCGCTTTCTTCAGGACGATGTTTCGATCGAGATCGAAACCAACGCCGGCTGGACGAACCCACTCAATTCCTTGGATGTCAACGGAGATGGATACCTGAGCGCACTCGATGCATTGGTCGCTATCAATGAGCTGAATGAGCAATTCATCATCGATTCCAACAACCTATTGCCTCAACTTGATCAGCTTGTGGAATCTCAGTTCAATTTCTACGACACTTCTGGTGACGGGAATCTGACGGCGTTGGACGTGTTGCTGGTGATCAACGAATTGAACCGCATTTCCCCGTTTGGCCACGAGTTAGCCCCGGCCCAATCTGAGGCACTGGTGGACACCAACATCGTCGTAATCGCCGATTCGGCGCTGATCGCAGTGTCTCAGTCATCCCCCGTATTAGTCGCTTCGCCGAGTTCCGTAACCGAGGCGGACCTGTGGTCAGAACCGGTATTGAAGCGATCAAGTTCTCTGCTGGCGAGCGAGCCCGAGTTGCTCGATTGGGTTGAGGTATCAGAGGCTGCGCCGAATGAATCCAGAGCCTCTTCGATCGATACAGCCTTAGCGGATTGGTTTCTCGATCGAGATCTGTCATGATCCCGTGGTCACAAATACTTGCTTTGGTCTACCAGATCGACTTGGATTGCCGTCGACTGCTGTACCATTCAGGTTGGCCGCGCGAGCGACGTCGCACGGTCCGCTTGGTCCAGCCAGCGTGCAAACAACGCTGCTGCGACAATCGCATATACAATGCAGCCGGGCATCCACATGATCAGCCCGGCCAACTGTTGATCCTCCAGCGGACTCAATCCCCAGCCTTCGGTGCGACCGATATAAACTTTATACCAGGCGGTTGGCGAAAGAGCCATCAGGACGCCCAACGTCATCATGTGAAGTGAGGTGGTAAACAGATACAACACGCTGGCCGCAGGATTGAGTGTGGGTTGAACACGAACGTCGAGCGATACACGCCAAAATAAACAGGCAGCGATGAAGAACGTTAGGTGCTCAATGTCATGAATCAAAGGATCTTGCAGCGCCCATTCATAGAGATATGGCAGATGCCAAATCCATATGCAGAGCGCATGCACTGTCCATAGAAACATTGGATTCCAAAGCAAGAAATGCAGCGTACGCCGCGAGCGTCCCGCAGTACCGGTTAGAAAACGTCCAAACGGTCCGCGAAGGGATTTTGGAAGTGACCACGTCAGAGCGAGTCCAGGAACTCCGATCACAATTAGCGGCGCGGCCAGGACCATCAACACCATGTGCTGAGTCATATGCACCCAGGAGAGGTCTTCGCTGAGCGTGTCCAGTGGCGACAGCAGAGCGGCGATCAGGGCAAGAATCCCAAGCAAAAATGCTCCCGCCCGCCACACGGGGATGGCTCGCCCGACGCCTGCACGCCGCCAGATTCGTATGAGACCTCGGCAATAAAGCAGCGAAAGCAAAGCCAAGTTGAGGACCACCAACGAGTCCCAATGCCAGGCCCTCCACCACGGATCCCCGGCCTGCAGACCGCTGGGATGCGCACTCGCGGAACCTGCTGTCATGAGATTGATCATGACTGAAAACGCGATGAGCCGGAATGAGTTTCGCATGACAGACAGTGCAGAGCTCAGCATTCGCGGAGGTAAAACAGAATTGGCAGACTTTGTACCATGATGATGAAAACAAACAGCCGACTGGTCAGGACACCGCTCCGCGCCATAAAGACTCGCGCGTCATGCGATTCAAGATCATTTGCTTTGACATGTCCCGTCAATGCTTTGCTATTTCGTTTTGCGACCAGACTGGCAAGGATCGCGATCACGAGCATCACCAGCGTCAGCAGAACTTCTAGCCAAGCGACGCCGCTAAACCCAAGAAACCTCACCTCCCGAAACGGACTAATGCATCCAAATTCAGCCACTGCGTAAGCGAGCAGCAAATGAAGTGTCCATGCCACGGCTCCGCCCATGGCGCCGAACCACAATCTGAGATTGGTGACTGCGGTTTCCGAGTTCACGTTTTCGTCAGTTGGTGTGGCCGAGTCCATCGCAGGGTCTCCTTTTAAAGTCAAGCATTAGCGGAGAAATAAGAACAGAGCGAGAAACACGCTCGCACCGGCCAGCACATTGAAATACCACAGCATCGAAGCCAACTGCATCTGCAACGCCATGAACCCCGTCCGGTCGTGGTGTTCACTCCAGACGCGTTTTTGCACGAATGCCAGGAAGACCATACCGACCAGCACGAGTAACCATGGGTAAATGCTCAACAGATAAAACAATGAGCCGTAAGCCGTCTCGCGCGGCGAGACGCCATACTCCAGCAAGGCATAGGGGCTAGTTGTCACGAATCCCAAACCCAACAAGAGCACGGTGGTCAGTGCGATCTGGATCTGAGTCGATTTGCCAAGGCGAAAGCAACGGTTGGCCCAGAGGAGCGCGGGGGCGGAAAGCATGAGCAAACCGTAAGCAACCGCAAAGCGCGACCACGCGGGACGTGCCACCTCGCCCTGCGGCCAGTCTGATGAATACAGCCTAATGTAAAAGTACGAGTAAAGGATCGCCCCCAATGCAGTCGCCAGTATCGCCAACAGCGAAACCATACCGCACCATGCCAGCGACTCGCTGCCGTTGACTAAGATGGGCAAACCCGCTTGAGTCGCAACGGGACTCTCACGCAGCATCTTGATTCGTTGCTCGTCCGGCTTCAGCCACTGCGCCAAACCGAGTATCCCGATCGCGGCCCCAACCAACGCGACGAGGTAGATCTTCGCCAGAATCGCGACAAAGCCAATCAGCAGTCCGATCGCGACAATCAATGGGTAATAACTTGGTCCCGGCAGGAAGTGAATTGTCTGAGGCGAAGCGTTCAGCACGTCGGTGCTCAGCGTCGCTCGCCAGGTCGCAGGTTGGCGATTCAAAGCCTCGCTGGCGCGGCGGGCTGCCTTCTCGCTGGTCGATGCTTCTCTTGCATCCGAGTCTTCACCAGAATCCGACTCGGACACAGCATCCCATACTGGATGTCGACTGCGAACGATCGGTGGCGCAGCAAACGCGTATTGCGGCGGTGGAGATGAGACAGTCCACTCCAGCGACTCTCCATTCCAAGGATCGGCACCTGCCTCTTCACCCCAGCGAAAGCTCAGCAAGATATCGATCAATAAGACCACGAAACCGGCTGCAAAGATAAACGCTCCGACTGTGGCGAACAGGTTGTATCCATCGAGCTCCAAAATCGGCAGATAGGTATAGACGCGTCGAGGCATCCCAAAGAAACCCATGATGTGCATGGGAAAGAAGGTCATGTTGAAACCAATAAACGACAACCAAAAGTTGGCATGGCCAAGCTTTGGCAGCAACATCCGGCCAGTCATCTTGGGAATCCAATAATACATTCCAGCTACGATCGGAAAGACCGCACCACCAATCAATACATAATGAAAATGGGCGACGATAAAGTACGTGTCGTGGACCTGCCAATCGAAAGGCACGATCGCCACCATCACGCCAGTCATCCCACCGAGTACGAAGATGAAGATAAAACCCAACACGAACATGATGGGCGGACGCAAAGCGGGCCGCTGTCCCCATAACGAGGCGATCCAAGCAAACACCTGTGCACCGCTGGCCAACGCGATCATCAGACTCGCCGCTGCAAAGAACCCCAGCGAGAGTTCCGGTAAACCGGTGGCATACATGTGATGCACCCACAAGCCAAAACTGACGAAGGCGGTCACCAAGATGGCCACGGCGATGTAGGTGTACCCGAGCAGACGCCGCGCAAACGTTCCAACGACCATCGATACGATGCCGGTCGCAGGCAGGAAGATGATGTACACCTCAGGATGGCCGAAGAACCAAAACAAGTGCTGCCACAACAAGCTGGTACCGCCATGATCGGGATTGAAAAACTGCGTCCCGACCGTTCGATCGAGTTCCAACATCAATGTCGCAATGAGCAGCGTCGTAAAGGCGAATAAACTCATCAGTCCTGCGGCCAACATCGCCCACGCGAACATCGGCATGCGGCCCAGCGACATTCCTGGTGCTCGCAGTTTTAGAATCGTGACCACCAACTCGACAGCCGCGACGATGCCGGAGATTTCAACAAGACTTAAGCCCATCGCCCAGAAATCCAGCCCCAAACCTGAGTACTCTGAACTGGACAACGGCGTGTAGGAAAACCAACCCGCATCGGGAACTTCGCCAAACAAAAAGCTGGCGTAAAAAATGATTCCGCCGAATAGATACGTCCAATAACCAAACGCAGTGAGTCTTGGATAGGCGACATCACGCGAGCCGATCATTAGCGGCAGGACGTACAGCGCCAGACCTTCGAGGAACGGTACCGAAAACAGGTACATCATCGTCGAGCCGTGCATGGTGAAGAGTTGGTTATACAACTCTGGCCCCATGAAGGTGTTCTCTGAAACAGCCAACTGAATTCTCATCAACAGCGCCAACACGCCAGCGATCAGAAAGAAGATCAAGGCGGTGATCATGAATCGCAAGCCAAGTGGTCGATTGTTGACCACCGAGAGAAACCCAGGAAAGCCGCGCGGACTTTCCCAGGTTGCAACAAACTCATCATTACTCGTTGGATTCATGGCCCTCGTCCGTTCTATCCAGGCTGTGCAAATAGCTCACAATCAACTCGAGTTCCTCATCAGGGGCGTGTGTCGCTGGCATCTTCGCGCCGGGTTTGATCGCCTGCGGATCGGCTAGCCAGTGCAGGAGATTCTCGCGAGTGTTTGCAATCGTGCCGGCAGCCAATGTGTTGCGGCTCGCGATCCAGGTCAGATCCGGTCCAGCCAAGCCTTGGGCGGATGTGCCTTTAATCGCATGGCAAACGCCGCAGCCATGTTTTAAGAACAGCCGCTCGCCACGCGTTAGATGGTCATCTTCTTTTCGTGGTGAAGGTCGCTCTTGAGTTGTGGATTTATCAGCCAGTGAAGACCTCGTTGTGTTCGAATGCGTTTGCAACCACTGGACGAATTCTTCGGGTGGCAAGGCGACGACTTCAAAAGCCATCAGCGCATGCTGCCGTCCGCAGTACTCGGCGCATTGTCCGCGATATCTGCCTGGGCGGTCGGCCTCGATCCAAAACTGCGATACTTGTCCCGGCAACAAATCCATCTTGCCGTGCAGTTGTGGAACCCAAAAACTATGAATCACGTCCGCCGACGTCAGCTCGAGTCGGACCGGCTCGCCAGCCGGAACGATTAACTCGTTCGCTGTGATCAAGCCGTGCTCGGGATACTCCACCGCCCACCACCACATGTGGCCTTCGACGCGAATCGTTAATCCGCTATCTCGCATCCGCAAGCTCGCCGTAGTCGTGAGCGAATAGATCAGCAACGGCACCAGAATGATCGCTGGCAACACCACACCCCCGACCAAGATGAACATCCGGCCCTCATGAGGAGATCGTTCGTCGCCGTTCGCTTTGTCGTCACTTCCATTGCCATTGCGGAAAATCGCGATCAAGGTGAGTGCGAAGACCGCGAGCGAATAGATCCCCAAGACTGCCAACAGAATCCACCACAACGTGGCGACTGAATCTGCGGCCGGACCAGCCGGATGCAATGACGACTGCGTACGTTCCCCTTGGCAACCGCCGAGCGTCAGCATCGCTTGCGCAATCGCCAACACAACTCCTCGGTTGCATGCGGACAGCGGTCTTTGATTGATTCGATTCATGCCAAGGATTATCTTTTGAAAACTATTGCCGTCGCGATGTTTGAACGATCAGAACAAAGGCAACCACCTGCTCAAGTTGTTCGTCGCTCATGCGTCCGGCATAGGACGGCATGGCCACTCCCGGCGGCGGTGCGAGTACGTACTGGCGAAGTTCGGCCTGGGACCACGTACGCTCCAGTTTGGTCAGATCGGGACCGACCTGCGGACCATGACCAGCGATCGCATGACAGCTATTGCAACCGTACAAAGCAAATACCTGTCGGCCTTGCTCGGCTTGCGGTGACAGAGTCATCCCGACAGGTACTGGTGGCGGATGCGGTTGTGGCCAAGCCGTCCAGGGTGAGCGAATTCGCATCGAACTGAGTCCTACCATGGCGATCACGCAACAGCCAACGAACAGTACCGCGATCGGACGATTTCGAATGCCGCGATCGGGACTTCGCTCAATGAAAGGAAGCAACACGAGAAAGACGAACAGCAGTAACGGAAAGCCTACATAAAAGTACGTCGCCATGCTTGGCGGCAAATAGGCTGCCAGGGCACTGAACCACGACCACCACCATTCCTCCATCGGATAGGACGACTCGTGCAAGTTGGCTTGTGGATATAGCCGTGCGGGGCCAAGCAAACCAGTCAGAACTAAAGCTACGATCAGTACGATCGAGGCCATCAAGCCCGACTTGGCTGCGGTCTCTGGATAGAAGACTTCGCCCCGACTTTCGCTCTGCGCATCGCGCTCGTAGACCTCACGCTGTTCACTGCTGGAATGGATCGGACGGCGTCGCTCGGTCGGCGATGTGATGCTGTGGACAACGACGAGATAGAGGTGGTAACCGATCAGTGATGTTAATAGCAACGGACCAAAAATCACATGCGCCGAGTAGACCCGGCTAAGCGTCGCCGCCCCGATCTCACGACCGCCCTGAACGAATAACACCAGATCCTCGCCGATCAACGGAACCCGATAAAAAATATTGAGAGCCACGCGGAGTCCGTACACGCCACGCTCGTCCCATCGCAGTACGTATCCCAACAATGACATCGTGATGACGCCGAAAAACAGTAATACACCGATTAACCAATTCGCTTCACGCGGAGATTTATAACCACCCACCAGAATTTGACGAAACAGGTGAAAGAACAGCATCACCACCATCAGGCCTGCCGACCAATAATGCAGTCCCCGTACAAACCATCCGAAGCGATCTCCGAAGGTAATGTCACGAACGCTTTGGTGAGCCTGGTCAGGCGATGATGAGTATCCCAACGTCATGGCTGCTCCAGTCGCCATCAATACGATAAACAGCAAGAACAGCGTTGCCCCGTCTCCGAAGTACCACGCTCCCTTGGCTACGCGTCGATCGAGAACATGCTGCCAGATGCGGTTGAGCGCGAAGCGATCCAGCGTCCATTTCCACATCTTTTTGAATCGGCTAGGCACCATCGAAGCTCCCACTTTCAAACCATCGGAGGAACAGAAGACAAATTCACTTGCAGCACGCCGTTCTCGACTCGCGTTTCGTAGCGGTAAAGAGAACGATCCGGTGGACCTGCCATGCGCTCGCCTTGCTTGTCGAAGATTCCACCGTGACACGGGCAGAGAAAACACTCGCTGCCGCGATCGAACGTCACCGGACAGCCCAGATCAGTGCAACTGCGAGAAAACACGATCACTTGGTTTTCGCTGACCCGCCACACGTACACGCCTTGCTGCAGCGTCTGTGCGGCTTTACTCTCGGTAGATCGTCCGATCAACGCCTCGTGATGTTCGCCCACTGAAAATGAATCGAGCGGTCCCAGGTCGCGCCACTCGTCGGCACCCACATCACGCCGACCAGCTGTGACCGCATAGATCACGGTGGGAACTCCCACGACCAACGCCACCGCAGCCGATCCACCTTGCACGAGTAAAGTGAGGACTTTTCGTCTCTCCATGGACGCGACCTTGATGCGATGGGTGTAGAAATTTATTGGCGTTGAGTTCGACCGGAAACTGCGGCAACATCTCGCACGATCATGCGATGGTTGGCCCGCAATATGCTGATCAATTCGGCTGCCTCATCCGATGAGAGCAATCCCTCCTCAGGAATCTATACCGGTGCGAAGCAAACCGTATGCCGAATTGTCAAAAACCGTGTGCCTCACGTTGCTCGTTACCGCGATGGGTTTCAGCGCGGGATGCAATCGCTACCGACAGCCCAATCAGGGCGAAGCTCTCGCGTCCGCCGTGACAGCGCAAAGCGATGACGAGCATCTTCATCGCGGTGCGGCTGCGGTCGGAATCATCGCCACGCTGGGCAATGATGAGTACCACGCCGAAGCGATGATATTGCAGAACAACCAGCTTGCGATCTACCTTTTGGCTGCCGATGAAACACGGATCCAAGAAGTCGACGAGCAAGTGCTGACCGGCTACCTCAAAACCTGCTTGTCGCACGCCACGCAGGACCATGAACCAAGCTGCGGCGAAACTGCAGTGATTCTTCTGCGCCCTGATCCGTTACCTGGTGATTCGCCCGGAATGACATCCCGATTCGTCGGTGAATTGGCTGCGCGTCTCAACGAACAAACTCAGGTTGCTCAGCAAGCGATGTATCTCACTTTGCCGGGCCTGCGGATCCAGGGCGAGCGATATGTCGCCCGCTTTCATTTCCCCGCCACCATGCCCACTGACACGCCTATGGCGATGCCGGTCGCGGTCGGCGATGATCAAGCTCGCGAGCTGTATCTGACCGCAGGAGGACTTTATAGCGAAAGCGATATTGCGGCGAACGGAGCTGTGACGGCCGGCGAAAAGTACCGTGACTTCCGCGCTCAGCACGACGCCAATCCACCGCCCGGAGCGAAGATCTGTCCGATTACCCAAACCAAAGCCAATGCACAATGCAGTTGGATTATCGGTGGCGAGAGTTATGAGTTTTGCTGTCCGCCCTGTATTGATGAATTCCTCGAAATCGCCAAATCAAACCCCGAGGAAATCCAACCGGCTGATAGCTACCGAAAGCGGGAGTAAAGTTAAAATGAACCCGCCCAACTCAAAGTTCAGCGAGGTTAAGCCAAAAGACTCCTGGCGAGGTGCTTATCTTGTTGAAAACCCATTAAACATTCGGGACTTGCAAGCTACAATTTTCAATCGCCTCGGAGTCGACCCTTAAGTTTTCTTTTATCCTTCTTGACCTCAAATGAATTTGGTAACTACTGTGCCCAGCCGTCTCGTTGTTTCGTTAAGTCCGGTGAAGATATTTGTTGGACTTCACTTCGATGGTAATCTGATGCCACTGGCCCAAGCATGTCGGATCGGATTGCTGATGGTGTTGATCACGACAGCGCCCCAGATTCAGACTGCGCATTCCGAAGAGGTCGCGTTACCTGATCCGATCGCGCATTGGAAATTCGAAGATTCTGGTGATCAAGTGATCGACTCATTGGGCAAGCACCACGGCATGATTCACGGCGCGACATTGCACAGGGGCAAGGTGGGTAACGGGTTACTATTTGTTCGAGCAGAGGGAGATCATATCAGCGTCCCGTTTTCGCCAGATTTTAAGACGGGGACATTCACGGTGTCAGCTTGGGTGTGGTTAACCAAGGAACCGACGTTCTCTGGAATTCTCGGCACACGCACGGGCGGTGAATTCAACTTCGACATGAAGGTCAACACCGACAAAGTTCATGGAGATATCGGAGACGGTACTCGATGGATCGAAACGAAGGTTAACTTCTATCAAGATGATCGCGGCAGCAATGGTGAAGGCGGCGACTTACAAATCGAACGCTGGTACATGATTACATTCGTTGTCGATAACCATCAGAAAGAATGCCGACTCTACCTTGACGGTGACAAAAAGAAGACGATTCCCTTTGGTAGAGAGCCGCAGTTGATGCGTGAAGGCCAGACGATGCACATCGGAGATACAGGCAGCGATGAATTCATGGATGGAGTCATCGACGAGGTCCGAGTTTGGAACAAAGCACTGACCGACGACCAAGTCAAGCAACTGAAGTAGGCAGGCGGATATTCTTTAGCGTCTACTCTCAGATGTTAGCGGGCTGTTGATTTAGATGACTCCCAATTCTCTTTTGTTTAACAGTCAGCCAGAGGCATTCTCTTGCGTCGGAAAGTACGCCTGCGGCTAACTGTTAAACCACTAAATCAAAAGCCTGTTAGATTGGTAGGCCGGATACCCAATACCGATTTTGACCACAATGCACTAGACTTTGCAGCAATCGAATGAAACCCGCTGGCCCTGCATTTGTACATCGCCACATTGGGAATCTGACGCCGCACTGCTACGTTTGCGCCTCCCGATTCAGTTTCGTAACGTTTCACGCTTTCACTTCTCCTTTCACATTATTGTCGCTTGATGGTTGCCTTTGCATGGCTGTTGATTTTATTGATGATCGCGGTCAACGCGTTGTATGTGGCCGCCGAGTTTTCGTCAGTGAGCGTTCGTCACAGCCGAGTTCGCTCACTTGCTGAAGAAGGAAATCGACTTGCCAAACGACTCTTGCCCTGGATCGAAGATGCGTCGAATCTGGATCGCTATGTCGCCTGTTGCCAAGTCGGTATCACGTTCTCCAGTCTGTTGCTGGGTGCGGTGGGCCAGGCAACGCTGACGCCTCAGTTCGCGCCGTTACTCGAACGCTGGTTCTCTTTTACTCCCGCAACCGCGTTTTCCACGGCGGCTGTCGTGATCTTGCTTGGTCTTACGACGAGTCAGATGGTGCTTGGCGAGTTAGCTCCCAAATCGCTGGCGCTCCAGTTCCCGACCCAGGCGGCGATTTTCACGGTCTACCCGATGACTTGGTCTCTCAAGCTCTTCGCGTGGTTCATCACGATTCTTAACGGCAGCGGTTCCTTTGTCTTGCGTCTGTTCGGCGTGCACGGCGGGGCACACCGACATATTCACTCACCCGACGAGATCGAGCTGTTGATCGTCGAAAGCCGCGACGGAGGACTGCTCGAACCCGAAGAGCAGCACCGACTGCACCAAGCGCTGCGATTGAGCCAGCGACCGGCAAGCCAATTGATGGTGGCGCGATTGCACATGACCACGATCGAAGCGGATACCCCAGGCGAAGTGATCCTCAAACGTGTCGCCGAGAGTCCTTACTCTCGCTTCCCTGTCGTTCGCGACTCGAAGGATAACGTGATCGGTGTTTTGTACACCAAGGATGTGATCGCCCATTACATTGATCAAGGCCAGATTCCTTCGGTTGAGCAGTTGATGCGACCGATCCTCACCGTGTCGCGTAGCGTCACCGCTGATCGTCTGCTGACGTTATTTCGCGAGCATCGATGTCAACAAGCGATACTTGTTGATGAGTACGGCGGCGTGGAAGGACTCGTGACGCTCGAAGATGTGCTCACGGAAGTTTTCGGTGACTTTGGTGACGAATTTAAACAACCCGATCGAAAACCAGAGACACTGCCAGATGGTCGCCTTCGCGCACCAGGACTCACGCGACTGGATGACATCGAGCAACTCATCAATGTGCGGCTAGATGGCAATGCCGTGACCATCGGTGGATTGGTACTGGATAGTCTGGGACGGCTGCCCGCGGTCGGAGATCGCTTGAAAATTGACAACATCGACATCGAAGTGGAGTCTGTCAATAAGCGAGCGATTACATCGGTGTTATTGCGACTTGAGCCTGGAATTTCGGAAGAGGAATCGGTGCAATCATGATAGAGGTAGGATTGCCGATCGCGATAATTGCCGTACTCATTGTCATCAATGGCGTGTTTGTTGCTGCCGAGTTCGCGCTTGTGATGGCACCTCGCGTGGCCGTGGAGCGACGCGCCGAAACGGGCTCTCGTACCGCTATCTTGCTACGCAACATTCTCTCCGAAGCGAAATTGCAAGATCGTTGTATCGCGACCGCGCAGCTCGGCATCACATTAGCCAGTCTGGGACTCGGGATGTACGGCGAGCATGTTCTCGCGGAATGGATCGGCTATGGTTTTGAAAAGATTGGTGTGATGAGCTGGATCGGTGCGCATGCCACCGCCAGCGTGCTTTCGATTGGGATGCTGACTTACTTGCACATCGTGTTCGGCGAAATGATCCCCAAGTCACTTGCGCTGCAAAAGCCGGAGTCGGCGGCAATGTGGCTGGTGCGTCCCGTCCAGTGGGCGCAGTATGCATCGTTCCCGTTGGTCATTGCGTTGGCTGGTTTTGGCAATGGCGTCCTTCGCTTGCTCGGCATTCGGCGGCAATCGTCTGGGCACGACCGCCATTACACCGCGGAAGAATTACAGTACGTCGTTCGTGAGAGCCAGGAAGGCGGGCTACTGCGTGCTGAATCGAGCCGCGTGTTGAGCGACTTGCTTGAGTTTGGCGAGATCACTGCTGGAGAGGTCATGATTCCACGCACCAAGGCAGTCGGAATGCCGCTGGGCGCATCGCCTGAAGCAGTCAAACGGGTGATTCGCAGGTCGCGACATACACGTTATCCGGTTTTCAAAGGCGACCTCGATCACATCGTGGGCGTTGTGCATTTGAAAGAAATCTTTCGTACGCTCCTGAACAATCAAACGCTCACGGAAAAGATCGTTCGCCCCGTCCCCTGGATTCCAGAAGGGATGACGCTCGACAAAGTTCTCGAATCGATGCGATCCGCTGGCGCGCAAATGGTCGTTGTGATGGATGAACACGGCGGCACAGCCGGTATTCTCACAATGGAAGATTTGTTCGAAGAGATCGTCGGTGACATTGATGAGCCCGATGGTTCAACAATGCGCGCGGAAATTTTTGTTGACGAGCAAGGTGTTCTGCATGCCGAAGGCGCCGTCCGCTTGTTGGAAGTGGGTGAGCACCTCGATGTTGAACTGGAACACGAGGAAGTCGACAGCGTCAGTGGCCTTGTGCTGCTGTTGCTGGGTCGTCCGGCGATCATAGGCGATGTGGTGGAGTATGAAGGCTTTCGCTTTGAAGTCGCCGAGGTCGCTGGCCATGGTGTCGAAATGGCACGTATTCGAGAGATGCCTATTGCGGTCGACGACTTGGACCACTCAGAAGCTTAGACTCTTATTGAAAATAACGCAAAGGATTGCGTTCTTCATTGCTGCGTCAGAAGAAACCGTTTCAACATCGAAACGGCAAAAAGGTGGTGGACAACGCCATTCGTACCGGACACTTTTTTTTAATCCATCTTTTCTTCATCCGCTAGCGAAAGCTCGCGTGAGGAAGAAAGCGGTGACGAGTCACCGCACTCCAATTGGGCTTTTCGCTCCATCTTCCGGTTTTTCCGTTTCCTATTGTGACAGCGACTATATCGGATAAAACAGGTGGAATCGGCTCGTTAAGACGACCCAAATTGCCAGGTCGTGACGTAAACTGATGTGTTGTAGCTCCCGCCTTGCCGGCCCCTCCTAGGACCATTTGGAATTTTGGAATGACCCGAATCCGCCCGCGAATCGCCGTATTGTTTGCCCTTCCCGCTCTGGCACTGCTCGCCACTGCGTCCATTTCGTCGCCCGTGTCGGCTGCTGAAGGGTTGCCTGAATTCTCTAAAGTTTCCGAAGGTTTTTCGCCAGTCGTGGTGTCTGACCAGCAGTCAAGCAAAGGTTTGTTCAACGTCTGGAAACGCGAAAAAGATTCGGCTGTGATCGGCGAACTACCGAAAAATTTCAAAGGCAAGAATTATTTCATCGCCTTGACGCTCAGCAGCGGTGACCGCTACGCCGGTTTGCAATCTGGCGACTGGGTCGTTCAGTGGCGTCAATACGATGATCGTTTGGCACTGATCGCCCCTAACCTCGATGTACGTGCCACCGGCGACGCCGAATCGAAAGCCTCGGTGAAACGATTGTTCACCGACCGTGTCTTGCTGGATGTTCAGATCCTGGCGATCGGCCCCAATGGCGGGCCAGTCATCGACCTGGATAGTCTGCTGGTCGGCAACGCGTCGCAATTCTTCGGCGGTGCCGTCCGCGTCAGCAACCCACGGTTGTACTCGGTCGAGTCCTGTAAAGTCTTTCCAAACAACGTCGAATTGGCTTTTGAAGTCATCGGCAACGGCGGACGTTTACAAACGTTGCACTATTCATTCAGCGAAGTGCCCAGCAGCTCATCGGGTTTCAAACCACGTGCCGCCGATGAACGTGTTGGTTATTTCACGACCGCGTTTTCAGACTTGAGCAAATACGAAGATGAAGAGACTCGCGTGCGGTTCATCAATCGCTGGCAACTCGAAAAACGTGACCCCAAACTCAAACTCAGTCCTCCGAAAGAACCTATCCGGTTCTACGTCGAACACACCGCACCAGTCCGCTATCGTCGCTGGATCAAAGCCGGTATCGACCACTGGAACAAAGCATTTGAAAAAGTCGGCATCGTTGATGCGATCGTGATCGAATACCAGGATGCCGTCAGCGGTGTCCACATGGAGAAAGATCCCGAAGACGTACGCTACAACTTCGTCCGTTGGCTCAACAATGACGTCGGCACCGCGATCGGCCCCAGCCGCGTGCATCCTGAAACGGGACAAATTCTCGACGCGGACATCATCCTCACCGATGGCTGGATTCGTCACTTCAATTTCAACTATGCCGACCTCATGCCGAACCTGGCAATGGAAGGCGTCAGCGCTGAAACGCTCGCATGGCTCGGCACCCGTCCAAACTGGGATCCGCGCGTCCGCATGGGCGCTCCTGAAGACGTGCATTCGCTGCGTGCCAAGTACGCTCGCCAAGCCGCTCAGCCGATGGCTGGTTACAAAATGATGCAAGCCGATCCAGCGTTGATTGGCGACGATGAGTTCGACGGTTTGATCGGTCACGTTAGCCAAAAGAACGGCATGTGCATGGCCGCAACTGGACGTAGCATGGACTTGGCCCTGGCTCGCATGAACTGGGCATTGTCGCTGCATGCAGAGATCGAAGCCGAGGCTGACAAGAAGAAAGACAAAGCGAAAAAGAAAAAGAAACAGGAAGAAGCCGCTGCTGCTGAAATGAAATCTGGCGAAGCAGAGGCGGCCGAAACGCCTTCCAAAGACGACGCCGAAGCAGAAAAGAAAGACGAAAAGAAAGCCGACGAAACCGAAGGCGACAAGGAATCCGAAGAGAAGAAGGAAGAAGCCGAAGTTGCTAAGAAGCCCGAAGAAGAATTGCTCGACGGGATGCCTGAATGGTTCGTCGGTCCGTTGCTGGCCGATCTTGTCGCTCACGAAGTCGGACACACTCTCGG
Organism: Rhodopirellula sp.; assembly: GCA_041740155.1. GTDB lineage: Bacteria > Planctomycetota > Planctomycetia > Pirellulales > Pirellulaceae > Rhodopirellula. The sequence goes on from JBGSMN010000305.1 coordinate 20,261, forward strand.
CCTGCGCCACAATTTCAAGGCATCATCGCTGTACACGATGGACGAAATCAACAGCGAAGCGGTCAAGGGCAAGAAACCGTTCACTGCTTCGGTGATGGATTACACCCCGATCAACTATCGCTACGACTCCGGTCAAGTCCAAGGTGATTACGCGATGATCGACATCGGCCCGTACGATTACTGGGCGATCGAGTACGGCTACACACACAATGAAGCCGACTTGGCGACAATCCTCAAGCGTTGTTCGGAACCTGAACTTCAGTACGCCACCGATGAAGACACGAGCGGACCAGACCCATACGCTCGTCGTTACGATTTCGCCAAAGACCCGTTGGCCCACGCCAACGAGCAAGCGAAGTTGATCAAGTTGTATCGTGATCGGTTGTTAGAGAAATTCGTCAAAGAAGGCGATAGCTGGGCGAAGGCCCGGCGAGGTTATGAATTGACGCTTGGATTGCAAATGCGATCGGTCAGCATGATGGCGAATTGGGTTGGCGGTGCGTTCGTCAATCGCGATAAGAAAGGCGATCCCGGCAACCGCGTGCCAGTGCAAGTTGTTCCTGCAAAGGATCAACGCGAGGCGCTTGCGTTTGTGATCGAAACGAGCTTCCGCGACGATGCCTATGGACTCAAGCCTGAGATTCTCGAACGACTCGGTGTTGATAAATGGATCGATGGTGGCGGACATGCTGGCATGGCAGACGAAGCGACTTGGCCGATCCATGATCGCGTGCTCGACATGCAAGCGACGACGTTGACGTTGCTGATGAACCCTACGACACTTCGCCGGGTTTACGATAACGAACTGCGTTTGGCCGCCGATGTGGATGCACTGACGTTGCCTGAATTGATCGACAACATCACCAGTTCAGTTTGGACAGAACTCGACCAACCATGTCCTGACGACCGCAATGATCGCAACCCGATGATTTCATCACTGCGTCGAAACTTGCAACGCGAACACCTACAACGTTTGGTCGATTTGATCCTGGAGGACACGCCCGGAACGGCGGCTTACAGCCCGATCAGTAACCTGGCACGAATGGAATTGCGGTCGCTTGCTGCGGCAATGGAAGCGACGATGAAGAAGTGCGAAGGCAAGATAGACGCTTACACGCTCGCTCACTTGAGTGAGAGCAAAGAGCGAATTGGTCGTGTTTTGGAAGCCGGATACACTTACGGTGGCAAACCGCAAGGCGGCGGAATGTTGATGCTCCTAATGGGACAAGAAGCCGAGCAAGCGACGACCCAACCGCAACCGCGCGAGTAAGTCCAGCATTCGCATCGCTGTCCGTGCCGCACCTGGATCAACGTTTAACAGTAGTCGCTCGCCAAATCCGATGCCGCACACATGCTGATATCGGATCGGATCACGGGCACTTGCTCAAAGCGTTGCTAACATCGGGACGAATCGAACATGGGATCGCGATCGAGAACAAACGCCAACCCTTTGAAAACTCCAAACGCACGTTAGCGGGCTTGTCCGCCGACGTGCGTTTTTTTGATGGTTTTGCCGGTCTTCATGCTGGCGAAGCGGATAGTGTGAGCATCTGTGGGATGGGTGGGGAAACGATCACGCGGTTATTGACCGCGCACCCGGGTCGTTTGCCAGCGACGATTCTCGTTCAACCCAACAGTCGCTTGGAAATGTTGCGAGCCTGGGGTTTGGAGGCATCCTATCATCTTTTGAATGAATCGGTCGCGACCGGTGCACGTCGCCAGGAAATCCCTCGCCGGTTCGTGATCTTGCGTTTCGAGCGAGCCGAGGCATCGCTCGTCGATCCCGCCTACGTGGACCTTGATCGTGAGACAGCGATCCTGTTCGGTCCGCATTTCATTCGCAACCAGAGTGATGAGTTTGTCGCCGCGTTGCATGCCGAGCACGCTTACATTCAATCACTCCCCAATCTCAGCAAAGAAATGAGATCGCGGCGAGCAGCGATCGAGCAGTTGCTCCCAAAGTAGCAGTTACACTCCCGTGTGCCGCTCGCCCCCGCCGCTCGATCGGGGCGAGTATCCAAACCCGCTCGCCTCAAAATCGAAACGATTTTATCGGCCTGAGGCGAACAGCACAGAGGACTGTGCCTGCTACTTTTTCAAAACCCAATTTCATACCACCACGACAGCATCACCATGCTCGTCGCGAACACAATCACACTTAGTGGGAAACCGAACAATAAGTAATCCTTCAATTGATAACCACCGACGCTGTACACCATCGTGTTGGTTTGATAACCAAATGGTGTTAAGAAACTAGCCGACGCCGCGATCATCACGCACACAACCAACGGGGTAGGGTCCATTCCGATCCCGAGCGCAGCAGCCCAGGCGATATGGAACATGATCAATGCTGCTGCACTGTTCGTCACCAGTTCCGTGCAAATCACCGTTGCCAAATACACCGCTGCCAAAACCATCAAAGGACTGCCGCCCGCGAACTGCATCAATCCCGAAGCGATCGCCTCTGCACCACCGCTCATCGCCAGCGCCTCACCGATCCCGATCGCCGCACCGATGATGATCAGCACCGACCAATCCACGCTCCGTCTCGCTTCACTTGTCGTGCAACAACGAAACCCAATCATCGCGATCATCGCCAAGATCGCCGACGTCAAAATCTCCAACCACCCCAGAGCCGCGACGATCACCATCGCGGAAACGATTATAATCGAGATCACCGCATTCTCATGCCGCCGGACTTCGCCCCGCTCCACGCTGCTGACCAGATAAAAATCACTCGAACCACGTTGCCGATGCAAGAACGATGGCGAAGCTTCGATCAGTAACACGTCGCCGGGTTCAATTCGCACGTCACCAATTTTCCCCTTGAGTCGCTGGCCACCACGAGCGACTGCGACAACTGCTGCATTATAGTTAGAACGAAACTTTCCTTCACGTATCGTTTTTCCAATCAATGAGCACTGCGAACTCACGACTGCTTCGATCAACGTCCGCTGCCACGCTGGCACTTCGAGTTTTCGGGTTTGGTCATCTGGGATCGTCAGTCCGCGAATTCTTCGCAGATCAACAACGCTATCCAAAGCACCGACCAAAATCAAAATATCATCGCCATAAATCCGTTGATCTGGTTTCGCCGCTTCGATTCGTCCATCGGCCCGCTGTATTTCGGCCACGTACAATCCCGGCAACGCTCGCAATCCGGCTTGTTGGATTGTCCGTCCGACCAATGGCCCTGTCGCATCGACTTGCAATTCAACTGTGTACTTCTGCGGATCGTCACTGATGCTGACGGCTGGTTTGCGGTCCGGTAACAATCGTTTCGACGCAAAGATCATGTAAGCCAGCCCCAGGATCGATGCCGGCACGCCCACGATCGCCGGCGCGAAGAACCCAAGATCCGGTAACCCAGATTGCTTTTTTAGGAACTCTTCGCGGACGATCAAATTCGTGCTCGTGCCCATCAACGTGCACATCCCACCGAGGATCGCTGCGTACGACAACGGCAGCAACAATCGACTGGGACTCTGGCCGATCCGTTTGGCGACGTCATGCACGACTGGCAACATCGCTGCGACCAACGGCGTGTTATTGAGAAAACCCGACAAGGCAGTGACGGGTATCAAGATTCGTATCATCGCACTGCGCAGCCCTCGGACGCCGCCCAGCAGCCATCCGGTCGCGTATTCCGTCCCGCCGGTCAGTTCCAGTCCCGAGACAATCGCGAACAGAAACCCGATCGTGACCAATCCTTTGTTGCCGAACCCCGCAGCGGCTTGTGTCGGCGATGGCAATTGGTCGGTACCCGTCAAATTTTGAGCAACCACGAGCACGGCCAACCCTGCCAAAGCGAGTAGGTCCGTCGAAGCAACCCGTAACGCTAAAGAAATCAACAAACCCGCAGCCACCGCGAACGTCAACCACATCTGCCAGTCAGCGGGAAGGAACATAGGAAGTTGAAAAATGGAAGGAATGAGCCGACGGCTATTTGTAACAACCCAGAGTGTGAGTAGGCGATGTAGGTTAGTTGAAACACGAGATATCGTCGCCCCCGGAATGCAATTAAACTGAGCCGTGTTTTCACCGACGCGTTCGCGCTCGTAACCAACAAAACCAAAATCCTCACTCCACCGACTCCCGTCCACGCAAAATCTCCTCGCAGCGGGCTGTGAATCATCGCCGCGCTCGTGACCGTGCTGCAGATTCTTCACCAAGACAATTTGGCTTGGACAAATGGGATGGCTGGTGTTGTTTTGGTTCCGTTGGGCCTGCCCTAACTTACCTACATCTCCATCGGTGCCTCCCTCATCTGGTTTCTGGCAAGTGAGATCGCCCGGCGTGTCGAGCCTGATTTTGAAAGCAGTACTCAAAACCAAAACTGAAGCATACTAGCAAGAGGTGACGAAATGAGTTTTCATCGGTATGTACGGAAAGCACGCGTTTGATTATCGTCGAGGTGTTTTTTCAGCATCGCTGGCAGCGTAACTCCTTTGCTATTCGATACTTGATTTTTCTGCCCGACGGCGATGCTCACTCAGGCGAGGCAGGCTAGAAATCCTGCGCAGCCGAAAAATATTGCCTGTGAACTAACGCAATTTTCTCAGACTCCTCTTTAGCAACACCGAAACGCCTGCTAAACTTCGCAAACAGACGCTAAAACCGCGTCTGAAAACTACCCCGTGGTGTAATTGGCAACACTACTGATTTTGGTTCAGTCATTCTAGGTTCGAGTCCTAGCGGGGTAGCTGAACGGCAAGGCATCAGGAGACACCAGCAGACAAATGCCGTCTTTTGCTGGGTTTGCGAAAACAGTGTCTTTAGGAAGGGCAGGATTTCCGTTCATGTCTTACACCGTCTGAGGTGCGCTGACCGGTCCAATGATAGATGGGCCGCTGACAGCTCTGTCGAACTCTTCCTGCATTGCCATTAGGTAGTGCTTCTCGGCCACCTGTGGTGAATTCCCAAGCCAATTGCAGATGGCTTTGATTTGGAAACGCTGCTTCTCCAATTCAGATTGCCGCGTGCTCCGCATGCTCTGCCATAAATCTGGCCACAGCAGTACCTCGGCACGAGCGGCACACGCCTGCAATAGTTTCGTGACATTCATGTCACGTGGGTAGGTCGACTGGACAAGCTGATTGCCCGATGCCGACATCTCGCGATGTCTGCGGAAGTGGGGCAACAGCTCATTGAAAATCGGCACATCTCGTCGGATTAAAAGTTTGCGGCCTTCAGTGTCGCATCGCTCTGGTCGTGTCGGCGTGCCGGTCTTGGTGCTAAGGATGTGCATCCGGCGGTTAACGAGATCAATGTTCTCCCACAACTGGATACTCAGCTCGTGCCGTCGCAGACCTCCGTAGCGAGCCAATGCCAGCATGATTCTGAGATCCTCGTCGTGGGCCTTCGAGATCATGCGTTCGACGAGATCCGCAGCAACCCAGTGGAAATCGCTCTCCGCTTTTTTAGGCTCTGTAGTGCAAATCTTATTGAAAGGGTTCTCTGTCAATTTTCGATCGTCGATCGCGGCGGCAAAGATCCCCTTCAGTTTTCGCAAACGAGTTCGCACCGTCGTCAGCGCAAGTCCTGTCTTGTATTCACCTGTTTCGGAGCCATGCTTGCGCAGCCAGCTTGCAAACTCTTTCGCGTTGCGGTGAGTAAACTCATCAAGGTGAATGTCCTCTCGCTTACGCGTGATAAGAAACTGATACAGTCCGCGTGCGTAGAGTCGCAGATTGTTCTTGGTATCGACTGTGCCGCTGTGTTCATCAATAAAGTGCTCGAACCAATCTTTTAGTAACCAGCGTTTCTCCTGCGGTGACTCCTCAGGCACAACTTTGACTCGCGGCGGTGCAAGCCCTTTGTTCACGAAACGATCGTACAAGTCGTCATTTTGTTGACTTAGCCAGAAAATGACGTCGGGATCTGGCTCACTTCGCAGCCAGAGGCGATTGACGAGGTGTTGGATACGAACTGCGATCTCCGTCGCGTGCCTTAAGGACCGAATCTCGGAAGGCATGTAGAAGCTGGTGCGTTTCCGCTTGCCATTCTCGTTCAACTCCAGTCCTTGGTACTGGTATTCAAAGGTGCCGTTTTGACGGCGTTTAGGTTTATTTGTCATAGATTTCGGTTGCTGTTTGCTTTCATCAATACGAGCGAGTCCACTTGAAGTCCATGGTGGCATGGACGGTAACTTGCGAGATGTTCTGCTGCTGGGTCGCCAATTGATGAGATATGTGTTTGTAATTTTGTAGCCGGGCGGAAGAAACCCCAAGCACACCGCAGAACGGGGCGGAATGTGGTTGCCGCATTCCGCCCGTTTTGCATCCTGATCATTCTCGCCGATCATCTTCACACGATCAGACGACTAGCTGACGTCTCATTTGTCCGAGACGCCATTGACCACGCGTTCGAGCACAGGAAGTCTAAATCGTACTGTTCCGCCGACCAGTACTTTGGCGTCGGCAGGCAGTGTTCCATCGAGCAGCCACCGGTCGATCGTTCTCTCGGTGGAGATGGCAGTCAGAAAGGGGACCAGGGTGGCAGCCGAAAAGTTGATTTTGGCAGTCAGAAATGGGACCACTTGAGTCGAATTGACTTTGACTAAGTTTTCGTCGTTTTACTAGGAACTAGCTGCTGGTTTTTGATCGCAGACTGTTCTGCAAGCGGTAGCTTTCGCCGTCGAACGAAAGCACTTCGATCCGATGCGTCAGCCGATCCAGTAACGCGCCGGTCAACCGCTCGTCACCCGCGAACGTTTGCGGCCATTGCCTGTAGCGGCAGATTGCTTCGCTACGCGAAGAAGCGACTATCTGGAATGCCGCTGCGAGCGGTTGATGAGGAGGACGTGGTCTTGAGCGCGATGAACAGCTTTTTTATTGGCGCTCGCGAGGGACATTTGAAACCGCAAAATAGTAACGAACTTTGGAAGCTGTTGGCAACCATCACCGTCCGCAAAGCGAATGCAAAGTTGCGAATGTATCATGCCGATAAACGCGGCGGTGGAAATGTTCGTGGAGAATCTGTCTTCATCAATCTTCAGCGCCCTGACGAACTTGGAAACGGGCTTGCACAGGTTGTGGACGAAGAGCAGCTACCGGAATTGTCAGATCGACTGATACAGATGTGCGAGGAGCGACTTGGTGAACTCAACGATGATGTCCTTCGGAAAATCGCGATGATGCGACTGCAGGGCTACCGTCAGGAAGAGATCGCTCATGAGCTGAATTGCAGTCGCACAACGGTCAAACGCAAGCTCGCGAAGATCCGAGACATTTGGGGCGACGAGTAGCAGCTTGCTACATTTAGTGAGCGCCCACGAGTCTTTCTCAGTCTGATCGTTTGGATGTTCCGTTCACGATCGTTTTCTTCAATTCGTTACGAGTACTTCAGTAGCAATACGACTATCTTTTATTGGCGATCGCTCAGTTTGCAAGTAAGCCAATGTCTTTGCATTCAAAAAACTTGAAGCGAGATTGCCCCCTCTGCGCTCCTGAGCACCAGTAATTGTTCATCGGCTCGCCATAGTGACTCACATTCGTAATATTCTTTTTTAAATTTCCCCTTTTTGGTGACCCAAAAGAATCCTGGACGGCCATGACATCGTTGAAGCCCGAGTGAAGTGTTCACTCGGACGACCAGTTCATCGATACAGGAAAGAACAATGAAGACGTCCATCTTGGCCGCTGTCGCATCTGTCGCCCTCACGACCGCGTCCGCTCTCGCATGCGGCGGTGGCGGATACCATGTCTCGCCAGTGCAGCACTACCCAACGCACTCACACGTGAGCCATGCGTACCCCGTGTATGACTATCCAACTTACTCTCATGTGAGTCACTCGTACCCGAATCACTCGTACCCAAATCACTCGTACCCAGCGGTGACGTACCCTTCGGTATCTCATTCGTCGACGACATTCCACAACCCCGGACACGTTTCCACGCCAGTCCACAACCCGGCAACAATCACACGTCCGGTCGCACCGACGATCACGGGTACGTTTCCGACGTTCCAACCGCCGACCCAGTTTGGTGGCGGAGCAACCTCGGGCCCCACAGGTTCGCGACCGCCATCGATTGGCTCCGGTCAACTGAAAGACGATGGCCGTCGCCAGGTCATTGACGGAAAAGTTTTTGACGGCAACGGAAATTTCATCCGGCAACTTTAGAGTCGCCCGATGAATTGTTCTCGATAGTTCGCCAAAAATAAGGATGCGATCTGCGTAAGCGAGGGATCGACGGTGAGTCTCGCGCCTACGTATCGGCTTTCGCAACCGAACCATGCTTCGGGCTGCCAGTCTGTAATCACAGACTGGCAGTCTGTGCAACGAATTCACCTGACAATTTCATCTCTGTCCTAAATTTGATTGAGAATCATCCGATGTGTCTTGTGCTCCAGCGAATTTTGGTTTGTCTTTGTCTCTACGTTGTGCTGCTATCGACGGCTCAAGCCAACAGCGTTCAACATTTGATGACTGCCTACCGTGAGGGACATTCGGCATACGAACGCGAATCATTTGGCGAAGCTGCGATCAGTTTTGAACGTGCAGTAAAGCTGGCTCCACAGGTTTACGGGCGCGGCCTGCGGGGAGCGGTCGCAGTCGATACCGCACAGTTAATGAAGCTGCTCGCCGATTGTTACCAAGAAACCTATCGGCTTAACGAAGCGATGGGGCTTTATGATCAAGCCTTTGCGGCGTTGGCCAATGAAACGGGCCCCACAAGCCAAGCATCCCTTCTTTGTCAAGATAGCATGGCCGCGCTGTATCGTAAGCGAAGTCAATGGGATGAGGCGGAAAACTTATACCAAGTTGTCCTGAAGGGAATGGACGAACCGGTTCAGCGAGCCACCACGGCAAAGAAACTTGGTCGACTCTATTTGAACCAAGATCGCTTCGACGAGGCCGAACAGTACTTTCGTATTGCTCTCAAGTTCTTTGAAACTCGAACAGATCGCAATTCTCAATTAGAAGCGAGTTCGTCACGGCATGGCCTTGGTATGGTCGCCCACCGACGCGGCCGAATGAACGAAGCGGAGTCATTGCTCAATAATGCTCTTCGGGAACGATTGCGATTTCTACCCAGGAGCGACCGAAAAATCGCCCAGAGCCAAGGCATGTTGGCTGCCGTTTACTCAGCGACCGATCGGGATCACTTGGCTCGACCGCTTCTTGAGCAGAACGTTCAGACGGTGAAAGCACACTGGAGAACCGCCGAGCACCTAGAAGTCGCGATCGAACAACATGAGTTGGCTCTGCTGTTGGCCCGCACCAATGAGATTGCTGAGTCCACGCAATTGATGGATCAATCACGCAGGGTCTATCGTGATTACGTGGCAGGAGCTCTCGCGGGTCTACCGCAACAGGAGCAACTTCGTTTTTTGGAAACGGAAAGCGGTCGGTTGATGGATGCAATCGCGATGGCGGCCAAGTATCCTGGCAATCAATCGATGCAACAGAAATCTTTTGAGTGGGCGCTCAACGTCAAAGGCGCATCGCAAGAAGTGTTGGCACAGCGCGAGTTATTAGCCCGCGAAGCCGCCACCGATTCGCCATTGGCGACCGCTGCGAAGGAATTAGAAAACGTTCGCCAATCGCTGGCTGGCTTGGCAATTTCCGCCGACACGGATTCGCAGCGAGACATACTACAGCGACTGACCCAGCAAGAGGCCGCATTGGCAAAGCGATTGGCGAGTGCGGGAGCCTTGAATCAATCGAGCTCGCGTTGGATCGATGAAGCGAACATCCGCGAGTCACTACCAGTCGATGCTTGCTTTGTCCAAATCCTGCGTCTGAATCGTTCAGAACCTAGTGTGAGTGCGTACGAAAAGTTTGATCCCGGCAAGGCAAAACCCATCTACGTCGCGTGGATTGTTTCACGAAATGCGGAAGTCCGATTCGTTCACCTTGGTTCCGCTGCAGCGATCGATGCGGCTGTTCGATCCGTCCAAGAACAACTCAGTGGTGACAATGCTGTAAAAAATATTCAGTTCGATCCTGCCGACGCCATCAAACAGGTCAACTCCAAACTCCGCGACGTCTCTCAGCAAGTACTTTGGCCGCTTTTGCCATTCTTAGATCAGTCTACGCATTGGATGATCAGCCCGGATTCTCAGCTTTGGTTGATTCCTTGGGCGGCGCTAATCATGCCTGACGGAAAGTACGTCGTTGAAAGCGTCAATGTATGCAATCTCGTCTCCGGTCGTGACTTGCTAGCTCGCTCGCACAGTCTGTCGTCATCAAAGTATGGCTACGTTTTGGCAGACCCTGACTTCGACCTGGCTCCTGAAAAAATGGTTGAAGGTTCACTGAGTCAAGTCGATCGTATCAACCATGATCGATTCTCAACCCGTAGTGCACAGAGCTTTTTGGCTTCCGTGCCGCGTGATTGGCAGCGTTTGCCGGGAACGGACCGTGAGGCCCAAGCGATTGGGACGCCGATCTCCAGTTTGATCGGCGGTGAGGTCTATTTGCTCAAGCAACAAGATGCTCTGGAGAGTCACGTCAAGCGATCACTGCCTCGTCCCAAGGTCGTTGTCCTCGCGACGCATGGATTCTTTCGCAAACCGGCCGAAACGAAGCTCGCCAATCCGATGCTGTGTTGCGGATTGGTGTTGTCTGGGGCGAACAAGCGTCCCACGATCGCGCAAAACGGCGATGACGGCATCTTGACGGGCCTCGAAGTCCTTCGAATGGACTTGCGTGGAACCGAACTCGTTTCGCTGAGTGCGTGTGATACTGGTTTGGGGCACGTAACCAATGGGGAGGGCATCAGTGGGCTGCGTCAAGCATTTCACTTGGCGGGTGCCAAACGAGTCCTGGCGACGCTGTGGGAGGCTTCGGATCACTACACACCGACACTCATGAAATCGTTTTGGGATTCGATGAATTCGAGAGTCGGGGCAACCAGATCACTTCGCAAGGCACAACTTGACTTGATTAGGCAACTGCGTTCCGAAGGTGAGGAGCCACATCCGTGGTTTTGGGCACCAATCACGCTCACGAGTGTCGGAAATCCGATCTTGCCTGAGCCCTATCGCTGACCAAATGCCATGGAACCAATACCTCACTGTGACGGAGAACCCAAATGAATTTCAAACGATTCGCAATCCCGCTCGTCGTGCTGCTCGCCATCACCCACTGGACCGGCGAAGCATCCGCATCCTCAGGCAGCATCGATGAAGCCATGAAATCGATGGCTAAGAATATCAAAGAGGTTATGGATCGATTTCAGTACGAATCCATCTCGATCGGCGAATTCACCAGCCCGCCACAGATGGTCTCCAGTGGTGGGACTGGATTGGCAAAATCACTTATCTCGCACCTTGAGGAAACGGGCATTAAGGTTTCGCGTCGTGCGCCAATCGGATTTAAAGGAGAGTACTTCACTGATGTTGACGCGGAGGGCAAACCGATCGCCAAAGTGGAGGGAAGAATTGTAGACGAACGCGGTCGTTCGCTGCTCTCCTTCACAAGTTTGACCAAAGAACTCAAAGCCGTCGTCAAGGACGCAAGCTCGATTGCGTCTGTCATGGGGCTGACGTTCGATTCGGATCCGAACCAGTCAGAGTCCGCACAACAAGACAAACTCCAAGACGCCCTCAAGCATCCCAATGTCGTGGTTTCTAATCACGCGGTACGCTCTTCAAAACACTCTCCCTACGCAGTGGAAGTCCACACGAGCACAAGTCCCCATGGCCCCTTTCAACCTGGAACACCAGTCAACGACGAAGGTATGGCTTTTGTCGCTATCGAGCAGGGCCACTACTATACAGTTGAGCTGATAAACGATTCGTCTCACGATGCCGCTGTTGTGCTAACCATTGACGGACTCAATGTGTTTGCATTCAGCGAGATCAAGTATTACCAGCACTTCATCGTCCCAGCTCGGTCACATTCGATGATCCGAGGTTGGCACCGAAACAATCGCACGTCCGACTCCTTCGAAGTCACTAACTACAGCAAAAGTGCGGCAGCGACCTTGCTACCCAACGGTGGATCGCTGGGAACAATCACCGCCATTTTTTCAGCAGCGTGGCCCGTTAACCAGGCACCACCGCCAGACGAACGTTCGGCGAAGTTTGGTAGCCGCGGGACCGCTCGCGGGCAGGAGGTTTCAGCTAAATATCGCGAAGTGGAACGACACGTTGGTGTGGTTCGTTCATCAGTCAGTATTCGTTACGAGAAGGATTAGAAAGATGTCGAGCCAAGTATCAATGGTCGATTGCGCTGTGGCGACACTAGTGTTATTAGCAACCTCATTCATAGCAGATTCCGCCGTGGCGGACTCAAGCCCACTCTCCGAACAAGCCTACCCGATCCTCAAGAAACATTGTGCTCGATGTCATTCCGAAGACCTTGTCGTACCTGGCATGGACGTGCTGGATCGACAATCGTTGACTGACGGTGATTATCTCGTTCCCGGTGAACCCGATGAATCCGCAATTTGGCAACGGGTAGGAGTCGATCGCGATATGCCGCCTGAAGGTGAAGGATCGCTTTCGGAAGCCGAGTTGAGCGTACTGAAGAAGTGGATCGAAGCCGACGCACCCTATCCATCGATTGGCGATCGCCCGTTCGTTTCCAACAAACAGATTTTACTGGCTGTACTTGACCAGCTTAGAAAAACTGAAGTAAATAATCGACGTTTCAAGCGATTCTTCTCGTTTGCCAATTTGAACAACAACTGGTCAAGTGTTACGAACGAGGAATATCTGCTTCATCAGGCCGCCTTGTCCAAAACAGCTAATAGTCTGTCGTGGAAGCCACGCATCGTTCCGCCGAGACCTGTGGATATCAACCGCACGCTGTTTGTGATTGACTTGCGTGATTATGGGTGGGACCGCACCGATGTCTGGCAAACTCTTTTGTCGCTCTATCCTTACGGCATTCGCTTCGAAGAAACAGCCGATGAGGAACTCAATACGATTGCACGCCAAGTACGATTGGAATGTGGAAGCGAAGTTCCTGTTTTACGTGCAGATTGGTTCATCTCAAACGCAAGTCGACCTCCGCTCTATCACGACATCATGAGATTGCCGGAACATACAAAACAGCTTGAGCGAATGCTGGATGTCGACACTGAAAAGGACTATTCCAACGACCGACTCGACAGGGCAGGGTTCGCCACCAGCGGTGTATCAGGTCAAAATCGGCTGGTCGATCGACACGAGACGGTCTATGGGATGTATTGGAAAAGTTTCGATTTTCGAAGCAGCACGTCGCGAGGAAACATTTTTCAGTTCCCGCTCGGCCCAGCCTTTTTGCAAAACCCATTTCCAGCTCAAACGTTTGAACACGACGGAGGCGAGATGATCTTCACGCTGCCCAATCGCCTTCAAGGATACTTCTTAACCGATGGCATCGGCAAGCGAATCGATGCAGGACCAGAAGATGTCGTCAGCGATCGACTCAAGACAAGCGGAACGTCGGCGATCGTCAACGGATTATCATGCATGGCGTGCCATAAGCACGGCGTCATCCGGTTCGAAGACACTGTTCGTGACGGCAACGCAGTGTTTGGACAGGCACGAGAGAAAGTCCAATCGCTGTATCCAAGAGCTGATCGGCTTCAAGCAAGACTCGATCAAGACGAAAAAACGTTTCTATCTGCATTGCAACAAGCGATCGGACATTTGATGCTACCTGGCGAGGAGATTCAAACGTACCCTGAGCCGATCGGTCCCGTGGCACGTCGGTACAGCCAAGACCTCGGCCTTGAAGCCATCGCGGTGGAGCTCGGAGTCGAAGACGTGCAACAATTGCAGCAAACGATTCAACGAAGCTCAAGGCTCCGCTCGCTTGGCTTAGGCCCGCTTGCACGAGGCCAAAGAGTCAAACGTGAGATGTGGGATTCACTAAGTGGCACGATTTCAACTTTTCAACTGACTGCTCTTGAATTGGATTTGGGCAGCCCACATCGAGTGTTTTCAGAATAGCAATCAAGCATTGGTCAGAGTTAAGATGTCAGAAATGAACCATGGACCTGATTCTCGAATCCGTTTCATTCGGGACGTGAAAGATGCGGAAAATCACAAAGCCTTGAATGTGATAACTAGAACCCCGCGCAAAAACTCCCTTCTACAACTCAGGCTAATTTAAAATGAATGCCAGGACACACAGTTGGTACGATTATCTCGAGGGCGTTCAAGGGATACGCAGGCACTTTGACGTTGTCCATGACCTTGAGCCGCTGCTGCTGACGGCTCTGAACTATGACTCTCGATCGCTCGATCTGGAGTTCGTTTCCTTTGCCCTTCCACAACGATTTTCACCCAGGTGGCCTAAGGGTCCGCACGGAGGAACGCGTCTACGCATCATCGGAAGTACGTATAGCTTCAGCATCCGCCAGCCAGCCTATTCTTTCAATACCTCGTTCGAAGTATCGGAATGCAGGATGGACGGTGTTGCGTACCGTGATGGCGAGCTCATTGAGCGGGAATTTGCGGGTGTTTTGCTGAAACTGATCCAGGATAAACAACCCGTGGTAACGGCCGCCTGCTGTTCGTTACGGCTTGCTGGAATAAGTCCCCTCGATCTTCAACAGGCCGATTGCTACCGAAATCCGGAGCGATATTTGTAGCGTCGAATTCAACAATAATTCCCAATGCTATCACTCAACTATGGAACGAGCTTGGCAGAACGTCAAAGCCTACAAAGGGGCTGCCGGTCCTGATGGCATCACTCTTGACGAATTCCCCGAGTCCTTCCGGCGTCATTGGCCGGAAGTTCGTCAGCAACTCTTGGAAGGGACTTATCGTCCGGGACCTGCCCGGCGTAAGTCGATTCCCAAACCCGATGGCAGTCAGCGGCATCTCGGCATCCCAAACGTGATCGACCGTTTGATTCAACAAGCCTTCTTAAAAGTCTTTACCCCGATCTTCGATCCGTCTTTCAGTGAATCGAGTTTCGGTTTCCGACCACGACGCTCCGCACATGGAGCGATCAAGCAGATTCAGCACACGATTCGCAGCGGCTATCGCCGATGCGTGGACATGGATTTGTCGAAATTCTTCGACCGAGTCCGGCACGACGTCTTAATGGCGCGCGTCTCTCGTGAGGTCCACGACCGGAGACTGCTCAAGTTGATCGGCCGCTAGGTGGTGTGAGAGGGGTCCGCAGCAATGCGGCCCCTATCTCGATTCCGATGGTTACATGCCGTCTGTCTTTGTTTGCAGTTTGTTCTGCGTTGTTGCTCGACGAATACGATAAATGTATAGCCCTAAGGCGCCGAGACCTAGCAACACCGATGACGAAAGTACTGTATTCGGATTTCCGCGGCACCAAACAATCAGACGCATTAGGTTGCGAACGCGTCGCCCGTTTCCATCCATGTCTAGCCAGGGACTGCTGAGGTCGATGACGCCGAAGGCTACAAAAAAGGCAATCAATGCAATCAATGGAAGCTGCCAGTTTTTCAAGACGGCACTTGTCACAGTTTTCGGTTCGTGTCTTGGCTCTTCCCAAGTGAATGCGTCAAGTGTGTCGTCCGAAATCTTGCCTCGAAACAATTGCGGCAATTTCTTGAGGGCGAATTTGACCCACCAGTAGCAGCCTAAAACGGCAACAATCACGAAAGCGATGCGAATGAAGACGGTCCCCCAATCATCTCCGCGCGGCAGGAGAAAGGCCGCGACGCCCAAGATACCGAGGGGAATGAGGAAGCTGCCCAAAAAGGTCAAGAATCCGAGGATGCCCCAAAGTTCCGTCTGCGTTGGCCAGAACCGTCTAGCGGACCGATTGTCCGATGACGAATTCGGATGTAGCCAAAGTCCAAGTACTACCAAGGGAGTGCCGAGGATTGCTCCGACGATGAGCGAGATCACGATTGGAACTCGCGGGTAAAACGCAGCGAGCATAAAAGGAACGCACATCACAAAGATGCCGCTGTATGTGGCAAGCGTGGAGCGTACCGACGATCGTGGATTGTTCTCAGGCATGTAACGCCCCGGATCACGGGGACCGAGGAGTAAAGTTTGAATTCAGGATCGACGCCGCCAAGGTCTCCCGTGCAGTACGCCCAACATGGGCGTGATCTTGTGGGGTGAAAGTCCCCTGTACTTAGTTCCGGTTCCTTCCATGGGAGTCATCATACCAGATGGATAACTCAGAAGAAGTAGAGTACGAGACGAGGGCAACTGCGGCGAGGTGACCGTCCCGAATCACACAGAAGCCAGCTCAAGCAACCACCAAGGAGCTGAGCAACAGAAGGCCCCGTGCCCTTCGGAGCTCCAGTCGGAGAAGACGGCCTTGGCGGTCATGGAGAAGTCAGCCTTGAACTCACCTTCATCATCTCTGATGGAACTAATTGTCGACGAATCCAATATGGAACGAGCTTGGAGGAACGTCAAAACCAACAGAGGGGCCCCGGGTCCCGATGGCATTACACTTGATGTGTTCCCCGAGTCCTTTCGGCATCATTGGCTGGAAGTTCGTAGACAACTTTTGGAGAGGACTTACCGACCGGGACCAGCCCGGCGTAAGTCGATTCCCAAATCCGATGGCAGTCAGCGGCATCTCGGCATTCCAAACGTGATCGACCGTCTGATCCAACAAGCCAGCTTACAAGTCTTGACCCCGACCTTCGATCCCTCTTTCAGTGAATCGAGTTTCGGTTTTAGACCAGGACGCTCCGCACACGGAGCGATCAAGCAGATTCAGCACACGATTCGCAGCGGCTATCGCCCGATGCGTGGACATAGATTTGTCGAAATTTTTGACCGAGTCCAGCACGACGTCTTGATGGCGCGCGTCTCTCGTAACCCCACTGACCTTTGTGGTTGATACCGATGCCTTGCTTCTTCTCGCCATAGGTTTCCACCATCGTGCCATCGGCTTCGATCGTCGCTTGATCGAGAAACTCGTCGGGTTGTTGCTTCCAGACTTTCAGACGAGCTTGATTGATCCCTTGCATGAGCTGCATGATTTTGAAGGAATCAAATCGTCGGCAGAAATCTCCGGCGGTGGCTGGATCTGGAATCCTCTGGGCTCCCAAAGCGTTCAGATAGGCTTCGTCGGTTCGGCGAAGTTCAATGTGCTCCAAGCACGTCCCCCCGGCCAGCAAGTTCATCGCGATGTTGAAGACATGGTCCGCTTCGTCATAGGGCAGGTACAACTTGAAAACCGGCGCGGCTTGATTGATGTGCTTTCGCAAGTCGAGCTGCTTGATGAGCTGCATGATGATGCCGATACCACCGCATGAGATGGCCTGTGTTCTTTCGCTTAATTCAAACTTGGTAGCGTTGGGGCGGATCGCAGGCGACTGGAAAATGCCTTGGCGTTTGTCGATACGTCGTCGAATAATCTGGTTGCGTTTTCGTATCTGTTGGCGTAGCTTAGCGTTCACTCGAAACACTCATTGGCGTGTGTGCGTGGAAGTCTGGTAACCTCCAATACACACAGAAAACACGAGGGTTTTCGAGTTTTTTATTAAAATGGCAAACAAGCGTTCGCTTGTTTAAGGGCTAGCTGAATCCGTAACCACTTCATCCAAACTGGATTCCGCCTCAGCTTCTGCAATCAATTGTTGGACCAGCTTCTCAATCGTCTCCTCTTCCGGGGCACCGGTACTCCGCCAGCGTAGGATTCCGTTGGCGTCGACCAATGCCATCGTGGGAAACGAATCCACTGACCAGGAATTCGCAATGGCGCCATCTTGTCCGTCCGCCCAGCTTCGCCATGTCACTGTACCGTTCGCAATCAACTCCTGCAGCACGCTCTGACTCTCGCAGTGGATTCCCAGCAAGGCAAACGGCTTATCCGTCAAACGTTCTATCATCTCGCGCTCGCTCGGATACATCTTCCGACAATAGGGACACCAATGCGCAAAGAAATCCAACAAGACCACTTTTCCTCGATAGTCACTCAGCTTGAAGTCAACGCCTTCGGCATCCACTCCGGTGATCTCGGACGCCTCCTCACCGATTCGAAGTTGTTCCAATTGAGCGTTCAAAACCTTTGCCAAGACGGCTCCTTGCTGTTTCTTAGTTTCGTCTTCATGCTGTTCGTAGGTCGTGACGATTTCGCTACACAATTCGCTTAACTCGGCTCGGAATTTCTTGATCTGCGGTAAGTCAATCGATTCAGGAGACTGCATCCAGCCATACAGATTCCTGAATAGCGTCAATCGTGCTGTCTCTTGAACCGTTTCATGAGGGCTATTCTCAATCACCTGACGACAGAAGCCACGGGCGACCTGATTTGATAGTGGCGCGACCGTTTTGAGAACGCTCAAAAGATGTTGCTTTTTGCCATGATGCTGCATCGCCAAATCACAGATCTTTTGAAGTGGTTCTGTACTTTCTTCTGTTTGACAGAAACTGGCGGCAACCGACAAAGCTTGAACCGATGGCCAGCCGTCGGGGTCTTCCGAAACAATCGCCAGCAGCTTTTCCCGCTGCAGCGCATTGAGTTCAGTCACCTGACGCGTTTGTTCTTCGCTGTTATTGCCAGAGCTAGCTTGCTGTATTTTCTTGACTTCATCGCCATATTCCTTTAGCAAACGAGCTAATGCTGGACTTAACCAGCCCATCGCGTCCTCGTCCTCGGCGGGGGGCAATGGCAGTTCAAGTGGTTCCGCCTTCAAGGCCTTCAGGAACGCGTCGCGTCCATGAGCGATGTGAATGGCAAAACCGAGTTGAGGGCTCAACAGGAAGGTGTTAACCCCCACGGCCTTGCCTTGTTCGTTTAATAGAGGCCCACCACTACTGCCTTGGGCAAGTACCGCAGTGGTTTGTAGCCATCGACTTTCATCGGGCGACTTGAGCGCC
>JBGSMN010000243.1:0-11030 GCA_041740155.1 Rhodopirellula sp.
CATTGACGTCAGAGAGGATCCTCACGCGGGATCAGAGCAACTCAATCGAAGACCTTCAAAAAACCACCAACCGGTGGCCCGAAAAATGTACGCAATCACAGAAAATTTTCGCGCAGGACTTGAAATCCCCATGGCAGTCACCGGAGCACCAAAATGTCTGTCGGAAGCCGAGTCAGTCGCGCAGACCGAGTTAGATTCTCGCGTTTTCGGCAGCCCGGGTATTGCAATGCGGCGGGTGGTGCTTGGCCAGGCTCTAATCGGTGCGGTCATGAGTTACGGAACCGAGTTCGGCGCACCTGTGCCGGAGACCTCTCACGTTTTGAGCGACTGGCATGCTGTTAGAAAGGCACACCAAAGCCGGGTTGCTTCGGCGCGAACCGAGTGCCTCGCCACAAGCAATGTCTCTTAAAAGAGGCGACTGGATTTGAACTCGCTAGACGATTGAAAAAAAGAACTTACGGATTCCACCCGATCCTTACGTGCCTTCGACGAATGAGTCGAAATAGCTCGATGTGATTCGAAGCTGATGACGACCTGGACCCTAATTTCGCAGGCGCGCAATCTGCGTTGGCGTTCATGACCCACGCGAGTTAACGAACAACCAGAATTGGGTTGGGCGACAGACTGTAGACCATCCACAACTTCCTTACGGTCACATTGATCGACAGCAAAATCCCGAAAAAAGGCCGTGCAAGACCATAGGATCGAAATCACTCGGAGAAATCGGGTCGTGATTGCGTCCTACGCACGGATCATCGCGGCGCAACTGGATACCGGCTGTCAGTCGAAAGTGACATCATTTAGCAGCGTTTCTGCGATTGTTTTTGCGGCGAGTGCCGCTTCCTGGTCTGGATTGATTAAATGCTGCGCGATGGCACCAACGATCAGTAACGTCCACTGCTTGGCAAACTCCGCGGGATCCGCAATTGTCGCCGCTGTGGCAATCTTCTCGATCTCCTGCTGAGTGATGAGGAAGTGTCGCGCCCCTGCCTGGTGCGCTGGGTGACGCTTTAGCGGGTAGTCGGTCACAGCCATCAGGAATAGGCACCCACGAAACTGCTCACCGGTAAACCACTCGTGCATGACATCGAAGATCGCCAACAGCAATGACCTTGGATCGTAGCCCCCTCTCTCGCGAACCGCTTTGATGAACGCTTCGGTCTCCCACTCGTCTCTCAGCCGGATCGCTTCCTCGACCAAGTCGTCCTTGCTATCGAAATGGTTGTAAAATGTAGTCTTGGTCAAGTCAGCTTCGGCAAGGATTTGATCCAGGCCAACTGCATTGAATCCGTGAGTGTAGAACAGGTCCGTGGCGACAAAAAGAATTCTTTCTCGAGTACTTCGGGGTGACTTGATCCCGGCAAATAACTCGTGGCTTGACTTCTGATTCATCTTTAACCTGCAGACCACTGAAAAGCGTCTATTGGGGGAAGTTGACTCGTGGTCAACCAAAAGGGAACGGAAGTCACTGGCTAACTCGCAAATGACCGCTAGAAATGGTTCGCATGGAACTCCATCGCCCTGGTCGACACAAAGGTACACAAAATGATTTTAGCAGCTAACAATCGAACATTCCTCCTGCTTTGCCTGGCATGCTCAATCGGTGTTCACGCGACACGCCGATCGGCGCTGTACGCTGAGGCGCCTGTGGCGGAGTATTTTGACCTGGGACTGTTCGAGCGTCCAGTGAAAACTGAGTCGGTTGCTGCCCAAACATGGTTCAATCGCGGACTGGCAATGTGCTACGCGTTCAATCACGAGGAGGGGACACGATGCTTTGAGAAGGCGTATGCAGCCGATCCGAAGTGTTCATTAGCCCTCTGGGGACTGGCCTACTCGCTCGGTCCCAACTTCAACAATATGGAGATTGCGGCGGACCAGTTGTCCCGTGCTCAGATGGCCATTCGATTGGCTCAGTTGAGTGCTGGCGACGGAAAGTCTGTGGAAAACAGCTTGATCAAGGCACTTGCAACGCGATACGCGGCACTCGCTGACGACGACAAACGCGACGCTCATCGGGAGTACGCCGATGCGATGCGAGGGGTCTATCAAAAGCATGCTGACGACCCCGACGTTGCCGCTCTATATGCAGAGTCACTGATAACGTTGCAGCCGTGGAAACACTGGAGTGCAAGCGGAGTGGCCGCAGCCGAGACGGACGAGATCGTCCGCGTGTTGGAATCAGCTCTTAAGCAAACACCGCAACACCCAGGGCTTTGTCATTTCTATCTCCACACCCAAGAAATGTCGCCGACCCCCGAGAAAGCAAGCGACGCGGCGGACGTTCTTCGCAAGGCCATGCCGGACGCGGGGCACTTGGTTCACATGCCCTCGCACATTGACGTCCTGCTTGGGGATTACGAACAAGTTATTCTGGCCAACCAGCTAGCGATTGAAGCCGACGAAAAATTCGTCAGAGTCGGCGGCCGAAACAATTTTTACACATACTACCGTATTCACAGCTATCACTTCGCGGTGTACGGAGCGATGTTCGATGGTCAGAGTAAACTCGCGATGGAGATGGCACGAGCCATACCCAAGCAAATTCCTCACGAGATGTTGAAGGAGCAAACCGATTTCCTAGATGCGTTTCTTCCTACCACGCTACACGTGATGATTCGATTCGGTCGCTGGGACGACATCTTGCTAGAAAAGCAACCTGAGGATTGGCTTCCTGTCAGCCGCTCGATTTGGCACTACGCTCGCGGCCTATCGTACGCCGCAAAAAACATGGTTCCCGAGGCCGAATCCGAGCAAAAGGCTTTCAACGCTGTCCGGCAAACGGTGCCTGAAACCAGCATACTATTCAACAACACTTCTCGCGACATTCTCGGCGTTGCCGAATCAATGCTGGCGGGTGAAATTGCCTATCGACGCGGCGATCACGAAGAAGCATTTACGAACTTGCGCGAAGCGGTAAAACGCGACGACAAGATGAACTACGACGAACCGTGGGGTTGGATGCAGCCGGCACGTCACGCGCTTGGCGCATTGTTGCTTGAACAAAACCGATTAGACGAGGCGGAGGCCGTTTACCGCGCCGACCTCGAGCGGCATCCAAAGAATCTTTGGTCGTTACAGGGGCTTACCGAGATTTTTCGAAAGCAAAGCAAATCGAAGGAGTTGGCTACTGCCAAATCACAACTTGACACCGCATCCCGCCGGGCCGACGTTGTTGTCGACAGATCGTGTTTCTGTCGCTTAAACACCGAAGAAAGTCGCTGCGAGACACCGAACCGATAAAGGGCTGCTTGGTGCCGCACTGAATCCATGGAGCAATGCAGCGTCGTCCGCTTAAGAGGAGATTCTGGTCCGCGCGTGGTTTTAGTTTTATTCACTTTTCGCGGCTTCGCAGATTTCATTTCCGACTGAGGTGTCTCAGCCAATCTAAAACGCTTCGGTCACATCGGCCGACTGTGCGAACGGATGTTGCCAAACTGCTCCGGTCGATGAATCCGGAGCAGGCTGCAGAAATGAGAAAACGGCTCCGGTGTCGGCCGCCGGAGCAGGTTCGCTCGGTTGCGCCAATAGTCATTAGCTTGCCCAGTACACAACATGCACATTGGTATCTCGGACAGACGTGAGCGTTCGGTGAAGTGCATCTTGTCAGGTGGGCTAGGTTGGAGGGTTTTGTTTCCTCTAACTTGGGAGCCCTGAGATGGCACGTTTGAAACGTTCGGTTCAAAAGGAAGCGTTCTGGCGACTCGTTGTCGATGACCACGCTGCCAGTGGTTTGTCGGTGCGAGCGTTTTGTCAACGCAAAGTTGTCTCCGAAGCGTCGTTCTATTTTTGGCGACGTGAATTGGCCGTGCGGGATCGCGAAGCTAGTCTGCCTCCTGACACCCCGGCGATGCTGCCCGTTCGAGTGTTCGAATCAGAACAGGCACCCGCGCTGACGCCAGAGGCGGATGATCGTGCTTCTGGGTGCGAGCCGCCGCTGATCGACCCCGGACCGTTAACTCTCCGGAAAATGGTTGGATGGCCAACGCCCGGCGTCAACACGACTGGCAATTGGCCAGCACAATCGTCTGGATCACCGCCGAAGTCAATCGCGATCACAAACGTCGCCGCAAGCCATTCAAGCCCGACGACTTCAACCCCTGCGTCACCACCAAACCGGCCCCGCCAAAGCATCCGTCGAACAAGTCGCGGTCCTTCTCGGTGCTAGGTTTCACCTTTCATCCGTCACTCTTCAAACTTCCGCCCCATGTCCCAAGTCCGTGCCGGAGTTGCCTTCGTCGAACTGACGCTGAAGAACTCAGCGCTCGTGAAAGGGTTCAGGTCCGCTCAAAGGCAACTAGAACGCGTTCGCTGCTTTGATCATTCCCATAACGTAACGAAGAATCCTGAATTCGACAACAGTTCATCAACAGCGAGAGCCTTTAAATCCTCCGATTCTGACGTCAATGTCGTCACGTTTGTTAGCTTCGCTTGTATCTGAGAAGGATTAAAACCATCCTGTGAAGCGGAGAACATGAGATCTACCGCTAGGTCGAATGCACTACCGGGCTCCGGAAAATTGCGAGCATCTGCGGGCTTTGAAGTGGTCATTGGTGAGTAAGGAACCAAGTCAGTGGCGTCATCCAAATCCTCACTCGCACCTTCGGAATCAATTAAATTAAGCTTATTAATAATCACTAATGCGTCTAACGCTGTAACTCGCCCGTCGCCTGTGACGTCGTAGTACAGTCCTAGCCAATTTGTCACTAAAACAGGATCACGGAGCTGAGATTCAGTAGAAAAATTTGAGGCATTCAACTCATTTATGACAATCAACGCATCAAGTGCTGAAGGTTTACCGTCACCGTTCACATCCTCAGAAATCAACATGTTTTTCCATGGACGCTCTACAACAACCGCGATAATAATTTCAATGTTGGCGTTCTCTGAATAGCTGGCACGCAGAAGGAATTTACCGTTGCGAATAACAGGTGCCGCCATTCGCCACTTGTCGGAATCCGTTACGGAGAGGCCTCCTGACACCGTAGAGTCGATCATGAGTTCACCTCCATCGGGTGCAATCGCCTTGACTGTTTCGGCGTTCAACATAATCGGCGAAGTGGTCACGCCCGTACGTTGCAACTGCTCGAATCCCGCAATGTTCAATCGACTGTCTGCCAAATCAAACGAGCTCTGATCGTCTTGAAGCACCAACGAGTCATTTCCTTCATCTCCGTGAATCAGCACCCCAAACTCAGGGATCTCGAATCCAACATCCCTGACTCCCTCCATTGCAAAAAAGACATTGACAGTGTCATCTCCTTCACTGGCGCGGATACTGGCTGGACCACCAACGGAATAAAGATTGACAAGATCGTCGTCGCCACCAAGGATGATACTTAGAATCGACCCTGTCGCTGTTGACTCAATAAATGCTTGATCTTCTCCGCTACCGGTAGCAATTTCTAAGCCACTTTCAATGCCCGTTTTGACGACCGTTACTCGATCGTCGCCATCGAATTCCGACGTTTCATAAGTGAAGAGTCGAGTCAGGCTGCCGACGCCAGTAGACCGAATTGTCGCATAGTCCGCGCCGTCGTCCGTCTCAACGTAGAGCAAGCTATTTTCTCCGGTTTGCTCAACAACTAGTTTGTCATCACCACCATTCATGCGAACATCGACAAGAGAATTTACAGCTGTGTCCATAACCGTCAAGAAATCGTCCCCGCCTCCGAACGCAGCAAAAAGTGACTCAATTCCATCGAATGCAATACTCTCCGTATTTTGATCGTCGACTCGTGAAAAAGTTGAAGCTTCAAGTCGATATTCCCTTGGATCATCGACGGCATTGAAGAACAAATCGAGTTTGTCTCCCTCGCTATACGATCGTGAAATAACCTGTCCTTGGGAGTTGATCGTAGTTTCAGAAGTTGATGTCTCGTCGTCTTCATCACCATACACTAAATACGAGCCGCTGATCGCATATCCAACGGCTGTGTCTGACGAAATGATGATACGATCATTTGCCTCACCCGCTTGGACAAACGTCGTGCTGCCTGCCCCTGAACCGCGCAGGTCAATCAAGTCGCTAGCTTGGCCCGTTGCTATTTGTGTTTCAGAGCCAACGCCCGTCGTTAGTACGGTAACTGTATCCTCACCTCGACCGGTTACGACACCAACTCGGCTGTTTTCACCACTACTGCGGATCAACACGGACTCGTCGCCAAACGGCAATTGATACTCATCGGGAGCAACTTCGGTACATATTTGAAATTGACTATCCACGCCGGTGCTAGAAATGTCGGCCGTGTCCTTACCGCCGCCAGTGGCAACCGACAAAACGCTACCGTCTCCGGTTGACTCAACAATCAACTCGTCGTCACCACCAACAAGTCGAGCGTCAACGAAACTTCCATTAGCGGTTCCGCTAACTCGAAGGACGTCGTTCATTTCGCTCGCATACACAAAAATGGATTCCCAGCCCTCGAAATGCACTACTCCCGTGATATCAGATTCTGTCCGCTGAAAAGTGCTTTCACCGAGACTTAGGTTCTGTTGCTCAGATTCCGAACTGTAATAAAACTCTAGTCCGTCGCCTGTGCGATCGCTTGAACCAGCAGGTCCATCGTCTTCCCCGCGCAACCATACATCACCTTTGATGTAAGTTGTATGCTCCACAACAGATGAAACTAAGACTCGCTCATTTCCTGCGCCAGCGAAATACTCCGTACGGCTTCCAACCCCCGTCCCGTTCAATATCAATGCGTCATCACCATCATCGGTCGCGATACGCAGAAATGAGTTTTCCCCGGTGTCTTGAATCCATGGACGATCATTACCAATTCCAGTTTCGATATTAACGACGGAATTTTCTCCCGACTGATTCACAACAAGTTCGTCATTGCCATCGTAGGTCCAGATATTCAGCCAACTTCCCATACCCGTGTTCTCGACCTCAATAATGTCGTCGCCACCACCGACGAAAACGTCGACAAAACTATTATTTCCTGAACCTGCGATTGCCACAGCGTCGGCATTGTCGCCGCCAAATACCACGACGTTTTGATCATCATTCGTTTCAATTACGTTTACGCGATTTCCGGCGATCGCATTCTGAATTATCGTCGTTTCGATCTGCGCAAACGTGATTGCCCCAGAGTGACTGCTTACGCCAACAGAATTTCCAGTGACAGAAACTATTGCGGTTGCATCGACATCATCACCGAATACTTCAAGACGGTCACCGACCGTCTTCTCGCGTTCAACGACCTCTCCGTTTACAGCGATCACCTGCGTTTCAGTTCGGGTGGTGTCGTGCTCACCGCCATCAACAACAACGCTGCCCAGGACGCCAGACAAACTTGGTTCACCGACTCGAATGAAGTCGTTCCCTGCATCGCCATTCAGATTCGTCTGAGCAGCGGAAGATCGCTTCAAGTAGATTTCATCGTCTCCACTTCCAGCATTAACAGTCAAATTCATCATTGAACCGACGAAGCCAAATGCATCAATAGTAAGTAGGTCGTTCGATTCGCCCCCATTGATCGTGAGTTCCTGTGTTGGAGCGGTGAACGCACACGAGAATTCAAGTGTTGAGATACGCAGATGATCGCCTTCACTTGATAGCTCAACTTCATTTAAAACATTTGCAAACGAATAAGTTCGGCTTTCTGCTTCAAAATCGTCTTCAATGGCATGTATTTGATCGAAAGTTATTAAAAAATCATCGACTTCATTTCCAAAGCTAGCCGTTAGGTTTCCCATTGAACCGCTCTCCATATTTAGTTCTATGCCTAAGACAGTTGAACTAACGCGAAGATCCTGCAAGACAAGAATTGCCTTGCCTTCCAGCCCATCAAAGTGGAAGCCACTTCGTGGAATCAGAGTTCTGAAATTGCCGAAATCGACAAAAACTTCCTGGTCAAAAATTTCGACCGCAATAAGATCGTCAATAGCGGTCCCTTGCGCGGAGACCGCCGCTTCGTTAATGATCGTGATTTCAGTACCTGGATCAATGATCGAAAAGTTTAGAGCACTTCCCACCCCTATTCGGTTCTTCGAATACACCAAATCCGCGTTGTTCGCGTCGATTGCAATTTGTGGAGACGCAAAATCAAAACTTGCAATGAAGCCTGAATCCACTCCTGAATAGACAACTGACGAACCGGGAGTAGTTGCGTGAATACGGAGTGATTGGCTCGGATTGCGAAAATCTATCTCATGGAGCCCATCAATAAGAAGACGAGACTTGCCGTTATCCAAGACGCCATCGTCCGAGATCACGACACTATGCGGAACGTCATCGCTAAATGAAATACTGAGTACTTCTGCATTTGAATTGAAATCGACAAATTCCACGTCAGTGAAGCTAATATCGTTTTCGACAAAGCGGCCAGCGTTTTAGCCAGCAATTTCGTAAGTGAACACATCAAAATTGCCGCCGCTTACGACCACGCGGTCGCTGCCGATCCCAATAGCGTCTTGCCCCGCATTGATTGCAATCGAACCGATCGAACCAACTGGATTGCCGTTGCTAAAGTCCAAATTGATCGTATCTGGCATCGCACCTGTATTGACGACAATGTCTCGTGAATCGGTTAGAAACGCTACTCCGTTGATAGTTGCAGCCAACTTCGCGCCCGGTGCAGCAATTGAAATTAGATCTGCGGTTGATTCACTGCCACTCAGCAAGTAGCCCTGTGAAGTGGACGTCGCAGTGGATGCAACAAGTGAAAGTGATGCGGGAGCTGTAAAATTGACTTCAGCGATTTGTCCGAGTGTATTGAAATTGACATCTTTGGTTTCGAGTACCTGTCCGTTGACAACCGAAAAAAGCGACCAAGCACCTCTCTCTAAACTACTCGTAGAGACCGTGTACGACCCGTCCGGCCTTGTCACTCCAAGAATTGGCGGAACGAGGAAAAAAGGGCATCCCCGAGGACTTGTTGTCGCAATGCAAGCAGCTTGTATCCACGCACCTCCGATTCCGACCCCGTTTGAGTCCTGCACAACACCATGTACGGTTTGGCTTATGATCCCAGACGCACTTTGTTCAACATCCCAGCCGATATCGTCTAATCCGGCGAAGTCCAGCGCCGAAAATGGCCTTCGCGTACCGGCGGGTATCCCTGGACCCATCGCAGGGCGAAGGTTGTCAGGAGGAGATCTAACCGCTCGATCCCAATGACCGATTCCTCCGTCATCATCTACGAAGAGGGGAATTGGGCCACCGAACATCTGTACTGACGATCTCCCAGTAAAGTTGTTTGTTGCCGAAATCTGGTTTTTAAAACTAGCAGCACCGTCGGTGTATCCAAAAACATGCCCCAATTCATGAAGTGCGACCGAGAATAGATCGTGATTTAAACCTGTGGGATTAGTTCCAAGGTCGGAATGCCAACTTACATCACTTGGATCTCGATTAAAAATTAGGCTTCCGCCCCAGGTTGCGAAGTCTGTTTGTGTAGAGCCCATTGCTCCAGCTTGACCTCGAAATCGGACAGCATTTTGCCATTCGGTCGGTCCTGAGACGCGAATTAACGTTGGACTGATGGTTCGCGACGATGCCAATGTTATCCCGCCATCCTCGTCTCGTGGAATGTCCCCACTTCCAACGAAGACGACGATTGCATTTTCCGGTACTACGAGATTGTCAATCGACGCGGGTGTGAATGCTGGAATTTGTTTTAAAGTGCGTCGATTCACATATTCCTCAGCGGTGCATATTCCTAAAAAGTTACGCGAGACGCATCTATTTGAACGTTGAATTTCTACAATTTCATCGTTTGGAATGGGAAACTGAACGGTCCACGATCGCTCCACCCCGTCAAGGAACGAAGCCTTCTGAGGGTTAATCTCAGAAAGACGATCGTTCAAGGATTGACCAATTACATCGCCCGCCGCTTCAAGAGCTTGGCGTCGAGCAGGGTCACTGAAGAACCCATGTGTGTCGTACCGATAATCAAAAATCACATTTACCGCCAACAACTGCCTCTGCTCAAGTTGTTCAAAGCTGGCCATCAATGTCTGGCGCTTAGCAAATTTGGATGTCCCTAAACGTAATTGTCGCCTCTTCGAAGGCATCAATCGTGACACGAGCTTTCCGGTCGCGGCAATCAGCATTTCTTTTGCGCTAGAACGGATTCTCATGGACGTGACCTTCGGCGGTTGATTCTGAATATTTAGATGCAGTAAACGCAGTGGAATTATACATATCCCCGAAGACCGTGCGATACTCCCCCATGCACGAGTGGCCAGAGATGGAAACGCGATCAGGACCCTCCGCCAAACCACCTTCCTACGATATGGCGTTCGTATCAACTGCTACGAATCAACGTTGGGCGATGGCCGTAGAAGCGAAAGTATTTCCAACAAAAGGACAGCTTTCCGAGTACATGAAGGACGTGAACAAGAAGTTCGCTGGTGGCGTCGCCTGTCCGCTCGTCGGTGAAGGTGGAATGATCGGCTACTTACTTTGCGACGAGACGGACGCTGTCTTTGTTGCGATCGAAAAACGCTTGAAACAAATACTGGGCAAGGCAGTTGAGTTTGCAGGTCGCCCGCGTCGAACATCGGACCACATACGAGCCAACGCACCAAACCTGCGGCTCCATCACATGCTGATGGTTTTCCAACGCGGACCATCAGAAAGGTCATCAGGAGCGTCTCAGAAATAGTAGCTGCGTTCATCCACGCGTCCGTGAGATTTTCTT
The DNA here is from genome assembly GCA_041740155.1 of Rhodopirellula sp. Lineage (GTDB taxonomy): Bacteria > Planctomycetota > Planctomycetia > Pirellulales > Pirellulaceae > Rhodopirellula. Next base: position 10,653 of record JBGSMN010000243.1, read on the forward strand.
GAATGGAAGAAGAACACGGTTCCTGGACTCAATTGACGCTTCCGGCTAATAAACGCGACCTGCTCCGGCGGCCGACACCGAAGCGTTTCGGACGATCCGGCTGCATCGGCGACGGTTGATGAAGGCAATCCCAATATCGGCGTCGTGACCGTGGTTGCATCGATCTATCACAACTGGCGATTTCACCGACCCGCATTGGTCCCTGTGACCGATGCCGTAGAACAAAGCTCGTTGCAAAAATTGTTTGAAGTTGTGGCTCAGGATGTCGATGACCGCCTGAGTACCGATTGCGCGAATCTGCTAGTCCAGCAGCCAAAACGTTTCACCGCTCACGAGCCTGCTGGGCGGCAAGAACTACTTGCCTGTACAATAAGCAAT
>JBGSMN010000250.1:0-49518 GCA_041740155.1 Rhodopirellula sp.
CCGCCGCGATTGTCGCGACGTGCGCCGCCATCACCACCAGATTTGGCACGATCGGCTTGGCCGCCGCGAGCACCCTGGCCGCTACGAGCATCTTGGCCGCCGCGATCGCCTTGGCCAGTACGAGTGTCTTGGCCGCCACGAGCAGCTTGGCCACCACCACGAGCATCCTGGCCAGCACGTCCAGTCGCAGGTGTGCTCGATGCGCCACGCGTTTCCGCTGACGCTTGCTCACCACTTCGGCCGCGGGTATCGCCTTGACCGCCACCACGCGCGTTACCGCGTTGGCCGCCACGACCGCGATCACGCGTCTCATGCTGGCGTGATTGCATTGCAGCTTCTTGTTCGGGCGAGATCGCGCTTAGCCCGACCCGGCGGCGTTTGCCGTCGATGCCAGTCACCCATGCGGTCACCACATCGCCGACTTGCACGGCTTCATGTAAGTCTTCCACAAACCCGTCCGAAACTCGACTGACGTGAACCAATCCACTGCACTCGGGCGTCAGTTCAACAAATACGCCGAACGGCATCACACCGACGACCACTCCGATGACTTGATCGCCCTCTTTGAGATCGCTCAGTCCGGGCATCGAGGTCATCACGGCAGGCGGCGGACCGCCGACAGAACCTTCGCCGAACGGCTCGCACAACCAAGACACGATTTGTTGAGACCGTCGCACTCCGACTTGCCATTCCTTGATTAGTTTATCGACCTTGGCTCGCTCTGGTTTGGGTTGCCGGAACGGTTCGGGAATGATGGGGCCAGCCGCGGCTGAGGCAACTGGTTCGGAGGCGTCGGTCGACTCTGGGCTGGCGGTCTCGTCGCTAGTGTCTGTCGCAGCGGATTCTTCCGCGACCGCTGGCTCGTCTGCTGAGCTGGATTGGTCGCTGCTCGCTGTTTCTGCAGCGGTGGTTACTTCGGCAATGGCTTCCTCGGTTGCCGATGCTGCTGCTGGTGTTTCTTCGACAGCTTCGTCGCTTGGGCCAAACGCGGTATTCTCTTCAGCAAGCTCTTCGCTTTCGTCTGCCGCAGAGGTTGATGCAGCAACGGATTCATCGGCTGCTGGCAAGGGTGATGCGCTGTAATCAGGCAGCACGTAGCCGGGCGGCGATGCTGGTGGCAACTCAATCTCAAGTGCCTTGGCTAATCGTTTGGCGAGCGGGTAGTCTTCGGGATGGATCAACGTTCCGTCGAGAGTCTCGGTGCTATCGAACACACGGAGGAACGGCAACGCTTGACGAGAATGAACCGGCGACGGCCACTCGGTGCGGGCCACGAGATCCTCACGCGACGAGATGAGTTTCTGTCGTCGTTGGGCGTCGATCATTTCGGCGGCTTCCCGAGTCATGCCGGGCAATCGCTCCAGCCACGAAGCGGTTGTTGAATTGACATCAACACCACCGCGAGCTGCACCGCTGATGAGCACGTCTTCGAGTGCGTCCAGCACGGCATCATCGGACAGTTCGCGTTGGAACGAACCTAAACGCAATTTCAATGGGTCGACTTTGACCATCGCTTGGGAGGGTTGCAATGTTGAAAAGGCGATCCAAGCGGCTGAGCGGAAGCGGCGGGGCGTGCTCCGCATTTCTTGATCGCCTGCGGCGCTGCCAGCGTAAGCGTCCGCGCCACTTCGATCGGCCAGCGTCCAACGCACGGATTTCTCCGCAGATTGTTTGATCAGTTCTCCGATGGCAATCATGCAAGCACGGCGGGCAGGGCCGTTGCTGATCACGATCAAATCGACATGGTATTGATGAATCAACTCGCCCATCTTCGTGACGGCCAGAGTTCGCATGGCCGCTGACAATTGACAGGGAATATCTTCGTTGTGCAGGATGCGGCCATCGGCAGCGACGATCGAAGTCGCAGCAGTGCGTGGTCCAATCGCATCGATGGACATCACGACTTTGGCAGACACACCGCCACGGTTGATTTGACGATGCAAATTGTCGGCGGCGATGGAAACCAAACGTGCCGAGGCTTGCTCTTGAATCTCCTCCCACCAGGCACCTTCGGCAGCGTCACGCAGGGCCGCTTCATGGCTTAACACGATGCCAGCGAGATGATCACCGAAGTGACGGTTCAGTCCAGCGGCAGCTTTTTGCATTTCAGCAACGAGTTGAGCGGCATCGTAATCGAACGCACACTGCGCGACTTGGCTCCGCAAGGCGCGGCCCAGCATCACAATTTGAAACGCACTCAGTTTGGAAGCCAACATGCGTTTGCCAGCGAGCGGTTTGAGCGTGCTGACGAGCCACCGGCGACGACGCTGACGCGGCGATACTTTTTTCTTTTTAGCCGGTTTGGCGGGGGCAGCCTGCTTTTCCGTTGTGGTCGCTTTTTCCACAACCGGTGTGACTGCGGTGGTCACGGTCGCTTCGGCAACCGGCGCGTCGGCGCCAGTAGTCTCGGCAGTTGACGCGTCGACCGCAGGTGCGACTGCGTTTTCGGCAACCTCAACAGTGGTGGCAGTCGGTGTCGCTTCGGCAACGGGCTGGCCGGTCGCTTCCGCAGGCTGCGGTTCAACGGTCTGGAGGTGTTCCGCAGACTCAGCGACAGGCTCGCTGGCAGTGGCTTCGCTGGCAGTGGCTTCGCTGGCAGTGGTTTCGCTGGCAGTGGTTTCGCTAGCTACCGGCTCGGTGCTTGCGGTTTCCGCACTTACGGTTTCGGTGCTTGATGGCTCATTCGGAGCGGCTTCATCGGCCAACGCAGCGGGTTCGCTCGCGAGCGTTTCTGGAGTCGCCGTCGATTCGACTGCGGCAGCCGTTTGATCCGCCGCAGCAGACTTACTCTTGCGTTTCCGCTTGGCTTTCTTGCTAGGCTTGACCGCTTCGACCGACTCTTCACCCTCATCTTCGCTACCGTGCGGATCGGTGACCTCGAGAATATGAATCTTGGCTTGACGTGATAACCAGCGGACGGCCGCGCCCATGATCCGCGGGTCGCCGCTGAGCCGTTTGGCCAGGGCGTCGTCGAGTTTCGCGATCGCTGCTGACGGATCGTCCGCCGATGAGGCTTCGCCGACGGGATCGGTGGCAGTCTCGCCGTTCTCGCTCGCCACTGGCGTTTCGCTGGCAGGCGTGGGGTTCTTTTGCACCAGTGCAGCGGCGATGGTTTCTAAATCGTCGCAATCGCCTTTCTCGGGGCTGAGCAATCGCACAGCCAACCGCTGGGCCAAACTGCCCGATTCGTTGGCTTCGGATTTCACTCGGCGGCTGAGTCGATCGAGCAAACGTCGCGATTTGGAACCGGAGATCGCCCGTCCGATCGCTGGATCAGCCAAACGAGTGGCTTGCCAAGCGGTATGCAAGTCATCGCGGTATTTTTCGAGTCGCTGTTCCGAACGGACCGCATGGGAGAGTGCCCACAGGCTTGGTTCGTCCAGCCCCCCCAGCTCATCGCGTCGATAGCGAGCTAAAAAGGGGGGCGTGTAGCCTTGCTCAATCAACGGCAGGGCCAAACGTAAACTCGACACCTCGCAATGCCCACGTTGGGCGATTGCGTCCAGATCAACGTTCATCAGATATAAGGTCGCTTTACTAGCTTTTTGAGAGGACGCTCGCGAGAGTCAATCGGTCGTCCGCGAAACACGTGTTTGTGATTATGAGAATCAAGCGGTCGCCGTCGCGTAAGTTGTTTTCACGAGTCCAGGAAAATCCACCTTCCAATGGCGAATTTGTCCCAAAATCATCAAAACGCTGCGAGGACCATAGGCGAACCGCTCTGAATCGAACCTGGGAAGAATAAAGCCGAGCACCCAGGATTGTCAACTAGCCGCCGAAATTGGTGTCCTGTGCCTCACCGGATCGCGGTCTCGGCGGCTTGGATGGTCTCCTTGCTCAGCACCATCTCACTGGGCGGTTCATGGGGGAACTGAAAGTTTTTATTCAGCATTTCCCCACCACTGGGGTCGCCCATCCGAGCAGCCCGCCACAACCGGGCTGTTTGCCCATCGGCATCAACCCGATAGCCAAAGTCGATGTCGCCAACCAGCTTCCAATCCGACGCTGCCAAGCCGACACGCGTCAATTCCGCCAACGAAGCGGGCCAGCGGTTTTCTTGCAATTGAAACTGTTTGATCGCGAGCGCCGTTTGCAACCTGCGATCCTCCATTTGCGAGATTACCGAGTTCATCGACCAGTTGGAACCATAATGCTGACCGCCGAGCGTATCACAGGTCGCCAGTGGGATCGCCGCTATGCTTTCAAACGCGATTTCACCACGCGATGCGTTCATCTCGCCGATCACATCTTCAACCGCCCAATAATGTTCTCGTGTCGCTTCGCCGGACAATCTTTCCAACTCGTCATAAAATCGCAAGTATCTCGCGACATGCGTGGAAGCGATTTCGTAAGGATAAATCTCACTGAGACGTGGATTGTGTCCACCGTACAATTCGCTTGCGTGAACTTGCGTTAACAAAGCCACCCGCCGCGAGGCAACCTGATCCGCCCAACTCGTGCGGTTTGGCTTGCGATCGCGGAGCGTCTGCTGAACTTGCGCCAACGACTCAGTAGTCCAGAATTCATGTTCGAGTGAGCGATGAATGATAAAGGACAACGAGTCCATCATCACGCCACCCCATACCTCTTGGCCCGATTCAATGTACAGCTCCAGCAAGTCCGCTGCACGCTCGGGATTATTGTTGTGATAGGCCAAGCGAAATTCACGTAACAGTAGATTGTCGCCCAGCCAATTTCCCGAAAAATGAGAAACCAACGTGTTCCAATAAATCCTGTCGCCAGGTTGAGGTCGGTCGCGTTGCAACAGGTTTCGCATTCGCTCGATCAACGGTGCCGCTTCGGCAGAATACAGCTCAGCGATCGGTTTCGCCGCCCATTCATCACTGGCAGGCTTCAATTGCTCGTTATCTTCCAGCACACGCAACGCTTCGCTGTATTTATGATCCAGCATTCTGATCGCGACATTGAGATCATTCCTATCGCGAGCACCAGCAATCGATGTTTGATCACGTTGCGCCGCGACAAGCATGACATTATCAGCCGGCTCGCCGCTCGCTTTCAACGATGAGATTTCCGCCTCGACATACTGCGCTGCAGTGAATTGCTCCCACCCGCCCCATAATAACAACGCGATCAACGCGATCGGTGGCAGTAGGGCAAGCGTCAAGTAGATTGTTTCTCGCGCAGGCGAATGCGTTTGATTTGTCTCGGCCATCATTGCTCCAAGAATTGTTGAAGGTCCACTGCGTTGCTCTCCCACGATTGATACCAATACATCGCTGGATAACGCGTGAGGTTGTACCCCAGCGCGGCTGCACCGATTTCGTTTTCGACTTCCGCTTGGTTTCCGTACACACTGACTTCGTACGGGATCTCCGGAAACTCCATCAACGCGTGCAATTCGCGACGAATCAGTTCCAGCTCCGCAAGCGATGACGACGTGTTCTCATCGCGAGCAGCCGCATCAATCAATCGCAAACCTGTGATGGCTAGGCGATCGTACAAACGTGCTGTGATCGCTTGCCGTTTCGCATTGGAGTACCACATGAACCACTCATAACTGCGGAACCCTCCCCAGCCGTCGAGGTTCCGTCGCTCATCAACCGCATTCATGTTGTCTCTTTCTCGCGCCCAACTCATAGCGATGGCTCGTTGCCGGGCCGCGTTTCGCCGCTCTTGATCGGCAACCACACGAATCGCTCGCTGGGCAACATCACGCGTCAGCAGCGGTCGCAAACCTTCACGCGAGAGCGTATCGACCAGCCACATTTCCACTACATCGGCTACGTCTTGATCGTACCAGCGATCACTCAATCGCAATCGAATCGCGATGGTCGTTAACGCTTCGATCCACTTGCCGAGCGACTCGGTGGCCGTCTCGTTTGCGAGATCGTTCAGTGCGAGAAACTTGTAGTAGTCCGCATACATGATCGAATTGGATAGTATTTGCAGGTCCGCTCGCAGCGGCACGTCATTATTGTCAGTAACATCGCCGATCGCCAAATAGTCCGCAGGTAGAAACTGTTGTTGTTTGACCAGTTCGGCCACCTCTTCAGGCGTGATCCCATAACGATGCTCCAGTCCATCAAGAGCTGAGCCGCTACTGATCATCGATTGAGAGAACTGCGATTTTTCAGTCTGTTGGGATGCGACAATCAACTCAGCCTCCGCAGCGGCAGTGATCCCAGGCACACTCGCTACGTCGATCCGAAATGGAATGATCGGCACCACGAAAAACAACGCTGCACTGACCACACCCGTTAACCAAATCGGCCACTTCAAGTTGTCATCCATGAACCGCCGCATCATCAACCAGGTCGCGATCACCGGAATTAACGTACACGCGAGCGTTAACCATAACGGCGTGTCGTATTCCAATCCCGTGAACACGAGCCAGTAAACCGCGACGCCAGAAACGATCGGAGCCACAAATGCGGACGCCGCCAAAATTCGAATCACTTGGCTGGTCCACTGCGAGACCACATAAATCACCCATGTCAAACTCGCAATTGTTAGCAACGACGGAGCCGCGACGCGACCATAACCTGCTACCCAAGTCTCAGCGTTCAGTCCACGCAGCGTCTCGCAGGAAGCCAGCAAAAACACGATGGACGCCAACGACACCAAACTCACGCCGATGATTTGCCGGCCAATCCAAACGCGTGTTGGAGAAACGCCGCGATCGGCCAAGAATCGCAACCGCGTCGCGCTGCCGTCTCCGTTGAATACAAACACGCCCAGCCAAGATGTCGCGATCGCTGCGAAAATGATCGCAAACACCGGCGCAGACTCCCAATCGTTGAACCAACGTTCATCCGCGATCCAACCCAACATGCACGCGCCCGTCAACATCGTCACCGCTAACGCGATCAGCGACCAGCGATTGTGATGAATCGACTGCCAAACCAACGAGCTGAGTGGATAGCGGAAAGGTTGGTCAGGGATCGCCACACTCGTCTCCGGACGCCAAGCCGCCCACCAAGTCGCTGGTCCTGTCGCTGGCCCTGTCGCTTCGAGTTCCGACCGCTCCGATGACATGTTTTCCGACCGCTCCGGTGACATGCTACGCATTGCCGCGCGATAACCAAGCCAAGCTAACACAGGGATGCCAAGGGTCGTGGCGAACAATCGCACGCACAACGATTGATAGTTTGACAAACGCGTATCGAGAATCACGTTTTCATAAACTTCAACCGCGATGAACGGTAACACCGCCAACGGGATCATTACAATCAAACTGGCGAACGTGTTCTTCAATCGCCATGACGTGTAAAAGCCACAACACAAAATGAATAGGCTGTGTAAAAGCCAGTACGCAGCATGGACAAAACCGGCCTCCTGATCGTGCTCGCTCCAAGACGCGCGGTCTTGCGAGACGGCGTCCAGGACCAGACCCATGAACAGGCTGGCCAGCCACATGATGAGCAATCCCGTGATCGCAACGAGCAGCTTCACGAAAAAGATTTTGCGTGGCGGGATTGGTAGCGAAACGCACCATAGCATTGTGCGTGTTTCTTTCTCTTGCCCCACCAGAATCGCCCCGACGCCAGCGGCAAACAGCCCCGGCAAAAACAGCGGAATGTAGCGACCTAGCACAGCGGAGGCGCGGTCGTCTCGGGAGGCCCACAAGACAACCAGAAAGCCTGCCAAACCTAACAACATCCATATTAGCGGCAAGACTTGCCGGGTTTCTTTCCAAATCAAACCACGCAGTGGCGGCGAAACAAGATTCATGGCTGAGCCTCCTGAGCAAGCTCGCTCGGACGCTCCGCTGGTTCAAACACGTAGGGGTCGGGGCGTGACGCGGTTTTCGTGCAGGCGATGAAAATTTCCTCCAATGTCATCGGTCGCTCGACCACATTGAACACACCTGCTCCCGATCTGATCAATTCGCGATCCGTCGCTTGAAAATTCCGCACCACGATCCGACGTTGACGACCGAACGTTTCATCAATAAACACCTCCGCCGGCTCGCCGATCGCAGGCACCGCCACGAGTGGATCGTCCAGGCTGACGGTCAGTTCCGTAAATGAGCTTTTCAGTTCGACCAGAGGCGCGACGATCCGCAGTTTGCCTTCGTGCAAAATCGCGATCGTGTCGGCAACCCGCTCGACTTCGCTGATTTGATGACTCGACAAAAACACCGTCCGTCCCGACGCCGCGCGATCAATCATGCTCTCTAAAAATTCTCGTCGCACCATCGGATCGAGTCCCGAGGTTGGTTCGTCGAGAATCAACAACTCCGGGTCATGAGCCAGCGATAACGATAACGCGACTTTGGCCCGTTGGCCTTTGCTCAAATGCTTGATCTTGCGATCTTCCGGGATGCCATAACGCTCGATGGATTCGCGATACTTCGGCAAGAAACCAGCGGCAAAGAACGACGCGGTGAACCATCCGATTTCACCGACGCTCATCCAGTCATACAGTGCCGGCGCATCCGAGACATAACCAATCCGGCGACGAACTTCGAGCGGGTGTTTTGTCGGGTCGATGCCACACACCGTGCATTGCCCCGAGGTCGGTTTTTGAAAACCGGTCATGATGCGGATCATGGTCGTCTTGCCAGCACCGTTCTCGCCGAGCAATGCGAACACGGTGCCAGGTTCAATCGCCACGTCGACACCTCGCAGCGCATCGCAACCGCGAAAACGCATCGTTAAGTTGTTGGCTGTGATCACGGAGGACATGCTGAAAACTCTCACTGAGAGAAAGAGGGGACAATCTAGTGGACGCAGGCAGGTGTCGTGCATCGTTTAATCGGGCGGCTGCGAGATCGTCGTCACGCTGCCATCGAGTGATTTGAGTTGTTGTTCTACGATGGTGCGAATCTCGTCTGCGGTCAGACCACCGTGCAGCGCCTCGGTCAACACGCTACCGACGCGATCTGCGATGATCGCCTTGCGTTGTTTGCGACAACGATCAAGAGCGCCTTTGCAGACGACCACACCGCGACCACGCAGCGTCTCCGTCACGCCTTCGGATTGCAGTTCTTGATACGCGCGAGCGACCGTATTGGGGTTGACTGCTAACTGCGTCGCCATCTGCCGCACACTGGGCAGCAATTGCCCCGGACGCAGCGTCTGCTCCGCGATCGCGAATTTGATTTGACGAACGATCTGGGCATAGATCGCCACGCCGTTGGCTGGATCGACTGTAAAAAACATGAGGCACCGGCACCTTTCTAGCGTTCTGGTGTGCTAGATTGATAGTACACGTGTTTGGTAGTGCGGGCAAGTGTTTTTTCAAAAAAATAAAGCGGCGGTTGAGCGGCACGCCGGTCTAGCGAATAGTTTTGTTTGATTGCTCTTGACCGCAGCCACTGCTTCCACACTCGACCGGGGCTAAGTGTGGGCTGCCAGAAGGTTGCTCTTGACGAGAGCGATCGCGGGAAGATTTTCTTCCACAGATGGCCTAGTCAGCACGATCGCCTATTTCGCGGGAAGATTTCAATCAACTGACGGTCCGCTCTCTCATCACGATCTCGTCATCAGCTGATTCGCATCAACCGCTTGATGCTGGCAGAGTACTTTGCCCAGCCACCAACTAAACCGAGCGTCTAACGGTTCTGGTGTACGGTCATGTCCAGCTAAAGAGGTCATGATCGTGGTTGGTGCTACCAAGCCACATCTCCAATAAAAAAACGCGACTGCAGATTACACCACAGCCGCGTTCGTCACTCACAGCGATCATTTGTAAATGCGATTGATGCTCGCATCTTCGCTGGCGATCTTAGTTGTCGACAGCGTCAGAGTTTGCTTTCGCTGCTCGATCGTTGTCGCTCGTTTGAGCATTGTCACTTGCTTGATCGTTGTCATTGTTATCCAACGAAGTGTTGCCGCTATCAGGGCTGGCGGCAGGTTGTGCATCCGCGACGGGAGCTTCAGGGACGGCTTGGGGTTGCGACTGAGCAGGTGCCGGTGGGTTGAGCATTTCCTTGTCTTGGTTACCGTAGCCAGCTTCGTAACGACCTGAGTTGGCACCTTCGTTATCGCTGTTCAGCGACTGATTGTTGTTGCCTTGCGACTGTTTGCCGCTGTTTTCCGATTGGTCGCTATTGTCTTGCGACTGGCTTCTGTTGGACTGCGACTGGCCGTCGAAGAAGATTTGTTGACCGTTCACGTAGATAAACTCACGTCCGCCGCTATCTCGGTGCAGCGTGTAAGTTTGATTAGCCGAGGCCTGCATAACACCGCCTCCACCACATCCCGCGCCAACTTGCATGGTGGATCCCACGCTGCCATACGTAGCGCCGCTGGTGTGCATCGCAGGAGCGCTTCCGTAATGGTTCATCGACGACGAGTGGGATTGAGGTTGGCCATAATGTTGTTGCGGTTGGCCATAATACTGATTGCCTTGGTAAGACGTCCCACTATGATACACGCCGCCTTGAGAGGAACCGTGTGGATTAACCAACTCCCGGGCGCCCTGAACGGTTCCCTGCGTCACTTGTCGCGCGGTTTGCATCGTACCTTGGGTTACGTTTCTTACACCACTTTGCACGGCACCGCCTACACGCTGGATCGGGTTACCTGGGATGCCTTGAGCAACCACAGCGGAGCCGATCATAAGTGTTGCAAAGCATGGAGCGAGGATTCGTTTATTCATTTCGTTCTACCTAGATGGGGGATTGTGGGGAGCCAACATTGGCCCGCCTTCTATCTGTCGCTATTGAACACGTACTTCGTGTTCCTTCTCGGGTGATCTGTCGAAGCAATCACTATGCCGAAGTAAAGGAAAAACTTTTTTTTGGCTGCCGATAGGATGGAATTCGCCGACTCAAGTCGTGCTGCGTTACCTTTTCATTTGATTTCGATAGGTTCAACGCGCGGTGATCGCTCACATTGCCCGATCACGCAACAGTTCAAAGCGTTTGCCGCTACCGCTCTGTTGGCGTGGAACGTCTCGTGTCGCGTTTTTTCATGCTCGAAACCGCTGGCGACAGCTTGCCAAATTTCAAACCACTGAGATTCGTTAATTTGGTCATACCTTTGGGCCGGTTGCTTTGGTCCAATCACCTGTGCCCGATAACTGTTCGGCTGGCCAGTTTTGATAGCACACGCCGCGGATGAAACGCCGCATGCTTGCGTACCCGACTGAGGTGCTGTTGCCGTCTAAACTCGCTGGGTAGGGGCCGCCGTGTTGTGTGGCGGGGCCAATTTCCATACCGGTTGGCCAGCCGTTGTGGATGATTCGGCCTGCGAACCGCTCCGCAATTGGTAACCAATCTCGCGTGAATGACTCGTCACGATCGTCTGCGTGCAGCGTCGTGGTCAGTGAACCGTGAAATTGTCGCGTGACATCGAGCATCTCATTGCTGTCGCGGCAGCACACCAATAACGAGAGTGGGCCGAAGGTTTCGCAATGCAACAAATCACTCTGGTGCAACGATTGGTTACCAATCACGGTTGCTGCGTCAGTGGCGAACCAATGCGGACCACGATGCCACGGACCGATCGTTGGCTCGGAGTCGTCGTCGGCATGCAATGTTTGGACGCCTGTTGATGACCGAAGCTTGGCCACGCCTTCGTCAAACGCGGCCACGACTGAACCGTTTAACAATGGCAAGGGTGATTGCTCAGACATTCGACGGACGACTTGCTCGATGAACGACAAACTCTGTCGCTTCAGCATCACCACCACGCCGGGTTTGGTACACATTTGACCGTTGCCGAACCGCAACGACTCGGCAAAGCCGGTGGCGATCTCGTCGCATCGCGCGTCGACGGCGGCGGGAGCAAGGAAGACCGGGTTGGTGCTGCCCAGTTCAGCGAAGATGGGGATCGGTCGCGGGCGGGCGAGCACAGCAGCGGCGAGTGCTCGGCCTCCGGTAGGGCTGCCGGTGAAACCGACGGCCGCGATCGCAGGATGCTCGACCAGTCGCAAAGAGGTTTCAGGCCGTCGGCCGTGCAGGAGCGCGAACGTACCAGATGGCAGTTCGAGTTCACGCACCGTTTCCTTGACGATGTTGCCTAACAATTCGCAAGTTCCCGGGTGCGACGGGTGCGATTTGACGATCACGGGGCATCCGACTGCGATTGCAGCGACGAAATCATTCCCAACGACTGAAATTGCCAATGGAAAATTGCATGCCCCGAACACCGCGACGGGTCCTACCGGGACCAGCCGCCGCCGCATTTCCGGTCGCGGCAACACCACACCTGGCGAGGGGCTGCGATTGGGATCGGCGGGATCAATTTGGCGTTCGTCCCACCATCGCCGTCGGGTTAGCTCCGCGAACAAATTCAATTGCATCGTCGCTCGCCGAAATTCACCGACAACCCGTGGCGGCAAATAGCCTGTCTCCAGCACACAGCGATCGACGATTTCCTGTTCGCGAGCGAGCATTTTCGCTGCCACCCGGGTCAGCAATTCGGCTCGCAGTTGGGGCGAGGAAGTCGCTAGCGGAGCGGCCGTCTGACCTGCCGCCGTAGCTGCCACATCAATTTCGGCCGCCGTCGCTTCGGCGAATGCTGGTGACAGCGACTGGCCGGTATGCGGTGCATAGGCGTGAAAAACGTCTGGATTGGAAGGAGGATTCATGATCATAAACTCGCACCATGGGCAAAACGGACAACCGCCATCAACGGCCCGAAGACAATTCGCGACCACGTTGCTAGACTACGCGCTCTCAGGGCCATTGCCATCTTTGCAAATTAACGAAGGAAACCAACCAGTGACTGCGGATTTATTCGGTGCACGCGATCAGTTTGAAACCGGCTCGGGCAAAGCTGCCCTGTATCGCCTAGAAGCTTTGCAGAAACAAGGTTTTGGACAGATCGACCGGTTACCTTTTTCGATACGCGTGCTGCTCGAAGCGGTGCTGCGAAATTGTGACGATTTCCAAATTTCACAAGACGACGTCAAAAATCTCGCTGGCTGGGACGCTACCGCAGTCGCGCCGCACGAAGTTCCATTCAAACCCTACCGCGTCGTCTTGCAAGATTTCACGGGCGTGCCCGCTGTCGTCGACTTGGCCGCGATGCGATCGGCGATGCAGCGAATTGGTGGCGATCCAAACAAAATTAACCCGCTGATCCCCGTTGACCTAGTCATTGACCACTCCGTCCAAGTCGACTTTTTTGGCAGCGAAGGAGCGTTGATTCGCAACGTCGAAATGGAATTTGAGCGAAACCAAGAACGATACGAGTTTTTGCGTTGGGGCCAGCAAGCGTTCGACAATTTCACGGTTGTTCCACCGAACGTCGGCATTGTTCACCAAGTCAACTTGGAATATCTCGCCCGCGTTGTCGCGATCACCCATGACGAGCACGGACCTGTCGCGGTTCCTGATACCTTGGTCGGAACCGATTCGCACACCACCATGATCAACGGCCTCGGTGTGTTGGGATGGGGCGTGGGCGGGATCGAAGCAGAAGCGAACATGCTCGGCCAACCGTTGTACATGCTGATGCCCGAAGTCATCGGTTTCGAACTGACGGGCGAGATCCCTGCTGGTGCAACGGCGACTGACATGGTCCTGCGGGTGGTCGAAATTTTGCGTAGCGAAGGTGTCGTTAACAAATTCGTCGAGTTCTTCGGCGCGGGCATGAATGCGATGAGTGTCGCTGACCGCGCCACGATCGCCAACATGGCACCTGAGTACGGAGCGACGATGGGTTTCTTCCCCGTCGACAACGTCACGCTGCAATATATGCGGCAAACTGGACGCACAAAAGAAAACGTGGATCTCGTTGAACGTTATTGCAAAGAGCAAGGTTTGTTCCGCGTCGATGATGGGCCGAAACTCAACTACACCAAAACTCTGTCGCTCGATCTGACCACGGTTGAGCCGAGCATGGCGGGACCGAAACGTCCGCAAGACCGGATCGCGTTGGCTGCGATGAAGAGCGAATTCAATAAATCGTTGACCGCTCCTGTCGGCAAAGCCGGTTTCGGATTGCCACCCGAGGCGCTCACTCGCGTGGGTAAGGTTATTGACAACGGACACAGCAGCGAAATCACACACGGTGCCGTTGTGATTGCCGCAATCACGTCTTGCACGAACACCTCCAATCCATCGGTGATGATCGGTGCTGGGTTAGTTGCCAAACGGGCTGCCGAACGGGGTTTGAAGGTGCCCTCGCACGTCAAAACTTCGCTGGCCCCTGGTTCACGAGTCGTGACGGACTACCTGAATAAAGCGGGCTTGAGCGAGGCCCTCGATAAACTCGGTTTCAATACGGTGGGTTATGGCTGCACGACGTGCATCGGCAACTCGGGACCACTTCCCGAACCCGTTGCCAAAGCGATCAAAGACGGTGATCTAATCGCTTCGGCCGTGCTTAGCGGTAACCGCAATTTTGAAGGCCGTGTCAATCCGTTGACGAAAGCCAACTATCTCGCCAGCCCCCCTTTGGTGGTCGCTTACGCGCTGGCTGGAACGACGGACATCGACCTCGTCACCGAACCGTTGGGCAAAGGCACCGATGGCAAGGATGTGATGCTGAGCGAGATCTGGCCAACTGCCGAAGAGATTCGGCAAACGATCGCCGCCTGCATCAAACCCGAAATGTTCACGCAGGAATACGAAGCCGCTGTCAAAGGCAATGAGTTGTGGAATGCGATCGACATCGCAGGCGGAGCGTTGTATGCCTGGGACGAGAAGAGCACGTACATTCACCACCCACCTTTTCTCGATGCGGTTACCGGCGACGCGGTTCCAGATATCAGTCCGATTACGGGTGCGCGAGTGCTCGCGTTGTTAGGCGACTCAGTCACGACGGACCACATTTCACCGGCCGGTGCGATCGCGACAGATGGACCGGCGGGACGTTATCTGCAGGAGAACGGAGTGCCGGTTCGTGAGTTCAACTCGTTCGGTTCGCGACGTGGTAACGACCGCGTGATGGTGCGTGGCACGTTCGCGAACATTCGCATCCGCAACCAACTCGCTACGGGTACCGAAGGCGGCGTGACACGCTATTTGCCGACCGATGAAGTCATGAGCATTTACGATGCGTCAATGAAGTATCAAGCCGACAATGTTCCTTTGGTGGTGTTGGCGGGAACTGAGTACGGCACTGGCAGCAGTCGGGACTGGGCGGCCAAAGGCACAATGATGTTGGGTGTGAAGGTTGTCATCGCGGCGAGTTTTGAAAGAATTCACCGCAGCAATTTGGTCGGCATGGGAGTATTGCCTTTGGAATTTGCTGACGGTGCGACTTGGCAATCACTCGGACTCAGTGGTGAAGAATCGTTCGACATCACGGCCTTGTCAAACGACCTCGCTCCGCGTTCGTTGATCAACGTCACGGCGACCGCGCCCAACGGTGAGAAGACCGAGTTTGAATGTCGCGTTCGGATCGACACGCCGGTTGAGTTGCAGTACTACCGCAACGGCGGGATTTTGCCGACGGTGCTGCGGAACTTACGCGGGTAGTATTCCGTCAACGTTTAACTTTAGGGTAGCGGAACTCGTCAAGAGTTTCGCTGTTCTTATTTTTGTGAATAAATCTTGGCGACTTCCACCGCCCACGCATCCCAATCATCAGCGGCTTTTTCAAAATCCACTCGCATCCAGCGGATGGCATGATCTGGCAAAACCGCTGGTGGGAATTTGCTGTCCTTGCTGATCGGGATCTGACTGCTCGGCCCCATCGCCAAGCGATCTTCGGTCTGGGCAGTCATTAGATAATTTGCCAATACGTGCGCGGCAACTGGATGCGGTGAGTTTTTTAAGATCGCCAACGTGTTCGGAATGCGCAGCGTGCCGGGTTGATCGGGCTGTTGATCAGGAAACACGATCGCAACGGGATAGCCGAGTTCTTTTTCGATCATGGCGTCGTCGGTATCGGTCAGACCCCACGCGACGCGGCCCGCCGAGACCGCTTGGGCGACTTGTTTGTTGCCGGACAAAATCAACGCGTTGTCGGCGATCAACTGCAATTGCTCCAGCGTCGCTGGCTGCCCAAGTCGCTCGCGCAGCACAGCCCAGTGAGTCGCGGTTGTTCCAAACAACGGTCGGGCCATCGCACATTGATCTTTCCATTTGGGATCGCTGAGTTCGAAAGCGCTGATGGGATAGTCGGCGACGTCTTCGATCAGTTTGGTATTGATCAACAAGACGCGGGCACGGGCCGCGAAACCACACCAAGTCGAATCGCTCGCGATCAAATCGCTAGGCCAATTGGTGGGCACGGGCCAATCATGGCGAGCAAGCAAACCGAGTTTTTGTAGCCGCACGGTGTGCAGGATTTCGTTGTTCCAGAACAAATCACAGCGTGGCGTTTTTTGCTCAGCCAAAATCTGGTTGACCAACCCAATTGTCTTGGTTGACTCAACGTCGAACTTGCCAACGACGGTGGTTTCGTGATCGACGGAACGTTCAAAAGCTTCGAGAATCGGTGTGGCAAATTCTTCGTCGAGAGCGGAGTAGACGACCACGTCATCTTCGGTGCGCGGCACACAGCCAGTGGTGCTCGTGAGCAGCAGGGCAATGCAGAAGAACGAACGAATTACCATACTGGTTTCTTTTTATTGAGAAAGGATTCGATTCCTTCACCGGCGGATTCTGTTGTACATGCCGTGGCACTGTCGGCAGCTGCGGCGGCAATTTGAGTTAACAGCGCTTCGCCGATACTTTCGTTGATCAATCGTTTGGTGGCTTGCACGGCGGCAGGCGATCCTTGCGAAGATTTATCGGCCCACGCGGCGGCGACGCGTTGTGCCTGTCCGGTCTCAACGGGTTCCTGACATAACAAACCGACACGGTCTGCATCGGATGCGTTGATCGGTTGCCCCGTCAAGCTCATGCGGGCAGCCAGCGATGTGCCCAAGCGGAACGATAGTAGAGCAACCGTGATCCCACCGACCAACCCCCGACGGACGGCATCGGCAGAGAACACGGCACGATTCGAGGCCACGATCATGTCCGAGGCGAGTGCGATCGCGAACCCCGCCCCGATGGCAGGTCCATCCACAGCAGCCACGATCGGTTTGGGAAAACGCAGCAAGGTTTCACAGACTTCGGCGAGTTGCCGCCAATATTCAAACCACTGTTGCAACTGTTCGTGTTCGGGCAATTCGCGAATTTCTTGCAGCACGGCGAGATCGACGCCGCTACAGAAACTCGGGCCGCGAGACGCCAGCACGACTGCACGGACCCGTTGTTCGTTATGGATCTCATTGAGTCCGTCTTGCAGATCGAGCAGCAGACGCGGATTCAGCGCCGCATGTTTCTCCGCCCGGTCCATCGTCAGAGTAGCGACGGCACCATCCGTGGTGATTTCCAAGTACTGCATGGCGGTGTCTCTGGCTGATAAGAATCGGATCGAAGGCAGCCCCTGATTCTAACCGATTTTTCGTAACGCCGTAGAGAGTCGCGAAGCATTTCAATCTAAGCACCTGTCGATGAGTTACTTAAAAGAGTCCGTCCCGAATGATCAATTTCATGTGTCGTGTTTGACTTTGTTTTTGAATGATTTAACTCTCTTTGCGAAAGAACTTTTGCTCCCCCAATGGATAAACCAGTGCTTTCACGGTTAACCTTGTTTTCTTTGCTCGAAAGCGAGTCTAGGCCTGAAGATCTCGGTTTTTTCGATTCGCTAGTCGAATTCTTGATGAGCTGATTTGCAAGCCTGCGTAGTTCACGAAAAAGACGTTCTCCGCTTTTTTGTGCTTTCCAGTATTTCTTAGGCGTGCTATGAGGGCGTTTTTTCATCAGCTTTCTATCCAACGACAATTCAAAGTTTGACGCACGGTAATTGTTGAAGGAAAATGCCAACGCAGTCCGGCATATTCCGATTTAGCCTGTTGATTGGCTATAGCCATGCGTCGAACTGTTCTTTGGTTTAGGATTTGTGTTGTGTGCAGAACGCCCATTTTTATTGCGGTACTGGTTTGCATTGTGAACCAGTGCGCCATCGTCACCGACGAAGTAAACGTGGTGACCAGGAACTTTCAGATTGTAGACGGTCTCTGCAGTTTGGCGAAGCGTCAGGTTCGAAGCGCCTACAACGCCGTGTTCGGCTTCACTTGAAATGGTCGTTATCGACATCTGAAAACTTTATCGAAACGCCGTGATTTACAGCGTTTTCGGGTAACCGTCCAAAATACTACACTGGATTAAGGACTAAGAACCTCACCTTACTGTTGCCAGAATGAAGCCGGGCGGATCATCTCGACTTCGATCTCTGATCCGTCTTCCCGCGTTATCGAGAAGGTGATCAGCAATCAATCGGCTTGCACGGGTACAGGCAACGAGTCCTCGTATTCCAAAGGTTGCGAATAGTCGTCAGCGAGCCGTGAACCGATGCGATCGCTGTCATGGTGATCGTGGGTGACAGCGAGGATACCGATATACGCATATTTGTATTGGGTCGTGTGAGCCACGAACTTTCCATATTGCGTGCACATCGACGGATCAAGAAAATTCGATACTCGCACCGTTTGAACTCACTACGTAAGGACAAACAACCAATACCGCACAGCTTGCGGCACGCAAAGCTACTTCCCAACATCTCGACGCTGCCCGAATTTTGTGCAGGATAACGTTTTTTGGGCGATAACTGATGTGGATCGTCATGTGGCGGTATGTTGACCAATGTCGATCGAAGGCACTGAGTGGCCAGACGGGACGGCGCATGGGATTGAGTCTGCTACTTTCGTGGATTACGTTCGCAAACAGCATTTCTTGTACTTCTTACCACTCCCGCATGGACAAAGCTCGTTGCGTCCTACTCTCGATGTGGATGAAGGCCGAGCCGTTGGCACGGTAGTTGGTTGATGTCTCGCAACCGATGCGGGCTGCACTCGGTCTTTTGGTTTTGGTGGCGGGGGTGTGGGTGTGGGGCGGCGTTTCGGTGCGAACGACGCCCAGTTTTTCAGCTCACTGAGACAGTCACCCATATGAGTTGGGGCATGTAATTGCTCGTCGATTGAATCGCCTTGATAGAAACTCTCACGTTGGACAATAGACTCGTCAACAAAATCCCAGACTTCATCTGTGTTGGGGATGATTTCATCAGAAGCACCACCAAGTTGTTCAATGACATCGAGCAAACCTGCGCTGAGTTCAAAAGAATGTCCCGCGCCGGGACGATTATTATCGCCCATGACTCTGCAATCGAAAAACAAATTGACCAATCGGTCAACCGCTTCCTCTGCGGCCATTTTATGATCGCGGACGAGGTATGCAAACGCCTTGCAAGCTGACCAGCGGACATACTCATTGGCATTGCCATCTCGAATCAAGTTTTCGATACGATCTGTCTCGTCTCCAAGGAAATGTGCTAAAAAACGTGAAACGTATTCGTGGACAATGTCGCCATATAAATCAAAAGGTGCTTCACCTGGAAGATGCAGGCTGTCGACTATCAGCGATACCGCGTCTTTCCAATTCAATTCAAACGCGATCACGAAAGTAAAGAAAGGGACATTGGAATAGCTGTCGTCTTTCTTTTTTGCCCCAGGATGTTCGATCCACCACTGGACGTGGTCGAGAACCTCTTGCAATAAGATTGGCTTGAACACCTCGGGATGCCGACGGATCGTTTCAATTTCAGCAACGGGGAGGCGTCCTTCGTGGTGATGCAATCGCTGCATCAGCGTTTCAATCTCTCCATCGCGGATGACAGTCATCATTTGCAAGGCATGTGATATTACCTGATCACCGTCGGAGGCGCTGACGCGAACGTAGTCTTCAAACGATTCGATGCCGTAGGGTTTCATTAGTTCGTTGCAACGGCAGGCGTGATACTCGAACGCGTCACGCACGTCTTCTGAAAGCGATGAAAGCTCCATGCCCACAATCGTATTCATGGCGGATTCATACCGATCCATTGGCGAAACATGCTCATCGCGGAGAGTCGTGATCGCGGCAAGGCTCTTGTCAAGAAGGGTCATATCGGACAACTTGAATGAGGGTTGAGAAAATCGTCATTCGCAGTATCAGGCAGCCAGCAAGACTATGCATACAAGTTCATAAGTTTAAGACTGCAAGGGAACTCACTCAGGCTTGCAATTTGGCTGCTAGCAAGGTGTTGTGAAGTAGCATCGCGATCGTCAGTGGGCCGACACCGCCGGGTACGGGCGTGATCGCTGAGGCGACTTGTTCTGCTTCGTCAAACGCAACGTCGCCAACGAGTCGGTCGCCGACACGGTTAATACCGACATCCACAACCACCGCTCCGGGGCGGATCATGTCGCCGCGAATCATTTCGGCGCGACCGACTGCAGCGATAAGAATGTCTGCCGAGCGACAGACCGCTGGCAAATCGCTCGTGCGGCTGTGGGCGAGCGTGACGGTCGCGTTGGCGGTTTGCGGACCACACGTGCCATCCTTCTGGGCGAGCATCATCGCCATCGGTTTGCCCACGATCTCACTGCGACCGACGACCACCACATGCTTGCCTGCGGTTTCGATCTGACAGCGATACAACATCTGGACGATGCCGTGAGGCGTGCAAGGTAAAAAACGCGGGCGTCCTTGCATCAACAAGCCCACGTTGATCGGCGAGAAAGCGTCGACATCTTTCATGGGGTCCACGGCGTCGAGCACTTCCCGTTCGTCCAAGGCCGGTCCATCACCGCTTGACGGAGGTAGCGGCAACTGTACCAAAATTCCACTAACGCTCGCGTCTTGATTGAGTTCGGCGATCCGCTCGAGCAATTCGGTCGGCGTGGTGGATGCGGGCAGGCGATCCAGTCGACTGGCGATGCCAGCTTGCTCGCAGGCCCGTTCTTTATTACGAACATAGACCTGACTGGCGGGATCTTCGCCCACTAAGATTGCGGCGAGTTTTGGCGGGGCATGCCCAGACGCCACAAATTCTGCGACCTCGCGAGCGACTTCAGTACGAATCTCAAGAGCGATTTTCTTACCATCGAGCCGAATTGCTGGCATGTTCGTATATTTATTGGTTTGGGAAAATTGGAGAGTTTAACGTTCGACGTGGTGGAAAGTTGACCTAATCGCTATAACTGATGGCCCCCGCACCGCTGCGGTGCAGGAATGTGCGACATTTTCGCACATCCATGGCCGAGCTGGCCACCAGAAATGAAACGACACGGTCACTCGACCGGACGCAAATACACAGGAAATCTCTTTCGATGTCTACCGACGCTCCCGAATCGACCACCGAAACCGAAGACGCGACCAAACTCAGCGGAAACGAAAAGATCAAAGCCGAGAGCAATTTTTTGTTGGGCACGATCGATGTGGAGTTGGCTGAACCGACAGATCATTTCAACAACGACAATCTGCAATTGTTGAAATTCCACGGCACCTATCAACAAGACGATCGCGATAAACGGGTGGAATTGAAGAAATCCGGTGGCGGGAAAGCATACTCGATGATGCTCCGCTGCCGTATCCCCGGCGGACGTTTGACCTCTGATCAACTCGTCGCCCACCTGGATCTGTGCGATCAACTCGGTAACTCGACATTGAAGATCACGACACGACAAACATTGCAATTGCACGGGATTCTCAAGCAAGATTTGCGAGAGGTGATCCATCGCGTGAACCAGTGCGGACTCTCGACGCTGGCAGCGTGTGGCGACGTCAACCGAAACATCATGTGCTGCCCAGCCAAGCGAGTCGGCTCGGTTCACGCCCAGATGGAGAAATTCACGGACGAACTAACCGCCGCTTTGGCTCCCCAAACACCCGCCTATCACGAACTGTGGGTGACGGATCTTGATTCAGGCGAAAAAACATTGGCCGATGGTGGCGAACCAGCCCCATCCAGCAACCCGGTGATCGACGAACCGCTTTACGGTCCAACTTATTTGCCGCGGAAGTTCAAATGCGGCATCGCACTGCCCGAAGACAACTGCATCGACATTTATACCCAAGACCTGGGGTTCATCGCGGTTGTTCGCGAAGACAAAATCATTGGTTACAACGTGATTGTCGGTGGCGGCATGGGCCGAACACCCAGTGCCAAGAAAACATTCCCAGCATTGGCCAAGCGAATGGCGTTCGTAACGCCCGAACAAGCAATCGATGTGGCCAGAGCCGTCGTCATTGTGCAGCGTGATCACGGCAACCGCAGCGATCGCAAGGTGGCCCGCATGAAGTACTTAATCGCCGACTGGGGAATCGAACGCTTCCGCAGCGAAGTGGAAAAAGTGTTCGGTGAGAAACTGGCGGACTGCACCGAGGACGATGTTCACGCCTTCGATGATCACATGGGTTGGCAAACCCAAGGTGACGGCAAGTGGTCGTATGGTTTGAACGTGGAGAGCGGTCGACTTTATGACAATGAAACGACGCAGTTCAAAACCGCATTCCGCAAAATCTGCGCCGAGTTCAATCGTGAAATCCGGTTCACTGGCCATCAAAGCATTATTTTTTGCGATATCCAAGAGCACGAAAAAGATCGCTTGATGGAACTGATCACATCACACGGTATCCGGACGACCGAGCAAACCAGCACGGTACGGCGTTGGTCGATGTCATGTGTGGCGCTGCCCACCTGTGGTCTCGCGATAACCGAGAGCGAACGACGACTCCCCAGCCTGATTGACGCGATTGAAGGTCCACTGGCCAAACTTGGCTTGTCCGACG
This sequence comes from Rhodopirellula sp., assembly GCA_041740155.1. Classification (GTDB taxonomy): domain Bacteria; phylum Planctomycetota; class Planctomycetia; order Pirellulales; family Pirellulaceae; genus Rhodopirellula. The sequence goes on from JBGSMN010000250.1 coordinate 22,475, forward strand.
AACGATTCACGATCCGCATCACGGGATGTCCCAACGGTTGCGCTCGCCCCTACAACGCCGATTTAGCGTTGGTCGGCAAAGCGGTCGGCAAGTACACGATGTTCACCGGTGGTGGCTGGTTAGGCACGCGGCTCGCGGATATTTACAAGGATTCGGTAAAAGACGAAGACATTGTGGACGAGATGATCGGGCTGTTTTCGGCATTCAAAGTGCATCGTGAAGGCAGTGAGTCGTTCGGCGATTTCTGCGCCCGTGTCGGTGTGGAAGAACTCGCAAAACTCGCTGAATCCGCACCACGACCTTGATGTCAATGTTTCGGACTGCGAAGTTGAATGAGCCCTTCGCTCCAACGTGCAAACAGTTCGTTCCGCTGAAGCTCAGTCGGAAAGACGCGGACGTTACTGCGGTTTTGCCGCAAATCTTCACGAACCACTCCATACAAAGTGTGGTACTGCGGTTCGCCAAAGTCCTCATCGCCCGAGCTTCCCGGGTGGTTCGCCGCGTCGTTGACTCTCGCTACTACCTTAAAACGAAACACCTGTAGCCAACCGGGACGTTGGACCGCTGCCAAACGGACAGATATCAACTTGGCGGTGTTGCCGTAGTAGCCGTGCTGCGAGAGATGTTTGCGGATCGACAATTCCATCTCACGATCACCGCACCAATCGTCCCATTTTTGGTGTAGGTACTTTAAGAATTTCATGCTCAATCAAGGTGGAGAAGTTGAGTCTGCGGCAAGCAAACCTGCGCCAGAATTCTACGCATCAGGATAGCGGGTATGAAATTGCAACACCTATCTTGAAGCCCTGAAGGCACCATCAAGGCCATCGATAGCAGGTTGCACGGATCAAACCGAATGCGCAAATCGAATGCATATCGAGCAGGCTATTTTCGACACCTTGGCCTCATTCACACCACGTCTTGCATACGATAACAACCCTTACTAGAGGGGCACTTTAGTGGGGCATATTCGGTCGTTTCGTTCGTTTTCGGATACGGGATCCCATTGTGCCTCTTGAGTTTCTGCAAGTTCCTCTGTCCGCCCTCGCGGTCGGTAGTGTGCTATCGGCACCGATCTTTGAACTCGGTGCTGAACGCACCAAACTGTTGGGCAAAGATGTTGAGATTGACGCTCAAGCGTTAAAGCAATTGGCTGCGCGGGGAGTCGCTCACGTTTCTATCAGCAAGCGTGACTTAGCAGCGATGATGGCGGGACGACCGCAAGGAAATCGCAGGGTCGTCGAAGATCATACTTACACTCCCGTTGATTTGCAGACCGAGCGGACGCGTGAAGTCGAGGCGGAAATGGCATCGTTGAAACCAACTTCGTTGCCTAATAAACCGCTGGACAGTCGCTGGAACAATCCGCCGATAACTCGCTTTGATCCCGACACTGTGAAACACAAAGTCAGCGAGCGTGAACAACAGGTTTCACAGATGGAAACCGTGTTCACCGAACTCGTACTGCACGGTGGCACGGACGATGGCGATTTGGCTCAAGTTTGTCGCCTATCGATCTCATCCATGTTTGAGGACAAAGATCTGTTCATGCAATTGGGGTTAAACCCGTTCGATAGCGAGTACCCGTCACGACACAGTTTGCATGTTAGCAGCATCGCGATTTCCATCGGTGTGATGTTGGGGTTGGATGATCAGAGTCTGCTGGATTTGGGGACGGGGTGTTTGATTCATGACGTGGGCATGTTGAAGCTCGATCCGGCGCTCTATCGTTCCAAGCGAAAGCTCTCGCGGTCTGAGATGTCGATACTGGCCCAGCACCCAATCATGACGCTGGAAGCACTCGCCTGCCCTGGTGTGCAGCTCTCACGCATTGCCCGAATTGTTGCTTATCAAATTCACGAACGTTGCGACGGCAGCGGTTACCCTCGCGGAATTGAGGCGAACCAGATCCATTCGTTATCCAAGATCGCGATGGTTGCCGATTGCTATGTCGGTTTGGTTTCAAATCGGCAACACCGTCGAGCTTTGATGCCGTATTTCGCGATCGAGAAACTGCTCAAGACGATGCCTCGCGGTTTGTACGATGCGAAAGCATTGCGAGGTTTGCTGCACGCGATGTCGCTGTTCCCGATCGGATCGTGCGTCGAGCTAACCGATGGTCAGATCGCACGGGTTGTCCGATCGACAGGCGAAACGTACACCCAGCCGATCGTGGAATTCTGGAACAATCAACATCGTCGCTACGAACCTGACCTTGTGAACTTGAAAGCGGAGAATCGCCTCAAGATCAGACGCGCCATCCCTGAACCCGCCGCCGCTTAACGGGCACGAGTGTTGTTACGCTCTCTGACTGTTTCGGAGAGAAATTTCTGTAAGGCGAGCGGCAGAGCAAGCTTTCGGCGGGAGCCTCACTCTCCCGGTATGAAACATCTTGCCGCTCGCCTAGCTGAGCTTTTTGTTGAAGTGTCATTCAGTCGGTGTTAACTCGTCAAACTTCGGTATGACGAACCCTGTAAAGACTGAATCGTTGTCGAATTTTTCTTCCAACAATGTTTGTATCTCCAGTCCAGGCAAATCATTCTTACGTTTCGCGACCTGTTGTTCGTAATCGGCCGCAGGTTCAACGAGTAACAGTACTGGGTTTCCTTGCCGAACCGTTGGCTTTCTCTCATTCATGTTGCGTGTTATCAAAGACCATTCGGTGCAGAGCACGTAGATTCCTGGATCTGGTACCTGGAATTCATACTGCTTACCAAATCGACCATTCCCAATCTCTTTCATTGGAATTCCATGGGGACCTGCCTCTGCCCTGGGAAGTCCATCAAACATTTCGACTGGTGACATCGAGCCGTTCCAAAGTATGAATTTGCCGATTCGCCGGTGATAGATTCCGATGCGTTCTACTTGATGGGAGATCATCGATGCTCCGTGCCCAGGAGGCATTTGAACGGATTCCTCGATCTTGATCGTCGTTGATGTTGTTGCATGACATGTCGAAGCCGTCAGCAGAACGCTTGGATCTTGTCCAGACGCATTGAAACCACCACATCCTACGATCAGGGCAATGACGAAGATTGGGTTTACTTGATTGATCATTGGATAGTGCATATTCTTACGAAGTTGTGTTGTCAGAGAACTCATGGAGACGGGAATGGCTGCAAGTAGAATTTTCAACCTCGTGTAAACGCCTGCTCGCTCAGCGTCTCGCTTTATTTGCAGTTTCCTCTGCGGTTGTGCTTGACGTATTTGAAATCTGCAAAGATGGGGGTGAAGATGTGGAGTGCGGCAATGCTTTAGCCGCCGCAACATTTCGAGAGCTACCGAACTGTGGAACTGAGTCAATCTTTACACTCAAAATATAGGGGGAGTTCCTGCCGTTCGCGTTTCTCGGCATTTTCACGAATCCGGGGGATCGCCGTGTGCGGTTATGACGCGGAACGCAAGTCTGCTGGAGGATGTGGCCTGCTATGACGATGTGACAGATTGAGGGAATTCTATCGTCAGCAGGGAGATGTTTTACAAACTCGCGGCTTGGCGTCCTCGATCTCGTTTCACGCCACCCCCATACGACCATCCGCCCATGTCGACTGCTGCGAAAGCCGAAGCGAACGCCACCGCCGAGCCAGCTCGGACAGTGTCGCTCAGGCGAGATATTCCGGCGCTGATGATTGTGGCGATCACACTGGTGACTTTCGTCGCGGTATTGACGCACGATCCAGCCGATCCGGTGCCCACCTCAGTGTGGCCGATTTCTCAATTCTATTCGCCTGATATTAGCGTTTATCCTGTCAATGAAAACATTCAGAACGCTTGTGGATCACTCGGTGCGTTGATCTCGTCGTTACTGCTCGATGCTGTGGGCATCGGCGTGGCATTGTTGATCGGTGCGGGTGGCGGGGTGGCGACGGCGTTACTCGTACGGGGGCACATGAACGCACCCGTGTTGCGTTCGCTCGGCGGCTGTGTGGTGTTGATTGGTGCTTGCACGGCGGCGGCGATGACGTCCGTGGAACTTGCGGGGATGCCGGTCGTTGGTAACGGCGGCTATCTCGGTGCGATGGGAGCGACGTTTTTGCTACAACATTTTCATCCAGTTGGTTCCTGGATCGTCACACTCACAACACTTGCCGCTGGGTTGTTGCTGACGACGGATTACATGCTCGTATATGCGGGACGCAAAGTCGTGGTGGGCGGTGCGAATGTGTCCCGCCGTGGGATCGCTCGCGCCGCCGGTGCGATGCCGGTCACACTTCGCCGTCGCCGACTGCCGTTCACGGATCTTGACTCACCGATTCTTGTCGAAGGCGAACTGCCGCCCGTCCAAGAACGACGCGTCGATCCACCAGAACCGACGATCCAAGTTCGCGGCGTGAATCGCCCCAGCGAGAAGCTGGACGCCCCGATCCACGAACCATCGACTGAACCGGAGACAACAGTAACAACGCCGGTTTCTGCAGCCAAGGGCGGGCTTGCCAAAGCCGCTGCAATCACCGCTGGACTGGCCGCCGCTGCTGGTCTCGCTGCTGCGGCAAAGACAGCCACGTCGGACGAGAATACTGAGAACAAAAACGTGGAGGACGAAGACGAGGAGGAGTCGGAACCGGTACGGCGGACGCTTCAATACGACGAGGAAGACCACGAGCTACGTAACGACGAACCGCACGTTGAAATTCCCGAGCCGAATATTCAAATTCCACGCCAGAGAAACATGCGTGAAGAGATCGATAACGCGGTGAACGATTCGAGCGAGAATCACTCCGACTATCATTTACCAAGTCTCGAATTACTTGAAAGCAGTGATGGGTTCGACTACGACGAACAATCTGCCGAAGCCCGTCGCAAAGCGATCCTGTTGCAAGAAACGATCTGCAATTTTGGTTGCAACGTGCGTGTTACCGACATTCAGCTCGGCCCTGTGATCGCGCAGTATGAGATCGAACTCGAAGCCGGTCTGCGGCTCAGCAAAATCAGCGCTCTCGCCGACGATTTGGCGATCGCTCTGCGTGTACCCAGCGTCCGCGTGGTCGCACCGATCCCCGGCAAGAATACCGTCGGTATCGAAGTTCCCAATGAGATTCGCCAAGTCGTGCGACTGCGGGATGTGATTGAGCAATCCGACTCACGCGTTAGCAAGATGAACATCCCCGTGTTCCTCGGCCAAGACGTCTCGGGAGCACCGATGCCGGTCGACCTCGCCAAGATGCCTCACTTGCTGATCGCCGGTCGAACGGGCACCGGTAAATCGGTTTGTTTGAACGCGATCATCGTGAGCATTTTGATGTGTTGCAAGCCGGATGAAGTTCGGATGCTGATGATCGACCCCAAGATGGTCGAATTGAGTGGTTATGGCCGCTTGCCGCACTTGATGCACCCCGTCATTACGGACATGAGAAAAGCCGAGGCGATCCTGGGTTGGGCCGTTGACAAAATGGAAGAGCGTTATTCATTGTTGGCTAAGGCGGGCGTGCGACATATCAACAGCTACAACGATCTCGGTCGCGAAGAAGTTCTGCGTCGACTCGAACTCGACGAGGATGATGCCAGCAGCGACGTGCCTGACAAACTACCGTTCATTGTCATCATCGCCGATGAAATGGCAGACTTGATGATGACAGCAGGCAAAGATGTCGAAACGCACATCATTCGTTTGGCGCAAAAAAGTCGAGCGGTGGGTATTCACTTGATCCTCGCGACCCAGAAACCGACCGTCGATGTTATCACAGGTTTGATCAAAAGTAACTTGCCCGCTCGTTTGAGTTTCCAAGTCGCCAGTAAAACCGACAGCCGCGTGGTGCTCGACGAAAACGGGGCTGACAAACTGCTTGGCAATGGTGACATGCTGTTCCTCTGGCCAGGCACAAGCACCTTGATTCGCGGCCAAGGCACCTATCTTTCTGACGCTGAGATTGATCGAGTTTGTGATCACTGCAGCAGCGGTGGCGAACAACGTTTCATTGGTGAATTGATGAATTTGAAAGTCGCAGCGGACGGTGAAGCCGGCAGTGGCGAACTTAACATGGAAAACATGCGGAAGAAGGATGAATTGTACGAGAGTGCGATACAAGTCGTGATTGAAAATGGGCGTGGTTCGCTCTCGCTGATCCAGCGTTGTCTCGGCATTGGCTACGGACGGGCCGCAAGATTAATGGATTACATGGCTGAAGACGGCATCGTGGGCCAGTACAACGGATCGAAATCACGAGACGTGTTGCTGACGATGGCCCAGTGGCAACAGATGCAAGGCTTGCCGGTTGACGATGAAGCCGAAGAACCACTTGTTGCTATAAAACCACCACGTCCAATTGCGACCAAACGCAAGGACGATGTGGACGACGATGACGAGCACAAAGAGCAAGACGACTCGTATGAAGACGTCGATGATTAAGCCTAGCGATTCTTACGTAAATCATCGGGGTTCAAACCTGTACTGAAACCTTCGACCTGCGCCGAAATCACTCCGAAGGGCTTCAGCCGGAGAGTCATGCTGCGGATTGCGGAATCGGCCATTGGTCGACCACTCAGGTCCGTTTGCTGAAAGCGCGCGGGGCGGCCAGGAACGCCTTCGATCGTGACGAGATCTTTCACGACCGCGTATCCGCAACGTTCGGCCGTGGCTTCCGACAATCCACGCTGTGTACGACTACGAAACACCACTCCGCCCGATGCTTGAACTTCGACCGCGAGCGGTGAACTCTCACTACCACGTGTCTCGACAAACCGCGAGCGGTGCGCGGCGACCGAAGGATCAATCGCTAACCGCAGTTGATCGCAATCCAGAGTCAGTTCCTCTTCGCTGAGCAAATCCATCGCGGCGGCATCAAAACGCGAGTCAAAGTCATCGACAATCTTGCGACCAATCCGCACACCACGATCAAACGTCAGAGAACGGCCCAGCAAGTCGCCTCGCATCTCGCCTTGATAAATCAAGTGTACCCCGGTGATCTGCGTTTCACCAGGAGCAGACACCACCACGTTGTTGTCTTCAATCATGCCCACGTTGAATGCGACTGCTTGGTTGTCGGTCGTCTTTGTGTTTTCAGTATCAGACGATGCGACCGAGCGGAACCAACCGCGATACGAACCCCGTCCCGGTGCGATGATTTGTCCTTGTAGCGGTGAGTTTGTAGATGCCATGACGTTAGCCGTCGGTGTGGTTGCTGTTGAACCAACAGGTGGTCGTGTCGTTGGGCTTTGGCCTGGCAGCCAAGTCAATTCCGACAATACCATTTCATGGCGTGATTCACGCAGCCCATCAACCGCGTAACGATCAACGTACACAACGACGGGTTGATCGGACGTTTGACGCAACGAGATTTGAGCGAGTTGAGTTGCGCGAAAACTGGCAGGCGATTGCAGGTCGACTGCATTCTCCAGCGTGAATGACAACTCATCGCCACGCATTTCCAGTTCACTGGGATGGTTAACCTGAGCAATCGCTGCCTGCAAAACAACACCACCGCCCAGAGTTGCGACGCGGCCATCAAACGTCATCGAACCGCCGAAGCGACCACGCGGTTGTCCAGTCCAACGCAACGCCTCCGAACGATTGGCGAGCGATCCATCGCTGTTCATATCGCTGCCCAGAGCGGGTAGGAAGGCAGTCGGGATCACAAACTCACCTGCCGCAGGAATCCAAACATAGTTGTCGTCAGGACGAACTTGAATTTCAGGACCGATGAAATAACCATCACCAAGTTCAAGGCGAGCGGGCAACTGCGATTGGCTGCCCAATTGCAACACATCGCCGCTGCCAGCATCATCGCGAATCCGCAAGTGATCGCCGGTCATGACCGCAACCATCGGTTCGGCAGGGGTATTCGAATCGGAGTTCGCGGGCGATTTCTGTCGCAGCAACATCGTGTGCGTGACTTCCACATTACCGACCACACTCAAATCCGTTGCGGTCAATTCACGGTCACCAAAAGTGAGTTTCGCGGTGACTTGATCGCCACGAATCGTCGCGGGTGGCTTGTCGGGTAGGCCTTGCTCAGACCGGCCTGCAATCTGCCCTGCCACTGTGGATTCTGGTTGACTAACCCAATTGCGAAGCGACGAATCGTTGGTGGGCGCTGCGATTGGAAGAGCCGTTTGTTGTTCAAAGAATAAATTCATTTGCGGCGTGCTCGCATGCAATGACTTGGATCGCACTTGCACATTTCCGATCGCAGAAAAGCGGTCTGGGAACCAACTGCGATCGACAGTATTGTTTTTTGCGACATCATTCTGCTCAACCGACTGCCCGAGTCGCTGTGGACGAGTCGGTGCGGAAGTCTCAACAATAGGGCGAATAACACCCTCGATGCGATCGGTTTGGAATGTGCCACCATCGGCTAACAGACCACGAATCTGTCCATCACACCAAACACCGAAGGGAACATCCATGGCGTCTGGGGTCGCGACCTGCAGTGGAGCGACGCGCAGGCTGTCTCGCCACGAGAATGATTTGAAAGCGGAAGCGAGCGAGTCATAGTCTACACGGCCATGCCCGTCGACTTCGACTGTCCCAAGCTGTTCGGGATGTTTTGGGTTGAACCGATAGACGATTCGTGTTAACGTCGCTCGCAGTTCACCACGTTGAATTTGCACATACTTTTCGTCCGTGTTCGTCGCTGCCGGACGAGCGATCAGCCAACCTTCCAACGGATCGAACATCACTTCGCCTGCCATCAAGTCAAACGATTGCGACGGCATCGACATGCGAACGGGAGAACCTGTCGCTTCGATTCGATCGATCCAGTCCAACGCTGTATCGCGTTGTCGATCCGAGTTCAGTGGATCACGGAGGGTTAAACGCAACGTGTTGCACTGAAACTGGTCGACGACTTGGTCGGTTTCAGGCAGTGGAGTCGAGGTCACCGATCGCGTGGCTTTGATCGCGTGAGCGTTCTCGACAGACGCTGATGCAACGGGTTGATGAACCAGTCGCACGTTGCGATCCAATAACAATTGATCGAGGGCGAAATCATATTCGATCCGACCATCGCAATGAATTTGCACCTCGCCCTGTTGATCAGCGGTCTCCGTGGGTTTGGCAGCGTTTGGTTTGCCCAACGGCAACGTCAACTCACGCAGATAAATCAACTCCATTCGATCGAGAGAGCGGGCGATATTCGATGACGAGTTAGGGCCACTGGTGGCTGCGGCAAGATGTAGTGTCAAGTCACGACCGACCATGACGGCGCGACCGACTCGCATTTCAATCGCCTCAGTGGTCCAGATTTTTCGGCGATCAATCCCGACGTTGGCTGTGCGAATATCGAGCGTTTGATCGCCGCTGGCCGAACGACCAGGCGCCTGCACCCGATACGCCGAGGTCGCCTCGGCATCGTCGGATTCCGATTCGTGAACGGTACCCGCAGCGAGGCGTTGGATATGCACTTGACCGAGCAGTTGGCCGCGCTGAATCGTCGGTGCCACACCACTCATCACATCGAGCGCGGAACTGAACTCAATCACCGCACCTTCGGCCGCTTCGATCAAAATAGGTTCATGAGCATCATCCGCAGCCAGACCGCGCCCGATGACCATCGTGAGTGGCCATAGCCGCCATTTTTTTCCACCGTCGCGTTCGCCTTTGTTCTGTTCCCAATTTTGAAACAGTAGCATCCCATCTTGTGTTTTCAACCGGATCGCTCGGCCCCGTCGCCAGTCATCGGCTGGAAACAAATCCGCGAGCGACTCATCGCTATCGTTGAGCGAGCGTTTGGCAATCGGCGCAGCCTCAATGGCGGGCGGCTCCAGCCACTTCGCAGCAGTGATTTGGTAGCCACCTGCGGCCACAATCACTAACGTGAGTCCGACAAGATAATCGCGAAACGGGCCCGCCATCACTCCTCTTTCGTCACGTGTTCGTGCCACCGACCACTACCGCGCAGCAGTCTCTCAATCAATTCTCGTACCGCACCTTGGCCACCCTGACTGTGCAACGTCCAGTGCGCCGCTTCGCGTGCGTCCGTGGCCGCGTCCGCTGGAGCCGCCGCTAAACCCACGCGTCGCATCACAGCTAAATCCGGCAAATCATCGCCGATGTAACAAACTTGTTCGGCGCGCACGCTCATCGCTTTCATCATGGACTGAGCCACCGACCACTTGTCGCTCACACCTTGGCTGACGTGTTTAATTCCCAGCTCGGTGGCACGATGCGTCACCAAGGCACTCGAGCGGGCCGTGATGATGCCGAACTGAAAACCACTTTGCATCCAACGTTTGATCCCCAAACCATCGCGAACATGAAACGATTTTAGCTCGCGACAAGTCCCATCGACGTCTGTTAAGTACGTGATCGAGCCACTCGTCAGCACCCCATCGACATCGGACAAGATGCAGGTGATGCCGGCGGCAAACTCCGCATCAGAACGTAATCGACTGTCAGTTGAAATCGGTGATGTCACGAGGCTCGGTTTCCGTCAGTGTTGGGTTTCATGGGCACGATCACGGTCGCAGAGGACTGGGCTGTCAGGTCGCCTGCAGCTATCAAATCAGTGATATCAATCATGCCAAGCGGATGACCGTCATCGCTGATCACCGGCAGTTCGCTGATATGACGTTGCGACAACATCGAAACGGCTTCGGACAGCGGTCGGCCACTGTGAATGCAGATCGGCGTTCGCGTCATGACTTCGTGGATCGGTCGATCCAAACTGTCTTCCTGACGACGTTGCAATAGTTTGACTAGGTCGCTATCGGTAAAGATTCCGGTCAATTTTTGAGTTGTATCGACGAGCATTACTGCCCCACTGCGTCGATCCGGCGTGGTGCCTGCGATGGCATCGCGAACGGCCAGCGTGTCGAGTGATATCCGACATTCGTGCAATCCCCGCATGACTTCTTCAACGCGGCACAGTTTTCGGCCCAACGCGCCACCGGGATGATAGCGGGCGAAATCTTCGGGGCCGAACCCACGCAGCCGCGAAGCGAGCATCGCGATCGCATCACCAATGGCTAACATCACGGCTGTAGTCGTGGTCGGGGCCAGCCCGTTGGGACACGCCTCACGATGATAGCCCATCGGCACGACCAGATCGGAGAGTTCGGCCAGCGGATTGTTGGCGTCGGCGGTGATGGCGATCAAACCTGCCGCTTGTTTTTTCAAAAACTCACACGTGCGTACGACTTCTTCACTGCGTCCCGAATTGGAAAATGCAATCACCAGATCGGTACTCTGCACGCGACCTAAATCACCATGAATCGCTTCACTGGGATGCAGGAAATGAGACGGCGACCCGGTGCTGGCGAGAGTCGCGACGACTTTCTGAGCGATCCAGCCAGCTTTGCCGACACCCGTCAGTACGACCGAGCCGGCACAGGCCGCCACCCGCTCCGCAGCAGTCGCTGCGGCTGCCGACGCGAACGAAACGGCACCGCGAATCGCATCAGATTCCCCCCGCATCGTATCGCGAATGATCCGCACCCGTTCCAGTTGCGAGAGCGTAGCGATGGCCTGGTTGGACGATAAACGCGACGCAGAGACGGCAGATCCGTCGCCACGAGAGGGGATTGGTTGAGCTGACATGGGCGAGCATCCCTGCAAAACGTGCGAATTTGCTTCGCGCACACGGCGAAAACTACCAACCGCAACCCTACTATCTCGCCTTGGTCGGTCGCAAGGCGAAGTCACTCATCGGCGTCGTTTTGATGTTTCACACGTGTTGCAGTAGACTAATGAGGCTTCCACCGGCTTTGCCGCGAAAATATTTAAGTTCGACTTAAAATCTGTTCGTTCATCATCACATCTTTCGCCTGACTAGGAATGTCATCGCAATTGCCTACCGATCTAAACGACGCCAAACAAACTTTGGAAATCGTTTGGAATCAACATGGTGATCAACTTCGCCGCCGGGCCAGAACCCGATTGCGACAATATGGGCTGACCGGACAAACCGAGTCGATGGACATTTGCAACGATGTGATGGCCGATTTAGCCCGACGGGGTCCCCGACCGACGACACCCGACGAAATCTTGGCGTATATCTTGCGAGCGATCGACAACCAAGTCCTCGATACCTTCCGAAAACTGGCCAGCCAGTGTCGCGATTTTCGCCGAAATGAAGCAGCCCCGGTCGAAGAGTTGCGGATCTCAGCAGAGATGACCACGCCCAGCCAGATTTCAATCCGGCGTGAGATCATGGAAAGTGTCCGCGCCAGCCTGCCCGCCGAAGAAGTGCTGGCCGTTGACATGATGCTCGAAAATCGAGATTGGCACGAGATCGGTGATGCGATCGGGATGAAGCCGGATGCAGCACGTATGAAAGTGCGGCGTGCCATCGAAAGGATTCGCGAACAAATGGCTAGGCAAACGGTGGACGAATGAGCCTGCCGCCAAAGGGCCGCGCGGATGAATCCTGGTTCAGTCGTTGGCGACGTTGTCGTAATGAAGATCCCGATTCACCGTTGGACGTGCTGCTGAAAAATCTGTGTGACGACGAATCGCACCCTCAACCTTCGAGCGCGGAGTTGATTGATATCGCGTGCCTGGATTTGATGCAGAAACGACGAAACGGACACGACGCATGTGTCGAAGATTATTTGCGTGCCTTTCCCGCACTCGATCACGAATCTCCACGCTTAGATTTGATCGACGCCGAAATGTGCATCCGCCAAGAACTGCACTGCCCGCAAACCAAACAACAATGGACGGCGAGATTCCCACGCGACGTCGACGCCATCGGATCACTGTTGGGTCTGGACGAACGAGCGGTGCATCCCATCATACTGCTGAGCGACTCTTCACATGAACACGGCACCCTTAAGAACGCTTCCGCAGTTGATGCTGAATTTAATATGGACGAATCTTTCTCCATCGCTACCAATGACCAAACAGCCGTTTCCGTTCCTGGCGTTGCCCAGGACAACACGCGTCTGATTAATCATGCCGCCACACCTGATTGGTTTGTCGGACAAAAAGTGTTCGCCAGTGGCCACGGATGGTGGATGGTGCGCGGTGTTCACCGAGACACGCACGCCACCTACGCGTTGAAAATCATCACGTTACCATCAACAATCTCGGGCTCACAAATCCGGTGGTTGCGTGAAGTCGTTTCCCAGAGTTCGCTCGTGAATCATCCGGACTGGGTGACTGCCGAATCGTCGACGGTATACGATGGTCATTTAGGTGTGTTGCGACCTTGGGTACATGGCGTAGCTTGGCACGATCAACCCGGCGAGATGGAGACTGTCGTGCGACGACTGGCGGTTGTTGCGATGATGGTCGCAGCAGCCTCCGCGTCGGGTCAGCATCATGGGGGCGTGCATGCGGGGAATTTGTGGATCGACCACCAAGGCCAATTGAAGTTGATTGATGCGGGATCGAGCCGTCGTGGGATACATCAATGGCTGACCGGTGGCAGTGATGAATTCATGAGCCAGTCGCAGCGCACGGCATGGGATTGCGAAGAACTAAAATCGCTGATCGCAGCGACGTTGATGAGATCGCCTGAGCCACTTGCGGATACGATTCTGCAAGGCATCCGCAACCCAGGGTTATCACCGCTACAATTAGGCGAGTTTTTAATGGATGCTGCCGATGGCAAATGCCCTCGCGCGAAAACCAACAGTTTCAGTGCTCGTATTTCAAATTATATTTTTAGGGACGCTCGTCGATCGAATTAGAAATTGATCACCCGACGCGTTACGGTCTGTTGATTTTGTCGTTTAACAGTTAGCCGCAGGCGTACTTTCCAACGTAAAAGTACGCTTCTGGCTGCCTGTTAAACAAAAAGGTAGCGAGTCATTTATTTTGAAATAGTTATTCACGTCTATCGGAATGGCATCATGAATATCCAATGCCCGGAATGTTCCAAAGAATTGAACATCGGGTCGGCCAAGCCAGGCAAGTATCAACCCAAGTGCAAGCACTGTGGGCGATCGTTTCGTTTGCGAATCAGTGACGAGACTCCACCTCGAACCGCTGTTGCCAAACTGCCAACGCCAACCCCGACAACCGATCACAACGCTGCCACACGCATCATTGAGGCCACCATCGACGCTGGTGCAACACATGCAGCCATTGACGCCACTGTTGACGCTAGCGCTGGCGCAACACACGCGGCCATTGACGCCACTGTCGATGGTGGGGCAGTCACTGAAGCGACAACCGCAGGAACGCTGATCGCGGAATCCTCACCGTATATCTCCGTGTCACGCTCCGCGTCGGCTTCAGCCGCTGTATCCGCATCACACTCTGCCGCCTCGGTTCGTCGCGGAAATCAACCGGTTGCGAAGTCGAATACGGTCAACAAAGACGCCGCCGCTGAACTCCCTGCGGAACGCTTGGGCGGTTATCGATTGCAGCGGTTGCTTGGTCGCGGTGCGATGGGCGAAGTCTACGAAGCAAGACAGATTTCACTTGATCGACCTGTCGCCTTAAAAACCATTCGGGCGTCGATCGCCGACAACGCATCGTCGCTGGCGCGATTCACTCGCGAAGCCTACGCCGCCGCACAATTAACTCATCACAACGTCGTGCAAATCTACGATTTTGGCGAAGACCGAGGCAAGCACTATTTCTCGATGGAATGGGTGCGTGGCGGACCATTGAGTGACTTGGTCCGCGCCAAAGGTGCACTGGAACCACGTCTGGCCGCATCGTACACCTTGCAAGCGGCCCGGGGTCTGGCCTACGCGCATCGCAGTGGCATGGTGCATCGCGATGTGAAGCCCGCGAATTTGTTGTTAACAGATGAAGGTGTGGTGAAGGTCGCCGATCTCGGCTTGGTCAAGATCCCCGACTTGCCCGAACCTGCAACTGATGGCGTCGGCAACACGAAGACCGCCTTGTCGGCTGCCGCCAGCGGCACGGAAGTGACGATGCACGGTACCGCCGTCGGCACGCCCGCCTACATGTCGCCCGAACAATCCGCCGATGCCGCGACCGTGGACCATCGTGCGGACATCTATTCATTAGGCTGTTCGCTTTTTTATCTACTCGCCGGTCGACCACCTTTCGAAGGCAGTCAAATCAGCGAAGTCATTAAAAATCACATCCATCAATCACCCCCTAAAATCACGTCCATCAATCCGCTCGTTCCTCCTGAACTTGAGCAGATGATTGAACGTGCGATGGCGAAACGCCCCAGCGATCGGTACTCGACGTTGGCGGAAATGATCACGGAGCTAGAATCGTTCCTCGACATTCGTGGCGAAGGTGCGTTTTCACCGACGAGGCATCAAGCCGACGAGTGGGGCCGCATCGTTGGTTTGTACACGGCAAGTGCCCGTGTCGTTTCCCCGATGCTGCTGGTCGTGATGGTGCTGACCGCTGGGCTGTTGATGAGCTTGATCTCGATCATGATCGGATGGCGTTGGATCGCGACGGGACCGACCACCGTGCTTGCAGCAATCATCACAGCGATGGCACTGCTCACACAGGATTCTCATTCGCCCGTGGTCGCGCATGTTCGCTCATGGATCGGCACACTCCGCTGGCTCGACTGGGCGATCACCGTCATCGCCGCCATCGTTGCCATATTGGTCGTTGTGTTCATCGGCATGTGGCCAGGCGTGTTGCTCGGAATGGTTGCCGGAGTCGCTGTCGGCGCTGCGTGTTATTTCGGTATGCTCTCCCGCCACAGTACGGCAGCCGATGAAGCGATCAAAGCAGCCGAGCTATTTATTCGCGATCTACGTTTGGCGGGCAGTGATGAAGATGGCGTGCGAGATTTCTGTGCTCGCTACGGTGGAAAACAGTGGCAGAGTCTATACGAACGATTGTTCGGTTATTCGTCGTTAGTGAAACAGCGTCAATTGTTGGCCACTGACCGCGCGTTTCGTGAACCGACAGGCTCCAGTCTGCGTGACAAGTTTTGTGCAAAAATGGCGGCCATGACGGCGGCGAATCGAACCATCAACGATCAATCCAAATTGGAGAAAATCGAACGCAAGGGTTTACGTGCCGAAGGCATGAGTGAAGCGGACGCCGCCGAACGAGCCTATCAGATGGCGGCTGCGTTGATCGAGGCTTCCAAAACACGCGCCGATTCTGGCGGTGTCTATCAAGCTGATTCGGTGGCGGTTGCGGCGGCCAAACGTAAACGGTTCAAGGAGATGATGGCGGAAGCTCGTAGCGGCAAGTATCAAAAGAAACGTGATCGGCTCGCACCGCTCAAACTTTTGATGGGCGCTCCCACTCGTTTGGCCGCAGGATTGTTGTTGCTCGCCGTGTTCGCAATGTGGGGTAACAGTCAAGGTTTGTTTAATTCCATCAAAGAAATTGACATGTCAGCTTTGCGGTCGGGTCAAATCGACCTCAACCAAATTTCAGACGCCGCCAATACAATGGCGGCCCAGGCGCAGAGTGTGGATAACGCTCCCGCAACAATGGGTGCGATGACTGTCAGCAGCCCTTGGTCGATGGGAATCGCAGGACTATTGCTGTGCGTGTCTGTCATTTCCTCGGGATGGAAACTCACTCCCTTCGCGATCGTGGCCACGATTGTGATCCTCGCTGGCACCACGCTGGGCATCCCCGCGATCGGCACTTGGCTGCCTGCTTGGGTCGTCGCCGCTGGTGCTGGCGCAGTGATCTATCTGCCAGGGTTGTATCATGCCGAGTCCAAAGACCCCGATTTTTAAATTTGAACCAATCTCTTGTCTGCCATTTTCCATCGATCGCTCATCTTCGTTGCCGTGCTGCCACTGCTGATTGTCCATCAATCGGTGTTTGCCGAAATCGCAGTTGGGTGGCCGCATCTTCGTGGCCCAAACTACGATGGCGTCTCGACCGAAACGCAGCTCGCTGACCATTGGCCTGCGATCGGGCCGCCTGTGTTGTGGGTCAAAGAACTTGGTCACGGTTACTCGTCTTGCGTGGCTCAAGATGATCGCGTTTACACCCAGTACCAAACGTTGGCTGGGCAGTTTGTGTTGTGCGTCGACGCAGATACAGGAAAAACGCTATGGGAGTATCGCTACGACTGGCCATTTGAAATCACCGGCCAATACCCTGGGCCGTTCAGCACGCCCACGCTCGCGGACGAGCACGTTTATTTCACCACGCCCGCTGGCAGCATCGGTTGCCTCACACTCACGGGTAAACTCGTATGGTCGCGTGAACTCAAACAGGAGTTTGATGGTCAGGGCACCGATTTCGGTTACGCCTGCTCACCGACAGTCGTCGATGGCAAAGTCATCTTGCCGATCGGTGGTCGCGGCGCAAGCCTAGTCGCGCTAGATGCCCGCAGTGGCGAGTTGGTTTGGAAGAGCGGTGATGAAGCCGCCAGCTATGTGGGGGTGCTGCCGATCCAAATCGGCGATCAGCGGCAAGTCGTCGGTTACCTGCAACACTGCCTTGTTGGTTGCGACTTAACAACAGGCGAGCGCCGTTGGACCGAAACCCTGTCGCACGGTTACGACGAGCACTCCTGCTGGCCGATTTATCGCGAACCGCGGCTCTGGACATCGGCTCCGTTTCAATCTGGCTCCCATCTTTGGAACCTGTCATCGCCATCATCCATACGAAACAAATCCGATTCGGCCCAGACGTCGATTAGTGAGCGTTGGTACTGTGAGGCGATGTCCAACGATGTCTCGTCGAGTGTCTTAGTCGGTGACACGATCTATGGTTTCGATTTAACGGAAGCCCAATCGAAGGCTCATCGTCCTTCACGTGGCAGTTTCCGCGCGATCGACTGGGAAACCGGTAACGTGCGTTGGTCCAACGGCGATGCCCAGATTCGGCGGGCGACCGATTTCGCATCGAATGCGGCTGAGCAAATCGTCGGTCATGCGAGTGTTTTGGCGGCTGATGCAAAACTGTACTTACTTAACGACCTCGGCGATCTGATTCTGATCGAAGCGAACCCCAACGCCTACCGCGAACTTGGACGTGTGCGCGTGCTCGGTGGCGAAATTGGCTGGGCTTCGTTGGCGCTCGATCAATCAAAGCTCTTCGTGCGAAACCGTTCGCGAATGGTTTGCTTGTACGTTGGCCAGACGAAATCAACAGCCGCGAGTGCCATGAATTCAAGTCTTCGTGCTAGCGATATTCCGCAGGGGGAAATCCGCGACTACGCAGCTTTGATCGGGATCGAACCGGAATACTCCATGGACCCGCCGACACAACGTTGGTTATGGAATTGGTATACCTGTGGTGTCGGTATTTTGCTGGTGTCGCAATTGGCAGGATGGGTCGTTACAGGGATCGGATCACGATTGGGATATTCCTTTCGTAGTGAGTTCGCATTCTATGGGATCGCGTTTGGATTGGGCGTGTTCCTGGGCCCAACGCTCAGTCTGCGTTGGCACGATTTTATCTTCACGTGGCCAACTTGTTTGTTCGTGACCCTGATGGCAGCGGTTGAGCATAGCGAGATGCGCCGCAACTCATCCGCGACGAGATCCCGCCGCGAATTCTTCGTCAGCGTTGTCATTGCCTCCGCGTTTGTTCTGGCATGTCTCGTATACTTCCTGCTCTGCCGACGACTCAGTCTCGTCACACAGTGGAGTTTTCTATTCGGTTTCCCAGCCGCAATTCCCTGCTTGCTGTTGGAACGGCACATCCGAACAAAACGGCAAGCAACACGACTGGATCGTTGGCAAGCAACGATCATTCGTGTGATGTTGTGGCAATTTGCCTATGCTGCATACTACGGATTCGTGGTTGCGATTTTGTTTGCAAACTACGAAATCCCACTGGCTCATACCGCAACGGATGGCTTCGCCAAAAATCAGGCCTGGATTGCGGTAATTGACGATTTTGAAACCCGAAACTAACCCCACCCGAAGCGTTTCCTTTCTTAGTCTATGAACTGGCCCGACACAATCAAGTCGTTAGAATGAATCCGGGTGAACATAAGCGGCGAAGTCGAGCGGTTTTGAATTGGACCATCTTCAGTTGCTACCTGGATAAGGCGGTCATTGTTCGATTGTTGGTCAACCAACCTCGTCTATCACTGCAGAGTTACCCTTGAACCTTCCAAAAACCGCGGTTCTGCAATATCGTTTGATCACCTTGCTTGCATTGGTCGTTCTTTGCGCGATTTGCTCACATCTCATTGTGGGATGGTTTGCCAGGCAACCCATTTCCTGGAAGCCGTACACTACGGCAGCATTTGATCGGCGATGTGAGGATGGTTGCCCAATGCTTATTTTCTTCGCTGCGAAATGGGATATAAGCAGCAATTACGTTGAAAAGGTCACGTTTGAGAACATTCGCGTTAAATCATCGCTGAAACGACACGGTGCGACCGCGTTATACGCGGATTTCACATCGCGAAATCCCGAAGGGCTCGTCGCGATGAAACGACTTAACCGATCTTCAACTCCTTTGGTCCCGATCTACCATCCAGGCGCAAGAGATTCGCCCACTATATTTGCTGGTCTCCCCTCAATTGAAGATCTTGTCACTGCTCTAAACTCGGATTGTCTGACGAACGGTGCGCATCGCCGCGAGTAAACAATCCACGCAGAGGAGTACGGCACTAGGCGTTTGAAAATGAAGAGACAGATTCATAGGGACAGCGATTCGCGGGACGAACGGCTACGTTAAGAGAACAACTCATGAGTCACTTGGAAATGGTCGACGCCGACAAGCCTGCACCAAAGCCGAAGCAAAAACGACGAAACAAAAAAGCTGAGCATCAACGAACACTTCGTCAGTCGCGGCAGCTTATTGGGGACCCGTTTGGATCGGTGACTACGATCGGCAATGGGCGATCAATACGCTTGCTGAGTTTCAACGACTTGCCGCTCGGGGCGTGCCAGGAATCACCGAAGTTGAGTTCGACAAGTGGCTCACAGGCGATGCGGCCGAGGTGTTGGACTCGTGTTGGACTCGGCGACCGATCTAGCCCATTGGTGGCGAGACTTGCCAAGTAGGACGTTGAACTGAAACTTCTTGGCGGTCTGCTGTGGGCGTTGACGATCCATCGCATCGATTTCGACGTTTAGATTCAGCAACGCGTACCTAGCTGACCTGACAGACGAGGATTTGTTGTATCGGCCAGTGGCCAGTACAAACCACATCAATTAACAATGGATGATGCATGCAGGCCCATGGGCGGTTGTCCGTCGATCGCTCGACAAGCCGTCGTTGGTTTAACAGTGTCTTTTTCTAAACCGGAAAACTGATTTCCGATATCGGTGCTGGTCGGCCATATAGAAAACCCTGTCCAAGTTCGAATCCCAATTGACAACAGGTTTCGTGCTCGGCTTCGGTTTCGACACCTTCGGCGAGAGTCGTCGTGCCCGCATCTTTAGCGATACGAATTAATGAGCATAAGAGATCTTGCCGGTTCTTTGATGCGCTATCGATGTCCCTGATTAGTTGCATGTCGAATTTCAGAACGTCGGGCGGGACTTCGACGAGTTCCAAGAGCCTGCCTTGTCCGGCTCCAAAATCGTCGTAGGACAATCCCATTCCAAGTTCAGCAATCAGCTCACGTAACGCACGCATTTCTTCAAGCTGTGTCACGGCACCTTCGTGTACTTCGATCATGAACCGAATACCCGGGAACTTCTCGGCAAGAGTGACCAGCGAATCCGTCAAACGTTCAGTGCCGAATTCGACAGGGTGTGTGTTGAGATAAACTTGTGAGTTGAATCCATCGATTTGTGTCAACAGTCTTGCTGCCTCATCACGCATCAACTCGCTCAGTGCGGCTTCTTGACCCAAACGTTTGGCCACTTCAAACATGGCCGCGGGGTTCCGCAGTTCAGGCAGATTGCTGCGAGCGAGAACTTCGTAGCCGGGCGTCGACAGTCGATCCATGGTAATAATCGGCTGCAAATTGGGAACGACCGCTCGCTCCGAAAGTAAACGCTCAAAAGTCAACAACGTTTGCGCCCATGGAATCAGACCTTCTTCCATGGTTCCATCAATCACGTTCTCTGCCATCACACCTACACGAAAAACGGCATTGGCAAACTGCAGAAGATCGCCGTCTTTCAATACAGCACGATGCACGGGCGATCCGTTGTGGTGAGTGCCGTTGGTGCTCCCAAGGTCTTGCACGTGAAGACAATCGCCCTCTAACCAGACTTTGGCGTGCTGTTTAGAAATGGAGGCGACCGCGATACAAACATCCGCTTCGTCGGACCGCCCGATCGTCACGGGTCGATTAGGCAGCTTGATGGTGCGCTTTTGATGGTCACCGCTTCCGTATTCCGTCAGGGTCCACGTGACACTGTTTTTAAGTTCGTTGGTTAGATTCATATTCGCTTTACTCGCAAGTTCGGGCATCCCGATAGTGCCACCGATTCGATCATACTCGTTTGGTTTTGGAGCCGCTCTGCCACACTGGCGTCGGTGTAAACGACCTCGGTAATCAACGTGTCGCCACCAGCGAGCTCGGGAAGTGACATCGCCGCGCGTACGGTACCACCGAAGTAATCCAGTTGGTTGTTTTGCGTAGTGACGAGGGTTGGACCACTGTGAATGCCAATTCCTAACTGGATGCCCCGTCGAGTTTCGCTTTCGGGACTTGGCGTGCTCGCCTCAGACAATGCCTCCCGAATCCGCTGAGTCGCGATCACGGCGTTGTCACGTGAGAGGAAGCAGGCCAGCATGCTTTCACCAATCGTCTTCACCACATTGCCGCCACAGCCTTCGATCGTTCGAGCGAGAACTTGGTGATGTTCGAGAATCGCTGTGTAGGCTTCAGCATCGCCCATTACTGCATAGAGATCATCGATATTGTTGATAGATGTCGCCACGAACGTCATCGTTTCTGTCGCAATCGGATTGTTGCTCGCGAACTTTTGATGCGGAAATAGTCTTCCAAACAAGGGATTTGCCAACGCCACCGCCGCAGTCACCACATCGTCACGAGGAATCATTCTTTCAACGCGAACGACATGCAATCGATCGAAGTCGTTATGAAAATTGAGCGTTTGGCGGCCGGCGCGGAGCTTGGGTGTATGCGTTCCAAACCCAAGCGTCGACAAGGAAATGTCGAGTAAGGAGGGAGCGGCTGTTGATAGCACGCGGATCGATTGTGTCTGCGGCAGCCTCGGTCCACGGATGAGATAATCACCCGAGGATAGGTCCAGTGAAAGACTGAGAGACTCGCCCGCCTCGATGCGGACCTGAGCAAGAACGTGTGGCGAGTGCTCTGGTCCACCAATGCAGTATTGTCCCGAGTTGACTTCACGGATTTCCGGATGTGCCTGGAACACCATTTCGATCGAGCCTGCCAGGTTTGATTGGAAATCAACATCGCAGGCCTCGCAGTGGGTATGCGAGTTCACCGTCGCTAACTCGTCGACCGACAATGCCGAAACACGGCATGTCGGACACAACACCTCCCAGCGGAGATTCAGGATTCCCTCGCTTGCCGCGATCAAACAAGCGTCGATCAATTCGTCGCTTGCCATACCAAAGCGGTCGGCCAACACGATCGGTCGCAACTGCGCGAGTTCCTGTGACGAGGATTGTCGTAACGCGGTTTCCAGAGCCGATGCGACTTCCGGTGAGACCCCCGCAGCGATTACCTTGTCGAGACGTTGTTGTAGACGAGTTGCATTGCGTTTGGAAAGCTGTGCGACCGTTCGGTAGGCATCAATGCCTTGATTTCGTGGAAGACGTCCTTGCAAGGAGCGATCCATCCGCCGATAGACGCGATCGAGATGACGAAATCCTTTCCAGTCTGCTTCGATCTTGGTCAGGACGCGGCCCAGTAGATTGCGAGGCTCGATCCGAACCTGATGAGATAAGTGAGTGCCTCCACTGGGTTGATCGTGCATGGTGACGACACTCATGAACCATTTGAAAGGACCGGTTTTGAACTCACGCAAAATCCCCATGCGTTGGCCTTCGATCCATTCAAACGGATGTTCCTCCCAAGCAACTCTGACGCCACCCAAGGTGAACGAGCCAAACTTGCGAAGGCCCAGTTCGGGATCCTTGACCGTTTGATAGTCGACCGAGGGCAACCCGATCGCTTCGTTCAAGCGTTCCGTATTGGAAACCAACGGCCACAATTGAGCAGAGGTGCTGTCAAGATCCCAAGCGACGGTTTTCTCCCAGACGCGGCCAGCCAGATGATCCGGAGGAAGTTTGGGATGGGCATCCATTTGCGATGCTTCACCTCGCAGGACCCGCAGAATCTCAGCCAACATCTGCCCCGCATCTCCGAACCGATCGTTCGGATCCTTGGCTAATGCCCGCTGCACGATCCGCGCGGTCGCATCACTGATGGTTGCATTGCGTTTTTGAATCGAAGGCACCGGATCGAAACAATGCATTGCCGCTAACTTCATGAAGTCGTCCGACTCAAACGGTACACTTCCCGCTAGCATTTGAAATAAGGTGATGCCGATCGAGTACACGTCGGCGGCTGGTCCAATGGCTCCCGTGGACTTGCACTGTTCGGGCGACATGTACTTGGGAGTCCCCATCACCGAGCCAGCGACGGTTACTTCCATCGATTCACTTTGGTGAACATGTCGTGCGATGCCGAAATCGGTCAGTTTCAGCGTGAAATGCTCGATCGGACGCTCGGCAAGCTGGTGATCGCCAATCACGGCGTCGTTACGAAGTTTCAGCAAAACGTTTTCGGGTTTGATATCGCGGTGGATAACCTCCCGCGCATGCGCGTCGACAAGTGCACGTGCGAGATCGGCGGTGATGCGAAGCGCCACCTTTTCGGGAATCGCTGATCGCTCTGCCAGCCATGCTTTGAGATCAACGCCTTCGATGAACTCCATCGCCAAAAAGTGTTGACCGCTATCTTCCCCGACCTCGATCAGTTTCGTCACGTGATCATTTTGCACGTCCGCCAGCAATCGTGCTTCTTTGCGAAATCGACGAACCGATTGAGCAATGTCTTTCCCCGTACTGCGCAGGACCTTCACCGCGACAAGTTCACCGCTGGCTAAGTCGGTCGCCCGAAACACGGTTCCCATGCCGCCTTCACCGATCTTCTCGTCGATACGAAACCGTCCGAGCTGAGGGCGGGCGGTCTCGACGGAGGAGTGATTCGTCGATCCTCCGACGTGCATTCGGCTGGTACTTCCTGACCCGATTGGCATTGGCGGGATCATGACCACGCCAGTTTGATCCATCGATGGCTGTTCGTCTTGAACCGGCTTAAGAATGGATTGCCATTGCCTGAGCGTGGGCGCGCTGGCATCGTCTGTGACGGCGTCGGAATCTTTCATCCAACGACGCAGAATCGCGCGACTTCGTCCACCAATCAAGTTCGCCGCGTCGGGGTCCGACGATTCAACGACGGAGTGCAACAGACGTGTTAACAAAGTCTGCAAATGAACTAGATCATTCTCGATCGAAAGTTCACCCCTAAACGTTTCCGCGTTGAACATGGTTGCCGTAAAGTCGATGAAGACTTGAGGCTTACGATTGGCAAGAGCGATGAGAATGGAATTCTCAGAGAAACTTCCATGACACAGACCGATGCGGTGCGCTGCCACACAAGCATCGATCACCGCAACCGCAATTTCGTATCGTTCGATCGGGACAAGATCATCCATTTGAGCAGACAACCGATCCGTCAACGGATCCAGCCCAATGGGAATGGCCAACTTGAATGAAGGCGGGGTGCCCGCGCAATCGTGCTCAACTACTTGTCGAATCGACGCGTGCTCGAGCAGTTCAAGTCGATTGAGTTGTGCTGCGAAGTCTGTGACGCGGTCAATCGATGCGCGGGAGAGCACTCGAACTTCAACGCAAGTTCCGTTGGGGCGATGTTCCATCAACGACTCGCCATCGGGCCCCTGCGTCAAAGGACTCAGTCGCACGGGCACGTATTCGACATTGATGGTTTGATCGACACTCATCCCAACTTCACTGATTATTGACTACGGAAAACTCGCTCGGTGAAGTGTTCGCCGTGTTTGAGGATCGGTCAAACGAATCAGCCTCAGGCCATGTTAATAAGCGAGAGTCATTCCAATGTTAGGGAAAGTGTCGGTTAATTCGAATGGGCGAGTGCTAATCGTACAGTGCTAATTGCCCAGTGCTATGCGACCAGTGCTATGCGACCAGTGCTCAAGGAACGAGATCCACCGCGAACGATGTCGGCGCGGCTACGGGGAGAAAAGGCGAAAACTTTTGTCGGTGGGCTGTCTTCGCATTGGTGAAGGGATACCATGCGACCCCGAAAAATGCGTCGACAGTCCCAGAATCCGCAGGCAGGATCAGATTCGTTTCACCGTAAAGGGCGAGCGAATCATTCAGAGGTGCCACAAAATCAGCACCGATGACCGCATCGTTTTCACGTGCCTGTGCTGCTCCAAAGGCGGCATTCGACTCACCGTGTTCGTCCACCAGACCGAGCCACCACGTTGACTGAACACCGGTTTCAAAAAAATGACGAACGAACACGCTGCCTTGATTAATACTGCGAAGCGTCACTGGATTGCCCAAGTACTCGGCGGTGTCGTCGAAGGCCCGAAAACGACCAGTGACACCGACTTGAGTTTGACATGTGACGTCGTAGCTGGCCCTGGCTCGGAACTGGCCCATCGACGTCGTATCAAAGCCATCCTGATAGAGATAATCAAAGACGCCGCCGAATCCCCATCGCCCGGTTCGCTGAAACAGTCCGAGCGTCGTAAAACTTTGGAAACGATTGGTGTCTTCACCCATAAGCTCAAAGACTCGGACCGCGTTATCGGTCGATGTGACCGCAGTTCCGATTTGGTATCCGATTCCATAGGATTCAATCAAAGGAGCGGCGTAAGCGGCTCGCAGTCGCACACCAAGATCCGCGTTGACGCCAAAGTCTTGAGGTTGCTTGGAACCATCGATCGCTGCGAAGAGCGAGAGTTGTTCGAGAAAGTTGGAATGAGACGATCGATGACGCGTTTGAACATGACCAAAATGATAGCCCGCTAATTCAAACGTATCGATATCGCTGCGAACCGTCGCGGGAGTCTCGATCATGGAAAATTCTGAGTAGGAGGTCGCGTCCACCAAATCGTCAGCACTGACGGAATGATTCCCCATGCAAGCAAGAAGGATCATCCATACAACCGAGCGGACGCAATTAGATTCAAAGAAAATAGGGATCACAGCTACCAACCTGTTCAAAAGTTTATTCTTATGGTGACAGCGACGTTTGGCCGCTTTGCTCGTTCGCTAACGATCAATTCGGTATACCCGATGAGGTAGGATTGGCCTTCACATCGAATCCATCACTGCCATCTGCGAATTGGCCAAATCAACCGGTATAACCGTCAGGCGCGCTTGCGGAAGTCAATCGGTTTTATTCGAGTAGACGAACGGGTGATTCAGCCTGGTTTTAGTCTGTTGAAAAGGTACGATGCCGTATCGGTTGCTTCGTGCCTTTGTGGACTCATAATTGCCGGAATGAAGGACTCTCACGGAGGCACGGAGGCACCAAGGCACGGATGTTCAGGTCGCGGTGGACAAGAAAAGAGAATCGGAGCCGTTTCGGCTATCTACCCCCATCCTCTTTTCTAAACGTTGTGTTGTCGCAGGGATCAATTCGTACGTGCCGGAATTGGCAGAACACTTCCGCGACTGGATGGATCGGTTCGATCCTAAATGACCGGACGTTCTAGTGGTCGCGGAATGAATTAACCTGGAACCAAACGGGTTCAGGCTGTATTCTACGCAATTTCCCAGAGTCCTAACGAGGTCGTGCTATGCCAGGGAAGGCAGCCAAGGTGGTAATCACCGAAATGCAACAAGAGATTTTGCAGCAGTTTTCTGACGCACGCGGGACTTCTGCTGGTCTTGCACAGCGATGCCAGATCATCCTGCAGGCTTTCAATGGTCTAAACAATGAGCAGATTTCTTCGAACGTTCAATTGGGGCACGATCAAGTTGGTCTGTGGAGAAGGCGTTGGCAGGGGCGCTGGGAGAGCCTAGTGCAGATCGAATGTACCGAAGGCATGTTGGCTTTGAAGAAGGCGATCGTAGAACTTCTCAGCGATGTCAAACGATCAGGACGACCACCACGAATCACCTCTGAACAGCAAGCACAATTAACTGCAAAAGCGTGCGAGGACCCGAAAGATTCAGGCCGCCCCATCAGTCATTGGACCAGCGATGAGCTAGCCGACGAAATGAAGAGACTGGGCAATCCGTTCATCGTCGGCGCTCGCTGGGTACGAGAGCTTCTCGGCAGATTAAGCATTCGCCCTCATAAGCATCAGTACTGGCT
>JBGSMN010000337.1:0-17945 GCA_041740155.1 Rhodopirellula sp.
CGAACTAGTGGCCATGCGCAATTATCGTGCCAATTTCCATGTGTATTTTAGGGTTTCCTGCTGTTTTCCTGAGGTGCTCTGGCCGCAATCTTCGTGCCGAACAGTATTGCGCCTGACCACCAGATAGATCGCAATTCGCTATCCGACTGAAATCCAACTCACTGACCATTTCCGTTTTAGAGACATTGGCATGGCAAAGTTCGCAGACCATGATGCCTATATTGCTGCTGCACCAGAGACAATGCGGCCGCTGCTGATTCAACTTCGTGCTCAACTTGCAAAGACGCTTCCTGACGCTGAAGAATTGATGATGTACGATTTGCCCGGATTCGGGTTTGGAAAAACGATCATCGCGGGTTTTGCAGCTTTCAGTAAACAATGTGGACTCTACGTGAGCAAAAGCGCCATCACCGCCCACGCCGACGACATTGCTTCAGCAGGACTCAAAGCTTCCAAGACAGGCGTCATATTTTCGTCGGCAAAACCCATCCCTGACAAACTGGTCAAGAAACTTGCTCTCGCATCGCGAAAAGAACTTGGAGTTTGATTAGGACTTCTTGCACCCCGGCGGATAACAAATCGGTGAACCGAAGTCGCCGGTCAAGCGTTTATTTGAAATCATAGTATATTGGCCAAGACTCGGTTGCCGCCGCCGTTGAACTTAATCGAGTCGCTCCGGTGTATTGTATGGTTCCAGCGTGAACCACACACGCCAGTTCAGCCTCGTCGCATACACGCGGACGCGACGTTGGCAACACTTCTTGCTCACTGCTGAGTCGAGCATCGTTCGCTCCTCCGCTGCCGACTAACCTGGTCATCTTTCAGCCGACACAAAAAGGAACACGCGAGATTTGTCTGCAGCGATAAAGACGGCTGACTATCTTGCTCCTCTGACGAATAAAATTTTGGTGGCACGGTCGGCCCTTCTTCTCACCGAGTGGTCGTCTTTGGGACTGCCAAACTTCTCGACTGCCATCCAGTCGCTTTTCCGATTGCCATCTCCAACCGAACAGTTAATCGGATACAATCAAGGGAGTTCCAGGCTTAGAGTATGCGAAAAAGTCCGGTGCGAAGACATGATCCGTTTCCCGCAAAGGCCTTTGTAGTAGTCCTTGCTGGGATAGAGCTTTCACGCAAGTGAGAGATTCTACTCGATGCTTGTGGGTTGCTAGGGATATTAAGTTGGACGCCAAATTTTCCTTGGGAGGCCCGCCTCGCCTTAAGTGCTTACTTGCCGGCCGACGTGTTCTTAACTTTTCTGAGAAAAATCGTGAAACGCGCCGACGTTCCTACTTCTAGACCGATCGATTCTCAGCCCACGTCGCTGACACTGTTGGAGCGAGTGCGTGCTGGAGATGAAGCTGGTTGGGAGAAATTCGTTCGTATGTATGGCCCTCTTGTCTACAGTTGGTGTCGCCGCGCCGGTTTGTCATCGGAAGATGCCGGTGACGTTTCCCAAGACGTATTCGTCAAGCTTTCAAAAAATTTCGATTCGTTTCAGAATCGCCGACCGGGAGACAGTTTCCGCCGTTGGCTGAAAACGGTCCCCAACAACCGCGCGAGGGATTTTCATCGTGGACAACGTGACCGACCGCAAGCACGTGGAGGAACGACAGCACAAATGCAGTTGGCATCGCTTCCTGGTGGTGAAAGCTATGGTTTGTGCGAGGAATCTGATGATGAACGCGTCGAAGAATCGAATCACTTGCTACGACGTGCGACCGAGCTGGTGCGGGCCGATTTCGAACCGACGACCTGGCAAGCATTTTGGCAAACGGTGGTTGAATCCCGCGCGATCGCGGACGTTGCCGCCGATTTGCGGTTATCCGCCAATGCAGTCCGTGTCGCAAAGTCCCGCGTTCGAGCACGTTTGCGACAGGAAATGGCGGGATTGCTGGATGAACCATCTTTGGACGCGAAATAATGAAACCTGAACCGGTTGACTGTCCATCTGCCCAGGACATGCGAAGTTTTCTTTCAGGGCGATTGAACGTCGACGACACGGATCGAATAGCGAACCATGTCGAAACGTGTTCGACATGCCAATCGCACATGGAGCAATTTGACACTGCGGATGCTTCGGTGGACGCGATGCTTGGCGGGTCCCATCAGATTGCATTTGCGGACGAGTCCCATTGTGACCGAGTTACGGATGCGATCTTAGCAGGTGGGAAGCAAGATAAGTTAGCGAGCGGTTCACTACGCTTTGGCGAGTATGAAGTAATGCAGCCGCTTGGCCAGGGCGGGATGGGAATGGTTTACCAGGCTCGCCACGTGGAGATGGGAACGCCGACCGCTGTCAAAATACTGCAACCGCATCGACGGACCGACCAAGCGACGATCGATCGCTTCGAACGCGAAATGATTGCGATCGGTCGATTGGATCATCCGAACATCGTCCGAGCTTTGGACGCGGGTCAAGAGGGGGACCAGCATTATTTGGTGATGGAGTTTGTGGACGG
This sequence comes from Rhodopirellula sp., assembly GCA_041740155.1. Taxonomy (GTDB): domain Bacteria; phylum Planctomycetota; class Planctomycetia; order Pirellulales; family Pirellulaceae; genus Rhodopirellula. The sequence goes on from JBGSMN010000337.1 coordinate 2,463, forward strand.
TTTTGACCTGAGTCGTGTGGCCAGCGTTCACGGTTCACTAGTCATTGCCGACGCCGCTGAAGTGATACGGCAAGCAGCGACAGGCCTTAGTTATGTGCATCAACACGGCTGCGTGCACCGCGATATCAAACCTTCCAATTTGATTTTGTCTCGCGACGGGATCGTCAAGTTAATGGACCTCGGGTTGGCGCGAGTTAATGAGATTCCCATTGCCGAGACTGCTGCCGATGCGGACGACATCTTAGGAGTTTCAACGGTTGGCCTGACTCGCACCCATCAAATCATGGGGACGCCGGAGTACATGCCGCCCGAGCAACTCGCCGACAGCAGTAAGGTCGATCACCGCGCTGATATCTACTCGCTCGGTTGTACGCTCTACAAGTTGCTGACCGGTCAATCTCCTCTCGCGAGCAGCGGATCAATCAACGCGCTGAATCAACTGGTTGAACGCGTTCAAGCGCCAACGATCCCAGTGTGTCAAAAACGAGAGGACACTCCGCAAGTGATGAGTGATTTGCTTGATCGAATGCTTGCTAAACGCCCTGAAGAACGTCCTCAAACCGCCGAAGAGGTCGCAGTACTGATCCGTCCATTTGCGGCAGGAGCGAATTTACGGCGACTGGCAGCGTCGACGAATGAGAGACTTAGCACGCCATTGTCCATCGCATACACCGCACCAACCCGAAACCACTTTTCGACTGCGCGCGACAGCAACACCGAGAGTTTTGTAACGACTCCAAGCAAATCAGTTCACAACCGACGTGCTCGATTTGCAGCGGCATTCGCGGCGGCGCTGCTGGCACTAACAGTAATTGCTGCATTCTCCCTATCAGGAAATTCCCCTAAGGGTACGGTCGTCGTCCTGGCCGAATCGCCTGAAGTGTCGCAACGATTGACAACGGGTAATGCTAACTTCATTGCCGGCGATACCCAAGTACCGATTCGAGTTGGCACGATCGAAATTCCCGCAGGTCGCTACATCGTCTCAGCAGACCCCGCCTCACAACTGACCTTCTCTCAGTCGACCATCGAGCTAAAACGAAATCAACAACTCGTACTCTCGGTCAAGCGTTCGGTGAGTAACGCCTCGCCGCAGCTGTCGAGGAACCCTGACAATCCTGAACTGGCAAAACAGACATTCGGATATCCGGAGAATTCCATCTATGATCCCGTCGATCTCATTTCATTGATCGAACCGGCTCGCGATATTCGTGGCAAAGATTGGAGACTCGTTGACGGGGATTTGGTATCGGATCCAGACAACCCCTCATTCGTCATGTTTCCGTATCAACCGCCGGATGAGTATCGCGTTGAATTAATTGCAACTCGCTTGGAAAAAAACGAGAGCATCTATTTAGGACTTGTCGCCGATGGTCGGCCGGTGCTCTTGGCAATTGATACCAGTCCGTCGAAAGGTTTTTTGAGCGGGCTGGATCAGATCAATGGAATCAACTTGTGGGCACGACCCGCACAAGCACATCGAGGTCAACTTTTGCCAATCGGCCAACCAGTGCCAATTGCGGCAACGCTACGTCGCGATGGTCAACGCTTGTCAATTGAAATGATCGTCGATGGCGTGCTTGTGCTTTCGTGGCGAGGCAGCATCTCGCAAGTGACCGGACTGGGATCGTTTCCGATCCCGCAATCAAGTCATATGTTTTTGGCCAATTGGACGGCTTCCATCCAGGTATCTAATCTGCGAGTCATTCCGCTCAGCGGTGATGGGGCAATCGCCACGTTCACGGATCCGAAATCCGATGTACAACGAGCTGCTGTTGAACGTATTGTCTGGAACGGTGGCGCCGTATCGATCGTTGGTAAAGATGAATCTTCTGAACAACCTTCTATAATTCGAATCGATCGTTGGGATGACATTGCAAACGAACCTAAAATTGTAGCGATCGATGCTCGGCGAAGTTCTTGGATTGATGACGAGGACATCTCTGTTCTCACGCAACTACCGGATTTAGAATCACTCGACCTATCCGGTACCATGGTCACGGCGAAGGGTCTCCAGCAGTTAGGGTCACTTCCCAAACTCAACTCGTTGTCGCTTTCGGGAACTCTGGTAATGGGCATTCCCGAATCGTTGGCTGGCAATTTCCCATCCCTCGAGACGCTCGATTTCCAGAACACCCTCATCACGGACGCTTCCCTATCTGCATTGAATGGATTGGATGAACTCAATAGCGTCGACCTTGGCGGAACCCGCTTGACGGGCGATGGACTCTCAAAAATAAAGTCATTGCCCAAGCTGCAGTTGCTCAACCTTGCCGGAACTTCGGTCAGCGGCTTGGATCATTTAACGATAGAACGATTTCCCGAGTTGTCACGGCTGAACCTGTTGGGAACGCGAGTCACATCCAGCGAGATTCACGACCTTAAAGAACGAATGCCGAATACGGAAATTGTTTCCGGACTTGATTCCGTCGATGTCATCGCATTGGTTGATGTGAATCGTGACGCGGACACAGAATACAATAAAGGAAAAACATGGCGAAAAGAAGATGGCCGGTTGTTCACGAATGAGCGGACTCGTATCTCATTGCCGCTCCTCCTGCCGTCGGAATTTGATTTTAAGATGTCAGCGACTCGCATTTCCTTAGGCAGCGCACCGGTCATCGGCTTCGCGCTCTCAGGCCAACACCACTTCGCCGTAGGTTTCGATAGCGATCCCGAGCTCGGTTACTATACGATCATATACGGCATCGACGGTGTGCTACTGCAAAAAAGCACCGCGAAGGTCAAAGGTGAGACATTTCCCATTGATGCCGACACACCTATTGAGGTGGAAGTTCGTTTTCGCCAATATGGCGAGACCGCTGAGATTCATGTGTACAAAAATGGCGTCGAGGTGCTGAGCTGGGATGGTGAACGATCGCGATTGCAACAAACCAATGTGTGGTGGAAAGGTCCTCACCATTCGCAACCTTGGATCAGCCAATACGATGGTGCAGTAGCAATCGAAGCCATGACCGTGACGCCGGTAACCGGACGTATCGAGGCGAGTTTTCTGGACGAGAAGAGTCTGCTTGTCGAGCTACCGAAGCTCAATCTCGATTTGCGTGGACGTGACATCAATGACGAAGAGCTCAAAAAGATTCTTGACACGGACATTCCTACGGAGCTGACAGTCGAAGGGCCCGGGATCACCGATGAATCCATTGAGCTAATTGCGGCCAACAGACAGTTGCGATTCTTGGCGCTCCACGAGACGCAGATCACCGAATCAGGAATTGCTCAACTTGCAGATTTGCCACTGCTTGAACGTATTGAGTTATGGGGCATGCCGCAAATCACTGGCGAGGTCACTGCAACCCTAGAAAAGATGCCAGCGCTGAAGCATGTCGTGTCGAAACATACGAGCTTCTACGGTCCAGGTTTAGAGCGTTTGATTGACAGGCCTATTTCAGGCCTAGATATCGGTCATCCAAACGTGGACGCTGATGTGCTCACACGATACGTCCTACCGTTAAAGCAATTGAGCTCTCTCGATCTTGCCGGATCACCTATCGACGACGATGCCATGAAGCTCTTCGCAGGCTACGAAAATCTGTATATGCTTCATTTAGGTTTCAACCAGAAATGGAAAGGTCCAGGACTAGAGCATCTAAAGCAGATTTCAACGCTTCGCCAATTGAACCTCGATGCTTCTCGCGTTGGCGATGAATCCTTGAAGTATCTTGACGGTGCAAATCAGATTCGAGAACTCTCTCTTCGCAAGACGGCCGTGGGCGACGCTTCGATCGAAACTCTGTGCACCTTGAATGGACTCAAGGCAGTCCACTTGGAACAGAGTCAATTCACCGCTGAGGGTGTAGAGCGATTAAGAAAGACGTTGCCGCTACTGGAAATCACTTTTGATGAACCAGCAGAACAATGAACCAGTCGTCACATCTCCAACCGGCCGACCACGAAACAATCAGTGAAGACACTTCCCAGTTCGGGCGGTTCGTGCTTTTGGAATTGCTTAGTGAAGACGGCGACGGTCAGCTCTACCGGGCGATGCACCAGCGGTTGCGAAAACAGGTCGCGTTGAAGCTGTTCCATCCACGCTACAATGACCCGATTCGTTCGCGTGAGCAGTATCTCAGTCATTGTCGAGTGCTGTGTGAATTGTCGCACTCGAACTTGGTGCGTGTCGAGACAGCGGGTGAGCATGATGAAGTGCCGTATCTGGTGCTGGAGTTTGTTCCCGGCTTCGATTTGCAAAGAATTGTCAATTCAGTCGGTACGCTGAAAATAGCTGATGCGTGTCAATTGATCGGCCAAGCAGCAATTGGGCTGGGACACCTTCACGAGCACGGACTGATTCACGGCCAAATCACCCTGGAGGGTCTTGTGTTGACACCTAGCTCACGCCTCAAGCTGGTGGGACTGGAACGCGCGAGTCAACTCGAATCTCCGCTGCAAGTTGCCCGAGACAGACGTCATTTAGCGAAGACGTTTTGTGATCTCGTCGGTTGCCCCTACGGATTCGTTTTCGATGAACTACCAACGGGACTGGCGGATGCTATTCATCGACTTTTGTCGGTTGATGCTAATCATGCGATCGATTCACCGCGACAATTCATCGACGTACTGGCAAGATTTTCAGTTGGCAGCGACTTACTGCAACTACTGCGTCAACTTGATGTTACGCCGGCAGCCGGTTCTAGCGATGTGGTGATTCCCAAGGCGCCGGAATACCTACATGATTCGCTCGAACCAGTCGAAAAGCCGATAGTTCAAGACAAGCAACGTGCGTTAGTTCTCGCGCCCTTGATCACTACAATGTTGATCGTTTGCACTGCGTTTGCCGGATCTCAGTGGTGGACGTCCGACGATCCCGTACTTGACGCTCCCGCGCGTGGGCGAGTCGCGGTCTCTGGTCCGAAAAGGGAGCCAGCCAACTCAATCACCACTAGCCCTATCAATGATCCTGGTTGGGTTTCTCCAGCAGCCTCATCCGTTTCGAACGACCTTCATAAGACTTCAGATCAATCTCATCAATTACTCGCATCGCTTGATTCCGAGCGTGATGCGTTCAACATGCGAATACGTTCAACTGACTTTGGTACTGAATTCGAGAATCTTGAAAGTCGTGGGATCGTTCAATTCCCGGTGATCATGCCGGAGCGATACATGTTGACATACACGGTCGAGCGAATTGCGGGGGAAGGATCCTTTGGATTTGGTTTTTCCGCTGGCAAAGGTCGCATGATGGCGTTAATCGATCACAAAGTGGACGATCGGTGGCAAAGTGGAATCTTCTTTTCCACAAGCGACGGAAAGAGCCAAATCATCGATCCCTACACCGATCAAATTCTCGCGACCGGCGTTCCTGTGCGTATAACGCTCGATGTCTCACCTGAACACGTTGAACTAAAACGCACAAGTGATCTTGAAGTCGATACCTCAACGACGAAGATCAGTCAATGGACGGCAGCAGACAATCCTGCGACATCACCGTTGCTTGCCAAGAACGACGCGTACTATCCGCAAACGTTTTTTGTGCATGCGTTTCAGGGAGCTTTTCGAGTCGACGACTTGCAAATACTTGACCCATCTGCTGATCTCGTTCCGCAACCGTTTCATGGACCCGGGGCCGCGCTCGAAACCCGTCTTGCTCAACGGATCGTATGGAGAGGCGGTCATGTCGAGATCATGACCGATACAGGGACTCGAATCGTTCATCGTTTGCAACAGCTGACGGATGAACCTTGGCTGGTGGGCGTGGACAAGTGTCCCAGCGCCAGCAAATTGATGATCGGCGACGCGGAATTGAGCCAATTGACCACGATCAACGGCATCCAAAAACTCGACTTGACGGATAGCCAGGTCACGATGGAAGGTGTGTCGAGAATCACGGGCCTAGGATCGCTGGAACTGCTTGCACTGCCTCGCAAAGGAATCGACGGTTCCGTGCTTGCATCGCTGCGTGACTTGCCCGCGCTGCGACAACTACAATTGATCGGCGTATCGCTCACCGACGACGATATGGACGAGTTGGCACGGTTCCCAGAACTGACTAGTCTGTGTCTATCGGGTTGCCCGATCACGGACAAAGCCGTCCAACGAGTCGCACGATTGCTGCCGGAGCTTCAACACTTGTGTCTTTCCGGCACCAAAATTTCCGGCGATTGCCTCCCGGAACTCGCGTCGCTTCGCTCTTTAAGGGATTTGCAACTGCATGAAACGTCAGTCGATGACGGGGCCATTGCCAATCTACCATCGCTACCACAGTTGATCAAACTGACTCTCAAGGACTCGATGGTCAGCGCCGCGACGATCGAAAAACTCCAACGAGAACACCCTGGAATCGAGATCCAATGACTTTCGTTTGTTTCTCCGGTCGAAAACCCCGCCGCCTCGCCCGGCGTCTCTCGTGCGTTCTATTCTTGAGTACCTTAGTTGCTTGTTGGATCGGGTCTCCGTCTGTTGCTCGATCTCAAACAGTTGACCTGTCTACGCGGCATGCCATCGTCATAGTGGGGTTGCCGGGTGACGAAGAGCACCACCAGAAGTTCGAGCAACTGGCGGGTGTCTGGCGTCACTGGCTGGTCGACGTTGCCGGCGTCCAGGAGCAAAATCACCTACTCTTGATGAGCATCAATCAAGATCTATCGACTCCGATAAACGCTGAATCGATTTCTTCACGAATCGCCGAATTCAATAGTCAACTCCGTTCGAACGACTCGTTATGGGTTTTTCTTCTCGGTCACGGAAGTCAAGACGATCGGCATGGCTGGTTTCATATCGTGGGTCCCGATCTGAATGCAGCCCAGTGGGCGGGATTCTTCGCGACCGTGAACGTGAAAGAGCAAGTGTTTTGGTTCACTCATTCGGCATCGGGCAGCTTTGTTAAACCCTTCTCTCTCCCCGGACGAGTGGTCATCAGTGCGACGGACGACGGTGAAGTCAATGAGACGCGGTTTCCTCAAGCACTCACTGACATCATGCAGTTGGAATTAAATAACGAGAACAAAAAGTTGCGAGAAACGCCGCTCAGCGTGTTGGAGCTATTTCTTGAAACGGCTCGTCGCGTGGACCAATCTTTCGAGGACCAGCAATTATTGCCCACCGAACATGCGCAATTAGATGATAACGGCGACGGCGTAGGGACTGAGGTCGGTGATGTCACATCGCAATCGAACGACTCCTCCGAGGCAACGCAGTCGGTTGTCGATGGTACGGTCGCCAATCAAATTCAGATTTCTTCACCAATAACGGAAGCGAAGTCACAACCATGAATGAAGCACTGAAGGATAGCGAGCATCCCGAAATTGTTCAGCGACTGCGTAAGGCTCGTGAGCAACTAAAACAAGAGATTGGTCGTGTCGTCATCGGCCAAGGCAAGGTGATCGATAGCTTGCTCATCGCAATGTTGTGCCGTGGTCACTCCCTGATGATCGGCGTGCCGGGCTTGGGGAAAACGTTGATTGCGCGTTCGCTCGCAAGGATGCTTGATATGGAGTATCGGCGAATCCAGTTCACCCCGGACCTGATGCCCTCGGACATCACTGGGTCGGACATCATTGAAGAAGATCCCGAGACCGGGCGGCGGAAGCTGGAATTCTTTCGCGGACCACTGTTCACTAATTTCTTACTGGCTGACGAGATCAACCGGGCCCCTCCGAAAACGCAAGCAGCGTTGTTGCAAGCGATGCAGGAACGTGAGGTGTCGGTCGGACGCGAAACATATCGTCTGCCACCGCCATTCTTTGTCGTTGCGACTCAAAACCCGATAGAGCAAGAGGGAACCTATCCGCTTCCCGAAGCTCAGCTCGATCGATTCATGTTCAATGTTCCCGTCGTCTATCCGTCAAAACGCGACGAAGTGGAGATCGTCAAGGCGACGACCGGCGATGCGAACATTGAGCTGAAAGCGATTCTTTCGCTTGACGAAGTCTTGCAATTGCAACACCTCGTTCGCGGTGTTCCCGTGGCCAATCATATCGTCGATTACGCCGTTGATCTCGTTGCGGCGTCGCGTCCCGAGAACAATGCAGCTGGTACCGACTTGCACCGATTCATTCGTTATGGCGCGAGTCCACGTGCTTCCCAATGTCTCGTTTTGGGCGGAAAAGCTCGCGCGGTTTTGTTAGGACGCTATCACGTTGACTTTGAAGATATTCGTGCCGTCGCGTCACCAGTGATGCGGCATCGTTTGGCACTTAATTTTCAAGCGCGAACGGAAAATATCACCGTGGACGACGTCATTACTCAACTGATAAAAACGGTACCCGAACCCCCATGAATACGTTTGTCATACCGCCATCGCAATTGACAACATCTGAGTTGCTCGGAGCGACGGATGATTTGGAGCTGATCGCCCACACGGTTGTCGAGGGTTTTCTGCATGGATTGCATCAAAGTCCATTCGTTGGATTCTCGGTCGAGTTCGCATCGCATCGCGAGTACATGCCCGGGGACGACCTAAAACATATCACTTGGCGACTGTTCGGCCGGCACGAACGATTGTTTGTCAAAGAGTACGACGCGGAAACAAACGTTGACGTCCACTTCATCGTGGACGCCAGTCGGTCAATGACTGCTGAAGGAAAGTGGGAGTGTGCCGCCATGTTGGCGGCGTCGTTGGCGCATTTGGCACGTCGCCAGCTTGACGCGGTAGGTTTGACGTTGTTTGCCGATCAGGTACTGACGCACCTTCGACCTCGTGGGACGGCGGATCACCAAATGGAGATTCTTCATACATTGGCACAAAAGCGAGAGCATCCGCCCTCGAACTCCGCCGGTGTATTGCATGAAGTTGCCGAACTTTCGCCACGTCGCGGTTTGAAGGTACTGATCAGCGACTGTTATTTCGCCGACGAAGAACTCGCGGACGCGATCGGACATTTTAGGCATTTTGGTCAAGAGGTCATTTTGTTTCACGTGTTGACCGAACTGGAATCGCAAATGCCCATGTCCGGGTTAATCCGCTTCCGCGATCTGGAAACTGGTGAAGAGATTGTGACCCAAGCTGAAGCGATTCGCGACGAATTCAACGCTGCAGTCGAAGATTGGCAGTCGGGTCTAAAGCGAATCTGTGGCGGGCATGAGGTTGACTATGTTGCGATTCATACCGGGATGCCGCTACCGATCGCGCTTCGCGAGTACTTCAAAGTGCGCAGCCAGTTGTACTGAGAATAGCAATGAACTTTATCCACCTCGGATTTATGATCGCCGGCGCGGCAGCGATGACGTTGCCTATCTGGATCCATCTGCTCTTGCGACAGCGAGCCAAAGTGATGGAGATTGGTTCGATTCGTTTTGTCAAACACGTGGTGCGTCGAACGAAGAGCCGCCAACGTATCCAGCGCTGGTTGTTGTTGTCGCTGCGTGCACTAGCCGTCCTGCTGCTAGGACTGCTATTCGCACGACCTTACCTCCCTGATACGCCCGCGGACGGACGGACTCGCGAAGTCGCCGTGTTGATCGATCGCTCAGCGAGCATGTCGGCGGAACACGAAGACGGACGTACCGCGATCAAGAACGCCGCCAGACGTGCGAGCAAATATATCGACACCCTTGGCGACCAAGCAATTGTTCATATCGGACTATTCGACGCATCGGGCGTGCAGTCAATTTCGCTCTCTGAGCTAGAGGACGTCAAAGCTGTTTCGACTGGGACACGTTTTGACGATGCGTTTGCGTGGGCGACGGACCTGCTTGCCGCATCGGACCGAGCTGATCGAAGTTTGTTGTTGCTCAGCGATCTTCAGCGTAGCGCCATGGGACAACTTAACTTATCAATGTTTCCACCGGATGTTGCCGTTCGCATCGAGGATCCCGCTCCATCGGTCACCCAAAATCTCGCGATCGAAACTGCAATACCGACCCAAGTTGAATTGCGACCCGGGATTCCAATCTCAATCTCGGTTCGAGTTCTCAATGGTGGTGAGTTTCCGGTCACAGACGTGACTGTCACGGCAAAACTCAAGGGGACAGAAGATTTCGAAGCGGAACAAGTGTTATCACTCGCTGCAGGTGAACGAAAAACGATTGAAATGAAGCTACCGATCGACGCACCCGGTATTTATCGAGGAGTGGTTCTGATCGATCGCGAGGATGCGTTCCCGTGGGACAACCAACGGTTTGTTGCGTTGGAAGCGAAACATCCTGATCGATTACTATTGATCGATGGGGATCCTGGGCGCGCGTCGTGGGAAAACGCCACCTACTTCGTCGAAACTTCGCTGCGACTGCAAACGCCCGTGGGCGACGGCGCTCCGAGAACCTTTGAAGTCGAGCGATTGGTTTGGGACCAAGGTTCCGGTTTTCCCGATCTCGCCGGATTCCGCTTGATTTTCATCGCAAACATCGGCCGGTTTACCGCTCGTGATGCAGATCGATTAAAAGATTTCCTCGAGCAAGGTGGTAACGTTCTGTGGTTTGTCGGTGAGAGGACAACGAATGCGGTTCTCGATCCTATTGCCAATTCGGGAATGATCGGCAGCACACAGTTCCTGCCCGCCATCGACACGATTGGCAACGTCACCGATTTTGATCGCAATCATCCGGCGTTATCTGTATTTGCTGATCCGCAACATGGTGATCTCCGAGGAATGAGCACCCGGCGATTGGTACCGATCGAAACGCTTGATCCAGATGCAACTATTCTCCTGAGATCACGAAGATGGCCGCTTGTTGTCTCCCACGAAACAGGGAACGGGCACTTTGTATTGGTGATGACGTCGGCAGATCGAAGTTGGAGTGATTGGCCGCAAAGTCGATTGTTTGTCCCGCTGGTTCGACAGTTCGCGGCTTGGCTGACCGGTCAACTCGATGCGAGACCATCCGTGGTGATTGAGACGATCAAAGACCCAGGAATCTCACCTGGGATCGAAGAAGGCTCTGATTCGTTGGTCGTCAGGAATGTCGATCCGGCCGAATCCGAGATCAGTCGCTTCGGCGAAGATCAGTTTCGTGAAGCAGTCCAATTGCCTGAAGCGACGATTGTTAACGACGAGGAGGACACGGTGCAGAAGTTCGCGCCCGCCGGTGTCGCTCGCAGCGATGAGAAATGGCCGTTGGTCATTTGGATGCTACTCGGCATTTTGGGAGTAGAATTTATGCTTGCGAGCCGAGTCCATGAGTGATGAAATGGTGTTTCGTTCTTCTTTACAGACGCGTTTTTTTAAGTATTCGGACAAGGGTGTTCAAAAATGAGCCTAGCGACAACGCCAATCCAGCGGCCAGAAGCGATGCACGTCGAGCGCGGCACCCATCACCAGCGTGTATCGAGGCTTCGTGACCGAGAGCGACAACGACGTTTGACCGTGATGGGATTGTCCATCATTGCCGTCGCGATGCTGTTACTGGTGCTACTCAGTGTCGCCGACTATCACTACGAAGCTCCATTGTCGGTTCGGCTCGTTGGCTGGGTAACAATGCTTACCGCTGTGATTGGGCTGGTTGGATATAGTCGGCGGTGGTTGAGATTTGAATCAGCGAACGCCGTCGGCGAGGTCGAGCGAGCGCACCCGGAACTTGGTCAACGTCTCAGGACCAGTCACGATTACCAGATGAATATGAATCAAGTGACTCCGGCCGACCCAGAATTGTTACGTGCACTTGAGACTGAGACCCAGCAGCGTGTAACCGCGCGAGAGCTCACACCGATCGGCAGTCCTTGGCCGATTTTCCTTTTGCTCGGAATATGTGGGTTCACCATCATTGTTTGGACGGCAGCGTTATTCGTATGGCCCGAATGGCGTGTGGCGACCGCTCGGTTGTTTCTGATGCCGGTTCATTATTCGAACGTCCAATTGGAACCGATCGCCGAGTCAGTGCATCTGGGTGAGGATTTGATGGTTCGGTTGCACGTCGAGGGTCGACCTCTTCAAACAGCACTGGTTCGCTACCGTGGTGTCGGTGACAGCCATTGGATCGAAACTAGTTTTCAACCGAGCGACGGAGTTTTGTTGGTCGATGACTTGAGCGGCGTTGTGACCGATTGTCGTGGCAATCTTGAAGTTCAAGTGATCGCAGGACCGCTGGACAGCGGTATTCATCCCGTCGCTGTGCGGATACCACTGGTTTTGGAATCTTGGACAGCAACCGTCACGCCGCCTATCTATACGGGACTGGGGTCGACTTCAGGTCTGCCCGAAGGTTTACGAATTCCCGCAGGTTCTATGTTGGCGCTGGCTGCGACGTACAACCGTCAACCCGCAGATGTGACTGTCAATGTCGTTCCCGAAGCGGACGCGTCGTCCGACGTCGGGATCGCGAATTCTGTTGCCAACATATCGCTGAGAGCTTTAGCGACAACAATGGATCTGGATATTCGAGCCAATTCGGACGATGGAATGACCGACGAGTCTTCACTGCACTTCGACGTGATCCCAGATCAACGTCCTTCGCTGAAGTTTGTCACGCCCGAGGAGACGGCAGAAGCGATCCCGACATCCGAAGTTCATTTCACGCTCCAGTCCTTCGATGACTACGGATTGAGCGCCGTCGGCATTCGCTATCGCATCGACGACGGCCCAGAACAAACGCTGTGGCAAGCGTCGGCGAATGAACTCTCTAATGCGATGACGAAGACAGTGACGCTGGCGTTAGAGGATTTGAATCTTGAATATCCACAAGCCATTACCTATTACGCCTATGCGATCGACAATCGCGAACCCGAACCTCAAAAGTTGACCGGTGAGTTGCGGTTCATTGATATTCGCCCTTTCGCTCGCGAATACGAATTCTCGGCACAACAATGCAGTGGCAATTGCCAGGGCAAATGTTTAACGTTGGAGAAGTTGATCAAGCAGCAGCGTGAGATTTTGGGAGGTACCTTTGCTGCAGTCTCTCAAGGAGCCGCGAACGACAAAGTCAGCTCTATGCTGGCCGACGAACAACGGGACTTGCGTGAGAAGACCCAGTCGCTCACCGAGGCGTTGCTTGAAAAAGTCGGGCCAATGCCATCGCTCACCATGAGTATCCGGGCGATGTCCAATGCCATCGATGGGTTGGCAAACGATTTGTTCGTCGAAGCGCAAGGGCACGAAGAACGTGCGCTCGCTGACCTGATCGCAGCGAGACAAAACCTGCGCAAAATCTTGAAACAGAGCGATTCCAAGGCCCAGATGTGTCGCAACGTTGACCAACAGCAGCACGACAAGATTCGTAAACCCGAGCAAGAGAAGGCTCAGAATCATGAGCAAGAACTCACTTCGATCCGCGAAAAACTTGCACAGCTCGCCAAAAAGCAACAGAGCTTCTGTCAATCAGCCGCGTCCTGCGACAAGCCGGGGCAGTCGAGTACGCCGTCCGAATCTGTGAAAAAGAGTTTGCCGTCTCGGGATGAGTTTGCATCGCAGCAGCGTCAGTCTGCAAACGAAGCGAAACAGATCGAGCAGGAATTGCGAACAGGTAAGTTCGGCGATTTGGCACCAAAGCGAGTCGACCAAGCGGCCAAATCGATTGCGGAGAGCGGTGAATTGATAACGCAGAGTACCGACGATGCGATGGCAATTGAACTCGCGAATGAGGCCGCCGAGCAATTGCGGGAACTATCTAATCATCTGGCTCGACGACACGATCCCGATTTTGAAGAGAAGCTCGCCGCTGCGGCTCGCCAAGCCGAGAAGCTTGCGGATGAGCAACAGCAACTCAGCGAAAAACTACAAGACCAACCTCGTGGCGGAAGTCAAGCCGAGCAGGCGAAACAGCAAGAGAAACTTGCTGGCAGCGGTGAAGAGTTGGCTGATTTGGTGGACCAGTTGCTGGCCGATGCCGCGAACCAAGATTGGCAGATCCAGCGTGCGTTGCAGGAACAAACAACTGCCGCGCCGCCTCGCCAGGCAACTGCGGAAATGCAAAAGGCGGCCGAGTCGCTGAAACAGGATCAATCCCCATCGGCATCGGCCAGTGGATCGCGGGCCAGTAAGATTTTGAATCGATTTGCGGCAGGCGTGAAGGAAGTACGCAATGTGATGGGACCGGTCCGATTGGCGGAATTGACGAAAGCGGAACAGCAAGCGGCGTCGCTATTAAAAGAATCGAGCCGAGCGAACAGCGCCACTGAGCACGCGAGGGTCCAGGCATTGGCGAGTCAATTCGCCGAATCGATCGCACCGCTGACTCGTGATGATCCGGAGTTGGCAGCTGCGACCGACCAGTTACCTAAGCTGGCCAATGCGCCCACCGTACTCGATGACGCACTTCACAAAGTTGACGAGGTGTTGCAGCGACGAATTCAAGAAGCGATCTTAAGCGGCACGTTGCAACAGGCCGTCGGTGCGGTGCCACCCCAATACACCGAAATGGTCGAAGAATACTACCGAGTTCTCTCAGGCGACGTTGAATAAAGGTCACCATGCACTGGCAACCGCTTTATTCGCCCGCCACCTACTCGGTACTCGTCTTCGGAATTATCGGCGTCTTGCTCGCGGCCCGCCGGATCGCGGTGGCGGAGAAAGCGAAGCGGTGGTTTCTTTATGTTCTTCGCGGCGGCGTGTTTCTTGGGCTCGTCGTCTTACTATTCAATCCGATTGATCGTCGCGAAACGCTGCTGCCGCCTCAGCCACCTGCCGTAGCGTTGCTTGTCGATTGCTCTCAAAGCATGGCTCTCGGTGTTGACCAATCGCGGCTCAACCGGGCGAAAACGACGATCGATTCGGTATCGCGGAGCGTCCAATCGACGCGTCCCATGCAACTGCCTCTGTTTCGATTTGGAAACCAATTGGCCAAGGTTCCTGGTCTGACCGAGTTGAGTGCGACGGAGGACGAGTCACTGCTGGGTAACGCTTTAGAACGGATACCGTCGCGGATTGCTGGTATCCAATCGCAAGCCGTCGTGGTGTTTTCCGACGGTGCCGTTTCCGACATTGGGCAACTGGACCAGATCGCCAGCGCATACCGCAAGTTGAAGGTTCCTGTATATGCGATGTTGCCACAACAGGAGGAATTGATTGGTGACATCGCAATTACGGAACTGGCGGTTCCATCGCGAGTTGTCCCAGGTGACCAGGCGACAGTCCATGCCGTTATCGAAAGTCATGGGTTTGACGGCGAGCGAGTAGTTGTGTCGATTCGTCGTGGCGATCGTCTCGGCGCGGCAGCGTTGACTAGTTTGCCAATTACACTGCATGACGGTCCCACACCTTGTGATTTGATCGTTACAGCCGATTCAACAATGGATGTTTTGGAAATTCAAGTTCCGGTGCTCTCGGGGGAAGCTGTTGGGACGAACAATAAAATTCCATTTCGATTGACCGAGCGTGATCGGAGTCTCAAAGTGCTTTACATGGAAGGCACGACCGGCCGAGAATACAGTTGGCTTCGTGACGCATTGCAGGAGGATTCCGACATTCAATGCATTCCGATGGTTGTGAACAACCAATACGCCGAGCGTCCCAGCCTGCAGCGCATTGATGATCCGTATCGCGGCTATCCGACCACTCGATCAGAACTGTTTGAATATGACGTTGTGATCTGCAGCGATATTTCACGCAACGCGTTCACTCCGGAACAAATCGCGTGGACCAAGGAATTGGT
>JBGSMN010000341.1:0-17633 GCA_041740155.1 Rhodopirellula sp.
ACTGATGCTGCCGCGATTGGACATCAGCGTTGGTTGCCGATCGCTTCGAGAGCAGCCATCAAGGATGCGTTTCGCAAATTATCGGTTTGAAGTTGCGACGCAATTCGGCGAGCTTGTTCAGCCGATTGGCGAAGGATGTCATAAGCTTCGAGGTACTCAAAGGAGCCTGCATTCTGCCACACGGCGTGCTGTTTCGCGGCAACGCCGAAGCCGTCATTCGCACAAAACTGATTAACTCCGGCTACTTGAAAGGCATCATCGGTCTGCCCGCCAACTTGTTCTACGGCACCGGCATCCCCGCCTGCATTCTCGTGTTAGACAAAGAGAACGCCACCGCTCGCAAAGGCGTCTTCATGATTGACGCCTCTAAAGGCTTCATCAAAGACGGCAACAAGAACCGGCTCCGCGAACAGGACATCCACCGCATCGTCGACACGTTCACTCGCCAGGACAGCAGCAATCCACGCCATGCCCGCATGGTACCGCTGGCCGAAATCAGCGACCTCAAAAACGATTACAACCTCAACCTGCCGCGTTACATCGACAGCAGCGAACCGGAAGACCTGCAAGACATCGACGGTCATTTGCACGGCGGCATTCCCCACCGCGACATCGACGCACTGGATCGTTACTGGGACGTCATTCCAACCGTGCGGGCGTCGCTGTTCAAACGAGCCGATCGGGCGGGCTACAGTCAACTGCGAATCCCGATCACCAAAGTCAAACAGACGATCTTTGATCACGACGAGTTCAACGCGTTCATCAAATCGACGACCAAGCTGTTTGGCAATCGTCCACAGGACACCTTTGGAATCGGCTACTTCTATGTTGGTGTCAGCGAACCACTGAAGCAGCTCGCCCCCATTCTTCTGCCACTACAAGACGAGCAAGGCGTCGAGATGTTTTATAATGTCGGCGTGACCCCCTGGTGCCACGTCACGGCAGATATGCAAGTCGTCGATTCGGCGCGCTCGCGTGTCGATACAATGACGATGTTTGGGTTGAGGGCCAAGATCGATTTCTAAATCGGCACGATTCCGATGTCGTGCTATTCAGTTGCGTGCCGGCGGCGGTGGTAGACAGAGGCGGCTGTTGTCGAGCTCCTGCCCTACCCGAAACCCATCCCGATCGATGCCTGACCGGCCAAAGGCACTTTGCCTCGGGCGAATAATTCGGCTGCACGAGCATCAAGCTGACATTCGATTTCAGGCAGACCGACACACTGTCGCGTCGAACTGCAACGTGCTTCGATGCTCCGGTTTCATCGACCGGAGCAAGCAGGAAAGGATTGCGTCTGTGTCGGCCGCCGGGGCACTGGAGTGAGGCAGGAATCTGAGTTAGAAACAACTTTGTCCGCAGCTCGTAGCCCGCAGTGATTTGTTTTGCGCCGCAAGGCACTTTGCGGTGAACCGGAGACATTTGCGGTGAACCGGAGACATCTGAGTCATCGTGTCACGAACGGGCTCCCACTTCGGCCAATACGGAATGCGGGTGACCATAAGCACGTATTACTCAAAATTGCAAATTCAATGCACTCGCTCGTTCGTTTCTTGTTCGCCCTGTTGATCCTTCCCGCCATGGCACTCCAACTCATGGCCCAGACGCCTGCCATCGGTGTGCCGGTGGCATATGAGTTGCCCGCAACGCCGGGTCAGACTTATCTGGTGACACTGGCGATTGTCGATGCCAAAAATCCCGATTGGATCGTCAGCACCTTTGTCGCCGGGCAGCCGCGCACGGTGACGGACGATAACAAGGGTAAGTTTACGGAGACGTGGAATGGGCTGGATGAAAACTTTATGCCCGTGCCGCCGGGAGAATACGGCGTGAAAGGGATCTACTCGCCGGCGAAAAAATGGGACATCGACGGGCAATTTCATGCCATTGTTCCGCAGTTCCACGGCGGCGCATCGTCGTGGATTCCTGCCCGCGAAAACCGGCTGGCGCAGGTGCCTTTCGGCGGTGATCCAGTCAATGCGCCGCTAACGGACGTGGCTGTCGGCCCCAACGGCGTGGCAGTGATTTATTACCAGTACCTGGAAAACGGCACCAACTGCCCCATGTTCGATTTGAATAAGCCGGCGGGCTATGACCAGTTCATCCGCTCATTCGCTTCCGGTGGCGCCGGGGGCGGTTCGTCGGTCACGACGGATGGAGAAAGTGTCTGGGCGTTCAGTACCGATGGCGGACCCAAATACGTTTATCGCGCCGATCACGGGTCGTTTGGGTCCAGCCCCGGGGCCAACCGTCGCAACAGCTATCTCCCCGAGGGTTGGGTAACGGCGATGACGTGTTACAAAGACACGGAGGCGAAGAAGTCGTACGTTTACATCGCTCAGCGAGGAAAGATCGTTAACGATGTCGAGAGCGAGACGGAGTTCATTGACAAGATTACCGTCCATGCCGGAAACGACGGAACGATCCTCGCGGCCGCGTCGCTCCCTCGGCCGATGAGTTTGACGGTGCAAGATAGTCAGCTCTTCGCACTTCATGGCGACGAGAAGCGGTATGTCATCAGCACGATCCCGTTGAAGGGCGGCTTGACGGAAGGCGAATGGAAACCGGTCTTCGCCGTGCCGGAGGGCATTACGCCGGCCGACATGGAGGTCGATTCGCGGGGGCGGTTCTATCTCAGCGATACCAATTCGAACAAGGTGTACCAGTTCGACGCGGCCGGCAAGCCATTGCGTTCGTTCGGCAAGTTACCGGTCCAGAAGCCCGGCTCGTACGACCGCGAAACGTTGATGGGCCCCACTAAGCTTGCGACCTGGACCGACAAAGACGGTAAGACGCGGCTCCTCATCGTGGACAGCGTCGGTCCAAATCGCATAAGTGAATGGGACGGCGACGCCGGTTCGCTGATCCGCGATTTCATGTCTCACCAGACGAAGTGCAATAACGGATACGCGTTCGATCCCGCCGATGCCACGTTGGCCTATCTGCCAGGTCATGGCGACTGGTTGACCCGCTTCAAGATCGACTATGCCACGGGCGAGTGGAAAGTCGATGCGGTGTGGCCGAACATAGTTGCCGCGCAGCATCAAGGGCTGGATAAGCCCGTTGCCATTCGAGCCAACAACCGTCTTTTCCTCGTCAGCGGCCGGACGTTGGACGTCTATCGCCTGGCCGGCGATCAGTGGCTCCGCTCCGCTGGGTTGATCCAGAAGGGCCGGCAGCACTTCTTCTGGAATGACGCCAACGGAAATGGCCAGGTTGACGACTCCGAACTTCGCCTGACGGAACTTCCCGGGTCAGTGATCACCTACCACGGCCAAAACTGGCTCGCGGATTTGTCCTACGTCGCCGCCGCGCAGCATACACGCGATATCTGGCGGCTAGCGCCCGATGGTTTTGACGCGCACGGCAATCCGATTTTCAGCAAATGGCAAAAGCTCCTGACCGATCCGATCCTCGCGGCCCGAGCAAAGAAAGAAGCCGGCGCACTCTACGGCGGCACAGAATTAGTCGACACTTTTTCCAGCGATTGGGCGCAGGTCAGCGGCGCCGTGGATAAAGCGATCTATGTGCAGGCGCGAGGCGGAAGTTTCAACGCCAATCACGGCACGCAACACAAGATTTCCTGCTATGTGCCCGACGGCAAAGGCGGTTACCGGATCAAGTGGCGCGTGGGGCGCACCGCTTTTTCAGCGGCTGAGCGCGGCGAGATGATTGGCGCGATGCGTCTGTTCAGTCCCATCAACGGATTGCTCACCATTGTTGATCAGTCCCGCAGTGGCCTGCTGCTGTATACGGAACAGGGGCTGTACGTTGACACGCTGTTCGTTTCCGGCGAACGCAAAGACGCGGGAACGTACGCGCTGCCTGGCGAGTTCTTTGCCGGGACGATGTACGCCGATTCGGCCGGCGGAAAGATCTTCTACGCGCACGGGAAATTCACTTCGCTGATTCACGAGATGCAAGGTTGGTCGTTGACGAACAATCCTGTTCGAGCTCTGACAACATTGCAGCAGCGTGTGAACATCAACTCATCGCAAATCGCCCCGCCGTCGGAAATCGCCTTGAGTCTTCGCGGCGGCGCCGGTAAGGCGTCGGTGGCGCGCTTTTCGGCAGCTTTAGGAGGGGCGGCACTCGATGGGTCGATGACGGGCTGGGAATCGGCCGAGCCAGTCCAGTTCGAGGGAGGAAAAGAGCAAAAGGTCGAGGTGCGCGGATTGTATGACCCGGGTTCACTCTATCTGCGCTGGCATGTGAGAATGGGCAGCAAGTTTGAACCCAAGTCATTGCCGCCGCTCGAGCGAATGTTCACCCACGATCAGGCGACGGACACGGTGGGATTCTACGTCCAGGGCGACCCCCATGCTGCGAGCAGCGCGCCGGCGATCGGTCGGCCAGGCGATGCCCGTTTTGTGTTTGGGCTCTTTAGCAGCGAAGGCAAAATACAGCCGGCCGCCGTCGTGCTGTATCCACACTGGTCCGGCCCAAGAGCGACGCCGCAGGTGTATCGAACACCCGTGGGAGCGGCGTCCTTCGCGCATGTCGGTGCGGTGCCAGGTATGAAGTTGGGTCACTCGCTTGATGTGGATGGCATGGGATTCGTGATTGTGGCCGCGATTCCACGGTCCGCCGTTCCAATGTGGAAGGAGCCGCTTGGCAGTGCGCTGCGCACGCGGGTCAATTTTGATGCCAATCTGGGGGGCCACAATAAATTCTGGTGGACCAATACCGACGGATCGGCCAGCCGCGAAACGTTCGATGAGCCGAGCGAGGCGCGGCTGTATCCGGGTTCTTGGGCGCCGCTGATGTTCCAAGGGCTAGAAAAAGGCGTGGCCGTGCGTAACTGGTCGGTCCTGGGCCCGTTCGGCGGACCGGGCGCGGAGAAGTTCAGCGATGATCCGTCGCAGGGCAAGGAAGGGATTATCCAGTTCTATGAAACCTCGAAGTTCCCACCCGACGACGGACCCCTGGATTTCAATGCCAAATATGAAGGCAATCAAATCAAAGGGTATTGGAAAGACCCCGGCCATATCGAGTGGCAATCGCGGACGATTCAGCCACTGGACACGCGCGTAGTGATGGGCGGCGGATCGTCCGTCTGGTATGGCGCGACCTGGATTCACGCACCCAGTGAAGTGGACGTGGAATTTCTGTTCCAGGGGAGTCCGATGGTCACGAATCGATGGTTTCTCAATGGCGAACACTTACAACTTCAGACGCCACCTAAATTGCCCGATGAGGATCTGACCCGTGCGCTGCCGAAGAAGGTGAAGCTGAGGGCGGGCTGGAATCAGGTTTATCATCGCTCGCTGTCAACGGGCTACCCTCCCCTGCGCGTCGGCTTGGTCATTACTGCGGCGGAGGAGAAACTCTGGTCCTTGAAACTGTCTGGGCGGCCCCCTCAATGAGAGGTCAGATGAAAGCAGTAGCTGAGCTGGGCCGGCTGAACGCGAGTCGTTCACCACCGGAGCACGCGCGGCTTGGAAAGCTGTTGGCAATGTAAACCGTCCAATTGTCACGCAGCTTTTTCGGACAGAGAACAAGGATACGCTCATTCTTCAGCTCGAAGTATTTTATAACGGCGAGCTCCTCGTATCTCTTACCCAAACCGACGCTGTCCGCGATTATGCAGCCCTGCTGTGTGCCACGACATTCTGCACTTTTGTGCGCGAGTTCTCGCCATTTAGCTGTGCGACCCTCGGCTTGTCAGGGCGATTCGCAGATCGTGATGGCTACCGACAACAGGCACTGCAAGCATGCCTAGCGGTACATCTCACGAATGACCATTGACACCCTGTTTTTCATAAAGCAGGGATTTGAAATTACACACCAACTTTGAGGGCATTGATGAAATACGACAACTACAAACATCAAGAGGAACCTTTGATAAACGAACCACAACTTAAGCCGCTCCATCATCCGATTGAAACTATAACACTCGACCCGAAATGGCCTGCGGCCATGAAGGCCAACCAAGCTGCTCAGTACTGCGGTTTAGGTGAGCGGACTTTTCGATCACTTGTGGCCTCAGGATGGGTTTCACCGCGAAAGATAGGCCCTCGGTGCATACGGTATTTGCGTGTGGATTTGGATACCGCATTGTCGGACTTGCCGTATGGCCGTGGTGAAATGAGATCAGGCACCGATTCGCGATAGCTGTGACACAGGCAGACATCTGGGCGGCAGTTTATCGCCCGCTCTTGCGACTACGCAGCAGCCGGGCTGTGATATTTTTCTTGACCGTCTCGTCGAGCTTGCTAGCGTTCTCGCTGTCACACCGCTAACGCTTCAAATCGAAACTCACGACGCAGACGAACGACTAGTTACCAGAGAAATAAATGGCAAGTCTGTACAAACGCACTCATCGACGCCCTCTGCCTAAGAATGCGACCGTCACCAAAACAATAAAGCCGCTACCGGCAGGAGCCAGCATCATTGATGGCATCGCGACCTGGACTGACCGAACAGGTTGCCTGCGAAGTGCTGCTGTATCGG
This sequence comes from Rhodopirellula sp., assembly GCA_041740155.1. Classification (GTDB taxonomy): domain Bacteria; phylum Planctomycetota; class Planctomycetia; order Pirellulales; family Pirellulaceae; genus Rhodopirellula. The sequence goes on from JBGSMN010000341.1 coordinate 6,451, forward strand.
GCAATCAGGTCGAAATGCAGTTCGCCACTTGGACAAACCAACGAAATCACGTGAACACCCTGCCCGTCGATCATACTGGGACATTTATACTTGTCGCTGATGTGTGCTACATGGCTTCAATCACGAACGCTCGTGGAAAAAGGATTCGCAAATCGACGAAAACTTCCGACAAAGCTGTAGCGATACGCATCGCAAGCAAGTGGGAATCAGACGCGAGATTGAGAGAGGAGGGTGTAGTCGATGACCTCGTTGAATCACTTGCAAGGCACGCTGCCAAGCCGATTGCTGAGCACGTCGATGCGTTCATCGCATTCCTTGCGACAAAGGGGGGCACAGAGGAGCATCGAACGCGGACGCGGCGACAGATAGAGGAGTTCGTTAACGCGTCAAAATGGAAGTGGATAACCGATTTGGATGCGGATGGTATATCAGCACACGTGGCTACGATGATGTCGTCTGATGCCGCAGCTCGTACGATCCAGCAGAAACTGACGTCTATAAAGTCTTTCTCGAAATGGCTTGCGGATCATCACCGGCTCATGGTCAATCCACTTTCCATGGTCAAGAAACCCGATCCAAACGCGAATCGTCGGCATGAACGGAGGATGCTGTTGCCCGATGAATGGCGATGGCTGGAATCGGTGACGCTCGCTACCCACAAAGATCGCAATAGTATGACTGCGTACGAGCGGACGCTGCTGTATCGTCTCACAATTCAGACGGGCCTACGCGCTAGTGAAGTATTCGAGGTGCCCCGCAGCAAACTGATCCTTGCGCGGGGCACTCCGCACGTTCTGTGCAAAGCAGCGGGCACAAAAAACCGCAAGCCTGCGAAGCAGTACATCGACCAAGCCCTCGCAGACGATTTGCGTAACCACGTGGCAAGCAAACATCCGACCGCACCGGTATTCGGCATCGGCAGCAAGGAGGAGTTGTCGCGGGTGTTGGAACTTGATCTAGCAGACGCGAGGCGGTCGTGGCTGAGCACACTCGACGATGACGCACGTGTTGAAGCGGAGTCGTCGGATTTCCTAATGCGGACAAATCACGACGGAGAGCACCTCGTTTTTCATAGCCTCCGACATTCTTGTGGAGCGTGGCTCGCGATGGCAGGCGTTCACGTCAAAACGGTTCAGAGCGTGATGCGTCACGGGTCGATCGGATTGACGATGGATCGCTACCGCCACCTGTTTCCTGGCCAAGCGGAGGACGCTGCGAGCCAGATTGCCGCGATGATGAATGGGAGCACGGACAAGGGCCTTCGCGTCACGGCTGGGTGAACCTCACCCACTGTTTCGCGTCGTTCTGGCAGGCTATCTTACACACAGTGGTTTCGGGTGTCGCGCAGAGATGGTGCCGAATCTGTCACCACGACCGTTTTTGACCTCTACAAGTTAGCTCAAAAAGCTACGAAAACACCGTAAATCACGGCACCTGCCCAGGTGGTGGAATTGGCAGACACAGGGGATTTAAAATCCCCCGGACGGTTACGTCCTTACGGGTTCGAGTCCCGTCCTGGGTATTCTGCTAGCCTGCGTTTTACTCCGTAAAACGCAGGCTTTGTCACGATCTGCGAGTTCCCGGTGGTGTCAGCCTCGCGCCAGCAGCTATCATTGCAACGCTCTCTCTCAGATATAGAACATCGGTGCTTCGCTTTCGCGGACGCTGCGGATCACGTCGCCTAATCGCACGCGGCTGAGCTGCATGCGAGATTGTTCGTCGGCGTCACGCCAATGTTTTTTCAGTGCTGCGTGGGCTGCGGGCTCTTCCGCTTGCGCCGGTGTGATTAAATCGGGGCAGCCGATCGCTTCGGCAATATCCAGCAATGTAATCGCGTCAGGCTGCACAATGAGTTGATAACCACCTTGGCTGCCGCGCACCGCTTTGACCCATCCGGTCGATTTGAGTGTCCGCAGTATCTGGACTAAAAACGGGCCTGGGATCTCATTCCGACGAATGATCTCACTGGAACGCACTGGCACACCATCCTCACCATGGATCGCGATATCCATCATTGCTAAACAGGCGTAATGAACTGCCGCGTTGATGACCATTACTTGCCGCTGATGAGTTCATGCAAATGGATGAACGATTTGCCGAGACGACCACCATAATTGCCAGCGCTGATTCGCATCAATCCAGGCACCTCGGCCGCTGCCAGGATCGCTGCCCGTGTTGCCTCTTGGAGGCACTCCAAGTCGGCACCATTGAGGATGATCTCCATGATGCAGTTGACACCCTCAGGCACCTTGGACTGTTCGCCGAGCTTCTCTTTGAGTGTGGGGCAAAACTCTGCGTAAGTCGATGCGATCGTGAAGTCGTAACTACTGCCCGCCTTCGATCCGCTGGCGGCCACGCCACCCGGGAATGTCGTGATGCAACCAGGCACCGATTCGCTGGCCACGGCCGCGCGTTCAGCCGCGTCGATGGCCGTGTCTTCATCACCGGCGAAAAACCACAAGTTACCGCCCATCACACCATCAGCGTAACCGAATCGCCGTGATAGAAAAAACTCGCCGCCAAGAATTGGGATCACCCAGCCTTTCTCGCCATATCGTTCATCACGAAATTGATGTCTGTCACCAAAAAAGGCGATTTTGCGACCGAGTTTGAAATAATCTTCGCTGTCGATACGATTGAAACATCTGGCGGTCGGGCAAGTCAAAACGTTCTGACTGATTCTTGCCAGCATCACGCGTTCGAGATGCTCGCGGCGGTCTTTGCGAAAGCGAGGCACGTGAAATTGCACGACCGCACCGATGCGACCGTCGGGCGTGTCGCTGGGGGCGACGATCTCAGCCACACCCGCTTCGCAGTCGCACAGGATCGTGCTACTGGCGTGACCAGTCGCTGCTCCAGTGGCACGGTCCAGCCAATGACGATCGCGGGCAGTGATCAGAACCTCGCCGTAAATACTACGAAAACCTTCTGCATAAGTGTCCTCAACAAGCTCATGCAATGGGATGAACTGGGCAGCGTCACTCGTCGTGCCACTCATGATGCCACACGTCCTTTGCCTGGATACACGTTGTTTTCCGTGACGACTTTGTCCATGTAGATGTCGTGCGACTGCATCGGGATCTCGTCAAAAATTTGACACTCAAACGCGAGTGAAACCAACGGAGCATCGGGACGAGCGTTTTCCAACAGTTTGTCATAGTAGCCTTTGCCGTGGCCAGTGCGTCCACCGACGGCGTCGAAGGCCACGCCAGGCACAAGGATCAGATCGAGCTGCTCGACGGGCACTCGTTTGGCAGCCACCTCTCGCAATTCTTCTTTCGGTTCGAGAATACCGTACATGCCTTCGGTAAGTTCATCCATGGATTCAAGATGAAACAATTCGAGTTCGCCATCGACGCAAAATGGGATCACAATCTGCTTGCCGCTAGCGACGGCGTCGGGCAACGCGTGACGTGTGCGAACTTCGGCGCGAACGTCGACATACCACATCACACAGTTTGCGTCTTGGTATTCGGGCAGTCCGATCACGGTGTCAGTGATACGTTTGCTGACGCCTTCTTTGTCGGCTTGAGCTTTGCGAGCCGCATGAGCGGCGGTGCGGATCTCTTGCTTGCGTCGTCCGAGTTCGTCTTGATCGAGCGTGGTCATGTTTGTGATTAGGTGGGAAGGAAAAGGTGGAATTAGAGGTTGGCGAAACAAGCGGCCGGGTCGTCCCAGCACTGCGTGTTTTGAGGTGTGAATGTTTTCGTTGGGAAACTTGCTCGAACAAAACTCCGGGCTTCGTCGATCGAATGCAGTTTTCCGGCACCGATCATTTGCATCAGCACGTTGCCGATCGCAGTGGCCTCGACTGGTCCCGCCACGACTGTCCGATTACATGCGTCAGCGGTCATTTGACACAACAGCTCATTGAGTGAACCACCGCCGACGATATGAATGGTTTGGATTGAAGAGTTAGTCAAACGTTCGAGTGATTCTAGGGTCAAGCGATAACGCAGTGCCAAGCCTTCCAGCGCTGCGCGAAACAGCACGCCGTTGTTGGTGGGAACGTTTTGACCGGTGCGTCCGGCGAATGCACAGATTTCATCGATCATGTCCTGCGGTGCCAATAGCGATGGATCGTCTGGGTTGAGCAGGAGTGAAAACGGTGCAGAGGCATCAGCGGCGGCGACCATCTCTGTCCAGGATGGCGCGGCACCTCGACGTTGCAATGCCACGCGAATTTGTTGGAACACCCACAGCACGCCGATGTTCTTGAGCAGCCGCGTGCTGCCATGCACTCCGCCCTCATTCGTGAAATTCAGTTCTGCACATAACGAGGTGACTTTGGGAGCTGGCAATTCAACGCCCATCAACGACCAAGTTCCCGAACTAATGTAACACCAATCTGGCTTCGCGGGTGCGAAACCCGATGCTGGTACGGACAACACAGCTGACGCGGTGTCATGCGTGGCGGGTGCGATCACGGGTACATCGTGCAAACCCGTCATCGCCGCCACGCTGTTTTGTACCACTCCAACTTGCGTTCCCGCTGGCGTTGGCGGTGGGAACCAAGCTTTGGGCAAATTAAATGCGTTGAGCAGTTTACTCGACCACTGGCCCGTGACCGGCGAGAGGAGCTGCGAGGTCGACGCGTTACTCGCTTCGATCGTTCGTTCGCCTGAAAGCATCCAATGAAACAGATCGCCCATCATTAGGAACGACGTCGCGTTTCGATAGCCAACATCGCCTGCTTGTTGCGCTGCGAGCAGTTGATAGAGCGTGTTGATATCCATGAACTGCAATCCCGTTTCGGCAAAGATCTCCTCGCGTGAAACGATACGTAACGCATCGTCCATACGGCCTTGATTGCGAGGATCGCGATAGCACCGCACTGGGCTGACGAGTTGGTTGTTATCATCGAGCAAGCCGAAATCAACGCCCCAGGTGTCGACTCCCACCGATTCGATATTGGCCGCCGGATTAGCCTCGACTTGATCCGCCGCCAGACGCAGGCCGTGAGTGATGTTCTGCCACAAGCCCAAGTAATTCCACAGCAGATCTTGCTGCAAGCGTACGGGCTGGTTCTCGAACCGCCAAATTTCAGCGAGCTGAATCCTGCCGCCATCGACGCCGCCGGCGATCACCCGGCCGCTGGAGGCCCCGAGATCGACTGCGAGATGCACTGGCCCCTGCAAGCGGGTGGCGTCGCAAGCCAAGCTGTTGGTCGCCAACGAATCGCTCAATTGAGTTGTCCTTCGAGAGTCTGTGAAAAAAAGCCAATTCAACCGACTGCACTCACCGGCAGCGAGCACCTTCGGCTCACAAAACTGAGATGCTCAGCAGCGAGCCCCCTTGGCACTTGAAACGGGAATCGCGGCAGGTCACCACGGGTCAAGCAGGTTACTCAAGTGGAGCCTCGGAGGCGACCCGCCGCACCGCCCCCCGTTTGGAAATCTTGAGGAATTTTTAAAATGTTGCTAGCAAAAGTTGCCTGATCGGGACCGTGGACGCAAACTCCCACCTGGACGTCCCTTACAGAACCGACTGTCCAACCTGCGCGAGCACCTACGGAGGGGCAAAATTCGGGGCGATTGCGAATTCTGTCAAAACAGATGTTGACCCCGTCGGCCAGGCACGTAGGCTAGACGTACCTCCGCGAGTTCGCCTTCGCGTGGAGCCGAACGCGGTCAGCTCGCGGCCATGGGCTGACGTTCGATGAATCGGCCGAAAAACATCGTCAATTCCTCTAAAACCCCGGTTTTGAGGGCATCCGAGTTATTTCGGTCTCTTTTCACGACGACTCCACGGGCCGGGCACAGGATGTGCCCGGTTGCGGACGCTCGCTTGGTTTTTCTTACCCGTGGTGACGACTTCTCTCCACCATCACCCCACTCACTCTGAGCTTCGGGTATGCTACCTACGCAGTTTGCAACCAACCGACTGACCGTCCCTCTCCACCTTTGAAAAGTACATCGCGATGTTGAATCGATTGAACATACTTGCCTGCTTGTTAATGCTAAACATGACCACATTTTTTACGCCCCCCGCGCATGCACAAACCGCCCAAACGAATGCCGAATTTTATGAAGTTCGCACCTATGTGCTCGGTGATAACGGTGACGAAGCGGCGCTCGATAAGTACTTGCAGTCCGCACTCATCCCCGCACTGGCGCGACAAGACATTGGCCCGATTGGTGTGTTCACGCCAACATCCGCAGATGAAACAAAGATCAACGCGGTGTTCGTTGTCATCCCCTACACGGAACTTGCTCAAGTTGCCTCGGTTCGTGATGCTATCCATGCTGACAGCGAGTATGCGACCGCTGCGAAAACGTATCTTGATCGTCCGCACACCGACCCGCCTTACGCTCGCATCCGCAGTGAGTTGTTATCGTCGATGGCGTGTTGGCCCAGCGTGAAGGTTGCTGAGGGTAGCCTTGCCAACGATGAGCGTGTTTACGAATTGCGAGTTTATGAAAGTGCCAATGAGCGAATCGGCGATCTCAAAGTTGAGATGTTCAACAATGGTGAAGTGCCAATTTTTCTGGACTGTGCTATCACACCGATCTTCATCGGCCAATGCATCGCTGGACCACAGATGCCCAGCCTCACGTACTTGACGATGTACAAGAACGAGGCGGCCCGCCAACAAGCTTGGAACGATTTTCGTGCGCATCCCGATTGGAAAGTGCTTAGCCAGAACGCGAAGTACGCCGGTACGGTTAGCCGAATCGACAAATTTGTGCTCGCCGCCAAACCTTACTCACAAATGTGAACGTCCCGTTCTGTCCGAATGTATCATCAATCGGTAGGATTCTCGTCATGACACCAATGATGAGACAATATCACGAGGCGAAAGAAGCGTGCGGCGATGCATTGCTGTTCTTTCGCATGGGCGACTTCTATGAGCTTTTCCTGGACGATGCGAAAGTCGCCGCCAAGATCCTGGGACTGACACTGACCAGTCGCGACAAGGATAGCGAAAACCCAACCGCGATGGCTGGATTCCCGCATCACCAACTCGATCAGTATTTGCAGAAACTGATTCGTGCAGGCTATCGGGCCGCCGTCTGCGAACAAGTCGAAGATCCGAAACAGGCCAAGGGCTTGGTCCGCCGTGAAGTCACTCGCGTCGTCAGTGCTGGGACGCTCACCGATGATGGGCTGCTCGATCCTCGTGAGCCGAACTATGTCGCCGCCGTGATCGTCGTGGATACCACCAAGAAAACGAAGCAAGCGGTTGGCTCTCAAACAAAAAGCGTTGCCTGTGATCCGACCACGCAGTTCGTCGGTGTGGCTTGGGCGGAACTTTCCAGCGGGCGTTTTGAATCGGGCGTATTCCCGCGCAACCGACTCGACGATGAGCTCGCCCGCATCGCGCCAGCGGAAGTGATTTATTGCGAAGACGACCCGTTGATCCATCCCGACACCACGATGCCTTGGGCATGGACACGACGTCCCGGTTGGAGCTTTGCCCGCGATGCCGCCGAGAATGCGTTAACGAAACAACTCTCCGTGTCCAGTCTTGAAGGCTTAGGTTTCGAGGCGGACTCGGGGCCAGCGATTCGAGCCGCCGGAGCTGTGCTCTCGTACTTGCAAGAAACACAGCGTGGTTCGCTCGACCATTTCCGTTCGCTGACGTGTCACAATCGCAGCCCTGTTTTGCAAATTGATGCGGCGACGCGGCGGAGTTTAGAAATCAACCGGACGATGCGGACGGGCAGTCGCGACGGCGCGCTGTTGGGTGTGATCGACCGCACCGTCACGCCGATGGGATCGCGGTTGCTTGGCGATTATCTCGCTGCACCGCTGGTGTCGGCCGAGCAGATTGCCTATCGCGCCGATGCTGTTTCTGAACTAGTAGCCAATCATTCTTTGCGAACAGACATCCGTAAAATCTTACGTGAAACCTATGACCTCACCCGCTTGCTCGCCCGGTTAGCGACCGGCCGTACCGGACCGCGTGATTTGCAACAGATCGCTGCCACGCTCGGTGGCCTGCCGACGCTCAAGGCGCGCTTAACGGATCGGGTCAGCCACTGTTTGAGTGAGATTGAATCACGACTGCATCTTTGTCCTGAACTCCGCACCAATCTCGATCGTGCCCTCAATGATGAGTGTCCCCTTTCAGCAGCGGACGGGAATTTCGTGCGGGTTGGCTACGACGAAGAACTCGATGCGCTACGGGAACTCGCCAAAGGTGGCAAGCAGTGGATTGCCCAATACCAACAGCGACAAATGGACGAAACCGGCATCGCTAATTTGAAAGTTGGTTACAACCGTGTCTTCGGCTATTACCTGGAAGTCTCGAACGCTCACAAAGGCAAAGTTCCAGTTGATTTCATTCGCAAGCAAACACTCAAGAATGCCGAGCGATACATCACGCCAGAACTTAAAGAGTACGAAGAAAAAGTACTTGCCGCAGATGACAAAGCATCGGCACGCGAGCAGGACATCTTTCAACAACTGCGGCAGATGGCTCATTCCAACCTCGCTGTATTGCAAGAGGTCGCCGAAGCGATCGCCCGAATCGACGTGCTCGCATCGATGGCCGAAGTCGCCGCCGTGCATCACTGGACGCGCCCCAAGATGACGGATGACAACATGTTGCGGATCGAAGGCGGACGGCATCCTGTGCTCGACGTTTCGATGCCACACGGCCAGTTCGTTCCGAACGATTGCATACAGAGTCCATCCGATGGCATGATCTTGTTGATCACCGGTCCGAACATGGCTGGCAAGAGCACGTACATCCGCCAAGTCGCGTTGCTAACGCTGCTCGCTCAAACTGGCAGTTTCGTGCCAGCCGATGCTGCCGAGATTGGAATCGCGGATCGGATTTTTGCGCGTGTTGGTGCCAGCGATGAATTGAGTCGGGGCCAGAGTACGTTCATGGTGGAGATGGTGGAAACGGCCCGAATCTTAAACACGGCGACATCACAAAGCTTAGTGATTCTCGATGAAATTGGCCGGGGCACTAGCACTTATGATGGTTTGTCATTGGCCTGGGCAATCACCGAGCACTTGCATGAGCAGGTTGGATGTAGAACCTTGTTCGCAACCCATTATCACGAACTCGCCGCGCTCGAAGAGACGCTGCCTCGCTGCCGAAACCTGAACGTTGCGGTCAAAGAATGGCAGGATGAAGTGGTGTTCCTGCACCGGATTGTCAGCGGTAGCGCGGACAAGAGCTATGGGATTCAAGTTGCTCGCTTGGCCGGCATTCCGCCAGAAGTCAACAGTCGGGCCAAGGAGATCTTGTTTCAACTCGAAGCCAATCATCGCGACAGCCACGACCGTCCGAACATCGCTCCGCCAACCCACCCCACATCTGGCGATACGTATCAGCTCACATTGTTCGGTTACGCCGATCATCCGTTGATTCAAAAGATCAACAACATTGATCTAAACAGCATGACTCCGATGGACGCTTTGCAGTTCCTTCAACAAGCCAAACACGAACTGAACTAATCATCCTGTTGTAGCGGAAGTCGTCAAGACTTTTGGTTTGCTGAGCGACAACGGCGTTCGAGATTAAAGCCAACTTACGCTTGGACTTTCATTCCCGCGAAGGCTTTCCCCAACCCCAGCGTCTTGATTTCTGTCTGAATCACGCGTGGGTCTGGAGTCTCAAGCGACTGCGCGACCTCGTCTGCAATCTGCTGCGCGAACCGAATCCGCGCCAGTTCTAATTGGCCGCGCACGTCATCAACTTTGACTGGCCGACCTGCCATCGCGGCAACACGTCCCGCCCACAGTTCCACTGTCTCGGTGGGATACGACATCGAGACACGCAACACATCGTGAATGAGATCTTCGCGCGGTGCATCGTCGGCGACGTGACTGCCATTGGCCAAGCGGTCGTAACGGCGGGCGTGTTGAAAACGTTCAAGAGACCGCCAACTTCGTTGCAGAATTCCGTCACGCCAATACCCCAGCCATTGCGGTGATTCCAACGTTGCCACATCCACGTTGGGCTGCTTCGGTGGAGTCGGCGGTGGTCCGATATCGAGCGACGCTTCCTTACCGGCTTGCTGCATGATTTCGTCGTATCCGGCCTTCGCAGCCGAGCGAATTCCGCGCACCAGGAAATCTCGCAAACGTCCTTTATCATGACCGCTAAAACCGGCTTTGACCAAATGAGCGACCAGAATCGCCAGCGCCCGATCAGCCTCTTTCTCACCACCGACCACGTCGATCATCAACCGCCGCATCGGTGTTAGGTACCGCAGCACGTATCCAGCAGCACTGCCGGCTCCCGTCCATGTTTGTTTGGAACGAGCCAAATGCACGCTACTGGAACTGGTGATCCATTGGCTGCCCGAGAGATTCGATCCCGTAGAACTGTCACCACCAGAACCATCTCCACCAGAGCTGCCGCTACCGGAAAAACTTGCCCCTGATCCGCTCGCACCGGAACCGCTAGCGCCATCGGACGTTGGCGTCGCATTGGAGTTGGCAAGGGAGGAAGTTGGTGCTTCGTTCATTCGCGTATTCTAACCCCGATAGTCGGGTTTGTGGTTGAGGAATCTCACCTTAGTGTAGTTTTACAAATTTTCTTGGTTTCTTGCTAGCAACCTACTTGTCCTTGATCGTGAGCTCCGTCGTCGTCTCGCTCAGCTTCACCCCTTCGAGCGTTTGCAGTTCAAAACGAACTTGGTACTTGCCCGCCTTCAGCGAGTTCGTCGGAATCTGCATGGGCACCGTGATCTCTTTGCCATGTGCCGGCAACTGTTTGGCCGAAAAAGCTCTCGGAAAACCGGCTTGTTCGTTTGACGTGCTGCCTTCCTGCTGCAAATACGTGGCCAAACTGGCGACTTTGCTAGCATTCTTGTGAAGTAGCTGGGGATCCTCGTTCGGCGAGCCAGCTTGGTTTGCGAGGACTAAGGAGAACAGCACGAAATTGCCGACGACCGTCTCCTTGCTGCCTTCCACATTCCCGTTCAACACTAGCGGTGCCAGAGTCGCCGCCGTGATGGCTGTTGTTTTTCGCGGCGGAGTAACCTGCGGCGTGGCCTGCGGTCGAGCACTGGCCTGAGGCGGAACACTGGCGACCGTTGGATTGGGCGAGGTCGAGAGGTTCTGCGAAGCGGACGGCTCCGTGGTCAGTTGACGCGCAGTTTGGGCTACTCGCGCCGGTCGCGACCATAAATAGCTGACGCCCGTGATCAGTAGCGCGGTGGCGGATACGAGGGGAATGCCCAGTCGCACCCACGGTGATTTCCACAAATCCGCTTTCT
>JBGSMN010000379.1:0-7334 GCA_041740155.1 Rhodopirellula sp.
TTCAGTTTCGATCGCCTCGACGACTCCAGGCTGGCTTTTGCTAGCAATTGGGCGTCCCCCCCTTTTTTTCGAACTCGACCTTCAGCCTCATCATTGGGCAGGCTTTGTAGGTCACGTTTCCCCTGAGTGATGGTATCCGGATGGCAGCCGAACAACTCCGCGATGTAGCCGATACCGCCATGACCTAACTTGTTCGCTTCAATCGCTGCGTATCGCCGTCGGTCTTTTTCGTTGAACGACTCGTACAAATTCCGCATTTGCGTTTCGATATCGATTCCGTAAACATTCTTCATCGTAAACCTCCGTGTAAATTGACTCACTCAGTATACACAATTACCGAAGTTGTTTCCTAACGGTTCCTAAGGAGAAAACCATGAACACGTTTCCCAATCCCGAGCTCGTCAAGCAATGGCGTGAGCGAATCGGGCGTTTTGACGATGCCGGGACGACCATCACTGACTTCTGCCGTACCGAAGGCTACAGTGTTGCTTCATTCTATCAGTGGCGAAGACGATTGCGGCAAGCCGTTAGCGAACCGCCGGGCTTTATCGAGGTCGAAGTGCTGGACAATCATCAAGCTTCAATCATGCCCCGCCGAGGCAAGCTCGACGGAAGCAACCACGCGGCACAATACGTGTGCAATCTGAAAACGCCACAACCCCAACCTTTTTGACAGCCCAGCCTTACACGCAAGGTGTCAGAGCTGAAGCCTGAAGCCTCATTCGCGGGCAATCGATGATGGTGGCGTTGGCTCACAGTCGTCGCGTTTGGGTTGTGATTTGAAGGTTGAAAACCTGCACTACGGGTGTTCGCAAGATTCGCGGGCAAACAACGTGGCTCAAACCAAGCGCCAAGAACATTCTCCCTCCGGCCGCCTCCAGCCTGAAGCGGGTTCGCATGCTGTGCATGCGGCTGATGGTGGGCGGAAGCCCCTTTCCTTCGCGGCTTATACCGCACCATAGTTCGTTGCTAGCGGTAGCGATTTTGACATTGCGGATTACGTAGAATTAGCGTTTTATAATTCAAATCTTCATCTCTTTTGAAAGAATTTTCGCTTACGATAGTCATCCTGGGCGGGTCGAGAAGTGCGAGCAAGGTGACAACTGTTTTTTCACGGTCTGAGGGTTGGAAATGATGAATCGATTTTTATGCGCGGCATTGGGAGTTTGCCTAGCACTGGTGGCAGGGAATAGCTGGGGGGCTTTAGTTTTTTCCGAGAACATGGGCACGGTTACTGGGAACACGGCTATCGCTGTTCATGAAACTGCTAACGGTTTTCAAAACGTTGGGTTCACATTTTCTGGTAGTGGTGAGTTGCGTACGACCAGCAGCAGCTCTGGTTACACCGGCGCATCTGGCGGCGCTAACGTATTCTTGACGAATAGTGTCGGACGTGACTTCTTGATATCGGGCATCGACACCTCGGGTTTTGTTGCCAGTAGCTTCGACTTGGCTTTTGGGGCTTTAAAGACGACCACGGCTTCCAATATGAGTGAGTTGCAACTGTCATTCAGTGCGGACGGGACCAATTTTACAAACATTGCATTTCCAACTCAGCCCACTGGAACCGGCACTTCAATTTGGCGGTCGATTTCTTTAACCGACATAACGCTACCTACTGTTACCAATCTAAGGCTACGATTCACGAACACAAGCGCTACCCCTGCATTCCGTATTGACGATGTTTCGCTCAATGCTGATTTGGCGACCGCTGTCCCCGAACCGTCTTCCCTCGCCTTACTCGGGCTCTGCGGCATCGGTGGGGCGATCTATCGTCTCCGACGTGGATTGGGGAAAAAGTCGGATGAGTCCGACTTGAGCTTGGCTTAAGACCGGTCACGTGGTGGCTGCGATGGTTTGTCTCTGATCTCGCGGTAGCTGTTGTGTATATCTCCGCGACGTTGTCTGGGGTGGTTTTCAAACTCTTTTGCAGAAGGGCTCTGGTCATCTGCAGTGCCGAGCATGCGGGCCCGGCTTAGGCAGGAGGGAGAACGTTTTTGGTGCTTCGTTTTAGACCCGGAAACATTCGTAAATGTTCAGAAGACTAAAAACGGAGAACCGCATGAAAGGGCCGAACGTAACGCCAAGCAATGGCGTCTGCGGCTAACCAAGCACCACGCAGTTCAATTGCTGGGGCGACCGTTGGGGCGACTGAATCAACGCTCCCGGAGCTCGCCACTCAATCGCTTGAAGCACTGCGAGCCGAAGCTGAACGGCTTGAGCAAGAACTGGGCTTCTGTGGCGGTTGGGACCACAATGGCATAGAATGAGTGTAGCCTCTTTTGAACTTCAAACTTCACCATTCGAACTTCACCTATGCCGTCCCCCTTTCCTGGAATGGACCCCTATCTCGAATCGCCACGTCTTTGGCCGGACGTTCATCACGAGTTGATTTCGGTGATCCGCGAGAGGTTGAACGCTGCTTTGAAGCCTCGTTACGTCTCACGCGTTGAAGAACGCGTCTATATCTCGGACGAGAACGAAGAGGAGATTCGTGAAGCGAGAGTGGTGATTGTGGACGCTACGGGTCGGCAAGTCGTGACGGTCATTGAGGTATTAAGTCCCACAAATAAAATCGTCGGTTCTCGAGGTCGGACAAACTACGAAGCTAAACGATCGGAAGTGATGCACTCGCCGGCTCATTTCGTCGAGATTGATTTTTTGCGTGAAGGGATGCCGATCTACGCTGCACAGCAGTTGCCGCCACATGATTATCTCGTCCACGTTTCGCGGTGCGGTGAGCGACCACAGGGAGTCTTGTGGCCGATCTTGTTGACTCAGCGGTTACCGACCATCAAGATCCCATTGCTGGCGAATGATCCCGATACGGACCTGGATCTTGGAGCCGTATTAAACTCAGCTTACGATCGGGCTGGCTATGAAATGTCGATCAACTACAAAGAACCGCCTGAAGTGGCACTGTCCGAAGAAAGTGCAAAGTGGGCCCAGGCTTGGTTAGCGAGCGCGGCAATCCTTGAGCCTTAAACGTGGCTTACGATGCCTAAATCGGGTAACTCATCGGAAATGCCTTGACAAGCCTGCGTGAATTCCTGGATGAGCTGGGGTTCGTTTCCACCGACTCGTCTGGCGAGAATGCTCTGAGCGGTTGACAACGGGAAGCTTGGCAAGCAGATGCTTGTCAGCGATGATGCGTACCCCTGTGCGGTGAGAATGTGGACGCAGAGCCGGGAATTGTCGTAAGATCAATCATCTGGGCCAATAATCTTTTGGCCGTTTCATGCGGCATCATCGGCGACATGATTTCAAGATCTCCCTGGTCATAGGTTAAACGGTTGCCCGTTGATTCGTCGGCGAGTGCTTCATGGGTAATCCAACTGACGGATGACAGGAGTGTGCGTTGCTCTCCCAATACAGGAGCGATTGGACTCATGGCTTCTCGGTGAACACGAATAGGAATACGGGGACCGTTAGAGCGGGAGGTAGTGTCACGACCGTCCAGCATTGTATTGACTCGGTGCGTCAACGGCAACGATTGCATCGCAGCTTGAGTCCGTTTCTAACGTAACATGCCTGTCGGCGTCGCGTTTGCTGTGTTGATAGGAGAACCGGACGCTAGCGCGTTCCGGCTGATACGGACAGCGGTCTGTGGCCGACTGCATTTAGAGAATGCTTCTGTTCGCTGATTGAACACTCATAGGGACGGTGAAACGTTTGTTCCAATGGAAGCGTTCTATCTAACCATGTTGACGGTGTTGCTAGGTTGGTGGGTTTCTTTCCGCTTTCAGGAGAACCCCTATGGCTCGCTTACCCAATCCTCAACTCGCCCAGCAATGGCGTCGCCGACACCGACGGTTTGAAAGCGTCGACATCCCCGTTGCTGAGTTCTGTCGTTAAGAACAGCTGCAACGCCGATTGCCAGTGGCCGAGGCGATGACTACCTAGCTTCCAACCGCCCGCGAGATCTTCTGTCGGTAGACGATCGAAACCGCCCCAGAGATCGCAGCGTTCGAACACCGCACCGGGGTAGATTGAACGCTTACGTCATTGTCGCATATCGGATGTGCAAAGCTGGCGGCAAGAGAAAACCAAAGCAGGCGTTCAAGTCGATCGGCAGCAGGATCTTTGTAAGCCAGGAAGCTGCGCAAAACTCGCGCAACCTAAAGTCGCCGCAATACCAACCTCTTAAAAGTCCAGGCTAACGCCCATTCGACTAATAAGCACCGCGGTAGGAATCTTTGGATTTAAGCACATCGGGTGAAAACATTCGGCATAACCGATGTGCTTAATGTTGAGATCAGCCTTCACTCCAATTCACGCTTTGCCAAAACAGTGCGTTCGCGCAGCCAAGGGCGAACTTCAGCTGCCAAAAAAAACGATCCGCAAACGACCACGACGCCATCTGGCTTAGCCATCGCGATGGCCTCGGTACATGCCGCAATCGGATCTTCTTGTTGCGAGTAGCACTTGCTCGGTGAGGGATGCTGCTGCTGGAATCCCGCCTGTTGGGCCAATGCTGAGAGTGTTTCAAGTGGCGTGAATCTAGGGTTACCGTGATAGCGAGTCAGAACGAGATGATGCAGGTGCGGTTGCAAACTAGCCAGCATCACGGCGGCATCCTTATCAACGCTCGTGCCAAACACGCCAATGACATTTTGGCAAGTGAATCGCGTTTGCAAAGTCGCAACCAATGCGGCGATCGAATCGGGATTGTGGGCCGCATCGAGGATCACGGTCGTTCCGGTTGGTAGGCAAAATCGTTCCAACCGTGCGTCGATTTGTAGTGTGGCCAATGCCGCGAGAGCCGCAGGACTGGCGGGGCTGCCGAGCAGATCGAGTCCCATCACCGCCAACGAAGCATTGCGGATTTGATGGCGACCTTCCATTAGCAGGCAGATGGACGTCGGCGATATTGAACGGTTGGTGCTGGCGCTGTTACGAACCAACTCAAAGGAACTGCCCCAGTCACCATGTTCGGTTAAACTCGCCTGGGGCGTGACCTGTTTGATGGCAAAGTCGCGTTCCAGTTCGAGCAGTGGAGCACCGATGTCGGCGGCCGCTTGCCGAATCACGTCGCGAGCTGGCGGTTTGGTCACGCCACTGATCGCGGGCACTCCTGGTTTGAAGATGCCCGCCTTCTCCTTAGCGATCAGTTCGACGGTGTCGCCCAAGACGTGTTGATGGTCCAGCCCGATGCTGGTGATCAGGGTCAGGTCGCTTTGAAAAACGTTCGTGCTATCGAGTCGTCCGCCCAGCCCTGTTTCGAGGACCCAGAAGTCGCAATCATGACGATGGAAATGCTCGATAGCGATCGCGGTTGTCAACTCAAAAAACGAAGGCCCGCCGATCTTGTCGCGGGACATTTGTGCGACGATGGGACGCATGAAATCAATCAGGGCCACCATTTCCTCTCGCGCGGCGGGCCTGCCGTTGACCTGAAAACGTTCCTCCAGTTCGACTAAGTGCGGCGATGTGTACAGCCCGACTTGATATCCTTGGGCGGCCAGCATCGTGGCGGTCATGGTGGCCACGGATCCTTTGCCCTTGGTGCCCGCGATGTGCACGATTTTGGCTTGGGGTAGGCCGTCTGCGACCGCTTGGGATTTTGACGGTTCGGCGAAGCATGTTCGATCGGCGGGGTCAGATTGGCCAGCGAGGTAGCGGGCGAGGCCGATGCGGGTTATGAGGTCACGCATCCGATCGAGCGTGAAGCGGTAATGCGAACCAGGTCGTGCTAGTTTTTCGTAGTTAATCCGGTCATACAGCCACTGGGTCGCCAGACGATAGGCGGCGGAGTCAGGGGCGGCCAGATTTGGGAGCGGCATGGCGAAGAAAACGTCGCTGAGGTTTTTGAGGGCACAACGGGTTACAGGACAGTTGTGCGTGGCAATCGCGAGTATTGTAACAGCGTCTGTTCCGCTGCCACCCGTCCGCTAACCCACGACAACAAAATTGTGAACCGTTTTCTGGCATGCCTCGTAGCGATCGGACTCTCTTTGTCAAGTTCTTTCTTCCCACCTCGTCGGGATCATTTATTCGTGGATACCGATTCAAACACCGCCGTCGCGGATCAACCCGCCAGCCCCACTGCACCAAGCAATCCTGCCTCAGGCAACGTGGTCATTGAGACCCGCAACCTCAGCAAAGTTTACCGAGATTTCTGGGGGCGGAAAAAAGTTCACGCACTCAAATCCCTCGATATCGAGGTTCGTCCTGGCGAAATCTTCGGGCTACTCGGACCTAACGGCAGCGGTAAATCGACCACCATCAAACTGATCCTGGGATTGCTTTTCCCCACCAGCGGGCGGGTGTTGGTGTTTGACCAAGACGCTAGCGAGACGAGCAAGAATGAGCGCATCGGCTACCTGCCTGAAGAATCCTACTTATACAAATTCTTGACGGCGGAAGAAACGCTTGATTTCTACGGACGGCTGTTCGATTTGTCAGCCAAGGATCGCCGCGATCGAGTCAAACAATTGATCGAAATGGTGGGTCTGCAAGGCGCCAAACACCGCCAATTGAAAGAGTATTCCAAGGGGATGACCCGCCGCGTCGGTTTGGCGCAAGCCCTGATCAACGACCCCGATCTGATCTTGCTCGACGAACCGACCACCGGTTTGGACCCGATCGGTACCCGCGAAATGAAGGACTTGATTCTCGGTTTGCGTGATCGTGGTAAGACCGTGCTGTTGTGTTCACACCAACTTGCCGACGTGCAAGACGTTTGCGACCGGGTTGCCATCTTGCACCAAGGAGAGCTAAAAGAACTCGGACGTGTTTCGGATCTGCTCAAGGTCCAAGACGTGACGGAAGTTCATGCCACCGGATTGAATGATGCAGCCAAGGCCGAGATTGCGGAAGTCATCGCTCGTCATGGTGGCACGGTTAAGTCGATTGATAATCCGACCGCCACGATGGAAGATCTGTTCTTGAACATTGTCCGCGAGAGCGAAGCCCGGCCCGGTGCGCGGCGGGTGTCGCAATCGGCTGACGTGAAAGATTCAAGCAAGCCTTCGGCGAGCGACGGAGACAAAGCATGAATTTGCAGCTAGATGATTTTTGGTCTTTTTACGAGTGGTTTTTTCGGCCTGGCGCGTTCCTCGAAAGTGCTGCTTTCAAAGGCATCGTGCTGACAGTATTGGCGACGGTGCTCGGTTTAGTTGGCGGGTACGTGATTTCTTCGTCTCGTTACGGTTCCGGCGAAGGGTTCTTTGCCGTCGCGCGAGCCGTGCGTGATTTGTTCCGGTTCGATATACCGGGCACTAAGTTAACTCGTATCTTTGCTTTAGCGCGGTTAGCGTTCAAGGAAGCGATCCGGCGGAAGGTGCTGTATGTTGTCGGTTTGTTCGTGGTGCTACTGTTGCTCGCTGGTTGGT
>JBGSMN010000325.1:0-39134 GCA_041740155.1 Rhodopirellula sp.
GTCCGATGACGACATCGCGAACGTCAAACTGGTCGCTGTGGCCAACCGTGTTAGATCGATGGTTGTCCAATCGTCAACGACGTAGTCCCGTGAATTGTCATCGAAACGATAGTCGGCGAGATAGAATTCAATCGTATCAACCGATTCGCCCCTAGCGTCCAAACCTTCGATCGTCAGTAGAAAGTAATCTGGATCGTCACCACTTTCGCCACCAAATTTTTTAGCAAAATCGTCGCCTTGCAACATCGATAGAGCGGCGTAGGTCGTGTTCGTGATTGCGAGCGATGCAAACGAGGAGCCAATGAATTGCTCGGGCAAGCTCAGTCGTAAGGGTTCTGCGCCGTAGCCGCCTGCGACTGCAAACGTCCCACCGCCCCCGGCCCCACCTCCCGCCGGTGTTTGATCGAGATTCGCGTAGGCGGAAAATTGGTTCGCAAACCCCGCCGTCGTGACGTCAGTCATGTTGGACGCCGCCCAACCACTCCAACTGCCGAACGTCGGATCGTACGCAGTCGGCAGGGTTAATGAACCCGCTCGGAATCCGCCACGACCGTTGAAGCCATTGTTAAAGGATTGGTTTTCGAGCGAGCTACCAATGTCTTCAAAATCAACGTGGTGCATGCCCTGGGCTTCGTTGACTTCATCGGTTGAAAGGGTCATGGTCAGCGCGGCGGTTTCGTCATCGCGAAGTTCAATGGCAGACGTTGCTCCGGAGAACCCAGCCGCAGAGGCCGTCACGTTCCACGTTCGCGGACCATCGAACGATGAATTGTCCGTCCACACGACTGGGACGTCGACCCGCAGTTCGCCGGCTGGGATCGTGACACGATTGGGGATCGAAAGTTCACTGCGGTCACTGCTTAAGTCAACCTCCAGTGCCGCTGAGACATCGCCATTTGGTCGCGTGATTGAGATTGTCGGTAAACTCATCGTGGGCGAGGCAAGCCGCACGTTGTCGATGGCAAAGTAGGCGGGCGTGTTCATCCCGAATTGCTCGTGATTGTCACTCGATGACAATCGCATGTTGAGGCTCACTGCGCTGCCGATCGAATGGACGTCAACGGTCGTCCACTCGGTAAGAATATAATCTTGCTTGTTGTTTTCAAAGCGATAGTCGGCCAGGTACACGTCGACGGTGCCGACCAGGTTCCCCTCGTGATCGAGACCATCAATTTGCAACAGGAAGTAGTCGGGATCATCGCCGCCTTCGCCACCAAACTTTTTGGCAAAGTCGTCGCCGTCACGCATCGACAACGCGGCATAGGTAGTGTTGGTGATGTCTAGAGTAGAAAAAGCCGGTTGGTCGCCGCCGCGAGTGATTGCCGTCAGGCCGCTAACGTAGGCGACCGCGTACGTGCTCGATCCGTCTGCTCCGCCGCCGGTGATGGACGAGTATTGATTGCTAAAACCAGGCGTTTGCGAATCGGTGCCGCGGCTGATCGCGAATCCTGACCAGTTGTCGAAACCGAAGGAATTGTCGAACGAATTTGACAATGCGATAGGCCCCATCGGGAATGTGGCGGTCGTTCCCGCGTTGTTTTGAAACTCACCGTCGAGTAACCCGCGTCCGAGTTTTTCAAGATCGCCTGAAAAAACCGCATCGGCTTCTGACAGACCATTCTCCGGTGCAATGATTTGCAATTGCTGTAGGTCGGTATTGATGATGCTGATAGTCGCGGTCGTAGCAGCAAAACCGACTGCAGAGGCATTTAACTGCATGCTGAAATTGCCGGCAGCGATATTGTCGCTGCCGACCGTAAGCATGACTGAGGTGGATTCAAAACCGGCTGGGATGGTGATTTCACCCGTTCCTGTCACACGCTCACCCAGCGTGGATGAGAGTGCGACCGTTTGTGGGCTGGCCAGCGGCACGGCGGAGCGGCGTACGATCGCACGAAACGGTGTGGCTTCGGGAATCTCGGTGATAACGTTACCCGCAAGGTCACGCATTTCGAGTTGTAGCGTGGCCGTGTCATTATCGGTGATTTCGACGTCCAGCGAACCGGAGACAAAGTTCGCGTTGCTAGCCACGATGCGATAAATCGTCCTAGGATTGACCAGAGCATCATCGACCACGCCCACGACGAAAGTGGCAGATGCTTCGCCAGAGTTCAACGTGATTTGTCCCGGAATTGTCAGCGGCCCGCCATCAGGCAGCAGCAGTGAAACGGTGATCGGCAGCGATGAGTCAGCGGTATTTCGGACGAGCGAGACGGTGCGAGTGGTCGCGGGCGAGGATTCACTCAGCCGGATCGTGGCTGGCTCGATCCGCAACGTGGGCACGTCGTTGTCGCTGATTTGAATCGCTACCGTTGCCACCTCGCGACCAGGCGTGAAGGCCTGGACGAGGACGGTTTGGCCATTGCCATAGGTCATGTCGTCGAGCACGTCGATCGGGATGTTGATTTGGCGTTGAGTTGCGGCGAACGTCACCGATGAGGGTAGGCCGAGCAAGTTGGTTTGGCTGGTCGTCAGTGAGACAGTCAGCGGCCCACTGAAGTCGGCGTCATTGCGAGTCAGAATCAAGTTCGCCGCCCCGGTGCCAGCTCCTTCGTTGACGTTGACGAGCGAGCTGGTGAACGAGATCGCCAGCGCCTCGTCATCGACAATCACAAGTGAACGTGTTGTTGGCAATAAATTGTCAGCTTCGGCGGTGATTGACAATGAGCGATCAGGCGCGGGGATACCATCATTGGCCGGCGTGATATTGAACTCCGTAAACGCTGCTCCGCGAGGAATCGTGACTATCGCTGGTAAGCTCGCCGCATCACTGCCTGTGCGTGACAATAAAACGTCGATGGGGGCGGACGTGTCGGCGGTCGGTCGCGAAATTCGGGCGAGAACCGGGCGATCTTCGGTGGTTTGTGGCGATGCAATATCAAAGGGTACGGCGGCGCGTCGGAGCGTGACGTTGTCGATGGCAAAGAACGCGGGCGTGTTCATGCCAAAGGGGCTGTTGTCGCTGCTCTGCATCGTGAACCGCAGCGCACGTGCACTCGATAGCGAGGACACATCGACTCGCGTCCAAGCTTGCAAGATCGAATCTTGGGCAGCCGCTGCGGGGGTGTAATCAGCGAGATTGACATTGACGCTACCGATCGAATTGCCAGCGGCGTCGACACCTGTGACTGTCAATCGCATAAAGTCAGGGTCGGTGCCCGAAGGACCGCCGAACTTTTTCGCAAACCCGTCTCCGTTCTGCATTGACCGAGTCGCGTAAGTCGTGTTGGTGACATAGAACGAATCGAATCGCGAACCGCTGGCGGGATCCAGCGTGATCGTGGGTGGTGGCAAGGCTCCTGAAGGCGACGAGTCAAAAAAGCCGACGGCGTAGGTTTCCGAGTTCGCAACCCCGCCACCAGTGATCGCGCCGTATTGATTGGCGAAGCCAGCCGTGGTGTTGTCAGTAGACTGCGAGATCGACCATCCCGCCCAACTGTTATATTGGGTTGAGTAATTGTTGTTGAGCGAGATTTCTTGTTCTCTGAAACCACCCGCGCCATTTGCTCCGTTGTCAAAGGTGGCCGCACCGAGGCCAGCACCCAGAGTTTCAAAATCAATCACGACTTCGCCGGTTGCTACTGCATGAATCACACCGACACCATCGACGTCCAGGCCAGCGGATTGAAACGTCGGTGTTGGATCGTAGATGGGATCGCCCGAGGCATCATGCATTGTTCCATCGCCGACGATATCAACGAGTCGAACATGCGTGACGGAGGTCACATCGAGGCCTGAGCGACCGCGAAGTTCGCCGAGGTCAAACGGGGTGCCGAAGCCCGCGCGATATTTGCCAGCGAGGTTGTTCAAATTCGTGGGATCGACCGCTCCAAAACTGGCAACGGGAGTGGCGGTGCGTGAGTCAGCGGCAAAACGAACAAAGTTGACACCATCGGAGGAGACTTCGACAAACCCGAGTTCGAGAAAGTTGTCGTTGACGGCGTTTTCAAAGACGGCGAAATCGTCGCCCAGTCCATCGCGAATGGGCGTGTCAAAACGCAGCGTCAGCGAACCGCCACGACCGAGCGAGACCACTGAATCGAATGCCCCTTCGGCGCGGCCGAGCGATTTGGAGGCGTTGGACCATACTGCATCGACATTGGTCCCAGGCGAATAGTTCGCAACCGCCGAGGCCCAACCGATGATGGCAGGATCGGAGTTGCTGATCGCGTCAGAACCTGCCACACCAGCAGCCGGTGCATACGGTCCCGCCGCCAGAAGTCGGCGGTCTTCGAGCGATTGCAGTAGTAGGTGTCTTCGATGCGTCTTCATGCAATAAATCCAGGTTGTCTATAATCAATCTAAAAGGGTCTTGTTCTTAAACTTAAACTTAAACTTCAGTTTCGGAGCGTAAAACGAAAGTCTTGACGACTTCCGCTACGGCTAATCGGCTAATCGGATTCAATCACTTCGTGTCCGTTTCTTGTGCATAACGCTGCTAGGGTTTCCATGTTGATTTGTTCGACGATAAATCGAGTTGCTCCATCGGTCAGCATCACCATCACACCGCCGGGATGAAAACTGCGCATGTCGTTTTCAAACGCAGGTGCCTTGTTTGGAGGGAACGCTTGATCGAATAAATTGCGACCATTGATCCATTGGCCGTCAGGGAAATCACAATCTTCGGCGACCATGATCGTGTGCGAACTACCATCGAGCACATCGCGAAATCCCAAACCGCGATCATGGATCATCATGCCGCTTGGTGGGTTGTTTGTGCTCACGATGCGTTCGCCATAGATCCCGCCGTAGTCGGTCGCGCCGCGGTTGTCGCGAAGCGGTGATGGTCGCGGCGTGCTTGGACATAAGTAGCTGGTGATCACAGCGGAGGCGATAGGATCGTTAACGGGATCATCAAAGCGCCGTGAGTAGTCGATCTGCTCAGCGATGGCGGTTTGTTCGATGTATGGCAGAATGAATGCTGACCAAGCGAACTGTTTGCCATTGGCAACTTCAGGACGGACTTCGATCGCACCGGGCGGGAAGGTATTGAATGCGGAGTGATAGTTGTGCAATCCCAAAGCGACTTGATGCAAATTGTTTTGACAGGACGCGCGACGCATTGCTTCCCGCGCCGCTTGCACGGCTGGTAGTAGCAACCCCACGAGTACGCCGATGATTGCGATCACCACAAGCAGCTCGACAAGCGTGAAGGCGGTTGATGATTTACTTCGCCTGATGACGTGGGGGGAGGTGAAGGATTCCATTGCCACACGCAATCGCAATGTCACTCTGAACAGTGTGGACAAACGGTTTGAATGGTAAAAAAATGAAACGGGCATATTGGCAGGCCACGATCAAGCGCAACTTCTCTGGGCGAGGTAGATGACCACCAGCGAATAGCGAGAGAAAAATAGCTAGTAAGGAAAACGAAACAGGTTCGTGACGCTGACCTCGCCCAAGAAGGTCCATGAATGTGGCGAAATGCCTCAAACATGTAGGAACGTCCAATATCTGGTAGGTCTTCTGACTCCCGACGCGCCCACAATCCCGACCTTCTCGCCGCGTAAATCGGCAATGGTACTAGAAACAGAATTGGGTTTAGAATTGTCGTTGCCTGAGGGGGCGAAGACGATTCGTGCGTCGGATACAGCGGCCGGGCCGTCTCGGAATCTCACCGAAGTTCCCTGTTTCCGCGTCAAACAGACTGTTGAGCGCGGCACCAAGTATCGTTGGGCCGAGTATTGATGCCGAGCGGTGACTTGTCAATGACTTGATTTTGCGTGGCGTGCTTTTTGGCACTCGTTTCATCAAAAGCGTGCGGAAATCGCACGCTTTGTGTGTGCGGTTGATGTTGAACTAAAACGATCAGGTGGCATTGAACAGATTCTGTTTCCTGATGCGAAAAAAACGGATGCGCGGCCCGATAGTGAAAAATGGTTCATCCCAGTTTCTCAAACTCTGGTTGGAAATCATGAGTATTCGCTTTGCCATGATGGCATTCCTCGCGACGATCGCGATCGCAATGGGGCCTGACACAGTGGCACAATCGATGTTTAAGCCTCAGGCTCAACTAGCGTCCTGCGGCACGCCAGCGTGCGGAGCGGCAGGTTGCGGTGGGGCCGTGTATGGTATGCCCAACAACAGCGGGTACGGCTATGCAGAAAGTATTATCGGTTCGTCAGACACGTCGTACTTGTATGAGTCCGGCGTCGCACCGCAGTACTTGGGATCTCAGTACTCGGGAACTGGCCAGTACATTCAAGGGGGCCAGAACATCCAGCCGGGAATATCATCGGGTGGCTACGTCGTCGGTGGAGCAACCATGACTTCGATGCCAAACACTTACGATGGATTCTCGACGATCGGCGGCGGTCCCGTGATGATGTCTGGCGACTGTGCACCAAGTGGTGGTGCAGGCAACTTCAGTGGCGTGGCACCAGGGTTCTACGGTGGGTTTGAATTCCTCTGGCTACGTCCGACGTTTGGTCAGGATGTGGCTTTGATCATCGACCCGCCCGTTGGCAATACATTGGTGCCGTTTGATTACGACAACAGTCTTAGCCCACGGGCTTGGTTGGGTTGGCAAACGTGTCGCGGAACAGGCGTACGTGGTTCGTACTTTCGGTTTAGTGATGAACCCGATGGCGTGATGGTGACGGCGGTTGTCGGAGCGACACCCGTATTCGTGAACGTGTTCGGAGCAGGCAGCAACTTAACTCGTAGTGCCAATGCGAATGTTGGCGAGACGTTGTCGGTGCATCATGAACTGACTCTACAAGCTTACGATATCGAAGCGACTCAGCAGGTATGTTGGGGCACGACGCAAGCGATGTTTGGAATGGGTGTGCGGATCGCAGACATGGATCAATTGTTGCTTGGGGAAGTGCACGACGGGACGAACGTGATGCAGCAAGCGGTGCGAAACCAGTTGGAGTTTCAAGGTGCCGGGCCGACAGCGTCGTTGTGGATGACGCGTGCGATCGCGTGCAGTCGGTTTTCGTTTTACAGCAATTTGCGAGGCGCGTTCTTGATTGGTGAGACCGACCAACGCATCTATGAAATGCGAAACGCCGGTATGATCGAACTCGAAGACCGCGCGATTCATCGCGAAATCATCACGAACGCAGAATGCTCGGTGGGTCTGCAATTCGGTCAATCGTTGACACCTCGTTGCGGTGCGTTTTTGCGAGTCGGCTACGAAGCTCAGATCTGGTTAGACGCGGGTGGACCAGTCAACTCGGATTCTACCATCGGTCTTGATGGAGTCGCGTTTGCGTTAGGGTTGTCGATGTAAGCACTTCTGGCTTACAGGTTCATCAGAATCTCGAGCATTTCGGAGGCTGTTGAGATCACTCGCGAGGATGCTTGAAACGCCCGTTGATAAGAAATCATCTTGATGGACTCTTCGTCAATGTTCACGCCCGTGATTGCCAAGTGCTGGCTGCGCAGCGTTTCATAAAAATCGTTGAGTCCTTCGGTGGAGCTTGTCGCTAAACTCACTTCACGACCGATCCGAGACAACGTTTGTTCGTATAATCCGCGAATCGAACGTCCGTCCAGTGAATCGGTCGGCCGGTCGACGAGATCGAGAAGTTCGTACAGCGTATCAGTGTCTTGACCAACGCCGCCTGCCGAAACAGCGAGCAGGTCGAGGTCATCGACGATCGTTTGATTGACCGCGATGTCTTGAGCTGACGTGCCGGTGAAAAAAGTATTGATGCCAGCGGCAGCCAAAAAACCGCTGGTGTCTTCACCGAAGGTAAATTTCGATGTTGGCGCATCGCTCTCGATCACCAATCGACCGTCACCCGATACCGTGGCCGTGACGCCAGTGACGCTATTGAGTTGAGCAGCGATCGAAGCGATTGTGGAGTCGCCGACTTGGCCCATGTTGTGAACGTTGATGCGCGTCGTCGAGATTAGCTCGCCCGCGTTATCGACGATGTTGAAATCGAAACTGCCGTTGCCGGGTTCGATCGGCAACCCTGCGGACTTGATCGGCACGCCCGGTTCGCTCGGGTTGCTGCCGATCACCGAAGCGAAGCCCGTCCGGCCTTGGCCTTGCGAGTGGACTTTGTTGACGCCATGAATCAGCTCGGCGGCGATATGATCCAGGTTGTCAATGTAGGAGCCGAACACGCCACTACGGGCTTCGATGGCTGCCCCGAGTCGACCGCCTTTGGCGTTGAGTTTCGCATCGGTATCGCGAATTCGAACTTCGGTTCCATCCGCCCGTTCGTCGAACGCAGCGTAGACCTCCCGGTTTCGACCGTTGCTGATGAGATAGTCACCGCCGACGAACACGTTCACGTTGCCGCTGGCTTGCTCTTGAAAATTAATGTCCACGTAACTGGCGAGTTCTTCGAGATCGCGATAGCGCTGATCACGTAGCCCCGACGCATCGCTGCCGAGCAAACCGCCACCTTCGATCGTGGTGATTTCCACGTTGGCACGGGCAATCCGTTCGGTCAGCCGGTTGATCTGGGTCGCCATTTCAGACATGTTGCCGTTCCACTGCGAACCCAAATCGCCTACTCGGTCGCGAGCACTCTGCAAACTGCTAGCCAGCGACTGGGCTTGGATGACAACGAATTCACGCATCGCCGAATCATTAGGCTGAGTCGAAAGATCGTGCAGCGAGTTATTGAAAAGTGAGAGCTGCTCACCCAATCCACCGCCATCGAGATCGGACGTCAACTCTTCAAGTTGATTGTATGCCGACTGCAACGCTTCGCTGCCCGCCGCTGCGGTCTTGGCGTTGAACATTCGTTCGGCCAGCGATTGGTCGATGATTTGCTTGACGCCGGTGGCACGAACACCGGTACCAAGAATCAGCCCACCCTCGCGAACGGCCGTTGACGGGGCCTGTTCCAACCGGGTGCGAATGTAGCCGTCGGTATTGGCATTGGCGATGTTGTTGCCAACGACTTGCAAACCGACTTGGGCAGTGTTCAGGGCGCCAGCGGAATGCTGAATTGTTCCGAAAAGCCCCATGGCAACGATCCCTCGGCCTTGAATGAATCCCCGGCTCGGAAAAGAAAGAAGCCGTCCAAGGTGTATCGACCGTTACAACCGTTAAACTTGAGCGTGAAACAAATCGCGTTGATTTTCAGACGTTCGGTTTGTTCAACAAATCCGCCCTCACCGCGAATTAAAAGGACGGTGCGGGCGGAACACGGAGTGTGCCTGCTACTTTATGTCGGCCACTGTTCTTTTCTGAAGGCCGTCGTCAAGATGTGGTGAGTTTCTGCGGGTGGCCGTTGCAATCCGCTTCTTCATCCACCTTTCCACTCGCATATGAATCACTCGCCGCTGTCGCTTTTTGACGCTTTCGGGATCGAACTTGAATACATGTTGGTGGACCGCGAGACGCTCGACGTTCGCAGCCAAGTAGACATGATCCTTTCAGAACTATCAGGCCGACCGGGAGCGAGCGATTACGAATCGGGTCCGGTGACCTGGTCCAACGAACTGGCCCGGCACGTGGTGGAACTTAAAACCACGCTGCCGACTAAAAAGCTGCGTTCATTGCCGTCGACTTTTGAAACGGCGATTGCCGAGTTAACGCCCACGCTCGATCGTTTGAATTTGCGATTGATGCCGACGGCCATGCACCCGTGGATGAACCCCGCCGAAGAGACTCAGCTCTGGCCGCATGAGAACCACGAAATCTATACGGCGTTCGATCGTATGTTTGATTGTCGGCGGCATGGCTGGGGGAACGTGCAGAGCGTGCATTTGAATCTGCCGTTTTCGGGTGACGATGAGTTCGCGCGGCTGCATGCGGCGGTGCGATTGTTGCTGCCGATTCTGCCTGCACTGGCCGCGAGTTCACCGATCGTCGATGGCCGTGCGACGGGACGCGTCGATACCCGGATGGAGTTTTACGCCTCACACTGCGATGCCGCACCAACGTTGGTAGGACCGCTGATTCCCGAGCCGATTTTCGACGAAGCGAGTTATCGTCAACAGATTTTTGCACCGATCGCGGAACAGATGCGTGGGCACGATCCTGCAGGCGTGATGGATGTCGAGTTTTTGAATGCGCGGGCGGCGATCGCGAGGTTTGATCGTGGTTCGATTGAAATTCGCGTGATGGACGTGCAAGAATATCCCGGTGCGGATGTGGCGATTTGTGCAGCCGTAATCGCTGTGTTGAAAGCGCTGGTCGCGGAATTGCCTTCGTCATTGGCGACACAGCAACAACTCAAGACCGATCGTTTGCGAGCGATCTTGGATGCCGTGGTCGTGGGCGGCGAGCGCACGATGATCGAGGACTCGGAGTATTTCGCCGCACTCGGTGCACCCGTCACCTCATGCCGGGCAGGTGAATTGTGGCGGATCTTGCTGGAGCGGGTTCGCCGCGATGATACGGCACTGAGTACGCTGTATGCTCCGATCGAAATCATCTGCGAGCACGGGACGCTGGCGACACGGATCAGCAACTCGCTCGGCAAGAAATTCACGCGTGATGATCTGCACAGCGTGTACGATCAATTGGCAGATTGTTTAGTCGAAGGGCATCCATTTCGATCGTGAGTTCAGCAGCACCGCGATTGGTCGTCAGTTGTGAACATGGTGGCAATCGCGTCCCACGTCGGTACGCGTCATTATTCGATTCGCCAGGCGGACGTGCCGCACTGAAGAGTCATCGTGGCTACGACCCAGGAGCTCTCGACGCCGCCAAACAAATGGCAAGTGCGATGGGTGTCGAGCTGATTTCTGCGGAGACGACGCGGTTGCTCGTCGATCTGAACCGCTCGCTGGACAATCCGTCATTATTCTCTAAATACAGCAATCGGCTGACCGAGGCTGAACGCAATGAGATGTTGCGCTCGTACTATCATCCGTATCGGGAGCGAGTTGAATCGGTTGTTGGTGGTGGGACGCAAATTCAAGCGAGAAAAATCACTCGTGTGGTGCATCTTTCGGTGCATACCTTCACACCTCGGATGGCGGGCATTTGGCGACCAATTGATATCGGGCTATTGTTTGACCCCGCCTCACCGACCGAGACGGACATCTGCACACGATGGCAGCAAGGGATGCTACTGACGCATCGACGTCTGCGAGTGGTCGCTAATTTGCCGTATGCCGGAACTGACGATGGATTGACGACACACCTCCGTACTCGCTGGCCAGCCTCCGAGTACGCTGGGATTGAAATCGAAATCAACCATCGTTTTTTTAAGCGATCTAGGGAAACCCAGCGAAAGATTGTACAAGCATTGCTGGAGACCTTTCCACACCTCGAAACCTGACCGAATCATCATTTCAACCGTCCCCATGGATCGTCTTTTTTCCCCCGCCACCACCACAATCGCCTTCACCGATCCACATCAAACTGAAAATCGCAACCTGGCCCACAGCATGGGAGATGCGGCGTTCTTCGGCGGGATGGTCGGTTGTGGCGAAACGTACTTTCCGGCGTTTGCGTTGGCGATCGGTTTAGGGGAAACCGCATCTGGACTTGTCGCCAGCATCCCGTTGTTGGTCGGTGGTACGTTGCAATTGGCATCGCCGATCGCGATCCGTTGGCTGGGCAGTTATCAACGTTGGATCGTGACAGGTGCGGTGTTGCAAGCACTCGCATTCATTCCGCTGGCTTTCGCCGCCTGGGCAGGTTCGTTGACGCTGCCCATGCTGTTGTTGATCGCCTCCGTGTACTGGGCCGCTGGCTTGGCGACGGGGCCTGCTTGGAACACGTGGATTGAACGGATCGTGCCGCCGACGCGACGGACACGCTTCTTCGCTCGGCGGTCGCGACTGCAACAGATCTGCACGTTTTCCTCGTTGATGATCGCCGGTTGTTTGTTGCAATGGTCGTCGGCGAATGATGTGACGTTGACCGGTTTCGCTGGTTTGTTTGTCGCCGCCGGATTGCTGCGTTTGGTATCCGCATCGTTCTTGCATCGGACCAATTCGCAAGTCGCCGAGACCGTACCGCCGATCAACATTGAATCGTCGGCTAAGCATGCTAAGCATACGGCCACGAATTCGGTCACGAATGTCGAACATCCGACCAGCGTCAGTCGCGAGGCCAAACGATTGCTGGCGTATCTGGTGCTGATGCAAGTGTTCGTACAGATCAGCGGTCCGTTCTTTGCCGCTTACATGCTCGAACAGCTATCATTTAGCTACAGCACGTTTGTGATGTTGATCTCGGTGGCGTTCGTCAGCAAAGTTTTGTCGATGACCTTTTGGGGGCGGATTGCTGAGCGTTCGGGTGCGCGCCAGGTGTTGTGGATTGGCGGTGTGTGTTTAGTGCCACTTTCAGCGCTGTGGATTTGCTCGGAACAAGTCGCTTGGTTGGTCGTGGTTCAAATCCTCAGCGGCATCGCTTGGGCGGCGTATGAACTCGGGTTCTTTCTGATGTTTTTTGAAACGCTTCCTGCTGGTCAACGCACGCGATTGTTGACTTATTACAACTTCGCCAACACGCTGGCGGTTTGTGCTGGGGCGCTGTGCGGAGCTGCGATCCTGGGTTGGGTCGGCTATTCGAGCCACGGTTATCACTATTTATTCGGACTTTCGTCGCTAGGTCGGTTACTGTGCGTCGGTTTGCTTGTTGGAATCGCGTTGCCTAACCACTCGTTGAAATCAATTCAAATGCGAATCCTTTCGATTCGACCCGGCGCAGGCAGCGTGGCGACGCCGATATTGGCAAGTGCCGAGGAAGAGCTTTCGAGTTAGGACCGCGCAGAAAATAGGAGTCGAGTTTCCTAAGTGGGATAGGCTTCCTGCCTGTCAGTAGTGCGTTGACAGCCTGGAAGCCTATCCCACTTTAACGCTTAGATATCCAGTTCATCCAACTCATCGACCAAACGATCGAGGTCGTCGCGATCGGGCGAGATCGGCGGCAGACTGCGAGATGGTTCTTTAACGGCATTGGAGGCGACCGCGACCGGCGGCGTTGTGGCTGGACGGACGGATGCTGTTGTGGTGGGCTTCGGATTGGACGCCAGCGATGCGATTTGAAACGTTGGGACTTGCAGCGTTTTCAACAGCGATTGCAACGCGCCGAGGATACTCGGAGACTGGCGTTGGCCGCGCATGTCAAAAAAGTACATCCGGCCAGCCTTCGCTGCGTTGCCAGAGTTCGTTGGCAGCGTGACGTCGTCGTCGCATTGCGAATCGCCTGCATGCCGGCGGCGAATCATCGGTCGACCTGCACGCTGCAAATCGGCCAACAAATCAGCGGGATCCTGCCAGGCGAGACAAGCGACATGGCCACCGATGGACTCCAGGGCCAGCCTCTCGGTCGATCCATCCCCAGCCTCTGGTAGACGCTCGAGCAGCGTCAAGTCGAGTCCTGGTCGACCGAGTAATTGACCAATCGCATCATCACACTGGGCATGCCACGCTGAACCATTGCCAGCAGGTCGTAGTACGAGAACGTTAAGTCGAACGGCCATGAAAGCGTACTTTAGGAGTCAACGAGTAATTGGGCGGTCAGAGACGGACGAAAGACCACCCGAACAATGACTGCCGTAGCGGAACTCGTCAAGAGTTTCGTTTTTCAGGATATGGAACCATGTCGAAAGTCTTGACGACTTCTGCTACTCATCAAGGTTTGCGTTCCTCTCGACAACTTCGTAAAGCTCATCCCATAAATCGCGAAGGTTCGTGACGCTCGTGAGGTCAATCGTGGCGATGTGCTGTCGTAGATGAACGGGCAACGTAACGTTTGTAACGTGGTCACACGGTGATAGCAAATCCGTTAGCAGCGCTTCAATTAGCTCCGCTGAGAGAGCCGTTCGGTACAGTGTCTCGAAACCAGCGATGTCGTGGTGACTCGTTAGCAAACAAAAATGGCCCGCCCGTCGGCAGTTGACGGCAATCAACCAGCGACAAACCGCTGGCAACTGCTCGGCGCCATCAATGACGAGCACGCCACCGCTCGTGACGCGACGCTGTACACACAAAACCGTGCGGATGTTCGTGACGACAGCGCGGGTTTGATGGAGGCGCTGATGAAGCCAACCTGAGGCCGGTGACATCACATCTTGGGTGAGCTGTACCCACTGGCCACCCGGCATCGTGTGCTGGAGGGTCGCGGCAAGCTCACGCAGGAGTGTGGATTTGCCGGTGCCGTGGTTACCGACGATCGCCCCACAGCGGAATTCTCGCAATCGGGAGACGATGCTGTCAAGCGATGGGCTGGTCGTTGTAGAAGCACGAAAAGCGATCGCTCCCGGACGCACGTAGCGGCTAGCGAACGGGTTCGACGGAACTTGCGGTGGTGGTGTTTGCGTGGACATCACCTACATGATAGCGGTGACAGGTCGTGCAGTGATCCCCCGCCGCCTGCGGTGTGTGGCAGTGAGCACAGGCGGCTTTGGTCAACGGATGAAAATCCGAATGAGCTTGTGGAAGGCTGCCTGCGATTTCAGATCCAACGGTTGAGATGTCCGTGGACTCGGTATGGCAATGCTGGCAGTTTTGCAGGGCCGCAATGTCCAAATGAGGGCGATGGCTGAACCGCGTGAGACGATCGCGAATGTTCGCGTGCGTGTCGCTGACGCGCCAAGGGAGCCGCGTGTGGCAGGCGATGCAGGCCGCCGTCGCGGTTTGCGATTTGAGAAGTGCGTGAGATTCCTCGCTGCGACGGTCAATGAATCGAGTGGTGATTTCAATCAGGCTTCGCAGGACCGCGTCACCGTGTCCGCTGCCCCGATATCGAACCGATAGCGTCAGATCGTCTCGGTACCAACCGCCGAGGGATTGCGAACGCGCGGCATCGAAGCGAGCGTGGATTTCCGCTTCCCAGTCGACTTCCGCAGGCTCGTTTGAAAGTGCGTCATCAGAATCAATTCCAGAGAAATCGAGCAACAAATCATCTTCGTCGCTGGCTGCATCGGCCACTAACAAATCGGAATCGTCGAACTTTGACGCAGCTACTCTTGGCGATCGGGATGCGAACCCGTCGGCCGCTTGAGGGTTTGGTTTTCCAAACCATTCCGCGACGGCATCACGCATCAATTGCGTCGGGAAGGAACGAGCAAACGCGGTCGCTGTCGGCTCGTCAGCCCCAGCTTTGCGAGCCGCCGTTCGCAAATAAGTCTGTCCGTCGAGCGACAACTTGATCGAAAACTGCCGAATCGCCGTCGCCAATCGCACCGCCATCGCTTGGTTTTGTGGAGACCGCCAATCGACTCGCGACAGATCCGCCATGTTGGTGAAATCGCTCGCCGGGTCTTCCGCTTGCAATAACAGCAACATCCACAATGAGAGTGTTCCATCGGGCGATCCCGTCGCAGCGGCTGGCCAGGATTCGATTTGCTGAGCAACTTCGATAGGCAGAATTGGCAGCTCGATCAACGCAGGTCCGGTCGCAATTTGGACTTTGAGTGATTCATCATGACAGGCAGCACACGCGATCTCAAACGGCAGCGTGGTGACGATCGGATCTGTTAGCGAAGACGTTACAGACGCTCCCGGCACCGCATGACAGGCTCGGCAATCATACGACACAGAAGCGGCACCAGCCGTTTCAGCCGTCTTCGGAAAATGAATCTTCGCATGCCGCGCATGATCAAACGCGATCGCGGGTTGGGTCGCGATCGGCCAGTTGCTGAACTCGGGATGCGAGTCTGCGAACGAGCCAAATTTTTGTGAATGACAGGTTTGACATCTCGCATCAGCGATCGTTTTCAAATCCGCTTCGCTGCCGTGGTGCTCGCGATGGCAGACGCTGCACGCCACCGCATCGGCTGATATCGCGGCAGGTGGAATCCAATCTCGCGCTGCACCACGAGAAAGACTGACGGTTTGGATACTACTGGTGGTTGCCTGTACCGAACGCAAAATTTCGTGTCGCTGATCCAAGATCGCAACACGAGATTCAGCAGTCAGGTTATGCGCCGATGTCGCTAGGTTTTCCGGGATATGATTGTGATGACAGGCAACACAGCGCTGCGTCATCGTGTGTGATTCGGAGTCGCTGACGTGACCGGCCTCACGCATCGCCAGCCAAGATTCGGCGGAAACATTACCGTGACAAACCGTGCAACTGCCGATCGTTAGATCACCAGTCAAGATCAGTGCGTGAGCGGAGGACAGCTCGCCTGGTTTGACCACATGCGGCGTGAGCGGTGTGCCGAAGATCGCAACTAGCGCGAGCGCGAACACCAGCAGAACGGCCACCGTGAATCGCCTGCGTCGACCAGCCCACGTGGCGATCGGACGACAGGGGGTCAGTTGCTTTTTCGTATCGGATGCAGATGCGTCCGATTGACAAAGGCGGGCAAGTGGACACTCACCGGTCGCGGTGGGACCGAGTGGACAAGGCGTTGGCCCGGAGTTTTTCCGGGCACCAGGAGCGTGACCGCATTGATAGCGTTTGCCGGGATATTGCAAGCGAGCGGGTGAGGGGAGATCGAGTTGTTCGCGATCAGCAGACGAGCGACTCATGATTCAACAAACCTCATCGCCAGCAAACCGTGAATGATCGCCAGCACGACCAACATGATCGAAGCGGTGCTATGCAACATCACCCACACACGAAGCCGCAATTGCAAGGCGTATTGATAATCCAAATCATCGCGGCGACGCACCAGCGCGGCCAAACGGCCCGAGGCTCGGCAGCCCTCGTCTTCAAGATACCGATTCAATTCCACGAGTCCTGCTAAAACCCGTCGACGACGCAGCGAGGACGGCATGGCGAGATACAACAGTGATGGTTTGCGAATGAAAT
This sequence comes from Rhodopirellula sp., assembly GCA_041740155.1. Lineage (GTDB taxonomy): Bacteria > Planctomycetota > Planctomycetia > Pirellulales > Pirellulaceae > Rhodopirellula. Next base: position 16,640 of record JBGSMN010000325.1, read on the forward strand.
ACGGATTGAGATAACGACGATGAAATTCACCGATCACCGCAATCGCCGAGGGGTTGGTGAGTGTGTGAATTTCACGCGTGACAGCCAGCGAAAGTTGCTCGCGATGCCACGGAATTTGATCCATGCGGACTTGCTCACCGACTTGCGTCAATCGCCATGGAAGTCGACGACTGGCGATGATTCCATACACGCCTGAACCGCTAACGAACCAGAACAACACGCTCAGGCTGCCTTCGAGATATCCGCTGGCGATAAATTGGCCGCTCATGATCGCGGGCACGTGCAGCAAGAATACACCGATTGAAAACGCACCGGAATAAATATGGACCTGAGTCCATGTGCTCATCGTGCCCAACGGCAAGACGGGGATGCGGCGACGGACACCGATCAAGATCAACAACACCAGACAACTCATCAGCATCCAACCCGTCATCACACCGGAGTGCAGCAATGCTGTGTGCATCCATGCCGCGACGACGGTGACCGCAGCCAGGACCGCGAGCACGATCAGCATCGACATCACACGTCGGCGTCGGAATGAGTAGGCACGTCCGCCGCCTGACATTTGTTGCAAAGCTTGCACTGCGGAACTGCGGATCTTCTGCGATGCCGAGAGTTCACCGCTACTGCGACGATCGATGCTGCTCATGTTCGCCTCCGTAACCAATCTTCTAGCGGTGGCGATTCGCTCAAGTCGATCCGCACGAGGGCATCGTGGGGACAAGCATTAACACAGGCCGGCCCGCTCGGCAGACCGCTACACATATCGCACTTGGTCGCCTTGGTGATCGGTTTGTTTTTGTCATCGACGTATGGACGGCCTTTGGGATCGGCCACGGCCACCATTTCGATGTTGTCGTAGGGGCAACCGTTCGCGCACACACCACAGCCGATACAAATGTTTTCGGAGACTCGAACGAGTCCCGTTGCTTCATCGCGGTGCAGTGCCCCTGTCGGGCATCCGATCATGCACACCGGGTCAGTGCAGTGCATGCAGGCTTGAACGAATTGCAATCGTTCGTGATGGTTACCGATACGCGCAAAACGTGGATTGCCATCATGCACGTCGGCACAGGCTTTCACGCAATCATCGCAGCGAGTGCAGCGATGCAAGTCGATAATCATCGCTTGCTTGCCGTTGTTGTAACGATTCTGCACGATAAATTCGAGCAATCCCGTCGGCTCGAACGACGTCCCCGTGGGGCTGGGCAAATCATCCCAAGTCTTCGTTTGAACATCGAGCTTGTGTGTCGTCGGCAAAACGGGATCGTCGGTCGTTCGGGCTGTACCGCGGCGTTCTCGCTTAGTCGTGGTTGACGTGCCATGCAACATCGCGTCGGCTGCGGATGGCGGCAGTTCCGAACGACGGATATGCGGCAGGACTTCACGCGCGAAGCATTCGACAGGAATGTGCAGCGTGTCGAGGAATCCGACTGCGTGCAATGAGTGTTGCAACGGCAGCGGTGCGGTTGACGTCGATGGTGAGCCAATGATGCTGAGCGTGATCTCTTCCAAGCCGAATACCTGACCTTTGCCCAGATACGCGGTCGTGCGTTGGGCGGCACCGTAACTTTGACAGACACGCCCAAAACCACTACGGACGACGATCAAATCCGTTACCTGATGCCCCTCCCGTGCAACGATTGGTTCCGAAGCGATTTGTTCAGCCGGTGAAAGCTTGCGGGTCTTGGCGTAGTCGGCGTTCCATTGCAATCGGCCAAATGAGCGGAGTTGAGTATGCTCGACAACGTTTCGCAAATTGGACTCTGGCACAAACCGCAACAGCGGGATTTCACGCAAATGAATCGCCAGCCAATGTTCGCGATAGTGATCTTCCATTCGCTGCGCAAACGCCGTGTCGCTCTGCAGCATCTTCAAGCCTTGCAGTCGAATTTCCAGCAATGTGGCATTTTCGCCAGCGACCACCGTCGCACCGTGCGGTCCGCGTAACATCGTCGCGACTTCGCCGAACAGTTCGCCAGCGACGAGCCGCACCGTTTGCCCCGCCCGTACCAGACCAGCGAAATCTTGCAGGAACAGTGTCGGTTGGCTATCGCCTGCGGACTCGTGATTCTCGGCCTCTGTCGATGCGCGATCGTGGATTTCAACGTCGGGTGTGACATCGTGCGGTGCTCGGGCTTCGCGGACGCCGGAGGGACGCAGGAATTTCCACAAGGTCGCAGGCCAGCTCTGTTTTTCAATATCTCGGCGGCCTAGCTGCTCCGGTGGCAACGCACGAGTGACGAGTTCCGCGTTGCCGTCGAGGACGAGGAACGCGCTGTTGGCGTAGTCGCCCTCGCGAACGATGACTTGTCCTGGTGAAAATCGATGCAATCGACAATCATTCTTGAGCACCCCTTCGAGCGGGATCGACTTAGGAAATTGCTTGGCGTCGAGCGCCGCGAAGGGCATCCGAGCGAGCAGCCAATCGACATCCCCATCCGTCATGAGCGGATCGAGCGGCTCGTCCCAACGGCGCGGACGATGCACGTTGATGCTGTCGAGTTGGGCCATTGAGCAAGATCGCAGGGAGCAGGGGAGAGAATTTCACGAGTGTCGATAGCTGGATCGTGCATCTCACGTCAAGCCAATTCGTGTTTCACGCCTTATCTGACGCCCCGCAGGCATTGACAGAATTCTCGCCAATCTACAGGCTTTCGGCTCCACTGATCGCACTTCCATCCTTCCTGTCGGGATTTTCCATGGCCACGATTGTTTACACGATTACCGACGAAGCCCCGGCGCTGGCGACACATTCCCTGTTGCCGATCTTGCGTGGCTTCACCGCAGCCTCTGGTTTGAAATTCGAAGCTTCCGATATTTCACTCGCCGCCCGCATTTTGGCCAGCTTTCCTGAGCGATTGAAGCCTGAACAACGCGTCCCCGATGCGCTCGCTGAACTAGGCAAACTGGTCAAACAACCGACTGCGAACGTCATCAAACTGCCCAACATCAGCGCCTCGATCCCCCAACTCGCCGCCGCGATCAAAGAACTGCAAGCCCAGGGTTACGACGTCCCAGATTACCCAGCGGAAGCGGTCAGCGATGAAGAGAAATCCATTCGAGCCGCTTATGCCAAAGTGCTCGGCAGCGCCGTCAATCCGGTCTTGCGAGAAGGCAACTCGGATCGCCGCGTGGCCGCACCGGTGAAAGAATACGCCCGGAAAAACCCGCACTCCATGGGTGCCTGGTCGGGCAACTCCCAGACTCGCGTGGCTCACATGCAGGCGGGCGATTTCTACGGCAGCGAACAGTCCGTTGTGATGCCCGCCGCCGATCGCTTGAAAATTGAGCACGTCGACAACAACGGCAAATTCACCGTGCTCAAAGAGGCGATCGCCGTCGAGAAAGACGAAGTCTTTGATGCCGCCGTGCTGAGCGTTGCGGACTTGCGAGCGTTCGTCACCGAGTCGGCTGCCGCAGCCCAGGCGGAAGGCGTGTTGTTGTCGTTGCACCTCAAGGCGACCATGATGAAGGTCTCCGATCCGATCATGTTCGGCCACGTCGTCAATGTTTTGTACAACGAGTTGTTCAGCGAGCACGGCGACCTACTCGAGCGCGTTGGTGCTGACCCGAATCAAGGACTCGGTCAAGTTCTCGGTAAGATCCAAGCGTTACCGGCGAACGAACGGGCGATCGTCGAAGCGACCATGGTCAAGATTGAATCGGAGTTGCCGTCGTTGGCGATGGTCGATTCGGATCGCGGTATCACCAACTTGCACGTCCCCAGCGACGTGATCATAGATGCCTCAATGCCTGCGGCAATCAGAGTCGGTGGCAAGATGTGGGGTGCCGATGGCAAACTGCACGACATGATCGCGATGATCCCAGACCGCAGTTACGCGGGTGTCTATCAAGCAATAATCGACGATTGCAAAACCAACGGCAAGTTTGATGTGACCAAAATGGGCAGCGTTGCCAATGTTGGCTTGATGGCCAAGAAAGCAGAAGAGTACGGTTCGCACGATAAGACGTTTGAGATCCCGGCGGCGGGCGAAGTTCGTGTGGTGAACTCGGCTGGCGAAACGCTGCTAAAGCATTCAGTGGCAGCCGGAGATATTTGGCGTGCGTGTCAGACCAAAGAGGAGGCCGTCGCTGATTGGGTCCGATTGGCGGTTGCACGAGCTCGCGCGACGGGAGCGGCCACCGTGTTCTGGCTCGACTCCAACCGTGCTCACGATCGCAATCTGATCGCGAAAGTGGAAATGTACCTCAAGCAACACGATTGCACGGGCCTCGACATTCAGATTCTCTCACCCGTCGAGGCAACATTGCACGCGTGCGGTCGCTGTCGCCACGGTCTCGATTCAATCTCAGTTACTGGTAACGTGCTACGAGATTACCTCACCGATTTGTTCCCAATCTTGGAACTCGGTACGAGTGCCAAGATGTTGTCGATCGTGCCACTGCTAGACGGCGGTGGAATGTTTGAAACGGGCGCGGGCGGTTCAGCGCCCAAACACGTGCAACAGTTTGAAGCCGAGAACCATCTGCGTTGGGATTCGCTGGGCGAGTTCCTCGCGATCGCGGTTTCGTTAGAGGATCTCGCCGAGAAGACTGGTGATAGTTCGCTCGCCGTTTTGGCGTCCACCTTAGACGACGCCACCGGTCGATTTTTGGATGAAGACAAATCGCCATCACGTGACGTTGGCGAGTTGGACAATCGTGGCAGTCATTTCTATCTCGCGTTGTACTGGGCCGAGGCGTTAGCGGCACAAGACAAAGACGCTGGCTTGAAACAGCGGTTCACCAAAGTCGCGAAAGCGTTGTCTGAAAGCGAATCCCAGATTGTCCGCGAGTTGAACGAGGCTCAGGGCGTGGCCGTGAGCATCGGCGGTTATTATTTCCCCAACAAGGAACTGGCGGCCGAAGCGATGCGGCCCAGCCCGACCTTCAACCGGATCATTGATAGCTTGGCTTAAGCTCCAGTCGATAAGTTACTAGCCGTCTTGTCGCTAGCGAGGGCTGTTCAAAAGTTGGGGTTGTGACGCTTCACGATTGCGCAAGTTTTAATCTCCAATATCCTGGCTCCCCTCGCCCCGCTTCGGGGCGAGGGGAGACTGAATCATTCAAGGGAACAAATCCGGCATGGCTCATTTGCTCTGCAAGCCCAACTTTTTAGCAGGCCACCTTCGTCCCATCACGGGCGGGAATGTTCCCGCAACGTCGATCGTGGGCGGTGATAGCGTTAGAAACCCGCCGACTGCGCGTGCCCCTTGCGAATTTGCATCTGAGCGTGATAATCGCGGCTGAATTCGCGGTACTTTGTTCCATTGGGGCACTCGCGCGGATCGTTGCACGCCCGTTTTCCCTTCTTTGATACAGGAACCTTCCACCATGGCACTTGTCCCCCTACGCGTTGTTCTCGATCACGCCGCCGAAAACGGTTACGGCGTCGCTGCGTTTAACGTGAACAACATGGAGCAAATCCAGTCGATCATGGAGGCCGCCGAAGAGACTGATTCACCAGTCATCATCCAAGCCTCGCGTGGCGCTCGCTCTTACACTCAAGACAATTACCTGCGGCACCTGATGATCGCCGCCACCGAATTGTATCCACACATTCCGATCGTCATGCACCAAGATCACGGCAACAGCCCTGAGACTTGCTTGTCCGCGATCGAAAACGGCTTCACCAGCGTGATGATGGATGGGTCGCTGATGGCCGACGGCAAGACGCCTGCCGATTACGACTACAACGTCCGCGTGACATCCGAAGTCGTTCGCGCCGCTCATGCTCGCGGTGTCAGCGTGGAAGGTGAACTCGGTTGCCTGGGGTCGCTCGAAAGCGGCGAAGGCGAACAAGAAGACGGCCACGGTGCAGTTGGTGAATTGACCCACGATCAATTGTTGACGGACCCCGATGAAGCCAAACGGTTTGTCGAAGAAACGGGCGTGGATGCCTTGGCAGTTGCCATCGGTACCAGTCACGGTGCGTACAAGTTCAGCAAAAAACCCACCGGCGAAGTATTGGCGATGAGCCGCATTGAAGAAATTCACGCGATGCTTCCGAACACACACTTGGTCATGCACGGCAGCAGCAGCGTGCCGCAAGAGTTGCAGGACATCATCAACAAGTATGGTGGTCAGATGAAGCAAACCTATGGCGTGCCAGTGGAAGAAATTCAGCGCGGTATCAAGAGCGGCGTGCGCAAGATCAACGTGGATACAGATTGCCGGATGGCGATCACCGGTGCGATCCGCAAGGTGTTTGCCGAAGATCCAGGTGCGTTCGACCCACGTGCTTACCTGAAACCCGCTCGCACGGCGATGAAGGACGTTTGCGTGGCTCGCATGACCGCCTTCGGTCAAGCCGGTAACGCAGCGAAACTGCGTGCAGCACTGGGCGTGACCGCTTAGTTTCAGGTCGCTGCAAGCAGCGAAAAGTTTCATACCGGGAGCGTGTGGCTCCTGCCGAACGTTAACTCGACTCAGCAGGAGCTTAGGTCTCCCATTGGACGAAAGTCTTGACGACTTCCGCTACGACTCATGAATGAACTCTCACTCTCTTCACGCCTCAGCGCTGGTTGGATGTTGGCTCGTCGTGAGTGGACACGTTTCTTTCGGCAACGCAATCGCGTAACGGCTGCGGTGCTGCAGCCACTCTTGTTTTGGTTGCTATTTGGCACGGGCTTGAGCGGTTCATTTCAAACGACGGGCGGAGAGAATTTTCTGCAGTTCTTCTTGCCCGGTACGGTGGCGTTGATCGTCTTATTCACCGCCATCTTCGCCACGATTTCAGTGATCGAAGATCGGCGGGAAGGTTTCATGCAATCCGTGCTGGTCTCACCGGTGGGCCGGTTTCCCGTGCTCATTGGCAAAGTACTCGGCGGTGGCGCGATCGCCTGGGTGCAAGCCTTGGTGTTCCTCGCGCTGGTGTATGCGGTCTCCGCGTGGACCGATGCCACGTCGCTGCCGACGCTGGGCAGTTCGTTCCCGCTGCTGATGTTGCTGTTGGCCTTGATGGCGATCGCGATGTGCGCGTTGGGCATGATCGTGGCTTGGCCGATGGAGAGCACTCAGGGGTTTCATGCGATCATGATGCTCGGCTTGATGCCGATGTGGTTGCTGGCGGGAACCTTTTTCCCAATTCCGGCCTGGAGTTGGTCTGGCCCGGGCGAGGGCCTGGGTTGGGGGGCATGGTCGCTCGCGGGGATCATGCAAGCCAATCCGTTGAGCTACGCGATGATCGAGCTGCGTCGTTTGATTGATCCAGATCTGAATCTGTCAACCGCCGGATTTGCTCCGAACTCATTGACGTGTTGGACGGTAACACTCCTGGCCACCGGACTGACTGTCGCAGTTGCGTGGTTTTTGATGCGTGGCAGTCGCCGAGTCGATACCATGGTTTAATACGTTCGCTTGCCAAACGATTTTTTTTCGCCCACCCACGACCTTTTCACCCGCCTACAACCTATCCACCACCCCACCATGAAAACCGTCCTCCACGTCGTCCTGATCCTGGCCGTTGGTTTTGCTCTCGGCATTGTTGTTCGCGAATTACGCGGGCCAAACAGCACTGACCCGACCGTGGGCGAGACGGTCTACTCCAACGATAACGCGGTAGCAGACAATGCAACTTTGACAGCCGCTGACATCGACATGGGATCGCCGACGAAACCGCCCGAAGACGAAGAATGGCTCAGCCGATTCACGCTGACCGAACGCAGTGGCGAGGAGGTTAGCAGCGAGGATCTGAAAGGAGCACCTTACGTGGTCAGTTTCTTCTTCAGCACCTGCCCGAGCATTTGTGTGCAGCAGAACCAGAAACTGCAAGAGCTGCAGACAAAGTTCAAAGACCGCGGTGTGAAGTTTGTCGCGATCTCGGTGGACCCGGAAAACGATACCCCTGAAGTGTTGCAGGAGTACTCGGCTCGCTTCGGTGCGGACCCCGAGCAGTGGTTGTTCTTAACTGGCGATTTGACGTACATCCAACGAGTTGGTGGCGAGATATTTCGCCAACCTGTGAGCAAACAATTTCACACCGAACGGTTCGTGTTGGTGGACGCTGCAGGCAAGGTAGAGGGTTTTTACAATTGGCCGGATGCGAAGCAGTTCGAGAAACTGCAAGAGAAGATTGACGAGCTGATTGAATAACCTTAGCGAGAAATTCAGCGATGGCTTCTCGATCTCGGTCGCGGGTGGGACTCGTTGAGCACCATCCGTAGCATAACGGCTTCCGTGACTTGATCGGCAAGATCATTTTCTGAGCTGACGTTCGTTCGTCGTTCGAGTCGTTGTCATTCGGCGACAGGTCCCATTCTGCCAGCAGGGTCATGGTCGACAGGGTGACCGGCACGTTACAATTTTTCAAACTCGAACAATCTGCCACCAACGAACGGATTTTCACCAGATGAACCGAACTTTTTTGTATCGCCCTCGTCGATGTCTCGCGTCTTTCTCCGGTGTCGTTTCGATCGCCGCTTGGCTCGTCGTGGCAACTCCAGCGATGCTGGCAAGTGCCGACGATGATGTCGCAACTCCGCCGGCTGTCGCCGCTGATTCAACCACCACTGACGCAACAACAACCCAGGATGAGAATGTGGCCGCTACCGCCAGTTTGCCCGAATTGATTCGCAGTATCGAGGGGATCTCGCAATACGAACTCGACAACGGCGTACAGATCCTGCTGTTCCCGGACGAAAGCAAAGAAGTCGTGACGGTCAACATGACGATCTTCGTCGGTTCACGCCACGAAGGTTACGGCGAAGCGGGCATGGCTCACCTGCTCGAACACATGCTGTTCAAAGGCACGCCGACGCACCCAGCCGTCCCCAAAGCGTTGACCGACCGTGGTGCTCGTTTCAACGGCACCACGTGGATGGATCGCACGAACTATTACGAGACGCTGCCCGCCAGCAAAGACAACCTGGAATTCGCTGTCAATCTCGAAGCCGATCGGTTGGTCAACAGTTTCATTCGCGGGGAAGATTTAGCCAGTGAAATGACGGTTGTTCGCAATGAATTTGAACGCGGTGAAAACTCGCCCACTCAAGTTTTGATGCAGCGGATCGAATCGGCGGCTTTCGATTGGCACAACTACGGCAAATCCACCATCGGTAACCAAAGTGATATCGAGCGGGTGCCAATCGTCAAACTGCGTGAGTTTTATCGCAAATTTTATCGCCCCGACAATGTGATGGTGATCGTGGCGGGCAAGTTTGATCCGCTGCATGCACTGGAGACCATTCAAAACGCATTCGGGCCGATCCCGGTCCCTGACACACCGATCAACGAAACCTACACCGTCGAACCAGCCAAAGATGGTGAACGCACGGTCGTGCTCCGCCGCGTTGGCGACATCCAAGCGCTCGGTGCCGCCTATCATATCCCCGCCGGCAGCCATCCTGATTACGCCGCAGTCAAAGCGCTCACCGTTGTCCTCGGTGACGAACCGAGCGGTCGGCTGTACAAAGAAATGGTCGAAACCGAGATCGCTAGCAGCGTGTACGCGATGGCATTCGGATTCCGCGAGCCAGGCTTGCTGATCACGATGGCAGAGGTGCCTACCGATCAATCGCTCGAACAAGCCCGGATTCGATTGCTCGAGTTGTTGGAAGACTCTTGGGGTAGCAAGCCGATCACGGAGGCCGAAGTGGAGCGAGCCAAGGCCCAGATTCTGAAACAACGCGAGATGGCCAGTGCCGATACCGACCGCATCGCGGTGACGTTGAGCGATTGGGCGGCCCAAGGAGATTGGCGATTGTATTTCCTGTATCGCGATGCGGTCGAAGCCCTCACGGTTGAGCAAGTTCGTGAGGTTGCGAAAAAGTATTTGACGCGAAACAATCGCACCGTTGGCTTGTTTATCCCGACTACCGAATCCGATCGGGTCCGCGTCCCAGTCTCTCCCGATTTGAACGTGCTGTTAAACGACTACAAAGGCCGGGAAGCTGCAGCGGCCGGTGAGAGTTTCGACCCCGATCCGATCGGTATCGAAAAACGCGTCTTGCGAGGTGAATTGGTCGGTGGCATCCGTTACGCGTTATTGCCGAAGAAAACACGTGGCGATTCCGTTTCACTCAAATTGACGATTCGTTTCGGCACGCCGACCTCACTGAAGGATCGGATGGGCGCGGTCGAATTGTTGGGCATGCTGATGGCTCGCGGGACTACCGAGCTGACGTATCCCGAGTTGCAAGATGAGTACACGCGGCTGAAAGCGGACGTCACTGTTTATACCTTGATGGGATTGCTGCAAGTTGAAGTCAAAACCAAGCAGGAACAACTCGCCGAAGTCATCGACCTGGTCGGCAGCGTGCTCAAGTCGCCACGACTCGAAGCGTCTGAATTGGAATTGATCCGCCGCCAAACCATCACGAGTTTGCAGCAGAGCAAGACAGATCCGAACGCATTGGCACCGAAAAGACTACAGCGTCTATTGTCTCCGTACTCGCCCGATGACATTCGCTATGTGATGACAATCGATGAAGAGATCGCGATGTATGAATCAGCGACAATTGAGCAAATTCGCGAACTGCATGCGAAATATCTCGGTAATCAAGCCGGTGAGCTGTCGGTGGTCGGTAATTTTGAGCCTGACGCGGTGCTGTCAGCAGTCAAGTCACAACTCGAAGGCTGGACCACGCAGCAACCTTATGAGCGAATCGATCGACCAGCTCATCCAGACATTCCTGGACAAGTCGTCACGATTGAAACGCCAGATAAATCCAACGCGTTGTTGTATAGCGGTCAGCAGTACGCGTTGTCGGATTTGGACCCAGAGTATGCGGCCTTGACGCTGGGTAATTTCATTCTTGGCGGCGGATCGTTAAGCAGCCGCTTGGCCGATCGTGTGCGCCAACAGGAAGGCTTGTCATACGGCGTCCGCAGTGGTTTGTCGCCACGTCCAAAAGATGATCGTGTCGATTTGACGTTGTACGCGATCACGAATCCGTCGAACAAAGACAAGTTGATGAAGGTGATTCGTGAAGAGATCGACCGGATTTTGGCCGATGGCGTGACGGCCGAGGAATTGGAAGCGGCCAAGCAATCGTATTTGCAAGCCGCACGCATTTCTCGCACGGGCGATCCGTCGCTGGCATCCATGTTGATGATGTCCACGTTCACCGATCGGACGATGGCCGCGATCGCTGAGCATGAACAACAGATTCGTGACGCGACTGTCGAGGACGTCAACGCGGCGCTGCGTAAATACATCGACCCCGATGGCATCGTCACCGTGGTCGCTGGCGATTTCGCGAATAACCCAGCGGGCGAGTTGCCGTAGTGGGAGTCGTCAAGACTTTCGTTCCAAGCTCAGCGACTGACGAAACTCTTGACGAGTTCCGCTACGTTAGGATTCGACTGTCCGCAAACACAAGTTTACTTTTCCCAATCGGCTAGTTTTTGCTCCAGCATTTCTAGCCGTGCGGAGACCTCTTCGAGTCGCTCTTGAATTCGGTCGATGCGACTTTCGTTGGCCAGTGACCCAGGTTTCGCAGTCGCAATCGATTCGCTCTCCGGTGCGGCGCTCGCCAATTTTTCCATCTTGGCCGCAAGATGTTGGCGTTCGGTCGGGGTATACAGTGTGTGTGCAAACGTTTGCCCACGACCTGGCGGTGTGACGGCGAATACGAGTCCTTTTTCGATCAACGAATCCACTTCTGCTTGCGTGGCCGTCAAGTCGACAAAGGGGTGCATGCGTGAGGCGCGCGTGCGAATTTCACCCAGCGTATGCGGCCCACGCAGCAGCAATTCTGTCAAGATCGAGGCACCAGGGCTATCGACATTGAACCATTCGTAAGCTGCATGGCGATATTTATTGACCCGTCCGCTGCCCTGGATTTCTCGCACCGCTCCGGCCTCACGGAGTTCGTCGAGTGCCCGCAACACATCCCCTTCTTCCACGTTCATTTGCGGATCGCGATTAGATTTCTGGTTACATCCCGTAATGATCGCCGCTAACGATAGGGGATAGGAATCCGGCGTCGTTTTCGCTTTTTCGATCAACACGCCCAGACATCGCCGAGCGATCGCGGAAACCGGTTTAGCTTGAGGGGAAGAGGATGATTCGTCGCTCATGATGGATAGACTGTTTTGGAGGGGAATGGAAGAGACGACACTGGCCGGCTGTTGATTGAGTCGTTTAACAGTTAGCCGCAGGCGTACTTTCCGACGCAAGAGTACGCCTCTGGCTAACGGATAAACAAAAGAGACTTGGAATTCAACTAAATCAACAGCCCGCTGACAGCGGGCGGCTAGGGAGCCAAAGACGCTAGACGCGGGTTTTCGTTAGCCCTTAGAATCGTAGCATTCCCTGCCAAATTTCGTAGCCCTCAGGCTCGCGGTCCGATTTTCTTGCGCATCGACCGCTCCGCCCTGGGCACCAGATTGCTATCATCATGAGTTCTTAAAATCACGATTTCTATTTCGGACGGGAGTTTTTTCGTTGAGTCCACTGCAAATCACCCTCATCGTTATCATTGCGATCATCGCAGTTCTAGCGTTCATCGCCTGGCGTTATCCACGACGATTCATTCGCGGCGTGTTTCGACCGCTGCTCGGTACATTTTATCGTGGTCGAGTGGTTGGTTTAGAGAATCTACCGCGCGAAGGCGGCGTGATGCTCGTCAGCAACCATGTCTCATGGATCGACGGTATTTTGATTTTGTGGTTGCTGCCGCGGAACGTTCGGTTCGTCGTCGATGGCGGGAATTTTAACTCACGCTTGGCCAAGTATTTGTCTGGTGCCTTCGACACCATTTTGATGATGGGCGGCCCGAAAGCGATCGGGCGTGCCATTCGTGACGCTCGCGAGGGGCTGAACAGCAACGACGTCGTGGGCATTTTTGCCGAGGGCACCATCACTCGCACCGGTCAACTTCAAGCATTCAAGCCTGGGATGACCAAGATCCTGCAAAAGACAACCGCGCAAGTGCTTCCGGTTTATTTAGAAGGCATTTGGGGCAGTATCTTCAGTTTTTCCGAAGGTCGGTTCTTCAAAAAGTGGCCGAAACAATTTCGCCGTACCATCACACTCTATGTGGGCGAACCGTTACCACCGGAAACGCCCATCTCGACGATTCGTACTCGTGTGCAAGCGCTCGGTTCGCAGGCTCAAATCGACAACCGACGTCAGTTCCCCGTGCTCGCGCGGCGCGTCCTGCGGGCTTGGCGGCGACGGGGCGGTCGATTGCAAGCTGCCGATACGCTCGGTGTCGAGGCAGGCGGTCGCACATTGCTGATCCGCACGTTGGCCCTGCGTCGTTGTTTGCGTCGTGAAGTTTTTTCTGACGATGAAAAGTTCGTCGGCGTGTTGTTACCGCCGAGTGTCGGTGCGGTCGCCGTCAACGTGGCCTTGGCCGCTGATCGCCGCGTTAGTGCGAACCTTAACTACACCGTCACCAGCGATGTGATGAATCATTGCATCCGCGACGTGGGCGTCAAGCATGTGCTGACGAGTGATCGTTTCATGGAAAAACTCGATATCAAGCTCGATGCCGAAATCGTGTCACTCGATGAACTCAAAAAGAAAGTCTCGACGGCGGACAAAGTCATCGCGGCCTTGCAAGCGACCATCGTGCCTGCTTGGTTGCTTGAACGCATCCTCGGTTTGCACAAGGTTTCGTGTGACGATTTGTTGACGGTGATTTTCACAAGTGGTTCGACGGGCATGCCCAAAGGCGTGTTATTGTCCAACGCCAACGTCAGCCATAACGTGGACGCAGTCGGTCGTGCCGTGCGGCTCAATCAAGAAGACATCGTGGTTGGTGTGTTACCGTTCTTTCATTCGTTCGGTTACGCGGTCACTTTGTGGGCGGCACAAACACTAGGTCCGGCGGGCGTCTATCACTTCAATCCGCTCGATTCCAAACAAATTGGCAAACTCGTTGAGAAATACAAAGCGACCGTGCTGTTAGGAACGCCCACGTTTTTGCGTGGTTACTTGCGACGCGTGAGCGCAGAACAATTCAAAACGCTCGACGTGGTCGTTGTCGGTGCTGAAAAAATGCCGATGGATTTGTTCGATGCTTTTGAAAAGAAATTCGGTGTGCGTCCCGTCGAGGGTTATGGGACGACTGAAATGAGTCCGCTGGTGAGCGTCAACATCCCGATCTCTCGCTCTCTTGCTAAGTTCCAACCTGACCGGGTCGAGGGCAGCGTCGGTCGGCCGCTGCCAGGGATCTCAGCGAAGATTTTATCTGCTGACGATGGTCATGAAATGTCCACGGGTGAGGACGGCATGTTGATGGTGACGGGACCGAATGTGATGTGTGGTTATGCTAATCAAGCGGAACTGACGGCAAAGGCGGTTGTCGATGGTTGGTATAGCACAGGCGATATTGCCCATATCGACGCGGATGGTTTTTTACATATCACGGGCCGGCTCAGTCGTTTTTCTAAGATCGGTGGCGAGATGGTGCCACACCTGAAAGTCGAAGAGGAAATCGGCAAGATTCTGTGCGAAGGTGCCGACGACGATCAATTGCGCGCCTGCGTGACGGCGATCCCCGACGAGAAGAAAGGTGAGCGATTGATTGTCTTGCACACGCCCACGTCGAAATCCGTTGAGACGATTCGTGAACAATTGCGTGGAGCGGGCTTACCGAATTTGTTTATCCCCGGCAACGACGGATTCATCGAAGTCGAAGCGATCCCATTGCTGGGCACGGGCAAGTTGGATTTGAAAGGGGCCAAGGACATGGCGTTGCAGCAAACGTCTGAAGCGTGAGCTTACTTTTTCCAGTCACCGCACTCGACACGGGAAGAGTTGACGCAGAGGCGGGGAGACGCAAGGACGCAGGCAGGTGACAACGCTGAGAGATAAAGAGGTCTGGTGACTATGCGTTGTGACTTCCTATCAAGAATTTCTTCTCTGCGACTCCCGACTCCCGCGGCTCTGCGTTCGTTTTTTTTCAAATAAACAGCAATGGGATGCCTATGTGAGCGTGTGAAACTCGTTAGGCACGGTGCAAAAGTCAGTCATTGCTCTGGCAGTGACGATTTTGACGATTGTATTCAATATTCAGGCGGATTGTGTCGATGCACTCCGATAGCGCGGTGTCGACACTCACTGCGTGATCCTGTACCGCAATGATTTTCCGAGTGCACAGCTCTACTGTTGACCAGTCAGGATGATTGGGGCACCCGAGTTCGCGCCGGCTATTAACCGCATGAGGCGGAAACCATGATTTTATGGATGATCAAGCTGATCAGCAGCGTTCGCAAAACGATCGCTGGGAGGAAACATCCCTCTCAGCTCGCGTGGGCGGTCGCATTGGGTTTTCTCTTAGGCGTGATCCCTCACGGCAACCTGCTCACCGTCGCACTCGTTTTGATCGTGCTGACATTGCACGTCAATCACGCCTTGGTCGCCTTGGTCGGAATCGGTGTCACCCTAGTTGCTCCGCGAATCGACCCCACGTTCGATCGCCTCGGACGGTGGTTTTTTGAACAACCACGTGTGGCTGAAGCACTCACGAAGGCTTACCAGTACCCGCTGATGGCTTGGACGGATCTGAACAACACCGTCGTGATGGGCAGTTTTTTGATCGGTTTGATTGCCGTCCTGCCGTTGTATTTGCTCACCTATCCCGTGTTTCGAGCTTGGGCCGCCGCCGGAGCAGATCCCGATGAAGAAGTGCAGCCAGTAGAGGCCGCGTCGAAACTCAAATCCGATAAACTATCGCACGCCATCGATGTGCCCCGGCATCGCATCGACTCACGCCATAACGATTCACTTGATAGTCATGTCGCCGCGCAAAAACCCGCTGAAGCAACACCTCAAACAGCCCCCGTCAGTGAATCGTCGGCACCAGCGATCGCCAGCTCAGGCCGAGTGTATGACGTCCGCCGCATCGATGCGGTAACTCCTGTCGATTCGCCAGCGGTGAAACAGCCAGCTGTTTCCACTCCTCGACAAACACGTGTTGCCATCTCCGCCAGCGGCCCGGTCCACCGATCGGCAAACAGTGCCGCAGCCAAGAGCACAACAGTAACACCTAAACCCGTTCAGTCCTATACCTCGGTCGATTCCCATGGGTCGACTGCCGATGATCAACACAAGATCGATGAAGCACTCAGCTATTTGCTTCGACAGTTGCGTGATTCTAAAGACAAGGATGCAGCATGATTCGTTGGCGCTATTTGATGACACGACTGATCATTGTCGTGGCAATTCTGATGATCCTCGCCTTGGGGCTCGGCCCGATGGCAAACTACATTACCGTGGCAGGGTTAGAAGCCTCCACTGGCGCGAAAGCCGAGATTGGCTCCGCCAGTGTGCGATTGTTTCCACCCTCGGTGTTTTACACGAACGTGCGTGTTGCTGATCCGCGTGATGACAAAGAGTTCCGCGATGCGTTCGCTGCCGACTCTATCGAATTGACGATCGACGGCGATGCGCTGTTGCGTCGGCGCTGGGTCATTCGCCAAAGCAAAATCTCCGGTTTACAGATTGGTTCACAGCGAGAGAGCAGCGGTCACTATGACCGTGAGCCTGAACCGGCCGACGCAGCAACAGGCCCTTCGATGATCGAGAACATGATCTCACAGGCCACCGGTGGACTCGTCGATCGCGCCGAAGCGATCGGCAAAGATCTCGAAACCATCAAAACAGGCGACCAAATTCGACGCCACTGGAAATCCGAATATGAAATGCTCGTGGAGAAAGCTCGCAGTCTCGAACAACGCGTCAAGACGATTCGAGATGCCGCCAAAGGTATTGATAATCCGTTGCGTGATTGGCCGCAACTCGAACGCACCCTCGCCGAAGCACGTGCTGCTCGTGAAGAATTAGTGCTCGTTCGTGTAACCTTGGACAAGATGCCTGAGAGCATGCGTGCTGATTTAGCGAAACTCGAAACCGCTCGTCAAGCAGACTTGGCCAAGGTCGATGCATACGTGCCGGGTGATTTAAGCGAATCCAAGAATTTCGGGATCGACCTGATCTCCGCTGAGATTCGTCGTTCACTCGCCCAACTTCGCGGCTATCTCGACAACGGTCGCACACTCGCCAACTACACCGTTGTCGCGCCTGATACCGAACGGGTGCGTGGTGAAGATTTCGACTTCTTAGGCCGCAATCGTCGACCAGAGATGTTGATCCGCGAATGCCACGTCGACGGCGTGATGCGCGCTGATGGAAAAACCTACACGTTGACCGGCGTCGTCGAAAACATGACGCCACAACCTGAATTGCTCGACAATCCCACTCGTGCTCGATTGTTGCTCGAAGGCCCTGAGGTCGTGCAAGTCGATTATGTTCGCGATCGTCGCCTCGGAGATAACGTCGATCGTTTGACATTGCACTGGCCACAAATGCGAGTGGACCCAATGCGATTGGGCGATGGCAAGAACCTGGATGTAGCGATCAGTGGCGGACAACGCGAAGTGTGGGTTCAACTCGATAGCCGACACGATGACATTCAAGGTCGCTTGGTCAGCAAACAAAATAACGTCAACATGCACCTCGAAGTCAATGGCGACGCTGGTCAGTCGGCGGCTGTGATGTCGATGAACCAATCCTTGGCGAGCGTTGATAGCATCGACATTGATGCGAACTTCAGCGGCGACTGGAAGAACCTCGACTTAGACTTGAAATCAAACCTCGGTAACGTTTTCAGCGACGCGCTCAAAGGTGCGGTTGCCAAGCAACTCGAAGTCAGTAAAGCGAAATTGACCGCCAAGGTTGATAACGCCCATCGTGAGCAATTGTTAGAGCTGCGTGAGTGGATGTCGAAGCAACAAAACGAAGCGCAGTCATTACTCGCCTCGGCTGATCGCTCGATCGAAGAGATGAGTCAAAAAGTGCTCGCTGAAGTCGGCGACGCTGACAGCTATCTCGGCAAACTCCGCACCTCGTTTGGCAAGAGCCTGCGATAAACGCAGCGTAAAGGGCTTACCGCAGATCGGTGGCCCGCAGTCGCAACGCGTTGGCGATCACTGACACGCTGCTGAAACTCATCGCTGCCGCGGCAATCATGGGGCTAAGCAGCACGCCGAAAACAGGGTACAACAAACCCGCTGCAACCGGGATTCCCAACGAGTTATAAACAAACGCAAAGAATAAATTCTGGCGAATGTTAGCCATCGTTTTGCGGCTCAATTTGCTAGCCGCTGCAACGCCGCGAAGATCACCGCCGACGAGCGTCACGCCCGCAGACTCGATCGCCACACCGGTTCCCGTGCCCATCGCGATCCCCACATTGGCCTGAGCCAACGCGGGCGCATCGTTGATCCCGTCGCCGCACATCGCCACTATCTTTCCGTCGGCTTTTAACTGGCGTAAGAAATCATGCTTGCCTTCGGGTGAAACGCCCGAGTGAAATTCATCAATGCCCAATTTTGTCGCCACCGCGCGAGCCGTCGCCTCGGCATCGCCGGTCAGCATCACAACTTTCAGGCCGAGTTCATGCAACGTCTTCAATGCATTAGGGGTGCTTTCCTTGATCGGATCGGTAATCGCCAAGATGGCGGCAAGCCGATGGTCAATCGCCACGAAAACGACCGTCGCGCCTTCCGCTTGATGCTTTGCGGCGATTGATCGCCCCTCGTCGAGATCACTGACCCCTTGCTCAGCAAGGAAGTCCGCTTTGCCAATGATAACGTGTTGATCATCAACGCGAGCACGCACGCCGCCACCCGTGGTGCTTTCAAACTCAGTGGCCTCGCCGTGTCTTTTGTGCACATGTCGAACGATAGCTTGCGCTAATGGGTGTTCGCTTTGCGACTCCACGGTGGCAGCGAACACCAACACATTCGCTTCGTTGAAATCATGAAACGTTTCGACATGGGTTAACTCAGGCCGACCTTTGGTCAGCGTGCCGGTTTTATCCACGACGATCGTATCGACTTTCTCCATCAATTCGAGAACTTCGGCGTTCTTAATCAATACGCCCTCTTTCGCACCGCGTCCTACGCCCACCATCACGGACATCGGAGTGGCTAACCCCAACGCACAGGGGCAAGCAATGATCAGCACAGCCACGGCAGCCACGAACGCATGCGCCAAACGCGGCTCGGGACCGAACGTTGCCCAGCCGATGAACGCCGCAATCGAACACGCGATCACGATCGGCACAAAATATCTGGCAACGCTGTCGACGAGTTTCTGAATCGGAGCACGACTGCGTTGAGCCTCCGCAACCATCTGCACAATCCGGCTGAGCACGGTATCACCACCAACGCCCTCGGCAACCATTACGAGTGCACCCGTTTGGTTCAGCGTCCCACCGGTGATGGTATCACCTTCGTTTTTCTGAACAGGGATCGGCTCGCCTGTCAGCATCGACTCATCGACACGACTTGATCCACGCAACACGCGTCCATCGACAGGTACTTTTTCACCAGGACGAACGCGCAAGTGATCGCCCGTTTTGACATCGTCCAAAGAAACTTCTTGTTCACCATCGTCCGTAATTCGCGTGGCGGTCTCAGGGGCAAGCTGTAGCAACTCACGGATCGCACTGCCGGTCTGTTGACGTGCCCGCAACTCCAAAACCTGCCCCAGAAGAACCAACGTGATGATGACCGCTGACGCTTCAAAATACAGTGGCGGAACACCGTGCTCGAAGAACGCCCGTGGGATCACGCCGGGGAACACGACGACGACCACACTCAAAAAGTACGCTGCCAGTGATCCCACTGCGATCAGCGAGAACATGTTCAGATTCCAGCTACGAAACGATTTTACACCGCGCACCAACAATGGCCATCCGCACCAAAACACCACAGGTGTGGCCAATGCCAACTGCACCCAACCCATCGCGGTGTTGCCGATCCAATCCGCTAGCTGCCAACCGATCATCGGTCCCATGGAAATCAACAGCAGCGGCACCGACAACAGCACACCGACCCAAAAACGGTGTTTCATTTCGGCATACTGTTCGTCGTCGCCTTGGTTCGACATGTCGACAAACTTCGGCTCCAAATCCATTCCACAAATCGGGCAATCCCCAGGACCGATCTGCTCAATCTCCAAATGCATCGGACACGTGAACACGGCCCCAGCGGACTCGGCATCCGACAAGACTGGTCGCGGTTTGTTCGTTGAAGAACCTGCATGTCCTTCGCAGCAAGCAGGCTTGGCATCGCTTTTCGCCCGCAATTCCAGCACCTCTTCAGGATTTTGATCGAATTTCTTTTGGCAACCCTCACTGCAAAAGAAATAGCATTTCCCTTCATACTGGCTACGACGGGCAGTGCCAGGATGCACCGTCATGCCGCAGACCGGATCGATCGCGGTGATTTGAATCGTGTCCATGTTTGGTTTTCGATTGAGCAGCGGAAGTCGTTAAGATTATCGGTTGATAGGGTATCTTACGAAGCCACGAAACTCCTGACGAGTTCCGCTACGAAGCCACGAAACTCTTGACGAGATCCGCTACGACGCTTCGCTGTCTGCGCTTGGGATGTGCATCTTCGGTTTGACCCAGCGAGCGATCAGCCAACACATCATGGCCCATGTCAAACCAGCCGCCCATCCCGCTAGCACATCCGTGGGGTAATGCACGCCCATGTACACGCGGCTGAGCCCGACGATCACCGTCAATCCGACGGCCACGGCGATCACATAAAACCGCGACCAAAAATGCGTCAAAATGGGCGAGATTAAAGCGGCGAGGGTCAGGTACACGACTGCCGACATCATCGCATGACCGCTGGGAAAACTACTTGTATAAACATGTGAAAGGTGCGGTACAAAATCCGGACGCGGGCGGTCGAACAACGATTTCATCGCCAGACTTGCTCCCATGCCGCTGAGCGTTGAGATCAACAACACGATCATTGTGCGATACGCGCGGCTGATCGCTAAGAAACCAGCCGCTGTAACAATCGCGATCAACATGACCGCGATGCCGCCAAGAGCAGTCACGTCACGACCGGCCTCCTCCATCCAAGTCGGTCCGATGGGATCGGACAAATCGCTCTTTTCACGTAGGCTCATCACGGCCCAGCGATCGAACGCATCCGTACTGCCTTCTATTACTTCGTCCGTCAGCTCGATGAATACCCAGGTGGTTATGACAACGACGAGCAACCCCAACAACACGATCGGCTCGCGTCCGCGAAAATATCGGACCCACGAAACAATGCGATCATTCGGAATTCGTTTACTCATTCGCATAGTTTTTGACACAAAGCAACTGGTATGCCGCGAACTCCACAAAACAAGTTCCTTCTCTCGCCGATCGGCGAACGCCAACGCAATGAGCAAAAACGAGTTCAGTTCGCTGGCGATTTGCTCAAGTGCGTGACGAACCAATCGACCATGGCTTCGTTCGCTTGATGAGCATCCTCGCCACCGAATCCATGCTCTGCATTTTCAAACTCGATCAACTCACTGGTCACTTTGGCTTGCTTGAATGCAGCGTGGATATTGCGGCTGTGCGAGATCGGCACTAAATCATCCTTCGCTCCCGCGAGTAACAACGTCGGTGCGTCGTCGGGAGTGACATGAACGATCGGCGAATCAGGGGTGGCCGCTTCGGTCGTAATCTCCAGCGCGGGAAAACGATCGTAGGAAGCGAGTCGCTCGGGAGCATCTTTGGCCATGATTCGTAAATCCGTTGGTGCCACGAAAGCGACTACCGCGTTGACTCGATCGCTTACCTGATCAATCGGATCTTTCGAGTCAGCGATCCCTTCATCGGATGCTGTTCCAAGCATCAGTGAGAGATGACCTCCCGCACTCACGCCAAAAACGCCGATCCGATTCGGATCGATCTGAAACCGCTCCGCGTTGGCACGAATGAATCGAACGCTCCGCCGGACGTCGGCAACCGCTTCGGAAATAGAGAACTTCGGGCTGCTCCCGTGACGAACGGCAAAGACCGTGAATCCTTGGTCAATCAACGGTTTGAACCGAGACTGAGCCTGTTCGGGCGGTGACCATTGTGAATACCAACCACCACTGACCATGAACAGAACGGCGGCACCGTTGGTGTCTGCGGTCGGTGTGAAGACGTCACATGTCATCGCAAGACCGAGCTTATGACCATACACAACATCCGCGCTGATCTCGACGTCCTGACCATTGCTAGGGCTCGACGCAATCATGAACAATAAAACTAACCAGTATCGCGAGATCGTTGTCATCGACGAAGTTTCCAATAGGATCAAAGACCGAGTGCTCAAACACAGTGATCATTGGAGACGCCCGAAAGCACGGATGCAACCGGTGCTGGTGTTTTGAAGGATTTCGCCGACGCCTACTGAAAAATCCCCGAAAAAGAAACCCACACACCGGAACTTTCCACACTTGCATACGTATTGCATATGCGTTACTTTTGCCTGTATCTTCTTTTTTGGGAATGTTCATGTTGCGGTTGACCTTTGTCGCCACGCTCTTACGTGTGGTTTTATCGTTGATTCGGTGGCGACCGCGAAACGACTGGGCTTACGACTGGTACCAAGCCGGTTGTTCGATCCGCATGGACGGCCGGTTTTCGGTGGGCAGCGGCACCGGGCGACCTGTGGCCCGACGAAGCGGAATCGATCGCGGAGATAGAGTCAGAGTTCGTCGGCGAGCACGGCGACCGCCATCAAGAAT
>JBGSMN010000434.1:0-2952 GCA_041740155.1 Rhodopirellula sp.
GAAGGCGGACTCGCACTCGATTGGCGAAGCGGTTGGCAAGTTGGCGGCAGCTTAGGACCGACGGTTGTCGCTGGCAAACCTGAGCTTAGCATTTTGATTCGAGCCATCCATCACGAGGATGAACATCTAAAAATGCCGGAGGAAAAGCTGCCCGAAGCGGAAATTGCCGTGCTAACGCAATGGGTGCAACGCGGTGCTTTCGATGATCGTACGGCGACACCTGACTCATCTGACCCAAAGATCGATAACGATTGGTGGTCCCTTCGGCCTCTCGTTTCACCGGCCGTTCCGAACAATGGCTCACATCATCCGATTGATGCATTCATCACGGAGAAACTTCGATCTGCCGGAATTTCTCCTTCCCCGCCTGCTGATGCTCGCACACTGATTCAGCGGCTGTATTATGACTTGATCGGTTTACCGCCAACTTTCGAAGAAGTCGAATCGTTTGCTACTGACTCGAACCCCCAAGCGTATCACGCACTCGTTGATCGCCTGCTCGCCTCGCCGCATTATGGCGAACGTTGGGCGCGACATTGGCTCGACACGATCCATTTTGCGGACTCACATGGCTACGAACATGATGTCGGTCGAGATCATGCTTGGCGTTATCGTGACTATGTGATAGATGCACTGAATCAAGATACAAGCTGGGAACAGTTTATCCGGGAACAGTTAGCGGCCGATTATTTTTTTCCCGAACAGACGCCGCTCACACCCGCCTTAGGTTTCTTGGGTGCAGGCACGTTTGACTTGAGCACCTTTAGCACCGCACCAGTAACTTTCGACTATCTTGATCGCGATGATCTCGTGACGCAAACCATGGCGGCGTTTGCGAGTACCACGGCGAACTGTGCACGATGTCATTCACACAAATTTGATCCCATTTCGCAGGAAGATTACTACGCATTGCAATCCGTTTTCTCAGGGATTTTAAAAGGTGACGTGGCCTTTGATGAAGATCCTGAGATCGCACGAGAACGACGCCGATTGCAGGGACTATTGGTTGCGGCCCAAAATCGCGATGCGGCAATCTTGTTGTCAGATGAACATCAGCCCACGGTTCAATCATGGCTCGACGACTATGGCGATGGTGCTCAATGGAAATCGGTGAAAGTCGATACATTCATTTCTGTTGACGGAGCGACGTTGACGCAAAATGAGGATGGCACTCTTCTAGCCAGCGACACCAATCCCGATCAGGACACTTATGTTATTGCTGCCACCACGGAATTGGGTCAAGTGTCGGCGCTGCGATTGGACGTGTACCCGCATGACACGTTGCCGATGAAGGGCCCAGGTCGCTGCCAGAATGGAAACCTTCATCTATCAGAAGTCGATTTGCACGTATTTGAACCCAATGCCACGAAAGGTCAGAAGATAAAATTTCGATCGGCCTCCGCAGATTTCAACCAAGCCGATTGGGGCATCGAACGCGCAATTGACGGAAACCCAAAGACAGCCTGGGGCATTTTTCCAGCGGTCGGAGAGGCGCATCATGCGGTGTTCGAATTGGCCGAACCCTTGACGCTGAAGCCCGATGCGAAACTCGTCGTTTCCCTGCGACAGTTACATGGTGGCTCTCATTTGATCGGCGCGTTTCGGATTTCCGTTTCTGCTGACGATGCTGTGAAAACGATTGCCTTGCCCAGCGACGTCACGCGAGCCTTGAAGTTGCAAGCCACACAACGAACGCCGGATGATCTTTTGAATATTGCCGCCTACACGCTTCGTCGCGCAAGTGAAAGTTCGCTAACGCAACTGCCGCCACAAGTTTATGTGTACGCTGCTGCGCCTGTCGTGAAAATGCCAACCGGCAATGGCGGCGTTCAAAACGGGTCAGTCGCAACTCCCAAGCCAGTTCACGTTCTCCAGCGTGGCGACTTCAATAAGCCACAAAAATCAGCGTCACCCGGCGCGCTTTCGACGCTGACGCATACCCCCAGTCGTTTCGAACTACTAAACCCCAACAACGAATCCGAGCGCCGAGCCGCTCTGGCAAATTGGCTGGCGCATCCGGAGAATCCGTTGACTTGGCGAAGCATCGTCAATCGAGTTTGGCATTATCACTTTGCTCGCGGAATCTGTGACACACCTAGCGATTTTGGACGAATGGGCAGTTCGCCGACTCATCCAGAGCTGCTCGATTGGTTGGCAGTCTGGTTTCGTGACGAAGCGAAAGGGTCGTTGAAAGAACTCCATCGATTGATCGTCACCAGCAAAACGTATGGTCAGTCATCGAAATTTCGAGATGATGCGGCAGCGATTGACGGTGATAATCGACTTCTCTGGCGGCAGAATCGTCAGCGTCTCGACGCCGATGCGATTCGCGACTATGCATTGGCCGCTTCGCAAGCGATCAATCTAACGATGAGTGGCCCTGGAACGCAGCACTTCAAACAGAGCAAAGGACCGCAAGCAACGCCAGCGCTCGATTACGCCGACTACGATTGGAGTCGCCCCGACTCGGGTCGGCGAAGTATATATCGATACGTTTGGCGAGGCATCGCCGATCCGTTTATGGAGGCTGTTGACTTTCCCGATCTGGGGCTTTTGTCACCAGTGCGAGGATTCTCGGCATCATCTCTCCAGGCGTTAACACTTTACAACAATCCGTTCGTGTTGCACTGCAGCCAGTCGATGGCCGAATCGGTTTCGCGAGAAATCACCGAGAAAGATTCAACAGAAAACGAACAGGTAATTCGCTGTGTACAACGTTGTTGGCTGCGAGATCCAACTGCCGATGAACTTACCGACTTCACCGAGTTTGTACGGGAACATGGTCTCGCTGCGTTTTGTCGATTGCTGTTGAATAGCAATGAGTTTCTTTTTGTGAACTAAGATGCGAAGTATGCGTGCACGACCGAACGAGCGAAATGTGTCGAACTCTGATCGGCGGCAATTCATGACGGGAATTGGCGGCGGTTTTGCGAGCGTCGTACTTTCGCAGAT
>JBGSMN010000027.1:0-42871 GCA_041740155.1 Rhodopirellula sp.
TCTGCGACCGCGCTCAATGGGCGAGCCGGGTTGTATCCCTCGCGATACCAAAGCGATGAAGTGGATCGAAGTGAGAGTGTGGCAAAAACTTGCAACCGACGTTTGCGTGCCGCGTGTGTCTTGGTTGCCAAAAACTTGATCAAGTGTAACTCCTACTATCGTGGCCTCGCCGCGCTTTGGAAGCTGCAAAATATTGCCACGGTCGACCAACAATGCCGGATCGCCAACCGTTCCAATCGGATGGTTTTTCAGATCGTCAGCGGTCGACAGGTATGGCGTGGCAAAGGCATCGACCTTGAATATCTGCTGTTCAAACTTCGTGAGTTTCATCGCACCCATTACACGCCACTTGAGCAAACAGTGCGTGACATGAATGAAGCATTCGTGTGGCTTCCCAAGTCCAGCTACAACGACGAGGCCAAGGCCCTGGCGGACCTCGCGAAAAAGAAACGCCGAGGTGTGTCATCGATCGGTGAACTATTATTGCCGTTACTGATTCGGTTTGGCGTGAGGCAAGAATCTGAAGTAGAATCAAACTCGTCCGAAGCTCGTAGCCCGCAGTGATTTGTCTTGCGCCGTCAGGCACACTGACAACGTCCATGGACACCGAGGGCATCGACGAGGCATCCGCCTTGCTCACAAGCCCGTGACTTAAGCGTGACGTTCTGTCAGCGGTTCAAACGCCGGATAAGACAGTGTGAGGCTACCGAGCTTCGGATATCTACCAGGGTGGCGAGACTGAACCACACCAAGCTGACCGAGAAGTGTCGGCCGTGACCAAATCATTGGACAACGAGTTCCAAAAAAACTACCCTATGAATAGTGCCGCTATCGGTTCTCGCGCCTGTTAATTTCTAAGTTTGACCATGACAGTGCTTTTCTTCGTCCAGCACGCTTGCATTCCCGGAAAACGAATCATCCGAAATCGGTTCGGACGGAGCACGTGCTATTGTTTCCTCGAAACCAGACTCATTCGATTTTCGGGCAAGCTCAGCCGAGGCAATTTCAATCGCTTCGGCACCAAGTGCCGAGTAGCTATCGGCAGTGACTGGCGTTTGCCGCTGACGAATGAACAAAATGTCCAATGGGATGAGGGTAGCCAGGAGTTGTTGACGGTGCAGCGGTTCGATGCGGCCCGCGAAGTCGGTGCTGCTTGGCGACTGACCTGTTTGCCAAGCGGCCTCAAACTCCTCGGCGATCTGGTCAATCTTTTGATGAACGGACATTTCAGTGAGCAACTACGCGGGGGAACCAAAAATCGCCGACGATGTTGGGCACCAATAAGTCGAGATCATATCACCAGTCCTCACGAGGGGTAGAATCTGTGCTCACTGCTTGACTTTAAACCGATCGAGGACTCCATGACGAATTTGCCGATCATTCACGTCGACATGGATGACGTACTTGCCGACTATTCGGTCGCCCATGCTGCTTCGCTGACAAAGTGCCCCGAGACTCGGTTTCCGTAGAGCGTCGAAGGCTTCTTCCGCGATTTGCTGCCAATTGCCGGAGCAATTGATGCCGTGAATCGACTTCGATCGGTAAGCAACCTGTTCGTGCTCACTGCGCCGTCAACTCGCAATCCACTTTCGTACACGGAGAAGCGAATCTGGATCGAGGAACACTTCGACTACGAATTCACCAAGCGACTGATCCTGTCACCCGACAAGGGACTGCTCAAGGGCAACTTTTTGATAGACGATCACATCGACGGCAAAGGGAAACGCTTCGCGAAGGATCAGTTTCGGGTTTCAAGATCGCCTATTCCCGAGATTGATCCTTCGCGAAGCCACCCCCGCTTGACCGCTACAGTCAACTCTAATGCTTCGCTGTGACGAAGTAATAGCACCGAAGTAGTAAACTACGCCAACGACGTA
Organism: Rhodopirellula sp.; assembly: GCA_041740155.1. Classification (GTDB taxonomy): domain Bacteria; phylum Planctomycetota; class Planctomycetia; order Pirellulales; family Pirellulaceae; genus Rhodopirellula. The sequence continues at coordinate 1,878 of JBGSMN010000027.1, forward strand.
AAGCATTTCAGCGCGGGGTGCGCCGCGACCCCAGGCTTTGTTGTCTAAACCCCTTCGGGGTTTGCCGGAGATGATCCCGAGTTCGTCGTAGGTATTAATTACTAACGCCAGTCATTATTCCGGCAGTGGTTTGGCGGAGAACTTATGTCTTCACCGAGACCGTGCGGAGCTGTAGCTCATTGAGCTGGGCCGCATCCACGGCCCCAGGGGCTTGGGTCATCATGTCGGCTGCTTTTTGCGTTTTCGGGAACGCGATCACTTCCCGAATATTGTCGAGTCCTGCGAACAACATCACCCAGCGGTCGACACCCAGAGCGATGCCGCCGTGCGGTGGGGCACCGAAGCGTAACGCGTCAAGCAAGAAGCCGAATCGATCCTTCGCCGTCTCCTCGTCCATGCCTAGCAAGCCAAACACTTTTGACTGGATCGCACTATCGTGAATCCGGATCGTACCGCCACCTGCTTCGCTGCCATTGATGACAAGGTCATAGGCTTGAGCACGGCATTTCTCTGGTGACTCGGTAAGGTGTGGAAGGTCTTCGGCTAGCGGTGCGGTGAATGGATGGTGCATCGCGGCATAACGACCACTCTCTCCGTCTCGCTCGAACATGGGGAACTCAGTCACCCAACTGCAATTCAGTTCCCCCGGCCCATACAGTTTCATCTCGGCAGCAAGCCGTTTGCGCAGCCCTGATAAACCTTTACACGTGACTTCCCAGGAGTCGGCCAAGAACATCAGCAAATCGCCTGGTTCACCACCGGTTAGTTCGCGAATTTCGGCAAGATGTTCGGCTTCAAAATTCTTAGCGATCGGACTCCATAGCGTCAGGTCGTCTTCGACACGGAACCACGCCAAACCCTTGGCACCGAAATCTTGTTGCACGTAGGCGGTGAGATCGTCGATTTGTCGACGCGAATACAGTACGGCCGCACCAGGAACACGAATCCCGCGAACGAAGTTGCCCGCATCGGCGGTCCCGCGGAAGACGCGGAATTCGGTTTTTGCGGCGACGGACGTGACGTCGACAATCTCCAAACCGAAACGCAAATCCGGTGCGTCACTGCCGAATCGCCGCATTGCCTCGGCGTAGGTCATGCGAGGCAGCGGTAGCTGGATGTCTTTGCCCAAGACTTGCTTTGCGGTCTTGGCAACCAATCCGTCGATCAATTGCATGATGTCGTCGGCGTCGATGAAGGACATTTCCAAGTCGAGCTGAGTGAACTCGGGTTGGCGATCGGCTCGTAGATCTTCGTCACGGAAACACTTGGCGACTTGCACGTAACGATCGAAACCCGCCACCATCAAAATCTGTTTGTACAATTGCGGCGATTGCGGCAGTGCATAGAAACTGCCGGGATGCACACGACTGGGGACGAGGTAATCGCGTGCTCCTTCGGGCGTGCTGCGACCAAGGATAGGTGTTTCCACGTCGATGAAATCGTGCTCGGCAAAGTAATCTCGCATGCACTTGATGATCTCGCTACGACGAATCAAGGCCTTCTGCATGTCTTTGCGACGCAGATCGAGATAACGATACTTCAGCCGCAAGTCTTCGCCAGGCAAATCGGATTGGCCAGGAGTGAACGGTGGTGTTTGCGAAACCGAAAGGATTTCGAAATGCTCGGTACGAATTTCGATCTCGCCTGTTTCCAGCTTTGGATTGACTTTGCCTTCGAGGCGATTGTCCACTTTGCCGCGAATCAACACCACGCTCTCGTTTGGAACGTGACCGGCTGCGTCGATCGTGGCCGCGTCAGCTTCGGGCGGACCCACGACGACTTGGGTGATTCCGTAGCGATCGCGTAAATCGATAAAAACCGCACCGCCGTGATCACGTTTATTTTCAACCCAGCCGCAAAGGGTAACTGGCGAACCGACGTCGGATTTACGGAGTTGACCGCAGGTATGGGTACGGAGCACGAGAGCGAAGACCGGGAAAGAAAGGTGGAGAAAAACGGTGGAAACGATGCGTAAGATAAACGCTGGCTGGGAAAGAGCAATTAGCCACGTTTTTTATTGGTTTTGGGTCGTTTGCGATCGCGAGGCAGCGGTGCGGCTGGCGTTTCTGGATTCATCCGCTGCCGCAACCGATCGGCCCAGCTGTCTCCACCGCTCGGTGGATTAGTTGGCTTCTTAGGTGTGACGACCGGTTCGCCGCCGGAACCCTTCGGTCCGTCGCCGCGATGGTTGACTTTGCCTTCGAGCACCGCTTTGTCAAAGTGCGGAGAGTTCGGTAGCGTTTTCTTGACCAGAATCCGTTCGCCAATGCCCCACACACTGCTGGTGATGAAATAAATGCACAACCCAGCGGGAACGCGGAAGAAGAACAAACCCATGATCAATGTCATGTAGCTCATCATTTTTTGCGTCATCGCGGTTTGTTCATCCGTCGCTGGTGGCATGAACATTTTTTGTTGAGCCAAGAACAACGCCATCACGATGACTGGCAAGATGTTGAAGTACGGACCCAACCAGCCCGTGCCACGGCCGGACATGTAATCCCACATCCAGTCACCCCAGAAATACAACATATCAGGAGCAGCGAGGTTCGATGCCCATGTCGTCCAGGAGGCAAACGCGGCCTGACGCAGTTCAATGTCAACGGACAACGTGCGATACAAACCAATGAAAATCGGTAGTTGCAAGAACATCGGCAAACAACCTGACAAGGGATTGAATCCAACGCGTTGTTGCAACTCGCGTTGAGCACGCACACGGCCTTCCATATCGTCTTTGTATTGGTCAGCGATCTTTTTTAGCTCCGGTGCAAGCTCTTGCATTCGCTGTGCATTGACAGCGGCTTTACGTGACAGCGGGAACATCGCTCCACGAACAATGATCGTCAGCAGGATAATCGCCAGCGCGTAATTGCCGATGCCCGAGAGGAAGTGCAACAGAGACCCGAGTGCCTTCGCAGGCCAAGAGAACCAACCGTAATAAATACAATCGTCCAGTCCGTATTGAGCGAACAAGTCAGGCTGTTTCGGCCCAGCGAACAATCGCAGACTTTGTTTCAGACTCGAACCTGCAGGCACGTCGGCCACACCACTATCGAGATAGAACGTGGTATTGACGGCGCGTTCTTGGTGCTTGGGGATCGCTGCTGGATCGGCAGCTAACGAGGCGATTGCCCGGCGAAATGATGTGAACGTTTGCTCGCCTTCACGCGGCAAATAGGCGGCGGTGAAGTACTGCGCGTCAATGCCGATGTAATGCAGTTCTCGATAGGCTGCTTCTGAATCCGGTGCAAACAAATTCTGGTCGCTCGGCAACGATTCGTCGCGAGCACGTTTGAGCAACGCGAAACCAGAGACAAGTTCGTGTTGTTCGGCGGTGGTTTTGTAAATCAGATCGCGAGCGGCCGAACCGCCCCAATTCGGGCTGATCTTGTTGCTGTACCACCAACCTTCGAGTGTGAGGCCGTTAATACCTTCGAGCCGATAGGCGAGTTGTTGAGACTCAGACGAAAGATTGTCAATTTGCAAATCCATATCGAGCACGTAACTGCTGGGGCGCAGCGAGTACGAACGTTTCATGCCGATCGCATGTCCACCGGCGGCTACCATTTCTTTTTCGCTCAAGCGAACTTCAAAGGCGACGGACTCCGCATCGGGATCGTCGACTTTCGGCACGTCTTCGGCAATGTTCCAAATCAAGTTACCGGGGTCATCGAGTGCCTTGAGTGTTTTATCACCAGGAGCGATCTCACGACGACCGACTTTGCTTACGGTCAACAGCGCCGACAACCGCGATAGGTTGCCAGGTACTTGGTCTTCGCCAGCGGTTCCGGCCAAGCGGACGAGGTCCAATGGATGTTCGCTGAGCGTGACATCAAACGCCAACGTTCGTTCTTCGCCGTCGTCATTTTTGCGGACGACTTCGACCACGATCTTGTCGTCGGGCTTGGTGCCTAACAACCAATCCTCCAACATTTGCACATGATTCACGGGGCTGTCATTGGCGGCCACGATCACATCGCCGGCAACCAATCCGTTGGGCACGCCTGCTGTTTTGCTGACCGCCAGGGCTGCGGGCGTGCCTGGGCCGACCACATTGACGTCGACACCGTTGGAAGGCGACGTTGGGTCGCTGGCGAAATAACCAAGGTAGCCGCTGCGGACATCGACACGGCGATACTTCAGTCGTCCGTTCGCTTTGCGTTCGGTCAATTCAATGCGTTCAATCCCCGCACCCCGGCTATTGAGCGTGACGAGCATCAAATGGGCGCTGGTCGGGTCCATCGAACCGAGGGTCCGCCACTGTGGTGATTCCGGGCGCACCACAGGATCATCCGCTTCCGGGTTGGCGCCCGCATCGCCCTCCGTTTCCCCATCGAGAGGTTTCAGATCAGCAACGTCGGCAGGTTCAACAAGGTTGGCAACGTTTTCTTCCTCGGGCAATGGGACGACTGGCGGGGGCACGAACATTGCCCGCATCGACATATAGACAAGGAAAAACGCGGTTGACGCGAGTAGAAAAGATGAAAAGCGACGATCCACGAATTTTTGGCCGATTGAGAATAGGCGGAGTGTGTAACCGCCAATGAACCGCGAGTGGACGCTGGCGAAACCGGCATTCTTGCCGCTGGGGCGATTTTTGAAAAGCCAAACCGAGCCAAGAACGCCAGATTGCCGCCAATCAACCTGTCGGCAATATGAACGCGCGACCTCTTCAAGCGGTCAGCGGTAGAGGCGTGTCGTTCATCTGTTGGCAATAATTCGTCAATTCCTCCGCTGAGACGCCCGCCTCCGAGCGATCGAAAATCACCCACGGTCGGGTTTTGCGAATCACGCCTTTCTCTAAGAACTCGCCAAAAATCCTCAAATCCAGCCGATTTCGACTAGATCGTTGTTTGACAAACGGGGCATCGTGCGGGCCTAACAACATAATCATTTGACCGCCTCCAGGCACCGTGATCCCCGACATGCTGACACCAGGAGCGGCGTGGGTGGCGGTCGCGGCGACCCGCATATCCGCGTGGCCAAATGCCGTCAGTTCGAGCGATGGAGCGGTATCGAGCAGCGAAGTTTGGATCGAAAAGGTCGGCTCCCAAACCATTCGTGTGGTGGAAGCGGCGACGACTCGGAGGGATAACCGCAGCGAGTATTGCCCCGACGTCTGCGGGAAGTGAATTTTCCAAGCGTCCCCGCGCACATACTGCTCACTGGCGACCGGCAAGGCGTCGTTACCCACGTTGGCCACGCTTAGACATAACGGGCTGTCTGGATCGCCCAACCTGATGCCGGCTTCACCGCCTGCCGCAGCACACGTCCAGGAATCATCGCCAACCTCCCAGCAACCGAGCAAAGTCCGATTCGTCATTTCAGGATCGCAGTTATCTTGGATCTGCCACATGGGATTCTGCTTGGAGAAAATGAGCAAGGAAAGGAATGAATCGATCGGACTAATTTTGAACGACCATCATAACACATCTTAACGTTTCACTTCTCTGACGAAACCAGCCGCTAGCCTAGATAATGCATGGTACGCGTCAAAAAGCGACGCAATGCCTTATCTTACATGGGGGTTGTAACCAATCGCCCAACGACCAACAGCGTACTTTAGCCGTTACGCGTTAGCGTGCGGTTTGCGTATCATTTCGAGCAACCGCGTGCTGATGCAATATCGGGGCTAGCGTTTAGTCGCCCATTTATCAAGGATTCGGACAGATCACGACTTTCATTTGATCGGGGTCTCCCGCATGTAACCGTTCAAACCACTGTGGGCCATCGGCAAGCGAAATCTTGGCTGTGATCAACGGTGCTACATTGATCACGCCACGATTCATCAAGTCGATGCACTGGGGATACTCACCGTTGCAGCCGCACGTGCCTTGCAAGCGAATTTCACGCGTGACGACGCTCTGCAGCGGCAATTCAATGGTCGGTGACAAATTCCCGACCAGCGTCACCGCACCGCCTTTGCGAACCGATTCAATCGCTGTCTTCACCGTCGGCGTCGCACCAACGACTTCAAACGCAACGTCCGCACCACGACCACCCGTCATTTCCCGAATCACCACTGGCACATCGACTTGATCGCCACGCAATATATCTGTGGCTCCGAGGTCGCGAGCGGTGTTGAGTCGTTTGTCGTTGAGATCGACCGCGATCACTCGCGTCGCGCCAGCCGCCCGGGCCGCTTGCAAAGTCAACAGTCCGATCATTCCCGCGCCCACGACGACCGCTGTATCGCCCAACCGAATCGGTGTGACCGCAGCCGCATGCACCGCCACACTGACCGCTTCGACCAACGCCGCATGTTCAAACGGTAACGATTCAGGCAGTTCGTAAACGATTCGGCGAGGTACTGAAATGCGCTGAGCAAACGCGCCATGGCGTCGATACTCGCCACAGGACACGCCCAGCACCATCCGATTGTCACACAGGTTTTGATGTCCATCGCGACAGAAATGGCAGCGACCGCATGAGACCATCGAATCAAACGTGACTCGTGATCCGATGGCCAGATCGCTGACTTGGCTGCCGACTCCTACGACCACGCCAGCAGCCTCGTGGCCCATCACGAGCGGCGGGATCCGGCGGCCCGTGCTGCCGTCGTAACCATGGATATCGCTCCCGCAAATCCCACACGCTTCGACTTGCACCAACACCTCATCGTCACCGACAACGGGTTCATCCACGTCGGTGTACTGCATCTTCTTGTATTCGGTGAGCAACAGGGCTTTCATGGAAAAATCTCGACAGGAGGTTGACGCGTGTGTTCGCCCATTGGAAAAGCCCCGTCGGCTAAAAACAAGGGCACTCACGCGGCAGCGATTGAGAATTCACGCCTTCCACAGGAATCACACCTTGCCGACCTACGTCTACTTTTCCTACCCAATAGCACTCGATAGAACAGCTAGAGTTCATCACCCAGGCATGGCGTCTTCGTATTGCGGTGCGTCACCATCGATGACGCGTTTCCAAGCCAATCGGAACTGCTCGCCGACAGGCCGAGGGCACACGATCAGCGTCGCGTAACCGCCACTCAGTTTCTCAGTGTTCTCGTAGCCGAACATTGGCAGTTTCCAGGTTTCGATCGGCAAGTTCGGCAGTTTGAGTGGTTCCCAGCCGCCGGGCAAGAACACGTCGCGACCCGCCCGACTGCGTTTCGCCGCAACCACGTGTTTGGCGTCGACCAATTCCGTCGTCGCTTTTTGCAGTCTCGCCGTGGTCCAGTCGTTCCAAGCCTTGATGCGAACGTTGGTGCAGTCGCTAAGAGCGAGCAATTGCAAATACAACGTCGCTGCGTCCTCGCTGACTTTCATCTTCTTGCTGACCTCCGCCACCGTCGCCGCCGCCGAGACCCGTGGGTCTTGCTCCCAAGCACCCGCAGGCATCTCAGTATCACTGTTGATCTGCCGCAGTTTTGTCATCGCATCGCTTCGCATCGCGCGCACGAAGTCGGCAAACCCGAGATGCTGGGTGCCATCGGTTTCCCAATCAAACGTCAGCGCTGCAGCGGTGTGCAGCGCCGCAGCGTCTTTCTCGGCTAACAACTTGGCTGGCCGGAACCACAGGTCAGCGGCAGGCGGCATCACCGCACCGACCACCAGGCCACTGTCGAAGGTATAAAACCCTTCTGCAGTTTGTTGGCACTTGGCCACCATGCTTGAGAACTTCTCAAGCGTACCTTCCACGTCCGTGGCCTGGTTCACTTGGTATCGCTCCGTTCGACTGCATCCCATCGGCAACGCGACCTGGGGATTCGCCAAGTACTCGCGCACAGCGTCGATCAGACCAGGCAAGAGTTTTCGAGCTGGGTCAGCGTGTGGCAAACTGTAGTTCAACAACGCAATCGCAGCCGGCAGGATCGGCAGCACGGCGTCTAGACCGAACGAGAGTGGCGGCGTCATCGAACCGCCCAGCACCTGATGATTGTGACGCGAGGTGTAGGCAAAGTGCAGTTGGCGTGGCATCAGTACGGGCGATGTCGCGGGTTCCGCCAACAATTCGCCGAGCAACTTCACATCCACCTTTTGATAGCCACCACGTAGCGACTGCATGCTGCTGATCAATTCAGCTGACAACTGCACGGTCGCTTTGCGGGTCTGTTGCCACGCATCGACCATATACCGAAACGCCAAGTCCACGTTCTTTCGCAGCGCCCCCAAGCAATCGCGACGACAGCCATTAGCGAGCACTGAGAGTGGTACGGGATCGGCTTCGGCGGCGGTCACAGCGGCTTTGATCTCATTGACTTTCCAACCGTAGTGCTCTCGCAATTCTTTCGTCAATTTCTCTTGGCCGTATCTCACACTGCGGAAATCAGCCATCCAGCCTAAGGCGACTTGAATCGGCGAGATGCCCAACTGTTCCGCCGCAGCCGTTAGCTTCTCAGCCGACACCAACGGCAGCGTTTCGACTTCGGCAACGGCAGCGAGAAATCGTCGCACAGCGTCACCGCCCCAGAGTTTTCGCAGCGGCAACGTGTGCTCGATCGCGTAGGACTTCGGTGGTTTCGGGGTGCCTGATTCGGCGTACGATAACGCCACGACTTTTTGTTCGGCATAGGTAAAAACTTTGAACAGCACATGCTTCGTTTTGCCTTCGACGATCGCCACCGGTCGTTCATCGGTCGGTGCTTTGCCGGCTTTGCTGAGTTTCTTCCAGTCCGTTTCCTCGGGCGAGGTCGCCACATGCACGGTCAAATTGCCGGGCAAATCCAACGCACCACTGTCGGCAACGAATCGCAATGCGTCTTGCCACGGACCCTGCAATCGTTTGGAAACCGGTACTCCATCATCAGCACCTCTGTGCGCGTTGTTCCAAAACGCCTTCCAAGCGGCCGCTGCGGCGTCATCGAGTAAACCAAAATACCAACCGTCGCCTTTTGATAGCTTCGGTGCCTCGCCACTACGGAAAAACTCAGTGACCTCCACGAGTTGCCGAGGATCGATCTCGTCGCGGTAGTAACCGTGATAATTCTTTGGCATCTGTTTCGGCTCGAAGGGAATGTGTAACTCCGGCATCCCCAATGCTGCTGTCTCATGCGTGACAGAGCTCGCCCCAGCGGCTTGCTGGTCCATCTTCTTTGCTGTGGCACCTTTCTCTGGGGTCGCACCATTTTCGGGAACACCCATCACTTTGCATGTCAGTTTGTCGAGTGAGATCTTCTCGACGGAGGCGATTCTCGCTATCCGGGAAACACCTTTCACCAATCGAGCAGGTGCTTTGGGCAGCAGCTTTTCAACAGCGGCTAGGCAGGCGGTGCGATTGGCATCGGGATGGTTTGGATCTTCCTTAATCTTGAGTGCTTCGTGCTCGATCGTGCCCGCCTCAAACAGTTTCTTCGTCTCCGCCACACTGATCTTGCGAAGCTTCGCGGAGCTTTTTTCACAACGAACCTTGAAATAGTGATAGAACAAAGTTGACAGTGGCAATGGTTGTCCCTCACGATAGCGAATATTGTTACCCGACACATTGGCGATCTTCATGCCGCTGTCGGCGTCCACCAACGCATCACGATTCGAGACAAACCAATGCGAGTCGCTAGCCGGTTTGTCAATGATCGCGGTCGCAAACGTGATCCCTTCTTCCGCTGTCGCGGGGTTTTGCAAGGTGATACTGCGACCGTCGATCCCGCGACTCTCGTAGCGATGATCACGGTAACGAACGATCCGAAAACCGAGCATGCCGTTGGCAATACCCAGTGGTGATTGAGTCCACGAATCTGGTGCCGGCAGCAGGTGCGACATACCCCAATTGATCACCGCTCCGGCAGGCATGCTCTCCTCAAACCAGGGCGGCACACTATCGCGAATCGCTTTGCCTGTGAGCGGATCAATCTCTTGCAAACCCAACGACTGCGCCGCATGTTGCTCTGTGGCGGCCTCGTCGTTATCGAATTCATTCCACGGTCGATAGCGATCTTTCTGTACCCAAAATCGCTGGCCATCGGAGAACCACTTCTGTGAATGGGGCAGCGTATCGTCACCGGCCTTTAGCACTCGCGATCCGTAAAACACACCACCTGCATACGACATCATAATCTCAATATCGAGACCATAGAAATACTGATTTGTTTTGTTTCCGGTGCCGCCTTCGCTCAACCAAGCGATCTTGTGTTCGTAACTCGTGCTGGTATCCACCAGACCGATCGCGACGTCATCACCAACACGCACGATCTTTTCCAAACGCTGATCTTTGCCAAGTTGAAACTCACCGAGTGTTTGATGTCCACGGGGACCAAACGATTCGACTTTGCCGTTGATGATCGCGGTCACATAGGGAAAACCGGCTTCCGTTGCGGTCGCTCGTCGTCGAGAGATCGCAGGCAATCGTTGCGCGTCATCGAAGGCATCAAGTTCGGGCCAACCATATTCGTCCAACACACCGGCCGCCAACGTTCGTTGCAGGTTCGCGATCAAGTCAACTTGAGAGAGTCGTTTTCCAAGTTCGGGAAACTGCTGCCCCGTCGTTGGACCGGCGCATTTCGCTAACACGTTGAGACTTTCCTCGGCATCAAGCAAGCCGCCTGTTTCGAGATGTTTCAAGTGATCGTCGAGGAATCGCCACCATAGCTCACGGACCGCATCATGATTGGCAGCCGCCTCTTCAAAACTGCGTTGATCGGCAATCGTTCGTCCATAACTGTGGCGAGTACGCACGCTGCCAGTGAACGTGACCAGCGATGCTAGTTGAGAATAAACCAGCGGACCAAAACGTTCATCGGCAATCAAATGAGTGAGCTGCGAGTTTCGTCGCTGATGATCGACCTCCGAACGCAACCAGCCTTGGAAATCCAAGTTGCGATGATCGTGAATGTCAGCGATTGGTAGATTCAGCTCCAGCATCAGCTCCAGCACATCGACGTCCATGATGCCTCCGTAGTAGCCGCTACGTTTCAGCGGGATGGGGACGCCTTCGTCGCGAATCACAGCGGCCGTCAATGCGATCATGTCAAAGATGCGAGAGTTCGGCGAAGTTTCCACGCACGCCAAGCGACCGATCCAACCCGCTCGGCCACCTGGAATCTCAACATCTGCAGGCAATTTCGAGGCTGGTAGAGCGAGCAGCGGCAGCACCTGCCACTGTTCCAACAAATCCAACCAAGCCCACACGGGGCTGTCGCCGGTGTAGGAGGATTGAGGATCGGTGTGGGCCAGCAACCACATACCGAAGGTGGAGTCAGCGGCTACTAATCTCGCCACATTCTTTGTGACGGATTTCCAAAACTGCATCGATGCGCGGGCCATCGCGGGCGAGGTGATTACGGCTTGCAAGAACGCGTCGACTTCGGCGTCAGCATCTTTGCCAGCGGCGGTCGCAAATTTTGCGAGATCCTTAGCCGCCGTGGCCATCGGTGGCATGCCGCCCATCGTTCGCCGGACCAGCAAATCGGCAAGCGTTTCAAATGCTTCTGCGGGCTGGAACTGGTTAGTGAGGTCATGCGTATATTCGCTTAATGCTTTGCCTGACAAACAACCACTTAACGTAAACTCCAACACTGCATCACGCCGTCGGTGTGGATCGACATCGAGTGCGTGAACACGCTCAGCTTCCAACGCCTTGCCGATAGCCCGGCCCGCGTACGTTGTGTTGCCGAGATCCTTGAAAATACGAGCGACCTCCTCCCAAAACGGCGGCAAGAAATGACGTACCGAACGATTCAGTTCATTCGCCATCTCTACAAATGAGTCCATCGCATGGCCCGGCTTGGATTTGGCTTTGCGAGCGGCAGCTTTGATGCGTTTGACGAGGGCCAATGCATCTTTCGCATTCTCGGGATGCGTGATCAACGCCCAACTGGCGAATCCCAAGGCGCGTCGACTCTGCAGTGCGATCGGTTTGCTCTCGCCGGCGGGTTGCAAACCGAGAAACTCCATCGCTAGATCTTCCGCTGGCCCCAAACGATCCGCACTCAATCGCACGACCACGCGATCACCCAGCGGAGCACCGGTATACCGACGAGCAACGACTTGCTCAGTCGCCTCAGCGTCGGCGACTTTGGCATTCACAGCGACCATCCCGCCGGCTGCTAATTGAGCGTCCCAGCGGACTTGGTCAGCCGATTTCTTGGCCGGTTTCTTAGTGGTCTTTTTTGTGTCTTTCTTGGCAGATGTTGGTTTGGCTTTACTCATGCTGTTTCCTCCGTCGACTCTTCCACTTTACGTTTGGCATAGATCGCGGAGGCCATTCGCACGCCTTCGCTAAACGTGACCGCCCCGAGATCGCTGATCTTGACCGCCTTCTCGCTGGTGTCGACAAACACCAATGGACCTGTGTAGGTTTCGGATTCGGGAAATTCGTCGCCGACGTAGTAGCGGGCTTCGATCATCGTGTTGTTTTCCCACACACGGCAGGTCGCGTAACCACCGCGAACGGGATATCCCAATCGCCGACAATGCGACAGGGCAAAGTTGAGTTGCTCAAACATCCCACCTGAATAATCGTTGATCGATTTGAGGCTTTGTTGCTCCGCCGTCGGTTGGTTCACCGGTCGATAGAGTTGGTCGATGGTTTGCGCGATCGAGAGATCGCCAGCGAGTTCGCGTAGCTCGGCGAGGTCCGCGATCAAGATCGGATGCGGTACCATTAGCGCCGGTGACTTGTGCCACTGAGTTTCACCATCGAGGTCGATCACACCAAAGCCACGTTTGGCGTCGACATCACGCAGCAACCCGGTGTTTTCAAAATCGGGGTCTCCTTTGGCATCGACCGGAGCGACAACGAGATTTTCTAAACCGGATCGCCAATCGAGATCGGGCCAAACTTCGTGCAGCACGTCTCGTGGAATCGACAGCGACCTCAGCATCCAACGTTCGATCGTGTGTAGACACTCGCTGCGATGTTCGTCGAGCCACTCAGACAACGCTCGCAACGATTCGGCGACCTCGGATTCTTTCAGCCATTTCGGCAATGACGCGAGCGTCGTACCTTTGGGATTTTGGCAAACCAGTTTGCCGTCTTGTAAACCAATTTGATAATCACGCTCGGCTGGCAACCAAGCGACGTCTGACTGCGCGACCATCCAGAATTCTCCTCAGGACATGTTTCGTTCCACACCTCAGGCTGCTATTTTGCCAGATTGCGAGGGTCGCGTGTTGCGAGAGCCACCGCAGTCGTTCCAAATTTGACAGAGGATGCGGGGACGAACGGATCAACATGCCATCCCAGCCTGGTGTAACTTAAATTAAAATAGATTTCACCAAATCACCATGAACATCGGTTAAACGAAACTGGCGTCCTTGGTAGCGGAATGTGAGTCGTTCGTGGTCGATGCCTAACAGATGTAACATCGTCGCGTGCAAATCATGCACATGCACTCCATCGGACACAATGTTGTAGCCGTATTCGTCGGTTTCGCCGTAGGAAATTCCCGGCTTAACACCACCACCCGCCATCCACATCGTAAAACATCGCGGGTGGTGATCACGACCGAAATTATTGGGTGCTAAACTGCCTTGGCAATAATTCGTGCGTCCAAACTCGCCACCCCAAATCACGAGCGTGTCGTCCAGCATCCCGCGTGCTTTCAAATCTTTGACGAGTGCTGCGCAGGCTTGATCGGTTTCCTTACATTGAGTGGTCAATCCCGCAGGCAATCCACCGTGTTGATCCCAACCTTGATGATAGAGCTGAATGAATCGCACGCCGCGCTCAGCTAATCGACGAGCCAACAAACAATTCGACGCAAACGTACCTTGCTCTTGCACGCCAGGGCCATAAGAGTCCAAAGTGTCTTGCGTTTCACCGGAGATATCGGTGACTTCAGGGATCGACATCTGCATCCGAAACGCGAGTTCGTGTTGAGCGATGCGTGCTTCGACAAAAGGATCGGATTCTGTTTCGAGCTTCATCTGGTGCAGTTCTCCCATGGCATCGAGCATCGCCCGCCGAGCGGTCACTGAGACACCCGCAGGATTTCTTAGATACAGCACTGGATCACCCGCACTGCGAAACTGCACACCCTGATGTTCCGACGGTAAGAAACCCGAACCCCACAAGCGGGCTGCGAGCGGTTGACCACCTTTGTTTTTAGTCAACATCACCACGAACGCTGGCAAGTTCTCATTCTCGGCCCCGAGACCATAACTCAACCAAGCACCGATGCTTGGGCGACCTGGCAATTGGCTGCCACTTTGCAAAAACGTGACTGCCGGTCCGTGGTTGATCGCCTCGGTGTACATGGATTTGACGATACACAGTTCGTCAGCGATTGGCGCCGTATGCGGCAGCAATTCACTCATCCAAGCACCGCTCTGACCGTGTTGAGCGAACTTGAATGGCGATCCGACCAAAGGCAAACTCGATTGATTGCCTGACATGCCCGTTAGTCGTTGACCACCACGAACTTCAGCAGGCAATTGTGTGCCGTGCAGTTCGTTGAGCAGCGGTTTGTGGTCGAGCAAATCCATCTGCGATGGACCGCCGGCTTGGAACAGATAGATCACTCGCTTGGCCTTGGGCGCGTGATGTAGTGCGGCCATCGCGGCATGCTCAGGCAGCGATTGAGCAGCGGGAACATTGGTCGTCGCCCCCATTGCTGAGCCAGCCATTAAATCAGCGAGCGCTATCCCGCCCAGTCCCATGCCAAATTGGTTGAGGAATTGGCGGCGGCTCGTGAACGTGCTGTGATGATTGCATTGAAAATTCATGGTTTGCTATCGTTTCATTAAACAGTCATCGAGATTCATAATCGCTTGTGCAACGATGGCGAGTGACGCTAGTTCGACTTGATCCTTCACATCGGTTGCTTTGAATTCACCAGTATCCAAATACTCTTTCACGGACGACTCGTCGGCTGCGAACGCTGCATGTTGTTGATCATAGAGTTTCATCAAAACAGTTGCTTCACGTTCGCTGGGTGAACGACTGGTCAGCCAACGAAACAGGAGTTGAATCTGTTCAGTAGTCGTCGCTTCGCTACCGAGTTGCCCCAGGACTTGCGCGGCGGCACCTTGAGCAGCCTCGACGTATTGCGGACCGTTGAGCAGTACCATCGCTTGCAACGGTGAACTGGTTCGCTCGCGTCGCACTCGACACACATCTCGCGTCGACGCGTCGAGCACTAGCATCACCGGTGCAGGCGAAGTTCGTTTCCAATAAGTATACAGACTACGTCGATACAACCCTTCGCCTTGATCCGGTTTGGAGGGATGGAAGGCAACGGCTAATTCATAAGGTCGCGCTGGCGGGCCACCGATTTTCTTTGACAACAATCCGCTGCTGGCCAAAGCGGCATCGCGAATCATCTCGGCAGTGAGTGGTGCGGCGGGGCCACGGGCCAGCCAAATGTTGTCGGGATCTTGGCGACGAGCTTCACCAACCGCGTCGGAATCACGCTGATACGCAGCGGACAACGCAATGGTCTTAAGTAATTCTTTGACGTCCCAACCCGAATCAATAAAACCACTCGCTAACCAATCGAGCAATTCGGGATGCGATGGCGGTGTGCCTTGGCTGCCAAAGTCTTCGGTGGTGACGACGAGGCCGCGACCAAACATCAATTGCCAATAACGGTTGACAGCCACGCGAGCGGTCAACGGATGCTCGGGATTGGTCAACCATCGGGCCAGACCCAAGCGATTGCGGGGCAAATCCTCAGGCATCGGCGGCAGGGATTCAGGTGTCGCGGGCGTCACGAGTTCCTCCGGTTGATCGTACATGCCTCGGCCCAATACATGAGTTTCCCGCAGCTTCGGCAGCTCTCGCATGACCATGATCTCTTGGATCGAATCAAGGATTTTGTCGCGGTTCTCACGGGCGGCGATAAGTTCGCCACGGGCGGATGAACAAGCTTCACTCGCGTAAGCAGCATGCAGTTCGCGCTGTTCCGCCGTCGTTAAACCCGCAAAGGTTTCTGGCTCGAACAGACCATTGATGGGTTCATAAGTGAATCGCTTCTTCACTTCGCAACTGGTCAATTCGCGATCGTAAACCTCAAATTCGTCGATCAATCCGTTCGTGAACCCACGGTCACGCGAGCGTTCACCAATGGTGATGCTCGCTTCGTTCTTCGTCGTGATTTCTTTGGTCAATTCATCTTGGATGATGTCGCATGGAGCGAGCGCGCCGTTGATGAACATCTTCAATCCAGCCGCGCGGCTGGAACCGTCATACGTGATCGCAATATGATGCCACTGGCCCACCGTGATCGGCTCTTGAGTGCGAACATTGATGGCGTTGCCGGGCCAATAGTGCACCAAGGCCGCCGACAATTTGCCGTTTTCGAGTAACAGTTGATAACCACGACTGGCAGCATCGGTCCAACCGAGTGATTGATGAAACACCACCGCTCGCTCTTTCACGTCAGGAGTTTGTAACCAGAGTGAAACCGAAAACGGTTGCCAGCGACGAAAGGCCGCCGGACCGACGGATACGCCAGCGTCTCCAGACAACTTGCCAGCCTTCCCTTGCACTCCTTCGACGAGCTGCACCTTCAGTTTAGCGGCGGCTTCCTCGTCAAAACTCCGAGTGGCCACCGGCGGACGGGCCAGTTCGCTGGCGTTTGCGGGTGGCTGGATCGAAACGGCTTGGACTGCCTCACGATATTTTGCTTCAGCCACGAGCACGGCTTGCTCAGCATCAGCGAGTCTCTGCTTTTGATCTTCGTTGGGCAGTCTGAGGGTTGGTGTGGGGATACTATTGGTGAAGTATGAGTAAAGCCCCGCTTCGTTGATATTGGCGAAGAACGCGCTGAGTTCGTAGTACTCTTTTTGCGTCAGTGGATCGAATTTGTGGTCATGGCAGCGGGCGCATTCAAGCGTCAAACCCATGAACGCCGTCGCCACCGTTTGGGATCGATCGACAACATACTCCACGCGAAATTCTTCTTCGACACTGCCACCTTCGACCTTTTGCGGATGCAGACGACTGAACGTGGTGGCCAGAATTTGTTGTTGCGTGGCATCGGGAAGTAAATCACCCGCGAGCTGCTCGCTCAAAAACTGGTCGTAGGGCATGTTGTTGTTGAATGCCTCGATAACCCAATCTCGCCACGGCCAAACAAATCGATCACGATCGACTTGATATCCATACGTGTCACTGTATCTCGCAACGTCCAGCCATTCCGTCGCCATGCGTTCGCCGTAGGCCGTCGAGGCGAGTAATCGGTCGACCACTTTCGTTCTCGCATCGGGCGAGTTGTCATTGAGAAACGCATCGAGGTCGTGTAGCTGCGGTGGCAATCCGGTAAGGTCCAACGTCACACGTCGCAACCACCGCTCAGGTGAGGCAGGCGGCGAGGTGGCTAGGTTTTTCTCGGCGATTCGAGCATCGACGAAGTCGTCAATAAGCTTGGTCGGATCATGCTCACGGGCAATCGGTTCCAACGACCAATGACGCTGATAGTTCGCGCCTTGGGCGATCCAGTCGGTGAGCAGTTGCTTCTGTTCGTCCGTTAGCGTTTTGTGCGATTGTGGGGGCGGCATGATCATGTCGGGATCATCTGCATGAATCCGGTCGATGATCAAGCTCTCGTCAGGTTTGCCGGGTGTGATCGCTCCGAATTCCACGGCATCTTCAAATACGTCGAGTCGCAAATCGGCGGCGCGACCTTCTTCAGCCGGCCCATGACAGTGGAAACAGTTTTCTGAAAGTATCGGACGAATCTGTTCGTTGAAACGGATCGGTGTCGCATTCTCGGCAGTGGCGAGCGTAACGGTGAAGAAGAAAGCGATGCATGTGAGCAGCGAGCTTTGAGCGGCGTTTCGCATGGCGGTTTCTTTCGATGAAAGGCGTTGGTGGTTCGAGGCGAACGGCACAGGGGACTGTGCCTGCTACTTGAGGCGATTGATGGTGTAGTAGGCTTCGCTGTGAAGCAAACTGTTTCCGTTGGCATCTCGCACACCATCGGCATGCAGTTCATGAACGTGTCCGAGTTGCAACCCGTCCACACTCAAGTGTACCTGAGTCCGATCGTCTGAGACGCTGGCCCCAGTGATCTTGGCAGTCGTCGCGTCAACTTCGGGGCTGCCGTACTGAGAACGGTATTCGTACGTGTAAGTCGACATGCGGTAAGATTCGGGGTTGGCTGCCGTGGCGGGATCGACGGGCTGGGTCAAAATCAAATCAAAGCCATCTTTCGCCAGTCGCATCTCTTTGATTTCAAACGGTACCTTGCCCGTCCAATCCAGTCGCTCGACTGCAAACTCTTTCGGGCCTACCGAACCCCAACCGCGGTTGGTACCACCGACAAACAACGCACCGCTATCGTCCATCTCGACACCCACGTTACCTGAGGCGAACCCTTTGCGAAACGGGAAACAGGCCCCCTGCCAAATCCCATCAACTTCTTCCAAGAACACCCGCATGATTTTGCTCTGCGTTTGATCACCGACAAATAGTTGCCCGGCAAAGGGACCAAACTTGCCCGCTGTGCGATCACAGGCAACTCCTGATGCGCTTTTACCCATTTTGTCGTAGGGGAACATGATCACTGTCGGGATCAACTCAGGAATCTTGGCAGCTTCAAGATGCATCCGGCTGCCGCTCTCTGGTTCGATGGGCTTGGTGGCCATGGAGGTGGTTTGGTCGTACCAACGAAAACCGCCGGGGTGCCCCACGAACTTGCCTTGCCGCAGCAGTTTCAACCCGCAGGTTCCGTTCCATGGACCTTGGTTGTCGGTGTAAAACAAATTTCCATTAAGGTCCGCGCCGATGCCGCCTGGTGATCGCACACCGCTGGAAAACGCTTGTGTGTCCCCATTGGGTGTGACTTGCATTGCCCAACCTCGAAACGGTACCTCACTGGAAAACGATCCGGTCAAACACAACGTCAACACCAGATTGCCATCGGCCGTGAACTTGGAACCGAATGCGTATTCATGGTAGTCACCTGAGATCCCCCAACCATCGGCGTAGGTTTCAAACTGATCCGCCAGTCCGTCGCCATCGCTATCCCGCATGCGTGTGACCTCGGGGCGCTGGGTCGCGTACAACCAGCCATCTTTTTCGGCCAAACTTAGCGGTTCATGGAGACCGCGCGCGTACACTTTGACTTGATCTGCCGTGACTTTTTCAGCCAACGGATCGGTGACCATGAAGATGTCACCACGTCGTGAACAGACCGCGAGTTTGCCATCAGGCATCCGCTGAAATCCGCAGGCCTCGATGACTTCGCCCTCGGGCAGTTCAAAGGTCGTGATTTGGTAGTAGTCGTTTTCAACGGGTTCGCCAGCGATTGCGGCAACGCCATGCAGACTCGCGATGACCGACAACAGCACCGCGGCGAACACGGCAAAAGAGATATTTTTGGACATGAAATGTTTACCAACGGATAATTTGTGAAACGGTTGTTGTCCCAGTTGCGGGAATCGTCGCTCGGAGCATCTGTTTGCCATCAACGTTCAACAATTGAACGTCAACGCCTTGGAGATTAACTATCATGCGATCATTCATTCGATAACCATCCTCAACGGCTTCGATCTGGCCCGTCGCAATCTGCCAAGTCAAACTCTTTCCGCCTGAGGCTGGTTGTTGAATTGTTAGTCGACGCTGGAAACCTCCGCCCGTCGGCAAGGGTTGATCTTCGATGGCGGTTTTGCCGATCGAGTATTGGAATGTGGGGTTGCCTTGATCATCCAACGAGTAACCTCGCATGCGGTAGCCAAGGTCGCGTCCTGACTTGGATGGCCATGCGTCAGTAATCGAGTCAAGCACCGCCAAGGGTGTTGCTGTATCAACAGCAACGATCGCATCACCGAGCGGTTGTTGGCGACCTTGGCCGCGACCACGCCAGTGCATCGAAGCATCCATGAAGCTGTTCTTCCAAACACGAGCCAAAGACATTTGATCGGCGTCCCAAATCAAGTTGATCTCTTGGGGATAGCCAACCCCGATACCTCGCGAACTGACGCCTTCAAAAAAGTTGCGATAGATTCTTGGGCGCTCGTCGGCGGTCAGAATAATCGCTGCTTGATTGAGTCCTTGCGGCTCTTTCGCTTGGGTTCCCAGCGAAAGATATTGCCACATCGCGTCAATCTGTTTATCCGGAACACCGTCAAAGACATTCGTGATCGCAGAACGGCCATCAATAAAACTATTGGGCATCCGTGTTCCGGGACGATACTTGGTTGGGTCTTTCAAATAACGTTGAAACCATTCCGGACGTAACCGCTGAGTCATCATCAGCATGTCGATCGCGCCCAAGCCGCCGCCGGTGTTGCCGTTGTAACTGTGGCATTTGATGCACGACAAACCCGTGTTGCCGCACAGTTTGCGACCCTCAAACGGCACGTCCGCCTCTGATACATCGTGCGACACGGTTTGCATCGCATCGCTGCGGTCTAGGTTGACGATCGCTTTGTGAAAACCAGCGAGTTTGTCATGATCGAAAGCAGGCATTCGCGTGTGCATGTAGTTTCGTGCATTCGCGCCCGCTTTCAACACCTCGCTGAGATAAGCATCGTTGAGTTTATCAGCGACGCCGGTGAGCGATGGCGGCAAGCGACCTTCCAAGCCCATTTCGGGAATCGTGGTTTGAAAGAAGTCATCACGCGATGGTTCTGGGCCACCGATGGCATCGCGTTCGTGACATGCGTAACAGTTCAGCGTCATCATCGTGGCGTGAACGAGACTCGCATCGCTGTCGATGGGCGACTCACCACTGCGGCGTCGTTCGAGGGCTGCAGTGATCGCGGCGATTTGCGTGGCCCCGAGTCCGAAATCGACTGCAGGCGATTTGACTTCGGCTGATAAACAGCCACCCGTCGCTGGCAAGCGATCTAAAGCTGCCGCCATGACCACATTGTCGGACTCGCTTGGTGTAAACGAGTGGCAGTTCACGCAGTTGGCACTGGCAAACAATTTCTTGCCTTGCTCGACGAGCGATCCATCGGGCACGAACTCACTGGGTAGCAAATTGATCGGCTCGCCAGAATCGCCACTGGTGATCCAAGCCGAAATGTCATCTCGGCCCAATCGTGGATCGATCATTTCAAGTTTCAATTCAATCTGGCCACCGCCGTCAAAGTACTCGACGCGAATCGGATAGACACCGACCTTGAGGTCGTATGTTTCCTCTTTGGTCGAGGTCGGGTGGATGCCATCATTGACCAATCGGTGACCGTCAATTTCCATCGCACTGCCGTCATCGCTCGACAATGCGAACGTGTACTTGCCATCGTTCTCAATCGAAAGTTTAGCTTCGTACACGACTCCGAATAGGTTTTTGGGTTTGATGTCGTCGATCTTTAATTCGGTGACTTCATCGGTGACTTCAGGTTTAAGTTTGGAAAAATCGGGCAGCTTGTCCCATTTGCCACGATAAATGCGGCGAGTGAATGCGAATTCGTTTTCGCCAACGGTTGTTTGTTGAGTCAGATACGCAGCCACGGCTGCAAATTCTTCTGACGTGCCAACCATCGCTGGCATCCGCAAACCGCCCCGAACGTTCGTGCAGTTTTGCAAGAAGTGAATCAGTGATGGCACGGTGTATTTTTGATGGGTGTTGCCCAGCGGCACGGTGGTGGCCATCGGTGTTTTCTTGCCCGCATCATCGAGTGAACCGTGACAGGCAACGCAGCCAATCCGGTGATAAAGTTCGCCGCCACGATCGGCCAGACTTTGGCTAACGACGCGATCAGCGAGTTTGCCTTTGCCTTGTAGAAGCAGGTAGCTGGCAATTTTTTGTGCATTGTTTTGGCGTGTCGTCTCGTCGGCGTTTGGCCACGGGTCGGGCATCGTCGTGCCGTACTTTTCGGCTTTCGGATCGGCAATCATCGCGACCACGGCGTCGGGGCGGACGCGAGCGACGAGTTCATTCAAGTCGGGCCCGCGTTGGACGGGCAATACGGAATTGGCTTCCGCGTGACAGGCAGCACAGGCGAGTGTGCTGATCAGAACGTCGCCAGCATCCGCGAGTGATGTCGACGCAGTGCCGACAAAACGTTCAAAACCGGGGACAATCGGACGAGCGGCTTCACGTTCGGCATCGCGAGGCATCAACCAAATGTTACGGAAGCGAACCGGGTCACCATGGTTTTGCAACATGATCGGACCAGGCTGCGGGTTTTCTTGATGCGATGCCGCTCGGGTTGGCCCCGGCACTTCGACATCGTTCTGAACCATGATGCCGTTGAGGCGAACCGTTAACTTCGCGTTAGATGTTTTTAAGCCTTTCTCATCGAACCGAGCAGCGGTGAATTCGACATCATAAGTTTGCCACTGGAGCGGTGGCAAACACGCGTTGACGGTGGGAGCACTGACGGTATAGATACCACCGGCTTCGTCATTGAGACCTTTCAATCCGAATGAGTCTAAAATCTGTGTCTCATAACGTCCTTGATGATAGACACCACTATTACCGCGTCCTTGACCACGAGCCTTCGGTGAATACGGCGTGCGGAACTCAAGGTGCAAAGTATAGTCTTTGAAGTTTTGTTTCGTCGTCGTGCCGGCTTCAAGCAAACCATCTTCGGTGACGTTGGCATTGTTGAAGTGTTGTTGAGCAGAAGCGGGTGTGCCGTCGAACAACACAATCGCGCCGCCAGGTGGAGCGAGCCCCAACGAGGGGCTATCGCGTTGCACTCGTTTCATTCCCATCGACTCGATCAGTTCACCAATAGAATCGATATCGCTCTGCAAACGTCGTGGTTCGCCTTTCGCACCAGCCCCCGGTAAACCACCTTCGTAGATGACGAGATCGAAGTCACCATCGCCCGCAGCGATCACCTGCATGGCCCGATCGGTGCCGACATACTCGCCTTGGATGGCAAAGTCGGGATCGCTGCTGGCAACCGCCAGATCGGGAGTTCCGGCTGCGCTTACACAATGAATGAGTCCATGATGAGGCGTCAACAACCCCGCGACGACAACGCAGGGAAGCAGACGGAAGAGCGGCCAAGGCCGTGAAATTTGCATGTTTGATGATCCAGAATGTTGAAACTCGAAAGAGTTTTCACAAGAAAACGCCGCCAATGGCCTGCGATAAATGTCTGCTGAGGTGGTCAATCACACGGCACCGTCAGGGGGTGCGAATGCACCTGTTTTGAAAGATTTGAGGTGGGAAATAAGGTGGGATGGGGTAATGGTGTGAGAAAACCGACCACTACTACGGCCATCATAGTCTGCCGCAATCCGTGTATCAAACCCGCAATGCAATTCACAGAGTAGCCGAAGGCTCCCCGAAAAGGTGGTTGTGAAGCCTAGTTGTCCGCAAGAAACTTCGCTCACGATAGTTGGCCCGCCGTTTGGTCAGCGAAACGTTTCCGAAGAGGGTTACGATCACGATGGCGACGCATGGTACCAGCACGAGGGTTCGTACGTTATTGATCAGCGACGTGCATTTGGGTTCAAAACATTCTCAATCAAAAGCTTGTTTGAAATTCCTTCAATCGTATTCACCGCAGCGAGTCTACCTGGTCGGTGATTGCATTGATGGCTGGCGCTGCAATCAAGGCTGGCACTGGTCACCAGATTGCACGGCGATCTTTGAATATATTGAAAGTCTGATTGAGCAAGGCACCGATGTTTTTTATGTACCCGGCAATCATGATTCGTTCTTGAGAAACGAACAGAGCCGCGAATTGATTCCATGTCAGTTTCGCGATGTTCAGATTGCCGATGAGTTTATCTTTGAATCCTTTGGTGGTTGGCGTTTTCTGATCACGCACGGTGACTTGTTCGACGTTGTCGAGACGCAGTCACAGTGGGTATCGAAAGCGGCCTCATTCGGATACGACGCCGTGCTCAGCGGCAATCGCTTGTTCAATCGCTTGTCGGGCCGAGGCTTGAAAAACCCATACGGTGCGTGCGCGGTTTTGAAATCGAGCGTGAAGCGAATGGTGATGCGGCTCAGTGGATTTGAAACAGCGATCATGCAGCATGCACGCGATCAGGATTGCGATGGTGTGATCTGTGGCCACTTACATACTCCGGCGATCGTGTACAGTAAAAACATGCTGTACTGCAACACGGGCGATTGGATTGAAAACTGCACTGGGCTGGTCGAGCATCTCGATGGCAGCATTCGCTTGGAGTCGATCTACGGTTCACCAAGGATGTTGGAGCTGCCGATTCACCCACGTCAGTCAGCGAGCATCTTTGCGCGTCGCGATCCGTTGACGATGAACTGAGTATTCTCCGCACACTTGCGCTTCGCGATTTTCGCAAATTTTGGTTTTTCTGTGCAAGATTCTTCACGATGCTAAGATTGTTCCTGTAAACACTCTTACGGGCAACGAAATCTTGACACTTGATCCGGAAACACGAGCGAGCTTAATCCTCCGACTGGGCGACCGGTCTGACGATGAGGCTTGGGCTGAGTTTCTGGAGATCTACGGACCGTTGCTGTTGCAATTGGCGACGCGATGGGGATTGCAGCGTGCCGATGCGGAGGAGGTCGTTCAGGAGACACTGGTTGCCGTGGGAACAATTCTGAGAGTGGCCGGGCAGATGGCGGAGGGCTTAGCAGCGGCACATCGTCGTGGATTGATTCACCGTGACATTAAACCGGCCAATGTACTGGTCGGCGAAAATGTTGAACGAGTCTGGATCACGGACTTCGGTTTAGCTCGCGCGGCCGATTCGATCACGCTCACGCAAACCGGTGTGATCGCGGGCACGCCGCACTACATGAGTCCCGAGCAAGCTCGTGGCGAACCGATCGACCAACGCAGTGACCTGTTTAGCTTTGGTTGTGTGTTGCATTTCATGTGTACCGGTCGTCCGCCGTTTGAAGCTGATAACACGTTGGCTGTTCTGCATCGGATTGCCAACGAGCGTTCGCGTTCGGTAGCGGAATTTCGTGATGATCTGCCACCAAGTCTCGTGCAATTGATTCGCCAGCTACTTCATCCAATTGTCGATCGACGAACGAAGGATTGTGATGAGGTGTTGCAATGTCTGGCAGATGCGCAGCGTGAACACAGAAATGGGAAATGTCAGAAATCGATTCTGCATACCGTTCGCCTCGCGTTTCAGCTCGCGGGGATCGGTGCCGTGATTTTGACGCTACTTACCGTTGGCGTTGCTTGGACGCGGGTCCAGGATTGGCGAACGAACGCGACCGCATTGCCACAAACGTTCGCCGGACAATTCAACACGACGACCCGCCAACCGCTCGAAGTCGAACCCGAACTCTCGGCAGTGGCAAAGCAAATTACTGATTCCATTGACGACGTGGCGATGTCTAATGAGATGGACATGATTGGCACGCAGATCGAGATCAGCGGCGGTGCAGACAATTTACAGATGGTCAATCTATTTGACGACAACGATCACGATTTAAGCGAACGAGTCCACCAACTGCGCGAAGATGTCGCCAGCTTGGAGCCGTTTCCCGTCAGTTCATTCGACGTGATTGCTGACCCGTTTTCGGATTGGTCAAAACACTTCAATGAACTTCAAACTTCCGTTCAAAAACTGGATGCGTCTGATCCGTTTGATGCTTCACCGTTTTAGACACGGATGTGAACATCAGATAAATCCATCTGCCGCTCGTTTGGTGTTTCTACATTTCCTCTTCCAAAGAAAGTTATCACGATGAGAATTCAATCGCTACTTATCGGCGTTTGCATAGCCTTCACTGCATCTCACGCTGCTGGGCAAGAAGATACCGCATCCGATAAACCGTCTATCATGGAGACACTTAATCCGTTTGAAGTCGAGCTCATACCTGTTGTTGATGGCAATGGGATCACTTACGTACCCACTTCGCAAACCGGCGGAATGATGGGTGCAATGGACGAGGGTATGGCCATGAGCATGGGCGGGATGAGTGCAATGTCGATGGAGGCAACGGACATGGCTATGGGTGCGATGGGCGGTTCAAGCAGCATTCCTGAATCAGAGCTTTTTAGAGCACGCATGAAAATTGCAATCAAACGCATGCGAGATGCCAAGACTGATGCTGAGAAATCACAATTGATGAGCTTTACCGAGACGGCGCTTCAGACTCGCTACGATCAGATGATTGAGAAACGCAAAACTGAAATCACGCAGCTCAAAGCGAGTATCGCGAAATTGGAAGCCGACCTAGAACGCCGGGCAGCGGCCAAGGACCGAGTCGTCAAACTACAAATGCAATCAGCTGTCTTGGCCGCCGAGGGTCTGCTGGATCTGGACACGAGCACGCCACGTGATTCATCCCGGCGAAACGAGGGGATGGGGATGATGGGTTTTGAAGGAAACTAACGCAATTCGTTCGTTCAGACCGCAGCATTGCGGTCGCGTTTGCGATAGCAGACTCGGTAGACCGGGATGCCGAATTGGCGGCTGCGTCGCTCAAAGTGTGTATGGTAGTCGAGGTCGTGAGTGGATTCCCGTTGGACTTCCGGAATAGGCACTCCCAGTTCCGGTGCAATCTCGGCGATCAACTCGACGGTGAGTTCAAAGTAATCGAGCACGTCCGTCCAGAAGTGCAGCCGACCACCTATCTGCAGCGTACGACTGAACTCGCGGATATTCGTTTCGCTAAGGACGCGACGTTTGCGATGGCGTTTCTTCCACCAAGGATCAGGAAAGTAAACGTGGACGGCGGCGAGTGATCCATCGGCAATTCTTGGCGGAGCCGACGGGGAGTCAGGATTCACACAAGCAAACAATGGTCCGGCGTCGCCCGCCAACATTTTGGCGTTGACTCGATTGCGGCGCGCCAACCGAGCGGCTGCGTGTGCGGCGTATTTGCGGGCGATCTCGATCCCGAAATAGTTATGCTCGGGACGACGATCGGATTCGGTTTGAATGAACAACCCCTTACCGCTGCCGACTTCCACTTCCAGCGGTAAGTCATTGCCAAATAGTGTTTGACTGGACAAAACGGCTGGCAATTCTTCGGGGGTTTTTAACCAAGCCGAGAAATCGAGGTCGGGGTGCGGTTTGCGAAGGGCTGCGCGAGGCATGGGAATCTAATTGCCTGGGAGGAATTCGTGTGTTCGAGGTGAATCTTGAAGCACCTCGTAATGAATCTCGCACCACAACGATTCTTGTTCCCAGGCTCTACCTGAGAACACACTGCCCTGGAGGCTCTGCCTCAAGTGGTACGAATCCAGCAGGCATAGCCTGCGGTGCAGTACGTTCCCAGGCAGAGCCTGGGAACGAAACGCAATGGTGTTTTGCATCCCGCGCGTAAGCGGCGGGATGAGACCGGATGAATCAGTCTTCGCTACCTGACGCACTGGCTCCGGTGGTTTGGCTGTCGCCGCCGAGCAGAGGGAAGGATTCTTCCAAGGCGGAGACGGGGGCGGCGGCGAGTTCTTCCAACGCCTCGCGACGGTAATTAACTTCTGCCTCTTGGAAGATGCGGAATCCGGTACCAGCCGGGATTAGGTGACCAAGGATCACGTTCTCTTTGAGTCCCACGAGTTTGTCGACTTTGCCTGCCAATGCAGCTTCGGTCAATACCTTTGTCGTTTCTTGGAACGATGCAGCACTGATGAAACTATTGGATTGCACGGAGGCCTTCGTGATCCCAAGTAACTGGGTACTCGCGGTCGCACTCTTGCAACGTTTGCTCTTGGCCGGTGACCCGCCCATCGCTTCGACTTCTGCATTCGTTTGCTCGAACGCTTCCTTCGGTACGATGGTGCCCTCGGTGTAATCGGTATCGCCTGGTTTGGCGATCTTCACACAGTTTCGCAATTCTTGATTGGTGCGCCGGAAGTGGAAACGATCCATCACACTGCCAGGTAACAAGTTCGTATCACCGGCCGACTCAATCTTCACTTTACGCAACATCCGGGCGATGATGATCTCGCCGTGCTTATCGTTGATCTCGACGCGTTGGCTACGGTAGACCTGTTGAATCTCGTGCAACAAGTACTGCTGCACCGCTTCTTCCCCCGTCACACGCAAGATGTCGTGGGGCACCAAGGCTCCGTCGACGAGCGCTTGGCCCGCTTTGACGATGTCACCGGTATGCACCAAGAAGTGCTTCCCGTGAGGCACGAGGTGTTCGCGTTCGATACCCGATTCGCTGCGAACGATGATCGTTCGCTTGCCCCGTTTTCGCTCGCTGAGAATTTCGACTTCGCCGTCGACTTCTGCGATCACAGCCGGATCTTTTGGTTTCCGAGCTTCAAAAATTTCGGTAACCCGAGGCAAACCACCCGTGATGTCAGACACACCGCCCGCTTCACGCGGCATTTCGGCAAGCACCGTACCAGGAATGACTTCATCGCCTTCCTTGACCGAAATCGTGGCCCGTTCAGGCAAGTACTGAGCGTGCAGTGGACGACCGCTTGCGTCCTCGATAACAAGTTGCGGGTGCAAATCGCCCTTGTGATCGACGATCACCAAACGCACGTTACCGCTGGCCTCGCGTTCGACTCGCATCGTTTCGCCTTCGACGACGTCTTCAAAACGAATCTTCCCGCTAACTTCGGAGAGAATTGGAATCGAGTACGGGTTCCATTCGCACAACACTTGGCCTGAGGTGACTTTGTCACCTTCTTTCACCATCAGTGTCGAACCCGTTGGAATGTCATACGATTCTACTTCCCGACCACGACTGTCCACCAACATGACTTGTCCATTGCGGGTGAGCACGACGTCGCGACCTTCGGTGTTCGTCACGGCTTTCATGCGAGTGAAGCGAACCTCACCATCACGCGATGACTTGATGTCCGACTCTTCGACTTTCTTGGTCACACTACCGCCGATGTGGAACGTCCGCATGGTCAACTGCGTGCCTGGCTCTCCGATCGACTGGGCGGCGATGATCCCCACAGCCATGCCTTCTTCGACCATCGAACCGGTCGCCATATCCATGCCGTAGCAGGATCGGCAAACGCCCAGCGGTGCATCGCAAGCCATCGGCGTGCGGACTTGGATTTTCTCCAAGCCCATTTGCTCAATCTTACGGGCAATTTCCGGAGTGATCATTTGTGATGCGTCGACAATCAGTTCGTCCGTGACCGGATTGACGATCGCCTTCAAGCTGACGCGACCGTTGATCGAATCCATCAAAGAGATTTCAACCTTCTCACCACGGTAAATCACGCCCTTGGTGATGCCTTGAGTCGTGCCACAATCGTGCATCGTGACCACCACATTCTGCGCGACGTCGGCGAGTTTCCGAGTCAAGTAACCGCTGTCGGCGGTCTTAAGCGCCGTATCGGCCAAACCTTTACGAGCACCGTGAGTGGACGAGAAATACTCGAGCACCGACAAGCCTTCGCGGAAGTTCGCCTTGATCGGCGTTTCGATGATCTCGCCAGTAGGCTTGGCCATCAAACCACGCATCCCAGCGAGCTGACGAATTTGTTCAATACCACCTCGTGCACCGGAGTGCGACATCAAGAACACGGGGTTGATGTACCAACCGCCTTCGCGAATGTCGTTTTCCATCGCGCTCATCATGTCAGCGGTGATCGCTTCTCGTGCGTGCGACCAAGCATCGAGAACTTGGTTGTAACGTTCCTTGCCCGTCATCAGACCACGGTCGTAAGCCTTCTTGTGCTTCATGACCGTCTTTTCGGCGTCCTTGATGAACTTTTGCTTGGTGTCGGGAGTGACCAAGTCATCCGTGGCAAACGACAAACCGCTAGCCGTCGACTCGCGGAAACCCATTTGCATCATGTCATCGAGCAAGTGAATCGTCGGTTTGCGACCAAGTCGTTGGTAGCAATCGCTAATCGACTTGGCCAAATCACCGCTGCGCATCGCCCGGTTGTAGAAATCCATCCCGTCGGGAAGCATTTCGTTAAAACGCACACGGCCAGGAGTCGTGTCGATCGTGGCTCCGTAAACTCCCGATTCATCATCGGTTCTGAGTTTTTGAAACTTCGGCAATCGCATTTTAATCCGACTATGCAGTTCAACGATGCCCTGCGACAGAGCATAGTCGACTTCGTCATAGCCGCTGAACACCATTCCTTCGCCCTTGCGGTCGGGCAATTCCACGGTCATATAGTAGCAACCCATGACGATGTCTTGAGAAGGACTCATGATCGGTTTTCCGTTGGACGGTGCGAACACGTTATTGGTGCTGAGCATCAACGTGTGCGCTTCGACTTGCGCTTCGATGGAAAGCGGCAAGTGAACTGCCATTTGGTCACCGTCGAAGTCGGCGTTGAAACCTTTGCAAACCAATGGGTGCAAATGAATCGCGTTGCCTTCGACCAGGGTCGGCTCGAACGCCTGGATACCCATCCGGTGCAACGTCGGTGCTCGGTTGAGCATCACGGGGTGGTTCGTGATGACCTGCTCGAGGATATCCCACACCTCTTCGTCTTTTCGCTCAAGCATCTTCTTGGCCGATTTGATTGTGTCGGCGTGGCCGAGTTCTTTCAAACGACGAATGATGAATGGCTGATACAGTTCCAACGCAATCTTTTTCGGCAAACCGCATTGGTGCAGTTTCAAACGAGGACCGACCACGATCACACTTCGGGCTGAGTAATCGACTCGTTTGCCCAGCAGATTTTCGCGGAAACGACCTTGTTTTCCCTTGATCATATCGGTCAACGACTTCAGAGGTCGGTTGGACGAACCAAGCACGGGTCGCTTGCAGCGGTTGTTGTCAAACAACGCGTCAACGGATTGCTGCAACATCCGCTTCTCATTGCGAATGATGACTTCGGGGGCATTGAGGTCGACCAGTTTCCGCAAACGGTTGTTACGGTTAATGATCCGGCGATACAAATCGTTGAGGTCCGACGTGGCAAAGTTGCCACTATCGAGCAACACGAGTGGACGCAAATCGGGCGGAATCACCGGGATCACGTCGAGCACCATCCACTCGGGACGGTTGTCGCTATCGCGGATCGACTCGACGATTTTCAGCCGGTTGATCAGGTCTTTCTTCTTCTGCTTGCTGCCAGTTTCTTCTAAATCGATACGGAGCTGCTCGGCGAGCGGCACAAGATCGAGTTTGTTCAGCAGTTTGCGTACCGCTTCGGCACCCATGTCGGCTTCAAAAGAGCCAGGCCCATATTGTTGCCGCGCGGCCCGGTACTCTTCTTCGGTCAACAGTTGGAGTGATTCCAAATCAGTTTCGCCTGGATCAATCACCACGTAATCTTGGAAGTAGATGACCTTTTCCAGCGAACTGGTTTTCATCGCCAACAGGTTACCCAGCCGCGAAGGCATGGCTTTGAAGAACCAAATGTGCACGACGGGTGCGGCCAGTTCGATGTGGCCCATCCGTTTACGGCGGACGCGAGAGTGCGTGACCTTGACGCCGCAGCGGTCGCAGATCATGCCTTTGTACTTCATACCGCGGTACTTACCGCAGGCGCATTCCCAGTCTTTTTCTGGGCCGAAGATCCGTTCACAGAACAGACCGTCCTTCTCGGGTCGGTAGGTCCGGTAGTTAATGGTTTCGGGTTTCTTGACTTCGCCGAACGACCAACTCTTGATGTCCTGAGGACGTGCCAAAGAGATGCGGACCGAAGCGTAATCGTTGATGCGATCGTAGTTACTGGTTTCGCCAACTGACATGGAAGAAGCCTTTAGCTTTTAGCTCGTCGCTCGTAGCCCGCTGAGTGCCGGGCGTTGAAAGCGTTGAGCGAATTGGGAGTGGTAGGTTTCAAGCGACTTTTCGTCGCGATAAAGTCAGGCGATGCCCGACTTCGGAAAGCTGTTAGCGACTAGCAAAAAGCCGTTAGCTAACAGTGATTTGCGGCAGGTCCGAGCCAACTTGTGACTCGGAAACAGCCTCGCTAGATCGGTCGCTTTTCGAGTTGCATATTGAGTCCCAAGCCACGAATCTCGTTAGTCAACACGTCAAAGCTCGCAGGCGTGCCAGCTTCGAGGGTGTTCTCACCCTTGACCATCGACTCGTAAATTTTGGTACGTCCTTCAACATCGTCACTCTTGACGGTGAGCAGTTCTTGCAAGATGTAGGCGGCACCGTAAGCTTCCAGTGCCCAGACTTCCATCTCGCCGAAGCGTTGACCGCCGAAGCGCGCCTTGCCGCCGAGCGGTTGCTGGGTGATGAGCGAGTACGGCCCGGTACTGCGAGCGTGAACCTTATCATCGACAAGGTGGTGCAGTTTCAACATGTAGATATAGCCCACTGTTGTTTCCTGCTCCATCGGTTCGCCGGTACGACCATCGGTCAAGCGAATTTTGCCGTGGGCAGGCAAGCCAGCCTCAGCCAAACAATCATTGATCTCGCTTTCGACGGCACCGTCGAAGATCGGCGTGATGGATTGGAAACCAAGCTTCGCACCAGCCCAACCGAGGTGCGTCTCCAAAATCTGGCCCACGTTCATCCGCGAAGGCACGCCGAGCGGGTTGAGCATGATTTGGATCGGAGTTCCATCGGGCAAGAACGGCATGTCTTCGATCGGCAAAATCTTGGCGATCACACCCTTGTTCCCGTGCCGACCGGCCATCTTGTCACCCACACTGATCGTTCGCTTGGTCGCGACATAAACCTTGACCATTTGCAACACGCCACTGCGAAGTTCATCGCCGCGTTTCATCGAGTTGAGTTTGCGATCACGTTCATCAATCGCGTTCTCAACGTTCTGCCATTGGTTGGAATAAACCTTTTCGACGTCCGCTTTCTTGCCCTCTGCAACTTGATCGAGAACTTGATCGAACCGGAACGACGTAGCCCGTTCGGCCACGAATTTCGGATCTTGCCCATCCGCGAGCGGCGTGCCTGTCGCGTCTTTGAGCTTCGTTCCAGCAGCGGCCTCGAGATCGCGAACGAGCGATTCAAAGGTGCTGGCAATTTCCGAGTTGCCTTCGGTCTCGTACTGCTTGAGTTCTTTCTCGAAAAGCTTTCGCTCGTCGTCGCCTAGACTCATCCGCCGCGAAAACTTGTGCGTGTCGATGACGATGCCTTCAATACCTGACGGCACTTCCAGCGAATCGTTCTTCACATCTTCCCCAGCACGACCGAAGATCGCATGCAGCAGTTTCTCTTCCGGTGTCAATTCGGTCTTACTCTTGGGGCTGACCTTGCCGACCAGAATATCGCCTGGCTTCACATACGTTCCGACTTGGACGATCCCGCTCTCATCGAGATTGCGGAGCGCCTTTTCGGAGACGTTGGGAATATCGCGAGTGAATTCTTCGCGACCGAGTTTCGTTTCGCGAATTTCAACATCGAAATCTTCGATATGAATGGATGTGTAAGTGTCATTGCGAACGAGTTCTTCGCTAATGATGATCGCATCCTCATAGTTGAATCCGTCAAATGACATGAATCCAACCAACACGTTACGACCCAGTGCAAGTTCACCCAAATGCGTGGCGGCACCGTCGGCGATGATTTGACCTTTCTCAACCTTGTCACCGATCGAAACCAGCGGCTTTTGGTTTTGACAGGTGCGTTCGTTGAGACCTTGATACTTCTTCAACGGATAATGATCGCTGCCGATCTCAATGCGTGTCGCATCAGCGTACGTGACTTTGCCTGCTCGCCGCGCACGGACGACCATCGCGCTGTTCTTAGCAACTTCGCGTTCCAGTCCGGTGGCCACGATCGGTGGTTCCGTGACGAGCAGCGGCACAGCTTGCCGCTGCATGTTCGATCCCATCAACGCGCGGTTGGCATCATCATGCTCGAGGAACGGAATCAAACCGGCCGAGATACCGACCATCTGGGCCGGTGCCACGTCCATGTACGTCACCTGTTCGGGCAGCACAATTTCAAAGTCGCTGCGGAATCGAGCGATCAAGTTTGGACCGGGGACCAAAGCCCCGTCTTTGACTTCCGTATCGGCGGGCGCGACGTACGACTCACCCTCTTCGTCAGCACGCAGCCACACGGTTTGGTCGCTGATTTTGCCGTCGATGACTTTGCGGAACGGTGTGATCAAGAACCCATAATCATCCACGCCAGCGAAAATGGCCAGCGAACTGATCAGGCCAATGTTCGTACCTTCAGGCGTTTCAATCGGGCAGATCCGACCGTAGTGCGAAATGTGAACGTCACGAACTTCAAAGCCTGCTCGTTTGCGGTTCAAACCACCCGGGCCGAGTGCTGAAAGACGACGCTCGTGAGCGAGTTGACTAAGCGGGTTGGTTTGGTCAACGACCTGCGAGAGTTCACCACGACCGAAGAAATAGTCGATCGCAGCCGAAACGCTCTTGTGGTTAATCAAACTACGCGGCGTCATGTCTTGCGCGTCTTTGACACTCATGCGTTCTTGCACGGTGCGGCGGAGCTTCAAGAAACCCTTGCGGAGTTCTTCGCTGGCGAGTTCGTCGATTGTTCGCAACCGGCGGTTACCAAGGTGGTCGATGTCGTCGATCTCAGCGTCGCTATCCGCATCGAACAGATCAATTAAATACTTGATTGCTGCAATCATATCGTCAGGACGCAGTGTCATGACCTCTTCTTTGACTTGCAAATTGAGTTTGCGGTTGAGCCGGAAACGACCAACCTTGCCCAACCGATAACGGTTTTCGTCGTAGAACTTTTCTTGGAAAAGCGTGCGAGCCTTTTCCAATTGCGGCGGGTTGCCAGGGCGCAGTCGCTGGTAAATCCGCAGCAACGCTTCCTCGTGGCTAGCCGTGGTGTCTTCGGAGAGCGTGTGGAAAATCAACGGAACTTTCGGCAGTTCCATCGCTTGGATGCTCTTGACGTCTGCGGCGCAGATGATTTCAGCCAATTCGGTGGTGATCTTGTGACCTGGCTCGATAATGATTTCACCGGCCCGTTCGTGGCCACTGGGGTACACGACATCGTCGACACAAATCTTGTTCTCAATCTTACTAGCGTCTTTGCCGCTGGAGATTTTGATCGTCTTGGTTGGATAGAACGCCGACAACAATTCCGCGTCGGTGCTGTACTTCGGATCCATGGCCCGCAGCAACATCGTTGCCGGGAACTTACCGCTCTGGTCGATCCGCACGGTCAACGAATCTTTCTTGGTGACGTTGACTTCGATCCACGAACCACGCTCAGGGATCACGCGGCACGATGGTAGTTCGCGATCGGTCGTGGTGTCTTTTTCCAGCACAAAGTCGACACCGGGGCTGCGGTGCAATTGGCTGACGACGACGCGCTCGGCACCGTTGATAATGAACTCACCGCCCCCGAGCATGATCGGCAAATCGCCGAGATACACTTCTTCCTCAATCGGTTCTTCGCGGTTCAGCCGCAACCACACGCGCACCGGACGACCGTAGGTCAATCGCAGTTGGCGACATTCCTGGATGGTGTAGCGAGGTTTACCGAGTTCGTATCGCAGATAATCCAGCGTGGTATTGCCGTCATAGCTGGCGATTGGGAAGATCTCTTTGAGAACGGATTCCAAGCCTTGGTTTTTGCGTGACGTGCTCGAAGCATCGGCTTGCAAGAACGCGGCGTAGGAATCGGTTTGTAGGGCAGTCAAATCCGGTAATTCAAACTGGCCCAATCCGGTGCCAAATTTACGGATACTGGTGGGCTCGAGTCGACGATGAGTCGTGGTTGCCATCGAGAGGAAAGCTCCTTCGCGGGGAAGAACAAATTCACCGCACCCCCTGAGTCGGAGTCTGCCACCATTCGGGTGAGGCCAGATCCGTCCTACGCCAGGAGCGAGTGAGATGACTAAACTTAAGTTTGACTAGCGTAACCGGCGATAAACCTGTGCAGCGGCCCATTCCCTACAGCAATAGCCCGATCGCTCCAAACTACTGAGGACGTCAAAACGACGATTCGGTAGTTAAGTTGAAACGAAAATGTTCTCCAAAATAGAATCAAGCTTGTCGCGGACAGCACAATTCCACGATTAACTCGCATTGGGAGAAGAAGGCAGCAGATAGTTGGGGCGCGCGGAACTGGGTATCGGGGGACGATCGTCAAGGTGGAATGTAACCCTATTTGCCGAATCCGCAAAGGGCATCGAAAGGATTTTGGTCCCGTTTGTGCTCCACTCGATCGCGAAACCACCCAAAAGGCCGGGGTAATGCCAGTTTTCGCCTCAAACTGCTCACTATTTGGACACCTCCACTACCGTTTCTACACCCAAATTTTCTAATAGTTAGTGCTATCAGCATTTCTGCTACATTTCCGCAGCCACTCTTTTTTACAAATACGCCATGAAATTCCCTCGATCTTCCGGCGTTCTTCTGCACATCACCAGCCTACCGGGAGGTGAGGGTGTTGGCGACTTGGGAGCGGAGGCGTATCGATTTGTCGATTTTCTCGCCGCCACCGGCCAGACGGTTTGGCAAATCTTGCCAGTCTCACCTCCCGCCGAAGGCAATTCCCCCTACAGTGCCTATTCCGCATTCGCTGGCAATCCGCTGATGCTCAGCCTGGCGCGTTTGGTCAGCGATGGCCTGCTTGATCCGTCTGATATTGAGGAAACCCAAGCACTGCCTGGGCCAAGCTCAGAGCCTATTCGCTCGGCGACTTCGGCAGTCGGAATCGACCTGCAAACGGCTCCTTCGCAAACGCACGTCGATTTCATCACCGTCTCGCATCGCAAAGAGGCCGCTTTGAGCCGCGCTTACGAGAAATTTCAGAACACGGCGTCGCACCCATTGCGAGCACCACTGCTAACGTTTTGCAAAAAACAAGCTGCTTGGCTCGACGAGTTCGCTCGCTTTGAAGCGATCATGCGTCGGTTGGGCGAATCGGACTGGTCCAACTGGCCGCATGAACTGGTCACTCGACAACCCACGGCATTGGCTCAATGGGATCAGCGACTCGACGAAGCGATGCACTATTCAATGTTCAAACAATTCTTGTTCGATCACCAGTGGCGCGCGCTCAAACAATATGCCAACGATCATGGAGTGAAGATTTGTGGCGACATGCCGATTTTCGTTGCTCATGAAAGCGCCGACGTGTGGGCCAACCAATCGTTGTTCGCGGTCGACGAACACGGTAAACCGACCCTCGTCGCGGGCGTGCCACCGGATTACTTCAGCAAAACAGGCCAACTTTGGGGCAACCCGCAATACAATTGGGACGCGCTCGAGGAAACCCATTACCACTGGTGGACGCAGCGGTTCGGTGCCGCGATGCGGCAGTTCGATTTACTGCGAGTGGATCACTTTCGCGGTTTTGAAGCCTACTGGGAAGTTCCTGCTTCTGCCCGTACGGCCGTCGCGGGCACTTGGAAAACAGGCCCTGGAACAAAGCCTTTCGATGCCGCTCGCGAAGCACTCGGCGAATTGCCGTTCATCGCCGAAGATCTCGGCCTGATCACCGAAGAAGTTCATCAGTTGCGAGAACAACTCGGGTTCCCTGGGATGCGGGTGTTGCAGTTCGGGTTTGATAACGTGGACGATGATTATCATCGACCGAACACTTACCCAGAGGACTCGATCGGCTACACCGGCACCCACGATAACGACACGCTGGTGGGCTGGCTGAAAAAACGCAAACCCAACAAGCCTGACCCACTGATCCAGTGGCTTGCCTCGCATGAACTCGCTGACGATGAGCCGGTTTACTGGCAATTGATTGACGCGGTGCTGCAATCACCCAGCAGCATTGCCATCATCCCCATGCAGGATCTGCTCGGTTTGGACAATGCGGCGCGGATGAACGTGCCGGGCCAAGCGAAAGGCAACTGGACCTGGCGAATGAATCCAACCGCCATCACGGACGAATTAGTGAGCAAGCTCAGTGAGCTAACCAGACGAGCCAATCGGTAACAATCGAGCGGAAAATGAGACTAGCCTCAAAGCTTGGAAAAAGCTCGAATCATCAACGACGTTTGCTGGTTTGGGTGGCTGGTAGGGTGCTTTGGTATACAATGTCAAGGGTAACGCTGGCTTGACCGCGTTGCGTTTTCCCTCCAATCGATGCCACTTTCCTGCCTCCGTCGATGCCATTACACGCTCAGCGTCTTTGCCCGATTCTAATCGCGGTTGCTTGCTCATTCGCAAGCGTCAATCGTATATCAGCGGATCAACCGGTTGATTTTAATCGTGATATTCGTCCGCTTTTATCCAGCAATTGTTTGATTTGCCATGGACCGGACGAAGAAGAACGAGCCGCTGGCTTGCGGCTGGATACCGAGGCTGGCTCGCGTGAGGATCTCGGCGGTTACGCGGCTGTCGTGGCGGGCGATTCCAGTGCCAGCGAATTGATCGAGCGGTTGACGACCGATGACGAAGATCTGCGGATGCCGCCTGAGGGCAAAGGACGACGGTTCACAGTAGAGGAAGTCGCGCTGATTCGGCGGTGGATCGATCAAGGTGCCGATTACGCTGAGCATTGGTCGTATGTCAAACCACAGCGTCCAGCGTTGCCTAACGTCGCGAATACACAATGGCCAATTCAGCCGATCGATCATTTCATTTTGGCGCGTCTCGAAGCCGAAGGTTTGGCTCCGTCGCCGCCCGCTGATCGCTTGACGCTGGCCCGACGCGTGTCGCTCGATTTAACGGGGCTGCCACCGACCTGGGAGCAGGCCACGAAGTTTGCGAGCGATCCGAGCGAAGACGCTTATGATAAATATGTGGATCACTTGCTGGACCAACCCACGTTCGGTGAACGTTGGGCGGGCGTGTGGTTGGATCTGGCACGCTATGCCGACTCAGCAGGCTACGCCGACGATCCTCCGCGAACGATCTGGGCCTATCGCGATTACGTGATCCGTTCGCTGAATCAGAATAAACCGTTCGATCAGTTCACCATCGAGCAGATCGCGGGCGATTTGATCAACAATCCGACAGACGAGCAATTGATCGCGACGGCCTTTCATCGCAACACGATGACGAACAATGAAGGCGGTACGAACGACGAAGAGTTTCGTAACGTGGCGATTGTCGATCGCGTGAACACGACGATGGCGGTCTGGATGGGCACAACGATGGCATGTGCCCAGTGTCATACGCATAAGTACGACCCGATCACGCAAGCGGAGTATTTTCAGTTTTTTGATTTCTTCAATCAAAGTGAAGATGCTGACATCAGGGACGAACGACCGTTGTTAGAGATCTGGTCAGACGATCAACGACAACTTCAGCAAACGTTGAAAAAACAAATCGCGGAGTTGCAACAAACACTCGATCACAGCACTCCAGAACTGGAAAGGGCGCAAGCCGAATGGCTAGCCCGGCTGAACACACCCGCGTCCTGGCACACGATCATCCCGCTCAACGCAACACAGGAAGAGCATGCACTCCTCGTCGATGATGAGGGTTGGATCACGACGCAGACGCTCACACAAGACAAAACTCAAGAGGCGGCTGATGTCTTGGTGACGGC
Source organism: Rhodopirellula sp. (assembly GCA_041740155.1). Lineage (GTDB taxonomy): Bacteria > Planctomycetota > Planctomycetia > Pirellulales > Pirellulaceae > Rhodopirellula. The sequence continues at coordinate 40,882 of JBGSMN010000027.1, forward strand.
TGGTACCGATGATGTCATGACGGGCTTGCGAATCGAAGTCACGAGTGACAGTGCGGTTGTATTGGATGCGAAAGATGTCGAGGCGACTTGGCGACCGATCGGGCAAACAGGGACGCGTGCTCGCTATGTCAGGGTGGAGTTACCAGGCAACGACAAAATGATTCACTTGGCCGAGTTGCAAGTTTTTTCAGGTGGCGTGAATGTGGCCACAAAAGCGACTGCGAGCCAGAGTTCGACTGGTTTCGGCGGCAATGTCCAGTACGCGATCGACGGCAATACCAACGGCGATTATCCGGCTGGTTCGGTGACGCATACCAACGTTGAGAAGGATCCGTGGTTGGAATTGGATCTGGGGTCAGTGCAACCGATCGACTCACTGGCAATTTGGAATCGCACCGACGGTGGTGATTCAATCTCGCAGCGACTGGCGGGTTTTCAAATCTCGCTGCTCGATGCCGAGCGTAACGTGCTCTGGCAGCAGACGCCGGCTGAAGTGCCGAAGCCACAGTCCACGTTCTCGATCAGTGGCGACATGCCGTTGAAGTTGGTGGCGATCGAGTCTGGCGCGAACGCGTTCACGCTCGCTGCTCAGCCGGCCAGGGAATTAAGCGATGGGGAACTAGTGATTCGCGTCCAAGGTGCGACCGCTAAGGCCGGGCGTCTGCGATTGTCACAGACATCTGATGAAAGCGTTTCGTTGTGGACCAGCGTACCGGCGGCGATCGCGGCGATCGTGCGACAGCCTGCGGCCGAGGTTTCGCCAGCTCAGCAGAAACAAGTCGCCAAACACTACCGCAGCATTTCGCCGCTGCTCGATCCCACACGTACACAACTCGCAAAGTTGCAATCGGAATTGACGGCTCTCAAGCCGGGCACGAATGTGCCTGTGATGCGAGATTTGCCGGAGTCAAAACATCGTACGACGAACGTGCAGTTGCGAGGTAGCTATCTGAGTAAAGGCGAAGAGGTGAACGCAGGCGTGCCGGCTGTGTTTCATCCGTTACCGGTCGCGAACGGCGCGAAGAAAGATCGCCTGGCACTCGCTCGCTGGCTCGTCGACGATGGCAATCCGCTGACCGCCCGCGTGGTCGCCAATCGCCATTGGGAGCAAATCTTTGGGATCGGTTTAGTAGAAACCAGCGAAGAGTTCGGCTCGCAAGGGGAATTGCCATCGCATCCCGAGTTGCTCGATTACTTGGCCGTGGAATTGCATCAGAGCGGTTGGGATTTGAAACACTTGCTTAAACTGTTGGTGACTTCGGCGACGTACCGGCAGAGTTCGGCGACGACGGCGGAATTGGTGCAGGCCGATCCAATGAATCGCTTGCTGGCTCGCGGGCCGCGGTTCCGTGCGTCTGCGGAAGTGGTTCGCGACCAAGCGTTGTTTGTCAGCGGTTTGCTCAGCGAAAAAATGTACGGGCCTCCGGTGCAGCCGATGCAACCGGATTTGGGTTTACGAGCGGCATTCGGATCGGCAACGGATTGGACAACCAGTGGTGGTGAGGATCGTTACCGTCGCGGGTTATACACGATGTGGCGACGGTCGAGTCCCTATCCGTCCATGGCGCAGTTTGATTCGCCCAATCGTGAAGTCTGCACGCTGCGGCGGACGCGGACGAACACTCCGCTGCAAGCTCTCGTGACATTGAACGATCCGGTTTATATCGAAGCTGCCCAGGCGTTGGCACGCCGCATTGTGCGGGCAAGTGATGAAGACGCCAGCGGTATACGTTTTGCTTTTCAGCAGACGTTGTTGCGCGAACCGAACGAGGCGGAAACGCAGCGGTTGTTAAAACTGCTCAATGAGTTGCGCACGTATTACGATGCGCATGGCGAGGAAGCGACTCCGATGGCGACCAACCCACTCGGCCCAATGCCCGCTGATTTGTCGTCAAAGGTGACGATCGAATCATTGGCGGCTTGGACGGTGATTAGTAATGTGATTTTGAATCTCGACGAAACGTTGATGAAGCGATAAACCATGAATCCA
>JBGSMN010000054.1:0-117965 GCA_041740155.1 Rhodopirellula sp.
CTGATTCCTCGAGGTTTTCGGCAATCTCAACCAGATTAGGCATGGCATCCAGCCCGAATACGAATTCAACGTTGTCATCGTCCCAGCGATCCAAGTTCTCCGTTAAAGCGAAGTCCGTGTCGCCTCGCAGGACAATCTTGCGAAAGCCAGCATCACGACACTTCTTGACAGCTAGATCGAAATACAACCACGCGTTCTCGTGACTGGGACGGTTGCCGCTATGAGTGGCAATGAACAAGGGCTCGCGAGTATTGGCAAGTGTCACTACCAACGGATGATTTCCCCACTGGCCTTTGTAGTTGATCCCTATTGCCTGCTTCTTTTCTGCGGACGTCAGCACCTGGGTGCCATCGGCTTCGATTACGGCACAGTCCTGTTTCGTCAATTGCAGCAATGTTCCGATGCCGCCAGCGGAGATCGCTTGTTGCTTGTCAACCAGTTCATACTGAATATTCGGTGGCTTGATCATCGGCGAAGCTCCTGAGGCATTAGCCGGGTCGATACGGCGGAGCATTTTTCGCTTGCGTTGTTTCGCTTTTCGTCGTAGTTTAGCGTTCACTCGAAACCCTCGTTTGCGTGCGTGAATGGACTGATGAGTAACATCCAATACACGCGTAAAACGCCGAGGGTTTTCGAGTTTTCTAAGATTCTTTGATTAAGCGGTCGCTTGTTTAAGGTCTAGCACCTCCTGACGTGACGAGCGACGGACGGCGTCATCATAGGCCGGTTGTGTCCCCAGGGCAGGTTGTACGCGATCGAGACGGTCAAGCTCCAACCATTGTGTTAGAAAAGCATTGACGAACGCATTCGATTCATCAGAGTCAATCATCCGTTCGACTTGTTTTGAAAGCACTTCTGGGTTCAACAACTGTTGGTTTTCGGCGAGCTGATAAAGTTCATCGTCGGGCGGAGTGCTCCACAGAAAATACGAAAGTCTCGACGCGAGTTCGAGCTGCGTGAGCGAACGTCGCTCCTCGTTTTCACGGGACTCCGAAAGAAACAAAAAGTCAGGCGATGCCAGGATCGGGTTGACCGCATCGAAGAACGCCTCATGCTTGACAACGCCATGGTCGATCGCGGTAATGTAGATCGACATCAGCTTATCGAGATACCCCGCGTCCAGCGGACGATGTCGAAACGCGATAAACGCAATTCGCTCGATCACCACACGAATCTCTTCAGGCGTCAACTCTGCAAACGGTTTGTTAGCAAATATCTGCGCCGGAGCGAGCGGGGCATTGTTCGGCAGCGGTCCTTCGGCCTGCATCCAATCCACCCAAATCTGCGGGCCATCGTCGAGGTAGTCCCAAGCGACGCGGTAATAGGCCCAGTGATAACCCTCAGTTTCTGCGAAGGGTGCTTTTCGGTAATCTTCCAATGAGCGACGTCGCACGTAGAAATAGTTCGACATTACCCCATCGGCCACAAAATCAAAACTGATTTCTTGTGGTTGATCGATCGTGCCGCTGACCTGAAAGTAGCGAACCTCATCAGGTGACTGGCTCCCCGGTTCGCCACGCACCACCTGCAAGAACACATTGTCGGGCTGTTGTTCGCCGACCAGTCCAAAGCGAATCTTCATTTTATAGCGACCCTTGGGGGCGTCGCCCCACGGTGCCAACGGGAACGGAATCTGTCCTGGTGCGCCGCGAAAGGGCAGTAACACGCCCGTCTCGATCTCAGGACGTGTCAGGTATTCTTCGGCAATCGGGATTTCAACTTCTTTCGCCTTCGCACCAATCTCGATCCACTTCTTGCCAGCGGCGACATCGCTCCTGGCCTGGGTAAGCCGCGCCTGCATCTTTGGCAAGTTTTTCCGCATCTCTTCGTTGATTTTCGTTTCGAGATCACGTCGTTTATCAGGTGCTCCGCCCCGCACCTTTTGGCCGGTGATTGGGTAGTACGCCTCCTCCAGTGCTTGGCGACCGACCGATAGGTAGCGTTCAATGTGCAGTGACGAGAGGCTTTGAGCTTGGCCCAAGGTATCGAACCCATCGAGCAAACTGTCCTGCGGCAGCATCTCCACATCCACTTCAACTCCGAACAAGTCACGAATCGTATTTTTATACTCGCGGTTGTTCAGTCGTCGGATCACGATTGTTCCACCCATATCAGTGAGTTGATCGCGGGCATCGCGAAGGGTTTCGGTCAGGGTCTCGAGTGTGTCCTGCAGTTCACGTTTGCCGGGTTGTGGCTCACCTTCAGGCGGCATCTGGCTGAGATTGAGGACATCAAGAATGTCCTGCCACTGCTGTGCGATGGCTTCATCAGATATCGTCGTAGCGATCTTATCGAGACGAATTTTGGCATTCTGCTCTTCAGGTCCGTGGCAACGTAGGCAGTGATCGCGAAAGAATGCGTGAAGATTCGGCGGAATCACCGCAGGTTGCGTTGCCGCTAAGTGCGAAGCATTTAGCAACTGAATGACAAACAACAACAGAAAGAGACGTCTACCATCCACAATGGCCATCTTTGTTTTCGCCGAAATGGGTAAGGTTGCAAGCAAGTTGCAAAGGGGCCGAGTATAGCACAAGCACTTCTAGAAGCATCCGTTCTCGGCAAACCGCACAATTAACAGGGTTGTGCTGTTAAGCAAGCTATACTCCCAGTAGCATGACCCGGGGTACTGCACGATCGGCACGCAGCATCAGCAGAATCAGAATAACTCCAACGAACCTACGATCCCATGAGATTTGATCCCGACGACTGGCGAGACTTCGATTGGCAGAGCATTGACTTTCGCAAACTAGGGGCACTGTGGTTGGTCCCTCTGATCCTGCTGCTAATTGTCGGCATGTTCACGTGTGTGTACACGATACAAGCGGAATCGGAAGGAGTTGTTCTGCGGTTCGGAAAATACGTTCGCAATGCGGAGCCAGGGTTAAGGTTTAAGCTCCCATTCGGGATCGAGAGCGTCACGATGGTGCCTGTTAAACGCCAGCTCAAACAAGAGTTTGGTTTTGGAACCACTGGAGGCACCAATCCCAGCCAGTTTTCTGCTGAACAGACGCTGGAACGAGGGATGGTCACTGGTGATCTCAATGCGGCAACGGTCGAATGGATTATTCAGTACCGGGTTCGCGATCCCCAGCTTTACTTATTCAAAGTGCGTGACCCAGACAACACATTGCGTGACTTGTCCGAATCCGTCATGCGGACCGTGGTTGGTGATCGGACGGTTGATGAAGTGATTACGGTAGGACGGCAAGAAATCGAAGCCGATGCTCTGACACAACTGCAAGAACTCGTCAACAAGTTTGAACTCGGCCTGAGCATTGACCAAGTTCAATTGAAGAATGTCAATCCACCGCAGCCCGTCCAACGTTCGTTCAATGAAGTCAATCAAGCTCAACAAGAACGTGAACAGCTCATCAATGTAGCTAACGGCGAATATAACAAGGTCGTCCCGCGAGCGAGCGGTGAAGCGGAACAGAAGATCCAAGGTGCAGAAGGGTATGCGATTAAACGCGTGAACGAGGCCGAGGGTGATGTCGCTCGGTTCAACGCAGTGTTGAAGGAGTACCTGCGTGCTCCTGAGGTCACGAAGCAACGAATCTATATTGAAACGATGCGTGAGATTGTACCGAACCTTGGCAAGAAGATCATCATCGACGAGAGTGCCAGCCAGATCCTGCCACTCCTGCAATTGTCTACTGAATCCCCCAAGAACTAATCATGAAAAACCTCCCGATCCCAGCCGTCGTCGGATTCCTACTGCTGGCTCTTTTCCTATTGTACAACGCGTCTTACACGGTCCATGAGACCGAGCAAGTGATCATTACCCAATTCGGTAAACCCGTGGGCGATCCGATTGATGATGCTGGATTGCACTTGAAGCTACCGTTCATCCAAGAAGTCATTCGCATTGAAAAACGCATTCTTGGATGGGATGGTCGCCCGAATGAAATGCCCACCAAAGACAAAACCTATATCATCGTCGATACGTTCGGACGTTGGCGCATCAATGATGCGAAGCAGTTCTTTTTGCGATTGCGAGATGAGCGGAGTGCTCAATCACGATTGGACGATATCTTAGGCAGCGAAACTCGCAACGCGATCGCCAAGAATGAACTGATTGAGGTGATCCGCACGACGAAAGACCGCCAACCTGATCGCGATGCCGTGCTCGTGGATGCACCAGGAAACGTAGGCGTTCTGTATCCGATTACAAAAGGTCGAGCGAAAATTGAAGATGAAATTTTCAACAAAGCCGCCAACAAGTTGACTGATTTCGGTATCGAATTGCTTGATGTGCGATTCAAGCGAATCAATTACAACGAGAGCGTGCAACAACGTATCTATGACCGCATGATCAGTGAACGTCAGCAGATTGCCGAGCGATTCCGCAGTGAAGGTGAAGGCGAGGCAGCCAAGATCATCGGCAAGAAGGAACGCGACATTTTAGAAATAGAATCCGAAGCGTACAAACGCGTTCAAGAGATCCAAGGTGCTGCCGATGCCAAAGCGACTGAGATTTACGCGAGTGCTTACAACCAGAGCGAAGACTCAATTGCATTTTACGAATTCATCAAAACGATGGAGACTTATCAAGAGATGCTCGGCGGTGACAGCACATTAATCATGACGACGGGTAGCGACATCTTCAAATTCCTGAAGCACGTCAACCCGCCAAAATAGTTTGCAGGAGAATTTCTGCACTCTCAGCGTAACGTGGGGGCGAACCCGCGTGCCATGATTTGTTTGTTCAGCGATTCTACGATCGCCGCCTGCGACGCGGCGATATTCTTCGTTTCACCTTCGCGTGTGCGGTGGTCGTACAATTCGACATGCCCTGTCGCGTGCATCACGAGCCGATGCGTTTTGTCGCGGATCGTCGTTGCTTTGCCGTGATAGGCAATCGCGGTGTGTCCTGCTGCATCAGGATTGTCGAGTATCGGTTGCAGCGAGACGCCATCAACGAAATCTGGTACTGGCAGATGGCAAAGCTGCGTGAGCGTGGGAAACAAGTCCAATGTCTCGACGATTGCGTCTGTCTGCTCGCCGGCAGCGGGAAGGCCGCTGTACGAAACCATCATCGGTGAACGCAGCGATTCTTCAAACAGCGTGTGTTTTCCCCAAACTGCATGCTCACCCAAGTGCCAGCCATGATCGCCCCACAGTACGACGACCGTGTTATCCCGAAGTTTTAACTTATCGAGGCGATCAAGCAACTTTCCGACTTGGGCATCGGCAAAGGAAACGCATGCCGCGTAATGACGTCGCACCTCGGTTGCAAATTCCGCGTCATCATTGGGATTTTTCCCCCAACGGTTGTAATTCATGAACTCGCCCGAGCCATGCCAGGTGGTTTTGCCAGTAGGTTTATGCGGATGCGGGATCTCCGGCAACTTCACCTTTTTATAACGCTCCAAGTACTGAGCAGGTGCACCGAAGGGCAAGTGTGGACGGAGGATACCGCAGGCCAAGAAAAATGGTTTGTCACCTTCTGCGAGCCGAGACATTTCTTCGAGTGCTTTGTCAACGCTCGGCCCATCAGGGTAGATCGAGTCGTCACCTTCGACGGCCTGGAACACATCCATCTCACTCGCGTTGTCCCGAATCTCACCGCCCGCCAGCCCGTGCATCCAACCACGCGGGTGCTGCCAAGGACCGGATGTCAAGAACTGCTTGCTCCATGATCTCGGCATTTCTATGATGGATGGATCGTTCCAGTCAGGGCCGCCCAAGCCGCCGGGATGATGCGAAACTTTGCCGACGGCGACGGTTTCGTACCCATGATCGCGAAACCAAGCTGGCATGCTGGGCGGAACTTGATCGGGACGCGACTGCATGGTCGCCATCCGCTTGAACAAGGCATCGTTGCCCGTCCGCCCGTGGTGTCCATAACGACCGGTTAACAACGTGTAGCGAGACGCCCCACAGGTTGGAGCCTGGACATAATGCTGATTGAATACGCGACTTCGACTGGCCAAGGCGTCGATGTTGGGACTGGAAATGTAGTCTACGCCATAGCATCCCAATTCGGGACGCAGATCATCAACGCAGATCAGCAGCACGTTCGGGCGATCTACAGCGAAGCATGCCGATGCGATCAAAAGTGCGAAGCAGGTCGCTATTAGATATCGGTTCATGTTGAAATTCCAATTAACAATTTGATTTACGGCGACGTGGAGAAGCGAGGGCGCGATCGATATAGGCTTTGGCATCAGGAGTTTTGCAACTCGTATCACCATGATCTACATCCACTTTGCCAATGGCATTCGCCACCTCGTAGGCACGTTGGCGGTAATCTTCTCGGTAAATGCCGATTGCGATCAATGCTTGGTTCATCCCTTGTCGTGCTCGATTGGGTTGATCATGAATGGAAGTTTCGATCGTTGTCAACGCGTCTACGAAGACGTTTTGAGGTACTGAAGTCGCTTCCGCGACCAGCCAACTTGCCAACAATGAGTAGGCCGCCAGCAGTTCTCGTTCAGACTTGGCCCTCGACCATTTCTTCCACTTTGACATCCGATGCGTCGATTTGGACGTCAATTCCGCCAGCATCCCAGTTAGCAAATCATAGTTGGAGTCTCGCAACCAAGCGTCGATTGTACTGGAGCGAACGCTTGCTGGATCGGCGACCAGCAAGGCCAGTGTCATCGCATCGCAGTTACCGGTGCCCCACAATTGGCAGGCGAGCGATTGGTCATAACCCACACGTTTTTGCAGCGGTCGAAGGTCGCCGAATTTGACACCGAATAGCGGTTCGCTAGCACCATGACGCAGATAAGTTTTGCGAGTCTGGGCAGTACCGAGTGATTCGAGTTCCGCCAATAAAGAATCCACCGTGGGTGGTTTGATAGGCGATTTCCTTGAATTGGCAACCTTCTTCTTGACGGTCATGGCATCGTTACCTTTGGGTTGCATCGGACTTAAACGTGTGAACCGGTGGCCACTCGGTAAGCTTTTTAGCTGATTTAGCGGGAATACTAACGATCAGACAGTCTTGACGATTTCCACTACCGCTGAACCCTACTCTATACGACCGACTGCGGATTCTCCACTCGTCTGGGAAGTTGCGGTCCTTCACCTCAGACGGCACTTTCCGTAGAATTTGGCTTGTCGTATGGATAAATAAAACTTTGACAACATACCCCGGTGGATACGAGCGATGAGCGGAGATTGTGATTTTGGCCTGATCGGTTTGGCCGTGATGGGAGAGAATTTGGCTCTCAATGTGGAAAGCCGCGGCTACAAAGTCGCTGTCTACAACCGCACGACGAGCAAAGTCGATGAACTGCTGGCAGGCCGGGCGAAGGGTAAGGCTTTCGTCGGCACGCACACGCTCGAAGAGTTTGTGGCTGCGGTGGCGCGTCCTCGCAAACTGATGATGCTGGTCAAGGCCGGACCTGCCGTCGATGCGCTCATCGACGCTTTAATTCCGTTGTGCGATGAAGGCGACATCATCATTGACGGGGGCAACACGTACTATGTGGACACTGAAGAACGAACTAAGCGTGTCGAAGCGGCGGGTTTGCTTTACGTCGGAGCAGGTGTTTCAGGAGGCGAAGAAGGAGCACTCAAGGGACCGAGTTTGATGCCTGGTGGTTCCAAAGCGGCTTGGCCACACATCAAGGAAATGTTCCAAGCGATCGCTGCCAAAGTCGGTCCGAACGGCGATATCCCATGTTGTGAATGGGTCGGTCCTCGCGGGGCGGGCCACTATGTCAAAATGGTGCATAACGGCATTGAGTATGGCGACATGCAGTTGATCTGTGAGGCTTATCAGTTGCTGCACGAACTCGGCGGATTGTCCAATGATGAACTCTATGACGTGTTTGCCAAATGGAACACCGGAGAACTACAGAGTTATTTGATTGAAATCACGCGTGATATTTTCAGTGCCAAGGACGATCAAGGCGGTGATGGTTTTCTCGTGGATCAAATTCTCGATGTGGCGGGTGCCAAAGGCACTGGCAAGTGGATGAGCCAACTCGCGTTAGATCTCGGCGTGCCCAGCACGTTGGTGACGACGGCGGTGTTTGCTCGCGGATTGTCAGCACAAAAAGAAGCGCGGGTGCGAGCCAGCAAAGTTTTGTCTGGCCCATCAAGCAAGCACAATCCTGAAATGTCCGCACTCGCCAGCAAACTCGTGGGCGACAAACAAACGTTCATCGATGCTGTTCATGACGCCTTGTATGCGTCAAAGATTGTCAGTTACGCGCAGGGCTTTGTGCAGCTTCAAGCGGCCTCGGCGGAACACGAATGGGATCTGGATTACGGGCAAGCGGCGTTGTTGTGGCGTGGTGGCTGCATCATCCGCGCGCAATTCTTGGACCGCATCAAAGAAGCGTTCGACGAGCAACCGAACCTCGAAAACTTGCTGTTGTATCCCTATTTCGAGCAAGCCATTGCGAACGCTCAAGCGGGTTGGCGAGCGGTCGTCGCGGCAGCCTCCTTGCTCGGGATCCCCGTGCCTGCGTTCAGCGCAGCATTGAATTACTACGATGGCTATCGCTTGGAGCGTTTACCCGCCAACCTGTTGCAAGCCCAACGAGATTACTTCGGTGCTCACACGTATCAACGTGTTGATCGCGACGGCACCTTCCACAGCGAATGGCTCGACCTGCGCAAACAGGTTTGATCAGCAGGCAACGAGTCTAGGATCGCTGCGGTCGAATGTCGCAACGAGAGTATGCGCCGCTGAAACTCACTGCTTTCAGCAGCCTGCGTCAATCGACCCCAGGCAGATCACGTCGTCACCAATTGACGATTCGGCATAATGAGAGGGCACGACCATCGCGAGCCATTGCGGTCGGTTGCGATGCGTTTTTCAGTAACCGACGATGATGGCCGACATGATGGTACCTCTAGCGGGATCGCGACTGGATCTTTGGATTTCAGTCTTCGCATTATTCATAGCGCTGGTATTTCTAATGGTAACCATGTTCGCTCACTCTCAAGCTCACGACCAAGAATCGTTTCGGCATCAAGCAAGCATCGTAACTCAATAGAGTGCGAGTCTCGCTTACTTTTTGCTGCCGTTAATGAACTTCGTCATCGCAACGGGCAGCGGTGAATCGAGTGTTAATTCTTGACCAGTCACAGGATGTGTGAATGTCAGCGAGGTTGCATGCAGGGCGATCCGGCGACGAATCCAGCGAGTGTGTTTCGCGCGTTCCGGTTCATACCGAGCATCGCCGAGCACAGGATGCATCGCATAGGCAAATTGAACTCGAATCTGATTGCGTTTGCCTGTCTGTAAAATCACTTCGACGAGTGTCGCGTCTTCCATCCGCTGTAAGACGCGATAGTGAGTGATCGCTTCCTCGCTGTCTTTGAAGGGCGTGGTCACGTAGCGGTCGAGGTTGTTGCCGGTTGCCAAGTGCGAACGAAATGTGCCCTCGTCATCAGGTAATATCCCAGCGACGATGGCGTTGTACACACGGCGTGGTTTCTGCAATTTGAATTGTTCGATCAATTGCGTGGCGATCGCTTCATGCTTACCAAAAATAAGCAATCCGCTCACTTCACGATCCAAGCGATGGACTAAACACGCTTCGCGTTCGGTGCGTGAATGGCTCAGGTAGACCGATACACGTTCGACCAACGTGTTGGGATCGCCTCGATCGGTGGGCACGGTCAACGTCCCCGCTGCTTTGTCGACGACAATTAAGTGCTCGTCCTCGTAGGCGATCGTGAAGGTGCGATCGTCCCAGTGTTTCTGTTTTTTTTCTCGGTATCGCTGAGTCGGGTCGTAACGGACCACCACCTCGTCTCCAACCTCCAGCAACGCCCCAGGGTTATTACAAGGCTCGCCGTTGACCGACACGCAGCCGCGGTCGATCATCCCACGTGATTGGCTGTGCGACGTTTCGCAGAGTGTCCGCACAAAGGCGTCGGCGCGACCGACCGTGTCGTCTGTAACGGATTGCGAAACGGTTTGGAGCGGCATGGCGGATGATTGGTAAAAGTGCGTGCGCAGGGTGGAATCCAGTCGTTATATACCAACCACACGATTTGCATAATCGGCAAAGTCGCACGTCGCGTTGATTGGCAAACCGTGAATCGGGGGGATGGTGTTGGCAGAGATGGGAGCTGCGACCTAACGTTGGGAGCAACGGTCGCGTTTTGACTCGTTGTTGAACGTTCGTCTAGCTCTCGTTCACCGCAAACCCGTTCTCAGTGATCGCTCCGCCATAATGTCATTTAAGCCCAAACAGAAGAAAGATGAGATCAAACGGACTCAAACGGTCATCGACCGTGAAGTGCAGTACGGCGTCGTCGGTAAAATCGCTATGCACTGGATCGCTCTGTTCGTTTGCAATTCCATGGCCTTAGTGATTTGGGTGAGTTTGTTCGAGCAACCCGACGCGAGTTGGAAGCAAACAGTGGGTGACAGTTTCCGTCGCTTTCTGCCGTTTTTCATCATCACAGCGGCGCTGATTCCGGCCTTTGTGCTTGACACGCTCAAGCTGACGAACCGGTTTGCCGGTCCGATCTCGCGGTTGCGAACCGAAATTCGTAATGCCTCGGAAGGTCGTCCGGTTCGGCGTCTGTCATTTCGCACGAACGACTATTGGCGTGAAATCGCCGACGGTTTCAACACGCTAATTGAACGCAGTGGATTACCTGTACTGCCCAGCGATAGTAACGAATCCACCGCTAAGTAGTTTGAGCGGACGGCATCAAACCGACATTCAGGCTCTCCGATATTCACCGCTGACTCAGCGAATTTCATTTGTCAATTGCTCGCCATTTCCCGAGACCCCAATGCGTTCCAGCCTCTGCCCAGCCACTTCGCCGAATACTCGCCCCGGTCACTTCCGCTCTGTTGATCGCTGCGGCACAGTTGATCGTCGGCGGGGCGTCGCTGCGGTTGAGTTTGCCGTCTGTTTGCCGTTGCTCGTGCTGTTGATTTTTGGCTCGATCGAAGCTTCCAGCATGATCTTTTTGAAGCAAACATTGAACGTGGCCGCTTATGAGGCGACCCGCGATGCGATCCGTGACGGGCAAAGCAACTCCGATGCGGCACTGCGTGCTGAGCAAATCTTGCAAGCTCGCAATGTGATCGGTTTCGCGGTTGATTTTCCCAACGGCGAAGCACTTGCTGCCGATCGCGGCGATGAAATTGTTATAGAGGTCAGTGCCCCCAGTGGCGCGAACAGTCCGCTTGTCGGCCAATTTATTTCTGATCGTATGCTGACTGCCCGTGTTGTGATGATTAAACAATAGTACGGCATCCCATATTCCTTCCATCCATCTGACTTTGACACACTCCCGCGAGCCACTGCCCATGCCCGTTCATCACAAGACCGACCGCCGCACCTGCGGTTCTTTCACGCACGCGGTTCATTTCGATTGGATGCCCACGCGTAGCGGTCGTTCACGTCGTGGTGCGATGTTGATCATGATCGCGTTCATGTTGCTTGTGTTCTTGATCTCGGTTGCATTTTCGATTGACATCGCACAGATGCACTTGGCGCGTGCCGAACTACGAACGGCCTCGGACGCAGCCGCGAACGCGGCCGCGACGACGCTCGCCGATACGCTTGACCGCAACGCGGCAATCGCGCGTGGCCAAGAAATTGCCGCGGCCAATCGCGTCAATGGATCACCTTTGTTGCTTGCACCCGACGACTTTGACTTCGGTCGTAGTGATCGCCAAGCCAACGGCAAATACCAATTCACGAGCAACGATACACCGTTCAATGGTGTGCGTGTGCTGGGACGACGGACCGATGGTTCTCGCTCGGGTGCCGTGCCGCTGCTGTTTGGCAACGTGACAGGCACGCCGACTTTTCAGCCATCCATGACCGCCACAGCAACTTACATCGAACGTGATATTACCTTGGTCGTCGACCGTAGTGGTTCGATGTCAGGACGCAAGTTTGCGGAATTACGCGCAGCAATCAACATCTTCACCGCAATGTTAACGTCGACGCCAGTCGAAGAGGAAGTCGGATTGGCATCGTACAGTGATCTGGCCAGCGAAGACGCACAACTCACGAAACGTCTCAGTAATATCAATGGTGCGATGGCGCGACTGCTGACTGGTGGCTTTACCAGTATCTCGGGCGGCATGAGCGCCGGACGCAACATTGCTCGCCGCGGTCGGCCGGCGGAATTTGTTGAACGAACGATGATCGTGATGACGGACGGGATGCACAACCGAGGCGTCGAACCGCGCGTCGTCGCCAATCAACTGGCGCGTGAAAAAGTGACCATTCATACAATTACTTTTGGTGCCGACGCAGATCAATCACGAATGCGGGAGGTCGCGGATATCGGCGGTGGACGCCACTACCACGCTTTATCAGGAGCGGAACTGCAAGAGGTGTATCGTGAGATCGCGCTGACCTTGAGCACAGTCTTGACCGATTGAGGTCACGAAGCCGCACTCCGTTGAAATCTCCGATCACGTTCTCTTTCATAGTACAACAACATGCTTCATTCCCGTAAACCTGGTCCGACTTCCACTTTGAGATCGCCTCATCGTATTGACGGCTGTCACCGCAGCGGTGCCGTGTTGGTGGAGTTTGCAATCGTAGTGCCGATCTTGTTTTTGTTTTTTTTCGCCGGATTCGAGTTTTGTCGCGTGTCGATGATTCGTCACACCGTTGACAATGCCGTTTACGAAGCGGCTCGGCGAGGGATTATTCCAGGGGCAACGAATGCCGACGTACGTAACGAAGCCGAACGGATTCTATCGACGATCGGACTGAATGTGTTCAATATACAGATCCGCCCCGGTACGATCCGCGACGAAACCGAAGAAATCACCGTGGCGATCACGGTGCCTTTGGATGCCAACACGTTCGTGCCCGCCCAGTATTTCCTCGGCAAACAAACCAGGCGTGAATTGACGATGCGCCGCGAGGGTCGGTAGTAGGCTTCACGCCGAAGGGTCTGGCAATCAGAATGGTTTGTCGCATCGGTAGCTACTGATGTTGACCAAACCATTCTCCTACTTGCATCGGTTTGCCAGTGAGGCATTCAAACCACGCGTCAAACCTCTCCGATCGTCCACGCGTATTATTGATCGACCTTGATAACTGCCCCCACGAAATCCTTGATTTAGCTGAGACCGCCCAGCGATACGATCTGATTATCGCCTCGCACGGTCAGCAAGAGCCACGCGTGCCGCTGGGCATGGCTGCGATTTTGGGACAGTTAGTTGCGAATGGCCAGATCGAAATCTGGGCCATGCCGTCCGGCAAAAACTCCGCTGACTTTGGGCTGACGTTCGTCGCCGGTCGCTTGTCTGCTGAAATGCCCAGCAACGCTTTTTTTGAAATCGCGTCCAAGGATAAAGACCTCGATCACGCCGTGAGTCTGCTACGGCGTAGCGGCTTTGAGGCGAGTCGGATTGATGCGTCCAATCTTTCAGTGGCGACGATTTCGGCGTTCTCAGCGGTCTCGTCGATGGCTAGTCGTTTGGCCAGCTCGCTGAGCGGACGCGGAGCGAAGTCACGTCCGAAAAAACGACGCTCGCTGCATGCGGCGGTGAAAGCGCGCGGCATCACACCTAGCGATGGGATGGCGGCGTTGAAGGAGCTTGAGCAGGCCGGTGCGATCACCTATGAAGCCAATGGTGTCCCCAAGTATGATGATGCGATCCTGAATCAGTTCGCAGCATTGGCACCGAAGAAAAAACACAAAACAGAACCGCTGCCCGTTAAAAAACTCGCTAAGCTGCTGCCTCCCAAACGATCAGTCGATGAATCACAAATGGATCTGTTTGAATGGGACGAGAAATCGTCGGACATCCTCATATACGATGAATCAGATATCCCTTTTTAAATATGGTAACCGGACCACGATCGGCCAATCGAATATCATGTGGGATCGCTACACCGCTCAGCGGATTCAAAGAAGGGGATCTTGATAGTTGGCAATCGTTGCTCAACCACATGGAGCAGTCATCACTCACGAAGTTTGCTCACAAACTTCCGCGTTCGTCATGCTTCGCAAATCGCCGCTTTGTACCCATTGTCCTAGTTTACTAAGTACTTGTTCGAGCGGTTCCCACTGGTTGTTCTCTTCGATCTCCCAGCTATGTCCCCATAGATGAAAGACGCCGCCCTCGCGAATCACTCGCAAAATCATTCGCTCGGCAGCCAGCGTCCAATCGCTTAGATGCGGGTTGATCAGGGCGGACAACGCTGTCGAATAACGCCCGCGTTTGAGTGCATTGCGCAGAAAAGTAAGCCGGGCGTGCGGGTGTGACTGGATCGTGGTCGGCATCGCCCACAGTTGATCATCGGAACCGTCCGGCGCGAGCATCGGTAGAGCCTGTGGGTGGTCGGTTTGCAAAAACTCCACACTGCGAAAACCGAGGTAGCCTGCTTCGTTGATGAGGTGCGTGTGTGTGGCCGTGAATTTACCCAGAGGCGGGCAGAACATGCGGCAGGCATGGCCGGTGACGTCCGCTACCCACTTTTTGCAATCTCGAATTTGCCGCTTTGCCTCTTTGTTCGAGAGTGTTGTCAACGCTAAGTGGTCCAGTGTGTGGCCACCGATTTCATGTCGTTGACCTAGACACGCAATTTCCGCTTCACTGAGCGTGGCGAGTTGTGACGTGCGAGGAATATAGAACGTGCCCGAGATGCCGTAGCGATCCAATAGATCGGCGAGTCTATGGTCCAGTGGATGTCCGTCGTCCCAACTAGTCGTTAGTATTGCTGTTGACGTCATCATGGTTACTCACGGGGACGTGGGCTGCCGTCGAAGCCACAGCAGCAAGGGAAAGGGTTTGCGAAAAAACTTCAGCGGCTTTATCAATCTGCGACGTATGCGGTGCGGGCTTCAGATGTGGCCAACGACGGGCGATCGCGTCGCTATAAATTCGCTGCAATCGTTCGTGGTTGATCGTAGCATTATAGTGCGTCTCAAATTCTAAACGTGCGACAGGACGCATGGCATCGAGAATCTCATAACGCGGGCTGCCCGAATCAGGAGTCGTCAATGAGTCTTCAGCGATCAATTCATCGATCACGCGTGCTAGGTCATCGGCGTCACCGCTGCGAAAGGTCGCTCCAACACCGGGATGGACCAATTCAGCTTGGCCTCCTTGATCTGCGCAAATGACGGGGGTTCCTTTTGCATATGCTTCGATCAGGACACGACCAAAGGACTCGGCGCAGTGCGAAGGCAAAATGAGCACGGCCGCATCACCCATCGTATCGTAGACTTCTGCTTGGCCGAGTTGCCCCAAATATTCAATCTCGTTGCAATCAGTATCGGAGTTGACATTCGCGGCGCTGTGGTTCGCCATCGCCATCAATTCGGCTTCGAGTGGGCCTTGGCCGATCACCTTCAGAGGCAACCGCCTGCGGAGTTTCGGCCATGCATCGAGCAGCGTCCGGACTCCCTTCTCTTCGCTCAACCGACCGACAAACAACGCGAACCCGCCTCGTCCATCACCACACTTTAGCTCGCGTTCGACGAAGTGCGGTTTGACCACGATCCGCGAGATCGGATAGCCCGCCTCTTCGTAGCGTTCACGCACGAAATGGGTGGGCGCGATTGCCACATCGAGATACTTTTCAAAAGTCCGGTTCGTTCGATGGAGCCAATTTTTGACCACCACCGCGACGGATGCCATCCGGTTATCATGGTAGCAGCCGTGGCGAATCGCGGGTAACGCGAACGATTTTCCGATGCATTTTGTGCATGGTTGGTGATCACGGTAGCAGACGCCCGCAGCGCAGAGATTGCGTGAATTGTGCAGTGTTTGCACGGTCACCGCGCCTGCCTCGTGGGCGGCTTGGATTGCCAACGGTGAAATGGCAGGAAACGTATTGTGAAAATGCACGATTTCAATGCGATGTTCCCGCACGAATTCCGCGATTTCGTTGGCAACAGTGCGATTCCAAATCGTGCTAGTGAAATTGGCGAGACGCCCCTGGTTGAGCAATTCGGAATTGTTTCGAGTGTAGGTTCGCACCTCATGTCCAAACGAAGCTAGCATCTCCGCTTCCGCCTCGAACACGACGTCCTCGCCGCCACGCAGGCGATAGTAGCTGTGTACGAGTAAAATTCGCATTCAAAACGCTGGGAGTGCTGGCCGAATCAATAGTGACGGAGACGAACCATCAACCGGCGGGAGTGAACGAGGGGGACGCTGAAACAATAACTAGCGGGGAACGCCAGGAACAGAAGCGGACTCAATATAATCGTCAACCACTGCGGTCAAACCCTCCGATCGCTGCGACGGATGAGTGTGATCGTGCGACCCATCAAATCGTGGTGAACGGCGGGCGGGCGACCCGTTTCGCCGGGAAGTCGCTGGGGTAGTTTGACTGAGCAATAGTCCGCGGGCGAGGGCCTGGAAGATTCCGATGCCCAAAGCGAAGGCAATCGCCAGTACCGCGAGGATACTCCGCTGCGGTTTGACTTTCTTTAATCCCAAACTTGCCTCTTGCACGACGGCGATTTCACTGACACGTCCCGAGGCGAGTTGGTCGATCATTTTCGCGTTGTCGCGGGCCTCAGCAGCTCGTAGATACTCCTGTTCGGCTAGTTCGGCTTCCCAGTTCATCTCCGTCATATCAACTTCATCATGATTGAGTCGGTCGAGGTCGGCCAACAGCGTTGCCCGTTTGCTGATCAGCTTCTCGCGTTTGGATTGCAATCCGTCGAACTTCGCCGCTGTTTGACGATGCGATAATTCAAGCGATTGCCGAATCGGATTGATCGCTTCCTTGGTTTGCGGCTGATCGCCTTGCTCGTCATTGGCGATGCGAGCTGAGGCATTGAGTTGTTCGCGGAGGGCCTGCATTTTGGGATGGTTGTCTTTGTACTTCGACGCGAGTTCGTTGTACTTGACTTCCAGGTTGTACAAGCTCTGCCGCATCGTACTGCCGGAGGTTTTCGGTATCCCGGTAACGACCTCACTCTGAATCGTCGTGGGCGAAACATCGATTTGACTGACGAGGCGTTGGATCTCGGAACCGGCTGAGGCGAGTTCGTTTTCAGTTTCGACGAGATCGCTTTCGACTTGACCAATCAGTGATAGCAGCGCTGATTGAGAAGACCCTACATCGATCATGCCTCGCTCGGTACGGGCTTGACGCAGCACCTCCTTGGCAGCCATTGCTCGCTTGTAAGCAACGTCGGCTTGTTCGGCAAAAAATTCGTACGAACCTTCGGAGCGATGTGCCGCTGCGTGGTGTTCTTGATAAACGTTGATGAGCGTGGCGAGCAAATCACGCGACAAGAACGGGTCTTCGGAGCGAACTTCCAGGTCGATGGTGTAGGTGTCTTGAGCCGAGGAGATGTACGTCATCGACTGGAACTTTTTAATCGCCGCCTCTTCCTCAAGTTGCGCAGTGACTTCGTCGGCAGACATTTCGCCGAGCGGTTTGGCGGTGCCGCTCGGTATCCAGTCTGTGATGGATTGTTGAAATTTTGCCATCGAGCTGCGAGGTTCAAGGATCCTTTCCGGTCCAATCACACGGATCACACGCTGGGCCATCGCCCGGCTTTGCATCATCTGTTTGACGCTGTTGACCTGGGAACTGCGGCTGTCTTGAAGTGAAACGGATTGCGATAACGAGGCGGTCGGATCCAGCGACACCGCGCCACGTCCCAAACGCACGAGCAATTGTGCGTAGGAGTCGTATTGCGCCGGGATCAACATCACCACGAACAGGAACATCGGTATCAACAGCAATCCGACCACGATGGCGGACACGCGGTGACGCCAAAAGGACCGAAACAAATCGTCCAAACGCAGCGGTCGAAAATGATCCAAGTCGACGCTGGAATCAGAATGAGAAGCGTGATTCATTGCAAAAACAGGACATTGGGCGAAAAGAATTTTGTCCTAGTTTAGTCACGAATCGAAATTCCGCAGCCTCTGATCATGGCAATGTGCGAATTTACACCTCCAGCGGGGAGGTTGGTCTCGGTCGCGCTCCTAATCCGCGATAGGCAAAAAAAAACCGGCAGGTTGTCTCCATCGAGACGTCCTGCCGGTCCAATTCGGTATCAGCCGCGCGGCGGCAAATGGAGCCGCTGGGAGAAACGCGTGAGTCTCGGCGTGCTACTGCACGTGCCTTATAGTTGACTCAGGCGAACCCAAAAAATGATCCCTCTGCCGATGTGATGGGCTGATCCCTGACAAGTCTCACAAGACTTGCTAGTGACATTTTAGGCACAGGCACACAAGGTACAAGGCCAACTGCTGCAAGGTTGATCGGACTTTCCCAGCAACTAGTTAACCGCAAATGGGAAAAATGACTTAAATGCACTTTCACGCTGGGGAATGCTCTCACTCGCCGGAGCATTTGTTTCAAACATGCCAACGACGCGGCAAACGAGACACGTGTACGAAAAAAGAAAGCGGCAACAAATTCCCACACTCCACAAGTGATAACTCAAGGAATCATAATCCGCTGGCCGTTTTCGCTGCTATTCTCCGCAGCTTGCAGAATGGCAGCGGCCCGAAAGGCGTCCTCCAGACCGCTCAGATTGCGGACGAGGCTGGTTACAGCGCGATGGAATTGACCGAGCATTTTCTCGCCCACGGGCGATTCGCTCTCTAGCGATTCCTGGTGCCGCCCAGCATCATCAAACCACACCAAGGTGCCGGGCAAGTCGATGAAGGCCACTCCGTTTTGACAACAGACCTGCATCCCCGCTGGTGGTCGAAAACCGATCGCTTCTTGCCATTTCGCGGGAATGTAATTGCCACAACTGATTTGCGCCGCTGCCGCCGACTCGTTGACTCTGGGAACACTAACCGACGCAGTCTCCCATTGCTGGGCTGCCTCCCCTAAACGAACCGGGGGCGTTTGGGCGGCGGATTGGAATCGCAGGCTGAGGGCTCGATAGTCCCACAGACTCGTCGGATAACAGTTCGCCGACATCACACTTTCAACCCGCCCACCAACAACATAACTACACCAATCGATCAACTCGATCAATTCGTTTCTCATCGTCGTTTGAGCTTCTGCAGGCTCCGTCCCACGCATGTTTTCGCGATTGACATCCGCATGACGATTGCGCGCGGCATCGCCAGCGTCGCCACGCCGCGACAGTCGAGTTTGCTGCTCTAAAATACTGAGTCGTTTGTGGCAAAACAGCAATCGTGGCGGCCCGAGGTGCGTTGCAATCAACTCTTTCAAACGCAACGTAGCGGGGGCAAAACGCCGGGGGAAACTCGCCATGAATGCGATCCCGGAATCCTCCACGCCTTGTTTAAACCCAGCGTCGAGAATGGGATCGAAGTCCAATCCCCCCGCCCAGTAGATCGCTTTGCCGTGGTCACAGGCCGCTTGGGCAGGTAAGTGTTTTAGCCACGTTTGTTCGAGCACCAAGACGGCGTCGATATCGTCGCGGGCGACCATCGACCGGTAGCCATCGACCGGATCGGCTTGGAATTCTGCTACCGCATTTTCGGCGAGTTTGGCCACGCTGCAATAAATCGCGCGGACGTCGAAACGTTCATTCAGCATCCGCAGGGCAGGCCGGTGCATGGTTTGCCACTGGTCACCAAGACCGATCAAGCCGACGCGTAGCTTCACGAATGCAGAGTCCTGAAAGTTTGGTAAACAGAGAGGTTTTGACTAGGTTTCGCTCAATCATAACAAATGGCGAACTCGCCCGTCTGCACCAGCGATGTGGTCACGGCGAAAAAATCGGCTACATCAGTTAAGAGAATGTCAACGAAAAAACCCCGAATGCGCGGGAGCATCCGGGGTTCCTGGGTCAATCGCGATTGCTGACAAGTGCTATTCGCGGGGGCGAATCGCTCCTGTCAAACCGCTGTAGTCGACGCGATCGGTCGTGTGCCACAGCGGTTGGCCAAGTTCAACTCGACGACGAAGCACTTCGATCTTCTCAGGACTGCCTGCGGGGGCGTCCGTCGCGGTAAAGTGCTCGTCCTCTTGCGGGCTGAAATCTTCGTCATGGCCGTAACGAAGGATTGCCTCGAAAACATTTTTGCAATGTGTCATGCGTTTCTATCTGTTCCACTATGTATCGTGTCCCATCCTAGAGACCACGACCACCTAAAATTGGGTTGACCGTCTGGCACTGAACTCCTTTCTTCGCCCGACATCACACGATTGGATTATTCGCGAAATCGACGACTAGTCAAGAAAATTCTACGGACGTGTCCTCTGCAAACAACAACATCATCGCTGTTCAAGGGGCCTGGTCCATGTGCAGCGAACAGGCAAACATTGACGGGAAACGCCGCGCCAAACAAAAGCGATTTCTTCACGATTTCTTCAAGGGGGCCGTATCTTACTTTGGCTTGCTTGTGAAGGGGCTGTTGACGGATTTGCTCAATGCGGTTTTTGTACTTGTTGACGAGTTAGCGAGCGAGCGAGAAACCCGAGTCTCCCCCGATTCGGATATGCCGTAAAGCCTTCCGGGGTATGAAAGTTTTTTTATTTTTTTTAATGCGACGTTGCTTTCGAGGACAATTTTATGACCCTTTGGTTCCAACACCACTTGCATTTGCCAGCTCGGCGACGTGGATTTCACTTGATCACGCCCGCCATCGAGGCTGCGATCCCGGAACTGCCGCAAATCCGTGTGGGATTGTTGCACTGCTTTATCCAGCATACCAGCGCTTCACTAACGATCAACGAGAACGCGGATCCCGACGTGCGGGTGGATTTTGAGACCGCGATGAGCCATGCAGTCCCGGAGAATCTTGCCTATGTTCACACGCTTGAGGGCCCCGACGACATGCCTGCCCACGTCAAAGCGTCGATGCTCGGTGCCAGTGTGTCGATTCCCGTCGGCGATGGTCGGCTGCGGTTAGGCACTTGGCAGGGTATTTACCTATGCGAACATCGCAACCAGGCGGCATCCCGATCACTCGTACTGACGTTGCAAGGCGACGGTTGAGTGGTAGCGATTCAAGCTTCCATCACCGCCGTCTTGATCATCTCAACGAGTCCGCGGCGAGATAGCGACATGGATTCAATCGTTTTGACATCCAGTCCCAATTCTACGGCAATCCGTTTGGCTAAATCAATGTCGCGAACCCCGTAGTACTGATTCACGATCCGGCGACCGTGCTGCGGATCGGCGACGTAAATGGTTTGGCTACTGATACGGTAGCTCGTCTCGTACGCGTCCGCGAGTTCGTCAATCCAAGCCTGAGGAACACGGCGAGCCACGCAATGCTCGATGCTCCACAGATCGTCGCCCGTGCATTCATCGAGTAACGCCAACGCTAAATCCGGTCGCAACGTCATCGTAATAACTCGTCGATCTGTGCGGCCACGATAAAGTCGTTGTGGCTCAGCCCCCCGATCGCATGAGTCGTCAAGTCGACCTGCAAATGCCGGTATCCGGTCACGTGCAAATCTGGGTGATGTTGTTGCTCTTCGGCCAGTGCAGCGATCCGATTGACGATCTCAATCACGTTGACAAACGATTTGCCGTTGATCTTTCGCGTGATGAGAGCCCCCGCATCATCGAGAGTCCAGCCATTCAGCGCCGCCAGGTATGGGCGTGCTTGTTCGACAGACAATTTTTCCACGCCACCCTCGCAGGCGGCACAACGACCGCGAGCGAGGTTCTCACGCACTGCAGTGGTTGTTGTTTCGGACGGGTCCAATGCAGCATCAGAGTGTGTTGGATGGGTCATCGAGCGGTGCCTGAAAAAGAGGATATAAGTGCCCTCCAATATCGTATCGAGTCGACCAGGATCGTGGGGCTGCCGAGTGCATGATAGATTATCGCCATGAGCAGTTCTCGATCCCATCCCGAGCCGACGCCTGATTCCGGTACGCCCAATTCCGGTCAGCCCGATGCTGCTGAAGTCGCCTTGATCGATGCGATTCAAGCTGGTGACGAAGCGGCTTGGCGACAATTGATCAACCAATACGAAGGCCGACTGTTAGCGTACGTTCACCGCCGGATTTCTGACCGCAGTATCAGTGAGGATATTGTCCAGGAAACGCTGGTAGGATTTCTCGTTTCGTTACCCAATTACGACCGTCGACTGCGTTTGGAAAACTATCTGTTTTCAATCTGCGGCTACAAACTGACGGATTACTTGAGAAAAACGGGGCGCCGGCCCACCCTGCCGCTGTATGGACGGGTGCAGAGCGACGACGGTTCGTCCACCGACATGCAACTCCCCGGTCGCGGTCGCGTCGCCAGTTCGATCGCCCGCAGCGCCGAACGCGTGCAGCTTGAACAGCAGGTCGTGGCGACCGCGATCGCCGATCAAATCCAACATTGGCGAGAATCCGGCAACTACGTCAAACTGCAAGCGATTGAATTGTTGTTCGTCGCCGGTCGCAGCAACCTCGACGTCGCCAAACAATTAGGCCTGACTCAGCAACAAGTCGCCAACTTCAAAAGTGATTTTTTAACCCGCATCAAAGCGATCATCTCGCGCCAAGAGCTCGACCCTGGCGTGTTCCCCGAATTGAACGAATAGTGCTCAACGTATACCCCAAAATGGCAGCCATGAAAATTCTCTGCTTCAGTGATCTGCACCGCGACGGAGACGCCGCCCGACAGTTGGTCAAACTGGCCGTCGATGCTGACCTCGTCATCGGTGCAGGAGACTTTGCCAACCAACATCAAGGACTCGCCGACACCTTGTCGATTCTTCGCCAGATTGAAAAACCTTCCGTGCTGGTGCCTGGTAACGGTGAAACAAGTGAAGAACTTCGTGAAGCGGCCCGCGACTGGGCGTCGTGTGTCGTGCTACACGGTGACGGACGCGAGATCGAGACCGCAGCGGGCGTGGTGAGTGTGTGGGGCGTCGGCGGCGGGATCCCCGTCACGCCGTTTGGTGCGTGGAGTTACGATTTCGATGAAGATCGCGGTGCCGAGTTACTGGCGGACTGCCCCGTTGGCGGTATTTTGGTGACTCATTCGCCGCCGATCGATACCGTCGATCATGACAGCAGTGGACGGATTCGCGGTAGCCGCAGTATTCGTGATTGCGTGGAGCGATGCCAACCGAAACTCGTCGTCTGTGGACACATCCACAGCGATTGGGGCAAACAGGTTCACATGGGTGATTCGCTGGTTCTCAACGCAGGCCCACTCGGTACGATGCTGACAGTCGACTGCTGAACTCATTCGCTCTTCATGCACTACACCCGTTATCGACAACTTGTTATCGCACCATGCTCATCGTTCTCTCGCCTGCCAAGACACTCGACTTTGAATCTCCACCGCCGAAAACCTTCACGTCAAAATCGCTGCAATCGAAGAGAGGTTTGAGCCAACCGGAGTTAATCGAGCACAGCGCGGAACTGGCTGGTTTGCTCAAACAGCAAACAATGAGCGACCTGCGAAACCTGATGGGTATCAGTGAATCGTTGGCGGAACTCAATCACGCTCGCTTCCAAGATTGGATGGCACCGCATCCCAGTGAAGGCTCCAAGCCAACGATCTTTGCGTTCCACGGCGATGTATATCAGGGCTTGCAGGCCGAGACGCTGACAGCGAAACAACTGGAACTGGCCCAAGACCAACTGCGAATTCTGTCGGGACTATACGGCGTGTTGCGTCCGTTCGACTGGATCTTGCCTTATCGTTTGGAGATGGGCACCGCGCTCAAAAACTCGCGTGGCAAAGATCTCTATGCGTTTTGGGGAGACCGTGTTACGGAGTTGATCGCGGCTCAAATGCAAACCAATCGCTCGCGGTTCTTGCTGAATCTGGCCTCGAATGAGTATTTTCGGGTGATCACGGCAACCGCCTTGCCCGCACCCGTCATCGCTCCCGCGTTCAAGGAGTTCAAGAACGGGAGTTACAAGATGATCAGTTTTTTTGCCAAAAAAGCTCGTGGCACGATGGCGGCGTGGGTGATTCGCAACCGCGTCAAAACGCGAGCCAAGTTGCTGCAGTTTGCCGAAGACGGCTATCGTTATGATGCCGCGACGTCCACGCCATCAGTGCCCGTGTTTTTGCGGGATTAGATTTTGCAGGATGGGTCATTTGCATGCCACTTTGACGCCTCTCGTTCCGGTCGTTAGGATTCGCGGCCTATGAACGAGCTTGAATCCGCCACCGCTTCGACCATCCTGTTCCGTTTCACCGGAGAGGATCGACCTGGACTCACTGCATCGTTATCGGACCATTTCTCTCGCTTTGGTTGCCTGATCATCGACGTCAACCAAGCGGTGATTCATCGTTCCTTGTTGCTGGGGATCATGGTGCGTGTTCCTGAAGACCAAGATCCCGAGTTGGTGATTCGGAAAATGCGCCGCCGGGCTGAGAAGCTCGAACTGAAATGCAAGCACACGGCGATTGCCGATACCGCCTATGACGAATGGATCGGTGAAGAAGGTAAGTCACGTTACATCCTCACGTTGTTGTCACGAGCCGTAACGGCGGAACAATTTGCCGCCGTCAGCCAACTCGTGGCTGACCAAGGGCTTAACATTGATGTGATCACTCGACTGTCGGGCCGTCCCAAGCGGGTCGTGGGCAATGAACCGACACGGGCATGTGTTGAGTTCTCACTGCGTGGCGATCCCGCCGATCCGGTGCAGCTTAAAGCCAGGTTGTTGGATCTCTCCAGTCGTTTGAATCTGGATTTAGCGTGGCAGCAAGATGACGCGTTCCGGCGGAATCGACGTGTTGTCGCCTTGGACATGGATTCGACATTGTTACAGGCTGAGGTTATCGATGAGATCGCCAAAGAAGCAGGCGTGGGTGAACAGGTCGCGGCGGTCACCGAGGCTGCCATGCGTGGCGAGATCGACTTCGATGAATCGCTCCGTCGCCGAGTCGCGTCGCTAGCGGGGTTGCCCGAAAGTGTGCTTCCCAAAATCGCCGCCCGGTTAGAGTTGACCGAAGGTGCGGAACGGTTGCTGTCTAACCTCAAACGCTTCGGCTATCGCACCGCGATTTTATCGGGTGGATTTACGTACTTTGCGGAATATCTTCGCCAGCGTTTGAATGTCGATCATGTGTACGCCAATGAACTGGAAATCATT
Organism: Rhodopirellula sp.; assembly: GCA_041740155.1. Lineage (GTDB taxonomy): Bacteria > Planctomycetota > Planctomycetia > Pirellulales > Pirellulaceae > Rhodopirellula. The sequence goes on from JBGSMN010000054.1 coordinate 24,882, forward strand.
GACGGCAAATTGACCGGGCGTGTTGTCGGTGAGATTGTCAACGCTCAGCGGAAAGCGGCGCTGCTCGAACAACTCGCCGCCAGTATTGGGATTGATTGCGAGCAAACAATCGCGATTGGTGACGGTGCCAATGATTTGCCGATGCTCGCCCGCGCTGGTTTAGGGATCGCCTTTCATGCCAAGCCGATCGTCCGTGAATCGGCGCGACATCAAGTCTCAACGTTGGGTCTGGACGCGGTGTTGTATTTACTCGGCGTTCGCGATCGCGATTTGGTTTAGCCGTGGGATAGGCTTCCAGCCTGTCATGTCACGATCGACAGGCTAGAAGCCTATCCCACTTTAGCCCTTGGCGGCATTGAGCAAACGCTCGGCATTCGCCAGGGCCTGCTGCGCGTCGGTCGCTGGTTTTCCAGGCGGCTGTGGGTCGGCTTCGTCTAGCTCTGGCTCGGCGTGGGGCCGTGGGGTGGGAATCACGGCCTGGATCTGGACCGCTTTTTTGCCTTTATAGGCACCCGCAGTGGCTAGAAATTTCGGCACATCTTGAATGGCCAGTTCAAGCGGATGACCGACCTCCTGTTCCGTAGTGATGATATCACCCACAGCCAAATCAAGCAGGTCGCTGGTCTTGATCCGGCTGCGGGCCAGCGTCACGACGACATCGACGGAGGCCGCGTCGATACTGCTAGCGATCTTCCGCCGAGTACCATCGGTCGGGTTGCCTTTGCCGTAGCCGACCCAGCCATTGCGAGACAGTTTCGTGTTGTGTTTTTCAATCGTGTTAAACGGAATGCACAAATTCATCATCCCCCGGTTCTTGCCCAACAACACCTCAAAGCCGATCAAAATCGCAACCTCATTGGGCGGGACAATCTGCGCGAGCTGCGGGTTGCTCTCAGTGCTCTCAATCTTCGGTTTGAGCTGGATCACGTTCTCCCAGGCTGGCACGATTTGTTCCAAAAACAGATCGACCACGCGGCACATCAGCCGGGTTTCGATCTCCGTCAACGGACGCCGAATCGTCTCGCCCGGCACTGGATCGCCGCCCAGCATCCGGTCGATGATCGCAAACGCCAACGAGGGGGCGATGTCGAGCACCCAGTGCCCGTCCAGCGGTTCGGGCTTGATCACGTTGAAACAACTTGGGTTATCGAGCGAAAAAACGAATTCGCTGTACGTCAATTGATCGACACTGAGCAGTTTGACTTCGAGCATCGTCCGCAACAGGCCTGAGATCGACGCACCGAAATTACGCGCGATCGATTCATGCAGCGACTGCATCGCCCGCATCTGGTCTTTGCCCACGCGTTCGGGGCGTTTGAAATCGTAGGCGGTGATCCGCGCCCCTGGCATGACGCCCGGCGAGTGCGGCTTGCCATCGGCGGGGCGCTGTTTGGCCCCCGCTATCGGCTGTCCACCGGGTTTCGCGGGCTTGTCAGTTGCTTCTTCCGCTGCCTCATCACCAGATTCGCGAACCGCTTCAGAATTCGGGACGCCCGCAGCCGAATCCTCGTCTGAGTTGACCGACTCCATCGCCTTGAGGAGATTCTCGACTTGATTTTGGCTAAGTGCTTCGTCGGACATAAATTACCTCAGCTTCTAAGATGACCGTTGCCATGTACGATGTACTTGTAGCTGGTCAGTTCCCGCAAGCCGCATGGGCCTCTGGCGTGAAACTTATCAGTAGAAATTCCAATTTCGGCTCCCAAGCCAAACATGCCACCGTCGTTAAACCGCGTACTGGCGTTGACCATCACCGCCGAACTGTCGACAAGATCGGTAAACTGGGAGGCTGCGGCAAGATCGTTGGTGATAATCGCCTCAGTATGCCCCGAGCCGTACTGGGCAATGTGGTCGGCTGCCTGCTCGATCGAATCGACCACCGCGATGCTAATCGTCGGCCCCAAAAACTCGGTGCCAAAATCTTCTGGCGTGGCGGGGATTCCGCCCGGCACATGCACGGCAGCCCGCTCATCGACGCGCATTTCGATCCCGCGCGAAGCCAATCGGGCGGCGATCGCGGGCAGGGCATCGGCGAGAATCCATTCGTGAATCAACAGTGATTCGCAGGCATTACAAACGCCCATCCGCTGGCATTTCGCGTTCTCGATCACGTTAACCGCCATCTCGATATCGGCGCTAGCGTCGACGTACACGTGGCAATTTCCGTCGTAATGTTTGATTACCGGCATCGTCGCTTCGGCGGCTACGCGGCGAATCAGTCCCCCACCGCCGCGGGGGATAGTGACGTCGATCTGCTCGTGCATTTTCAGGAAATGCCCAACGGCAGCCCGGTCCGTGGTGGTCACGAGCTGCACTGCATGTTCCGGAACTCCGACCTGAGCGGCCACCGTGTTCAGCACTTCAATGATCGCTTGGCTGCTGTGCATCGCCTCTTTGCCACCTCGCAAAATCACGGCATTGCCGCTTTTGACGCAGATGCCAGCCGCGTCGGCGGTCACGTTGGGGCGGCTTTCGTAGATGAAGAACACGACGCCCAAAGGCACGCGACGTTTTTCGATGCGCATCCCTCCAGGCCGAGTGAAGCCGTCAAGGATTTCGCCGATCGGATCATTAAGCACCGCAATTTCACGTAAGGCCGTAGCGATCCCCTCGATCCGCGCGGCATCCAGCCGCAGCCGATCGACGCTGGCGTCGCTTAGCCCAAAGCCCGGTGCGGCCGCGAGATCCTTGGCGTTGGCAGCCAGAATCCGGTCGGTCGCCGCAACGAGCGCGTCGGCGGATTCGTTGAGCCAGCGATTTTTGATCGTGGTATCGAGCGTCGCGAGTTTTCGAGATGCGGCCTTGGCAGCCTTCGCGATTTCGACACAGCGAGCGGACAATTCTGTCGACATAAAGGTTCTTTTCAAACAATCAGAGCAAGTAAAACGTCTAGGAGAATGTACTTTTGTGGAATCTTTCGGCATCCCTTTTGTGAGTTGAGGGTACTCGCTGCGGAGATTAGTCAGTGCCAGCGGCCAGCGAAGGCGGCGCAAGACATAAAGGCATTCCCTCAAAAACGCGATACCAGACAACCGGTAGCAGCTTAGAAGATGTCGCCGCTGACGTCCAATCGAGTTATTGTTCCGTGCGATTCCGGCTGCCCCGTTGATATTTTGCCGCGATCAACGATAGTCGTTGGATTGTGCCCATCCCCGCCGCCCGCAAATCACGCGATGACCCAAAAAACTCAAACCACCATCCAGACTCCTGCCACCGACGATCTGCGGATCCGCGCGATGAAACCGCTGATGCCGCCTCGCGAGCTGATGAGCGAGATCCCGGTCTCACCCGAGGTCGCTCAAACCGTCGCCGATGCCCGCGAAGGCATTCGCCGGGTGCTGTGCGAGGAAGACGATCGGTTGGTCGTCGTCGTTGGACCTTGTTCGATCCACGATCCCGAAGCCGCGATGGAGTATGCCCACTTACTCGCCGCCGAACAACAAAAACACGCTGGCGAATTGTTAATCGTGATGCGGGTCTATTTTGAAAAGCCGCGGACTACCGTCGGTTGGAAAGGATTGATCAACGATCCCGGACTGGATGATAGTTTTGAAATCAATCGTGGACTGCGCATCGCTCGCGGTGTATTGCGAGATATCAATGCCCTGGGATTGCCCACGGGTACCGAATTCCTTGATCTGATCAGCCCCCAATACATCGCTGACTTGGTCGGTTGGGGCGCAATCGGTGCTCGCACGACTGAGAGCCAAGGTCACCGCGAATTGGCCTCTGGATTGTCCTGCCCGGTGGGCTTTAAAAATGGAACCAGTGGGAACGTTCAGATTGCCGTTGATGCGATCTGTTCGGCCCAGCGTCCGCATCATTTCTTATCGGTGACCAAGGAAGGCACGTCAGCGATTTTTGCGACGACCGGTAACAGCGATTGCCACGTGATCATGCGCGGCGGCGAGCACACCAACTACGATGCCGCCAGTATCGACTCCGCATCCGAATTATTGAGCAAAGCCAATTTGCCAGCTCGGATCATGATCGACACCAGTCATGCGAATAGTCGCAAAAAGCACACACGTCAGCGGTACGTTTGCCGCGACATTTGTAGCCAAGTCAGTGATGGTGATTTGCGAATCATGGGCGTGATGATTGAGAGTAATCTCGTCGCGGGCAATCAAAGTCTCGGAAAAGGCGAACTGGTCCGCGGTCAAAGTATCACCGATGCCTGCATCGACTGGGACGAAACACTACTCATCCTGCAAGACCTCAGCGACGCGGTCGTTGCCAGACGCGGTTGCTAACTGTAGCGGAAGTAGTCAAGGCTTCCAGTGAGCCACATTCCAAACCGAAGCTCTTGACGAGTTTCGCGAAGCCACTTCCCACTACCAACGGACCCTCACGCATGACTCGTCTTAACTGCCTGTCCCCTTTCGTGATGCTTGTGGGATGGGTGATCCTGTTGAGCGCTCCCAGCATCGCTGACGATGTCACGCACAAGTTGCCTTCGCAGCTGAAGCTTCCCGATGGTGAAATCGGCATTGAGTTATTTGATGGTAAGTCGCTGTCAGGGTGGCAGGGTATAACGGATTCATACTGGTCCGTACAAAACGGCGTGATCGTCGGCCGCAATGAAAAACCGAATCCAGCCAGCACTTATCTATTCACCGAGAAATCCTACCGCGACTTTCGCCTACTCCTGGAAGTCAAACAAACCGTAGGGGCGAATTTTTCAACGATGCACTCGGCCGTTTGCTGTCTCGGCGAGATCATCGAAGACAACGGCCAAGCGTTCGGCTTTCGCGGGCCTTTGCTGATGTTTTGCCGTGACTGGGGCATCTGGGACGCGCACCGTCGCAACCGCGTTTTCCCAGCCCAACATCGTGGAGTTTATCTGCCTGATGTGGAACGCGTCGGCGACTGGAACCAGATCGAAATTTTGGTTCGTGGCAATCGAATTCAAATGGCCGCAAACGGAAAAGCGGTGATGGATTTCACCGATGCCGAAGACATGTTGCAACCCTCGCCGATCGGTTTGCAATTGCACGGCAATGCCCATCCCCAAGAGTTCCAGTTCCGCAAGCTCGTTATAGTTGAGAACCCCACCGACGTCATGGCCAGCATTGCAACGACAACATCACAAAATGAATCACTACCAACCGCCTCACCCGAGGACGTTGGCATGTCTTCCGCAAAACTCAACGAAGTCGATGAGGCGATGAAACAGTCGATTGCTGAAAATCGCATCGCAGGTGGGGTCGTGATGATCGCTCGCAATGGCAAAGTTGTGCTGCAGCGCGCCTACGGCAAACGCGATCTTGAAGCTGACACGCCGATGGAAGTCGATACGATCATGCGGATCTATTCAATGACCAAGGCGATCACGACGACGGCGGCATTAATGCTAGTCGAGGAGGGGAGCATCGCTATCGAAGATCCGGTTTCTAAATACTTGCCCCAGCTCGAAAGTGTCCGCGTCGTTGACGAGGAGGGTACGCAGTCTTTGACAAAGGACGTCACGATTGCCGATCTGATGCGGCACACGGCAGGCTACAGTTACGACAATTCTGGATCAGCCCAGTACGATGCGGCGTTCAAGAAACTGCGTGTGATCGAACGTGATATTCCCAGCAATGAATTTCAAACCAAGCTCGCCGATTTGCCCTTGTTGTTTCAACCGGGAACAGATTGGCATTACGGCATTTCAACCGACGTGTTGGGCCGGGTCGTGGAAGTGGTCTCGGGGTTATCGTTGGCTGAGTTTTTCCAACAACGCATCTTCGGACCGCTCGGTATGGTCGACACTGGTTTTTCGGTACCGGCAAATCGGATCTCACGTTTCGCGGCGAACTACAACACCGATGGCAAAGGCAAACTGACTTTGTTGGATGCTCCACAATCGAGTCGTTACTTAGAGAGTCCGGCATTCGCATCAGGCGGAGGCGGTTTGGTGTCGACGGCGAGCGATTACATGCGATTCTTGATGATGATCGAAGCGGGTGGCACGTTCGCGGGCGTCCGTTTGCTGAAACCCGAAACCGTTACCTTGATGACGACTAACCAAGTCCCACCGCGGGTCGGGTGGATCAAGTTCGGCAACGAAGTTCGCTCAGGAGTCGGCTTTGGATTCGGTTTCTCCGTGCGAGAGCAAGCCAGCGATTGGGATCCCAAAGGCCGTCTCGGCGAGTATGGTTGGGGCGGTGCCGCCAGCACGCATTACTGGATCTCGCCGAAAGATCGGTTGATCGTGATCACACTTGAACAGGTCATGCCGTACCAATGGCTGACGGAGCTGAAACTGAAAGGGGTGATTTACGACGCGATCGAGGCACCCCGTTAACCCCGTCTCTCAATTAAACTATATTGTCAGGCGACTCGGTTATGGCGGTCTCCTGTCTTGGACATGGTCAATGTCTCTACGAATCGCCTCCTTCCGACACCATCTCCCTTTCGGCTGCCATCCGGCGCTGTCTCCCCACCTCTAGGAAATCTCAGCATGTGTGTTTCATTTTCACGTTTTCTACTTTGTTTTGTCACGCTCGCCATGTTCGCCACGGCAAGCCACGCGCAGGCCGAGGACGGCAAATGGGTTTCTTTGTTTGATGGCAAGACGCTCGACGGTTGGCAGAAAGTGGGTGGCGACGATAGCCACTGGGAAGTCAGCGAGGGAGAGATCCGAGGTTCAGGCAAACCCTCGATGTTGGTGACGACCGAAGGCCCTTATGAAAATTTCCGGTATCGTGCTGAAGTGAAAATTAATGAGGGTGGTAATTCCGGTTTGTATTTCCGCACGACCGCGCGGCCCGGGTTCATGGACGGTTACGAAGCCCAGATCAACAGCAACCACACCGACCCGATCCTGACGGGATCGTTGTACGGGATGTGTCACATTTATCATCAACTCGTTAAACCGGATACTTGGTTTACCTACGAAGTCGAAGTCACCAACAGCGAATGGCGGGGCCGCAAAATTGTGCGGATCAAATTCACGGTCGATGGCAAGGAGTTGTACGAGTACTTGGACTTCGCCGAGACTTTCAAGGAAGGTTATTTCGCGTTTCAACAACACGACCCAGGCAGTAAGGTCAGCATTCGTAAGGTCGAAGTGCTGCCGCTGAAGTAGGTCTGTACCGGTTGTCGTGATTGGAACACGCGACTGTTGGGATTGCGGTCCGTTTTCGTTTTACGAAACCGCCTGATTCACAAACGCGAACTATTTTGGCAGGCATGAAACGTGTCAAACCCATCATTTTGTTCGCCAGCGTTTTCGTCTTAGGCAGCGTCACCACAGGTGCTTCGGCAGACTGGTTAACGCTCCCCGGCCAGTACACGCATGACGCCATGTCGGGGCACCGCGTGGCGCAGTATGCCCCCGTGGAACTGCCCACGACGGAGGTCTCGCCTCCGCTGCGAACGAGTGGCTACACGCACTATCGCAGTTCGCTCGCCTATGGCCAATCGGCGGATCATTATCACCGTGTTGAACAGTGGGGTGACCCTGTGCGTCCGTACGGCGAATGGCGATTTCCGTATCGTCCGTACAGCACTCCGTATCCGAATTGGGGTGCTCCCTTCGCTGGTCTGAATATCAACAACGGCCTGGGTTTTGGCACCGGATTCGGTGGCGGATACCCGTTACCTGCCGGTGGCACCGTGGCCCCTGTCGGCGGCATGGTGCCTCCCGGTGCTGGGCATCCAGGCGTCGGACATCCTGGCTTCGGGCATCCAGGACACGGTTGGCAACCACCGAATCCTGCCGCTGGGACAGACGGTTTCTCGCCATATCCGGCTGGCCGGGGAACCCCTTATCCGGTCGCTCCCTATTACGATGGCTACACCCCAAATTATCGGGATTAAGCACCGTCAATAATGCGGCGGCCTTTCGTCAGCAGCACCACCGGGTTCGTCAAACTTACCTTTGAGGTCTTTGATCTGATCAACCATCCGCTTGATCAATCGCTCACGAGATTGGGCATCGAGTGAAAGTTGCGTGACGACTTCGTTGAGCTGATCGCAAGCGCGTTGAGTATGAGCAAGTTGAATCTCAAGCTCGGTAAGACGTTGTTCCCAACGCGCAGTGTCGGTCATGAGTGAACGCAGCCAAGGGTTCGGAAAAGCACGAGAGAATTCAGTTGAATTCTGACGCGATCTTAGAGCATCGGAGGCGCGGTGGCGATGGCAGCACCGCCGGTCGCGTTGGGAACCCGCAGCCAATCGGTGATCAATACCCGCTGCACAAGCGGTTCGTCAAGGTTCTGCAAAACCACGTCCATCAAACGTTCGCGAATCTCTTGTTGGGCCGGATCGGCCAGCCACGCTAGTTCTACCTGTCGCAACGTTTGTTCAGCCGACTCGATGATTTCCATGCGTGTCTGTGTCAACAGTTGTTCGCCGCGAAAATAGCGGCTGGGGTCAACGACCGCGTGCAATTGCAACTGATAGATCGAATCGGGGTCGTTGACGTTTTGAAACCGCAACTGGCCAATTTCGACCGCCGAGCTTTGCAGATTACTCAACCGAGCGACACGGCTGCGGACATACCCAATCACAGCCGCGTGAATCGCAACCATGACGAGGATGATAGCAGGAGCCCAGAAGCGACGAAGCAAAGCCACGAGAAAACTCGGCAGTAAGTAAGAGAAACGTACAAGTGAAAAGAAACCCACACCTTTCGGAAGTGGACTTCGTTCAATGAATAGGTCGCCAAACGTGACCAGGCAAGCAAAACGCTGAGAAACAGGCTTTCTCCGTCGCGGAACTCGTCAAAAATCGCGTTTTCATAGCGATTTCAACGACGCCGTAAGTCTTGCCAACCGGTGCAAACGCAGACCATCACGACTCATCATCGTCATCGACCACCGCTTCGGTTTTACCCGCCTTTAGCCGCAAGAACGCGTCTAAAAAACCTTGCAGTTCGCTGCCGTTGATCACGCTGTCGAAATTGCCAACGTAATGACCCGTGCGTGAATCTTTCACTCGCTGGTCAGGATGCAGGAAGTAATTACGAATTTGGCTACCGAATCCAGTCTTCGCCTGAGTCGCGTATTTCGAGGCCTCGGCCGCTTCACGTTTTTCTTCTTCGATCCGCGCCATTTTGGCTCGTAACATCTTCCAAGCCGTCTCGCGGTTTTGGTGTTGGCTGCGTTCGTTTTGGCACTGCACGACTGTATTGGACGGGATGTGCGTCAATCGCACCGCGCTATCGGTTTTGTTGACGTGTTGACCACCTGCTCCGCTGGCGCGATAGGTATCTTCACGAACGTCTTTCTTTTCGATGTCGATCTTGATCGAGTCATCAATTTCTGGGGCAACGTTGACTGCCGCGAAACTGGTTTGACGTTTGCTTTCGCTGTTGAACGGGCTAATCCGCACGAGACGGTGCATGCCCTGTTCCCCTTTGAGGTATCCGTATGCCATCGGGCCACGTACTGCGATTGAAGCGTGATTGATTCCCGCCTCCTCGTTCTCTTGTCGGTCCAGCAATTCGATTTTGTAGCCTTCACCGACCGCCCAAGCGGAATACATTCGCAACATCATGTCCGCCCAATCGTTTGCGTCGGTACCACCATCGCGCGCGTTGATCGTGACAATCGCACCTGCGGAATCGTGCGGTCCATTGAGTAGGGCTTTCAGTTCCAAATCATCGAGGACGCCTTCCAGCCGCTCGATCTCTTCGCGAACTTCTTGCTCGATCGAGTCGTCTTCATCAGCCATCTCGAACAACGCTCCCAAATCCTCGGCGGACTCGACGAGATCGTCCAACGGGCCGACGATGCCTTTGAGCGTTTTCAGTTGCATCACGACTTTCTGAGCCGACTCGCTGTTGTCCCAGAAATCGGGGGCCGACATTCTGGCCTCAATGGCCATTATTTTTTCGTTCTTGGCAGCGTGGTCAAAGAGAGTCCTGTAGTTGTTTCAAGCGAGCAACGATGGATTTGCGGCGGTTGTGCAGTTCAGCATCCATGACGGATTGGACTCCATGGGTATGATAGAGATGATGTGGGTCGCCAAAACGGTGGCGATCCTGTTTCAATTTGTTTGGTTCTAAAGAGATTGTTTATACATGTCGCGCGTCGTTCTTGCGATGAGTGGTGGCGTTGATTCAAGCGTCGCGGCCCACCTGCTCACCCAAGCAGGGCACGAGGTTATCGGGGTGTTCATGCGTCACGGCGAAGCATCCGCGTCGGCCTGCCGAATCAGCAGCGATGACGCAGCGGACCAGAATCCGCTGGGTTTGCCCGTGCTCAATAACTTCACAGGAGCCAACTCAGCCGCGTCGGGTTCTGCGTCAGGTTCATCAGGGGCCGGTGCTAACACGCTCGGCAAACGGGCCGATCACAAACAGGGTTGTTGCAGTGCGACGGATGCGGCTGACGCTCGACGGGTGGCAATGTCGATGGATATCCCGTTTTATTCGCTCGATTTGCAGGAGGACTTTCGCAAAATCGTAGACTATTTCGTCGACGATTACTTGAACGCCCGCACGCCCAATCCCTGTGTTAAATGCAATCACTGGATCAAATTTGGCAAATTGTTCGATTACGCCGATGGCGTGGATGCGGATTTCGTCGCCACGGGGCATTACGCCCGGATGACACACGTCAACGGGCAACCCCGGTTGCTGCGAGGGCTCGATGACAACAAAGACCAATCCTATGCGTTGTTCGGAATCGGTCGTGAGCGATTGTCACGGATGATGTTGCCAGTCGGCGATTTTGAAAAAACCAAAATCCGCGAGATTGCCGCGTCGTTGGGTTTGGGTGTATCGGAGAAAAAAGATAGTCAAGAGATCTGTTTCGTCACGCAAGGTCATCACAGCGATTTTGTCAAATCACGGCGTCCGGAATCGGTAGGCACGACAGCGGGTGAGATCGTCACCACCAGCGGCCGCGTGGTGGGGACGCACGACGGGTTTGAGGCCTTCACGATCGGACAGCGGAAAGGGTTGGGCGTGGCACTGGGTACACCACATTTTGTGGTCCGGATCGAAGCGGACACGCGGCGTGTCGTACTGGGCAATGCCGATGATTTGTTGGCTCCCGGGTTAGAGGCCGATCAAGCGAACTGGTTGATCGACCCGTCGGAACTGCCCGCCCTAGTCAGCGTGCAGATTCGTTATAATGGCAGTCCTCACGCGGCTCACGTGATACTTGATGCCGATGACCCGACGCGGTTCAGCGTGCGTTTCCTCGATCCGCAATCCGCCGTGGCCCCCGGTCAATCCGCCGTGGTCTATGACGGACCGCGAGTGCTCGGTGGTGGATGGATCGTCAGGGCGACCAGCGAGACAGTGTGATTCGTCTGCAAAACCCGCACGTCCCAACCGCTTGCAAACCCGGCATTTCGTCGTCACGCCGGTTTGCGATTGTTCCTCCCTGGTGATCCGTTACATTCAAGAGAATGAATGCTACCACCACCTCCGCCCCCGGCTCGTCCGTCTCCAGCGAACCTACGTCTCCACCGTTAGGGCCACGGATTATCCGCCAATTGCCTCCGCAATTGGTCAACCAAATCGCTGCGGGCGAGGTGATCGAGCGGCCTGCCTCCGTGGTCAAGGAGTTGCTGGAAAACAGCATCGACGCGGGTGCCTCGCGAGTTGAACTGACGATCGCGGGCGGCGGGATGGAAATGATTCGGATCAGCGACGATGGCTGCGGGATGTCGGCGGAGCAATTGCCGCTGGCCGTGACCAGTCACGCGACCAGCAAACTGCCCGAAGACGATTCGTTATTCCATGTCGGCACGTTGGGCTTTCGTGGCGAAGCATTGGCGTCGATTGCCAGCGTTTCACAAATGACGATTCGCAGCCGTGCAGAAGGCACAGCGAGCGGCAGCCAGATCGATGTTCGCGGTGGTGTGATCGAATCGCCTGGTCCATGCGGCTGCCCCGTCGGCACAACGATCGAAGTTCGTAATCTGTTTTTCAACACCCCCGTCCGCCGCAAATTTTTAAAAACCCCACAAACCGAACGCGGGCATATCGTCGAAGCGTTCACGCGACTGGCACTGGCGAATCCGAAGGTACACTTTGTCTTGCGAAACGGCGACAAGGATATGTTCGATCTGTTGCCAACACCGCGTTGGGCGGACCGTATCGAAGCGTTCTTTGGAACCGAGATTTCTGAATCGCTGATCTTGATTGAGAGCGACGATGCGCAAGTCAAGATCTTTGGGTTTGCTTGCGATCCGTCGGTTAACCGTGGCAACAATCGCATGCAGTACCTGTTCTTGAACGGACGCCACATCCGCGACCGGGCACTGCAACATGCACTTGGCGAAGCGTACCGAGGGTTGCTGATGGTGGGTCGACATCCCGTTTGTTTCTTGCGAATGACAATGCCCCCAGACATGATCGACGTGAATGTTCATCCAGCAAAACTGGAGGTTCGTTTTACGGATAGTGGGCGGGTTTACAGCCGATTATTGCAAACCCTGCGACAACGTTTTCTATCAACGGACATGACCCACCGCGTCGGCTCCGCGCCGCTGCCCGAGCCGATCACCGGCAGCGACTTGCAAACCCGCAGCGAACCAGTGATGGGCATGCCTGCTCGCGAAGTCGACAGCCAACGCCAAGCGGTGATTGATTGGGCGCGGACTGGTCAGGAATCCAGACCTGATCCGATGAGCACGTCCACCACCAATCGGATCAACCCTGCCTCATCACCCGCCACATTGTCGCCTGCCACGGCGCTGGGTGGCATCCCCGAGTTCCGTCCGTTTGACCCTCGACCGCCTCAGCACGGGCCTGCTCAGTATGACTCGCCCGCGACATCGCGAGCACCGTGGGATGGTGACGAGACCTCGCCCTCTGATTCGAATAACGTGAACGGCGAGATTCACTCTGGTGAAACGTCTGTTCAACGCAGCCCAGCCTCATCGTCAGCACCGCACGCCTTCGCTGGTCCAGTCCGTCACGGCAGCCCGAGTGTCTGTTATTTAGGCTTTCAAGTTCACAACCGTTACTTGGTCACGCAAGATGAAGAGGGGATGGTGGTGATCGATCAACACGCCTTGCATGAGCGTGTGTTGTATGAACGAGTTTGCAAGAAGGTGCTCGGCGAGAACGCGTCCTTGGAGTCGCAGCGATTGCTCGTTCCCGAGCCAGTCTCATTGACGCCTGCGGAGCGTGAAGCGGCCTTAGAAGTCAAAGACACCTTAGCCCGCATTGGGTTAGAGATCGAGGATTTCGGTGGCGAAACGATTTTGATTCAGTCCTATCCTGCGATCATGCCTAAACGTGATCCTGGCGAAATGTTGCGAACGATTTTGGAATCTGTGATGGGGGCAGGTCGTGATCCCAATCCCATCGACTTGCTCAACCATCTGCTCAGCACAGTGGCTTGCAAGGCGGCGGTCAAAGCGGGCGATCCTCTGTCACCTGAAGAGATCGTCAGTCTGCTCCAACAGAAGGACTTGTATCAAGACACGCATCATTGCCCACACGGTCGCCCGACTGCGTTGTTCTTTAGCCGAGATGAACTCGATCGCATGTTCGGTCGCCTCGGCCCCCGCGGACGAACCACGAATTAGGGTGGTGCCGCCGCCGAGGTTTAGCGGTTTACTTGTTTCCCTGAATTGATCTTGTCATGGTCGCGGGCTCCTAGGCACAATCGTGGGCATGTCCTCGCGTCCACCATCGAATCGTCCTGCCTCGAGCCTTTACGGAACTGCTTCGCAAGCATCGTCCGAACACGGGGCGGCATCCGCACCGAGATCGGCTCATCGCGATTGGAGTGACAATACCCCGAATCCATTTTCGCTCGTGCTCAGCGCATCTGAACCGTCGGCCAAGTCGCGGTTTTTACGTGCTGCTAAAACATTATTAGCAACACTCGCCTTGACGCTGATTTTGTTGTCCGGTGTGTTTTTCGGAAAACAATTCTTGCTGTCTCGACTCGTCGCAGGTTTCGACTCACTGGACGTGACCGGCAAACAAACGCGGCTGATTCAAATCGCCAGTTTTGGGGCGGATGCAGTTCAACCGCTCGCCGAAAAACTTTTTTCTGATGACGATGCGGTTTCAGAAACCGCCTTCACGCTGTTGCAAAAGTTTCAAAACGACTCCATCACGTTGAAGCCGGAAGACTCACAGGCCGTTCATCGTCGCTTGATCGCCGCGATCGCGACCGCTTCGCAGAATCGCCAGCACGCTCCACCCACGACTCCGCAACTCGCTCGAGCTCGCGAATTGGTACGTCAAACAATTTTGGCGTACTCAACCAGTGTCGTTCCTGATGCAAACGCGACCGTTCAAGAAGATACCGCTGCGACCACCACGGGCGACGTGTCAGCTTTGCTCGCGAGAGCCAATCGTTTACTCAGCGAACTGGACACCCATTTGAATAATCCCGCCGTGATTGTTTCGGCCGGTGTGAAACTCTCTCCACAGTCGCAGGCGTTGAGCGTCTCATCGGCTAGCCGTGATGCGGGATGGACGGACTGGCCACCTCCTTCTCGATTGCCAGCCACCCAGATCATTCGCTCGGGAACAAAGCCAGAGCAACTGGGGTCGTCGGAACCCAGCGAACTGCCCGATGCTGATTCGGGAAGTTTGCACTTGGTCCCCCGTGGCGTGACCGTGCCGCTGGGTGATGTTGCTGCGTCGCCGTCATTGACCTCGCCTCCCCAAGCGGTATTGGCCGCGCGTCCTCCGGTCGGTCGCGTGCTGCATATGACATCGCACTTGGTCGATTCACCGCTGGAAGCACTCAGTGACGAGACGGTGATCCGACATTTGGCAAACCCCGATGCGATGCTCGCCAGCCGAGCACGGTCAGAATTGGTGACGCGAGGTTTTTCTGGAAATCAGCTCGAAATGGCCACGGCCTTGGCCGCCGCTGGACCGGATGACCGGATGCGTCTGGTCGATGCCGTGGTTGACTCACCCGAGCTGAAATCAGGGCCTTGGCTCGCGATGCTGTTGGACGATCCCGATCGCCGCGTTCGGCTGCATGTGGCCTCGACACTGGCCACGACGCGAGATTCCGCCGTGCTGGAGCGACTCCGTCAGCGGCTTGCTCGCGAAGACGACGCCCATGTCGCCTTCCGCTTAAGGCGAATTCTGGGACTCGACTGAATTCCTGCCTGGAGTATTCGCCGCTTCATTCTATAATCAGGAGTTAAGGAAACATTCATACTTTTCTCCCTTAGAATGTAAGCATCGGGAACGTCAATGAGCGAAGAACACGAACTCGAATTTGCCGGTGCGTTTGGCCAATTAACACCTACGGGTGGCGGCGACCCGATTCCGCTGATCAAAGACAAACTGTTGATCGGACGCCGCAAACACTGCGACATTTGTTTGGACTTTGCCAACGTGTCCAGTCAACACTGCCGCATGACGCTGGAACACGGATATTGGTTTATTCGCGATTTGAACAGCCGCAATGGGACGAAAGTTGATGGTCGCCCGGTGATGCGGAAACGGGCCGATCCCAACTGCAAGGTCACGATCGCTCGGCACCAGTACGTCTTGCAGTACGATCCGCAGTTACTCGGGGCGTACGGACCACCACCAGCGGATGACGATTATATCGACGAAGTCATGAAGAGTTCGCTGATGGATCGCGCAGGCGTTGACAGACGCGATCCCAAGAAAGGTTTTTTCAATCGGAAATCGGAGTAATCTGTTCTCCGATTCGAGTTCCGCTGCGAAACCCAGTCGACGGAATCGTTTAACTTTCGCTAATCGCCATCTCTTAACTCGTCGATACTATCCCATACGTACAGACACATTACGCCCGCTCGAAATGAGTTGGCCGCAATGCGACTGTGGAACATTCGTTGGGTAGTTGACTGCGAGGTTTTTTCAAAATGTCGGGCGATTCCAGGCCAGTCGACCGATTCCGGACCGCCCCCGCTCCGATTGCGCCATGGCTGCCTCGACCGCTGCACCGATGGGTGATGCAGTGGGGAACCGCGGTCGTTGAGGGGATCTCCTCGATCGGTGACCTCGCTTATTTCACTTATCTGATGTGCGGGTGGATGTTCACGCGTTTGCCTCGGCGTGGAACCTTGATGATCAATTTCTATCAGGTCGGAGTGCTGAGTTTGCCCGTCGTGGCACTCACGGGCACTTTCATCGGCATGGTGTTGGCCGTACAGAGTTATTACCAGTTTCATGCGATCGGCTTAGAAACTCGTTTAGGAGTGGTCATCAATACTTCGCTAGTCCGCGAACTCGGGCCGGTGTTGGCTGCGACGATGCTGGCTGGCCGTGTCGGTGGTGCGATGGCCGCGGTGTTAGGCACGATGCGCGTGACCGAGCAAATTGACGCGCTGACGACGATGGGCGCTGATCCGATTCATTATCTCGTCGTGCCACGGTTCCTGGCCTGCTTGCTATTGATCCCAGCCTTGACGGTGATGGCCGATTTCATGGGCATTGTTGGCGGATACTTTTACAGTGTGATTATTCTCGGAATTGATCGAGCGGCGTACCTGCATCACTCACGTGAAGGTGTCGTGGGTTTTGATTTGTTCAGTGGAATTTTCAAGAGTTTCTTCTTTGGCGCGATCATCGCAGTGGTCAGTTGTTACCGAGGATTCAATTGCCAACCCGGTGCCGAAGGCGTGGGCAAAGCCGCGACAGCCGCGTTCGTTTATTCGTTCGTATTGATCCTAGCGATCGACTTGTTCTTAAACATTGTTTTGGATTCGGTCTACTTCAAGATTTATCCGGAAGGAACACCGTTATTTTGAACGATTCCAGTTTCAACAACGCGATTTCAAATGACTCGCCACCGACCGGCAACGAGGACACGGTCGCGGAAGCCAGCAATGCCACGCCATTGATCGACGTTCGCAATCTGCATGTGGGATTCGATGAAAACGTGATTCTTTCCGGGATCACCTGTTCGATCACACGCGGTCAAACCGTTGCTGTGATCGGCGAGAGTGGTTGTGGTAAGACAGTGTTCATGAAAACTTTGGTCGCGTTGATCAAACCGACTCGTGGCCAAGTGTCGTTTGATGGCGTGGACCTTAACGGATTGAAACCAGCCGAACTCGCTCACACTCGTCGCCGTTTCGGTTTTGTTTTTCAAAACGCAGCGTTGTTCGACAGCATGAATATCTTTGATAATGTCGCTTTTCCAATTCGTCAAAACGAACCCACGGTGAGTGAACCGGAGGTGCGAGATCGCGTTCGCCAGCATTTGAAGGAGGTTGGTTTGCCGCAAGATGTGGCAGCTAAATATCCTGCTGAAATCTCAGGTGGGATGCAGAAACGCGTGGGATTGGCCCGTGCCCTCGTACTCAAGCCCGAATTGATCGTTTACGACGAACCCACCACTGGTCTCGATCCGATCATGAGCGACGTGATCAATGAATTGATTCTGCACACCCGGCGTTTGTACCCCGTGACCAGTGTGGTGGTCACGCACGATATGCACACAGCGAGAAAAGTCGCTGACCGTGTGATGATGTTTTACCCGCGGCGAATGCTCGACGCGGGGCAATCCCAAGTTTTATTTGACGGACCGCCCAGCGGATTGGAGCATGCCGATGACCGGCGTGTTCGGCAATTCGTGCGTGGTGAAGCGGGCGATCGAATTCGTGAAATGTCTCGAGCAACGGCGTAAGAATCATGGACGATAACAAACTACGATTTGGCGTGGGCGTGTTAGTGATCGCGGCGATTGGTATCGGCGTGATTCTGACGTTCCTGTTCGGCGCGTTTCCAGCAATCCTCAGTCGAGAGTACACGGTCACCGTGTTTTTTAAGTCCGCCGCAGGTGTCAATACGAACACACCTGTGCTCCGCGATGGAGTCAAGATCGGTCGTGTCTCGGATATTCAGTTGCAGGACAAGGGCGGTGTGGTGTTGTCGTTGGCAATTGATGCTGAGCACACGATGAGCCACGAGTATATCCCTGAGATCGGCATTGGATCATTGATCACAGGCGACTCGAAACTCGAGTTTCGCAAAGGCGAAACTCAGGAACTCGCCGAGATCTTTGCGAATAACATGGATTTGATTAGCCAGCCTTTCAGCAACGGTGAGCACTACAAGCACGGACGCAAACTCGAAGACCCGTTCTCTTTGATTTTCGGAATGGAAGACGAGTTGCGGTCAACGTTCAGTAGTATTCGCGGTGCTGGCAACGCGGTCCAAGACATTGGCAATAGTATCCAAAGTTTAGTGCGTGACGTCCGTGACGTCATCGGTCTGGACGGATCCACGAATCAAACACCACCACCAGCCTACCCGCCCCCATTCCCACCCCAATCGACATTGTTTCCCGATCGCAATGCCACAATGAATGCGCAGAGCCAGTCTACAGCGATGCCCCCGGCACCAGATTGGGCGCATCCTGTGCAATTGATCGACGACCGCGCGGCAGCGTCCAACCAAACGAACATGGTTCAAATGGTTGCGTTTAACAATCCCGATCCGAATCAAATCCAGTTGGCGCAAAACCAGTTCACACCACCGATTGGCACGCCTCCGCGATCTCTGCAACCGGGCGTCACTCCGCCAATCGGTACCGCCACACGCAGTGCTGGAAAACCCACACTGGTGGATTTGCAGAACGAAGCGATCGCCACGCTCGAAGAGTTGCAAGGTGCGATTCGGGATGCACGTGCGATCCTCGGTAATGAACAGATCCGCCGCGGCTTGGAGGATTCGATAAGCCGCTTCCCAAGCGTGTTGGATCAAGCCAAAGAGACGTTCAGGACAGCGGACGATGTGATTGGTGATTTTTCAGGAGTTGGCAAGCAGTTTGAACAAGTCGGTAAGGCCGCCGAAGATGCAATTGTCGAACTCAAAACGACTGCGGGCGACACACTCGATAGTTTCCAAGCAACGGCCAAGAACGTCGAGGCGATCACCGAGCCGATCGGACAACGCAGCGGAGAATTGGTCGAGCAGGTCCTACGAAGTCTCGCGAACGTGGATAATGCGTTGATTCAAATCGACACGTTTGGCCAAACGCTCAACCAATCCGATGGCACGATCAAGCGATTGCTGGAAGACGATGAACTCTACTACCAAATCCGCCGCACGGTCGAGAACATTGAAGCGGCGACTGCGCGAGTCCGTCCAATCCTTGATGACGTCCGCGTATTCACGGATAAGATTTCCCGCGATCCACGTCAATTAGGCGTTCGCGGTGCCTTGGACAAACGCCCCAGCGGTGCGGGATTGAAGTAAGACGATCGATATCTTCCAGTGAGAGACTTTATTGCGATGGGGCAGCCGTTTGCTCTACAATGAAAACCAGAAATCTATTCGTTTTCATTGTTGTCGTGCAAAGGTAGTGGCATGTCATTTGACTTTCGCATCCGTCGAAGCGGCTTTTCACGGATCACTCCGTTCTTCATAGTGATACCGTTATGGCTGCTTCTCGCGAGCCTGGCGATGTCACAAGAAGCGGAACCAATTGCTGTCTCGTCACCGACGGTTGCAGAGCAGATATCGCAAGCCGTCATGGATCTGGATTCGTCTAAGTTCACTCGCCGTGAACAGGCTGTTCGTGATCTGTGGCAAATCGGTTTGCCCGCAGTACAGGCTCTTGAAATAGTGGAGGGGAGCGGGAGCACCGAGGT
Organism: Rhodopirellula sp.; assembly: GCA_041740155.1. Lineage (GTDB taxonomy): Bacteria > Planctomycetota > Planctomycetia > Pirellulales > Pirellulaceae > Rhodopirellula. The sequence goes on from JBGSMN010000054.1 coordinate 44,385, forward strand.
CCGAGTCCGAGCGGCGGGTCTGCTCGCGGATTTTCGTATTGGACTTCTCCCGACGACGTCACGCCAAGATCGTGAATTGATCCACCGGTTCCGAAACGCAGCATCCAACGTTCGCACCAAAATGTTCCCCGATCTGCTGGCTAGCCTGCCGACGCCGTGGATTGAAGAGCTGCTCACGTTCGAATTGGTTCCCGAACTGCGTCAACGCTTCCTTCTGCAGTTGACACAAGATCTTCAACACCTGCCTCGCTTCACCAGTCCCGAGGCGATTGTGGAGTTAGTCGATCGTACAAACGCAGCCATGCCAGCGGGTTGGAAACGAAACACCATCTCGATGTTGCTGTTTTCACCAGCGGTGATCATCGTACCCAACTAACGTTGGCCACCGCCGTCATGATTGGAAGGGTCTAGGAAGACACTGATGCCAAAATCGGCGACTGGGCTAAGGCTGCCCTCGAATTACCGCAACCCGACCGCAGCCTAGCCGTCGCGTCTTTGGCAGTGCTGTGGATGTCCGATGATCGGGCGGAGTGGCTAGTAGAACGGGTGGTCGACGAAACGCCGCCAGAGTTTCGTGGACGAACGCTGGCGTTGCTGTCGCTATCTCAAGCGCCGACGATCACCAAGCAATTGTATTCGGAGAAACATTGCCATTGGGTGGTCGATGCGATGGCTCTCCTCACTCCTGCTGAGCTGGAAAGAATCAGCAGCATGATGGTGGGCGATGCGAACTTGATGAACGTCTATTTGGATGCTGGGCAGTTCGTTTCACTCGCGAAGCAGTTCAGTCGCTTGGAAGTTCAAAAAAGTACCGTCGTTCTTCGCAGCTTGTTTGGACAATGCCCGAAACAAATACTCACCGATATCGAAACGGTTAAACAACTCAAACGCCTCGTCGCCGATGCCGTTGACTCTGATTCCATGCGGGCGCTCTCTAGTTTGATGTTACAGAACTCAGCGGTGATGAGTGCCGTCGACGCCAACGAGGACATCGGTGTCTTCGTCAAAGCCGCCGTTTCGCAGCCTGATCGCGCGAGACAAATGCAAATGATCGCTGAACTCACTCGGTATCAACCCATTCACCAACAGTTGTTCCGAGACGATCATCTGCACGCACTGTTGTCGATCATCGATGCAGAGTGGTCAACGACGGAGCTGAACCGATTCATGTCGGAAATGTTTTCGCAAAGTGTCCTGGGTAAATTGGCTCAGGAAGACAACCTGCAATCATTGATCGAATTCCTCTTGTGTCAACCGAACGATCCAGCGAGCATGAAGATCGGACATGGCCTGCTCGCCACCCGATTGCTAGCGGATCACCAAACACGTCGGACGTTGATCGAGCATGACGATTTGTTGGCTGTCTATGACTTCGTCGACAACATGGATTACGTGTCCGGCGAACTGGCCTACCGGTTGTGTGCTGACCGAGATGTGTTGGCAACATTTGACAACGCCGACCGGCTGCTGGACTTGATGAAGGCGGCTGTGGGCGATTCGAAGTATCCGATTCAATCGACGATGCCAATTTCGCTGTTTCGCGGCAACGAATTGATTCGAGTGCTTATCGAGTCTGACCGCGTCGCAGTGATTCAAGAATTCGTACGCGAACAGACAGATACTCCGAAGCGTCTGATGCTGTTGCGATCACTTGTGGAGAACAATCCATATACCGGGTTGCTGATCCAGGTTGGACAATTCGAGCATCTATGGGAATTGATTGAGTCGCAATCAAACCGTGAATTTCAGCCATTCTTAAAAAGCCACTTGGTTAAAGTTGCTAGCGAAATAGGAACAAAGATATCGATCGATCATCTGAAATCTCTTTATCGGGAGATTGACCGAGAACAAGCCTCGCCGGAGCAAATGGGAGCGATCACGGCGTTGATGTCAACGTCCATTGCCTCTCCTCATGCCGATTTACACCTCGATCAATTGTTGGCTTGGATCGATCGTGAACCAAACGGAGAGACTCACAGTCAGTGGGTGATGCTGTTGCTTTTGAATCGAGGTGCGAGTGATTTGATCGCACGGGACCGGAAAGATTTATTGTTGACCCTGTCGCATCAGAACGCAGTCAATGTGCGGTTGATTCATGCTCTGTTTGGTCAGAAGTCGTCTGTCGATGCGTTGCGAAAAGCGGAGCTATTTGAACCGCTATTGCAGCAATACGCGTCCGCTCCGAACTCGCACGAGTTGTTGTTTGCCGTCTTGCGGTCACCGCATGCGACCAAGTGGCTCGACGCAGAAAAGCGAATCCAGCCGTGGATCAAAGATTACTTGGCTGACCAGAAACCAGATACTCGACCGCGAGTTCTTTATGAGATCAGTGACAACAATCACTTGCTCAGCCTCACCGCGAACGCGGGTGAGTTACCGACGTTGATGCAGTGGGCACGCGAAAAAGAGGAGAAAAACGGTATGCATTCTAGTCCATCCGAGTTGATGCGTTTGATGTCACAACCTGCCTGCCTGGAGTTCTTGCTACGCGAAGAAAGAACGGGCGAATTATTCGATGTTGTCCGCAACCATCCCGATCAGCGTGGTCGATCGCTCGCGTTCTCACGACTTTTCACCAATGAGCCATCGTTGATTGCGCTTGCCAAGGGTGGCGGCTTCAAGGAGATGCTAAGGTTGATCGACGAACTTTCCACGGATGGTCGTGGACCGGGGCTTAATCAAGCGATTTTCAACTACCGAGTGTTTCCTTACTGGGCAGGTTATAGCGATCGCGAAACACTGACGGCATTTTTCAAAAACTTGAGTCAAGATCCACCTGCATTTGATCGAGTGGTGCAACAACTCATATCCTATTCGAGCGAATTTCCGAACCATCAATCCGTTGAGGTGATTTTTGAGATGTGGTCGATGTGCAGCGAACGCGTTTCGCAACAACTGTACTCGCAGTTTTTGTCGAACACTCGCATACGTTGGCAGTTTGTCGATGCGGGCTGGGAGCGAGATCTGTTGTACGCTGCGAAACAAACGCGCGACGAACTGAGATACAACGAAGAGATCCTGTTTTCATCGACCGGCGTGGTCGCTTGCCGCATCGCCAAAAAGAACTTCGACAGCGCGGAGAAACAGCTTGCTAGCTACACCGCACATGAAAAGGGCCGCGCTCGCTTAGCCGCGTTTTGGCTGCAACGCGGTGTGCTGCGTTCTCGCTTGACGGAGCTAAAAAACAACCAGCCGGACTCGCCGATGCTACCGTTCATGCTGAAGTGCGATGGTCAATTTGAAGCGGCCGCCGACGCTGCCGTACGACAGGGCGATCCAGCCCAGGCAACGCGAATTTTGATCCAGGGCGAACGCTGGCAACAGGCGACCGAGTTGCAGCAGAAACAGCTTGACGAACTACCAAAGGACGAAGTTGATCTGACGAGACGCGGCAAGCTGTTCGGTCGCTTGGCCATTTTTCAACATTATGCTGGTCATGATGAACTGTGCCAGCAGGCCAGCGACGAGCTGCAGAAGATCGCCGACGCGAGTCCAGGCTCGCCGATTCAGCGGTTTTTTATCAATGTGCTGTTGCTCACCGATCAGATCGAACCGGCCATTGAACTGGCTCGGCAGTTCGATCGCAACTTATACCTCACTTTATTGGGCCAGCAAGCAAAGTATGACACGGCTTTCAATACCGTTGGATTTACCCTCGATGATCCGCGCGGTTGGCTCGATCAGTTGATGGAAAAGCATTCGGGAGAGGCACGTAAGATCGAACCTGTGCGTGCAGCGATCCAGATATGCGAACTGTTAGATCAGAGCGGCCATCGAGCACAATCCGATACAATTTTCCAGCGACTTTATGAGCTGTTTCCGATCAACGTGGAGCGTTCTGCACATGGTTCCATCTCTTGCCGGACGACGCCAGAGGACATTGAGCTGGATAAAGCACTGTTGCATTCTGGTCGAATCGAATTGCTTTCACAGCGTGTCGCCAGTCGAATGTCAGAGCGGAGTTCCCCGCACCTGTACATCAACTTGACCAGCGGCGCGGATAGCCCCATTCGGGAAGCGTTCGGTTGGTGGGAGTATTTGAATCCAGAGTTGTTTGCTCCGGTTCGTAAAGTACGCACCCCGTCGGAACGGCCTGACGAACCACTGGTTTCAACCGACAAGCAGATCCAGCGACTGCAGATGCTTCACGAGCTGTTGTCCGATGATGCGACGATTGAGGTCAATGGCAAGGCGATGTCAAAGAAAGTTTACATTGAGAGTCATCTTCGCAGCGGCGTACCTTCCAATGTCACGATCAGGCAAAAGCTAGCCGCATTCTCAGCCCTCACGAGGCTGGGCGACGACGAAGCGGCGCTAGATTTGTTCGACTGGATCGCCTTGTCTGTTCAAACCGAACGGATCATCTCACCGGACGCGTTGGGATGGATCCACTACACACTGCATCGTTGGCCCGATGCCGTCGATCCATTGTGGAAACATTGGAGCGGCAATCCACACGCGTTGGAGTTCCGGTATCTTTCCGCCGACGCGTTGCTGCGTAGCGGTGAATCGCAAACGGGCAAACAGAATCGACAGATGGCATCCCTGATGGCCGTCGGCGTTGATGACCGCTTCCAATTGGTTGCCCGACTCGATGCACTCGGCGCCAGTGACTTGGCGACTGCGGAAGCGAACGTCCTGTTTCAAACGGCACCGACGAACACATTGCTGTGGTTTGACGTTTGCAAGTGTCTATCGGAAACCGAAACGGATCATGATCGCATCGCCGCTTTAATTCAATGTCGGTTGCTGCAATACCAGACAGAGGTGGATTGGCTTGTTTCGATTTCCGACGCCAGCTTGCTGCATAAACCCCATCTCCACCGAGCCGTTAAAGCGATCCAAGCAGGCGATTTTGATCGAGCACAACAGCACATCAACGTTCTGTTGTCGATCAATCGCGTTGACCCACAAATTGCTGAGTTGCTGGTACCTCTCCTAAAAGCCTGTGATCGCGATGCTCAGGCGAAGTTTTTAAGCGATCAACTCAAGCTCGAAGGGTAGTGAATGTCGCTTAACTCAGGTCAGCCCAGGTTAATTCAAAGCGGGCGAGGTATTTTCGGAGACGATCGGCATCGTTCGGTTTGGCTTTCGCTTGCCGTGAGACTTGGAACAGGGTTCTGCCGGCGTCTGAGATCGTTTTTGATTGTCGACACACGCGGATCACATCGGCAAGTTGGGCTAGGTCAAAGCGATCGAGTTGTTCCAAACCGTCGTTGCCCAACAGCGGAGTGAGTACGTCATGATCACTGCCGATATCTGCCGGTGTTCGCCAACTGCGTTGCAGTCGCTCGATCTCTTCGTCCACCAGCGCGGTGGTGATGCGTCCGCCGTCAGCGAGCGTGGCCATCCGCGTGATAGCGGCATTGAGATCACGGAAATTGGCGTTCCAGGCCGATTTTGGATCGTTGGCGAAGGCGACAAAACGTTGGCGAGCCTCGGCGTTCATCCTCACCTTGTCGCCCGTGGCTTGGGTGTACTGCTGAAGTTCAAAGTCGATGTTGGGATCAATGTCACCTCGGCGCTGAGCAAGGCCTGGCAATTGAAATGACCAGAGGTTGATGCGCGCGAGTAGATCTTCGCGAAAACAGCCCGCACTGACTTCGGCTTGCAAGTCACGGTTGGTGCCCGCGATCAATTGAAAATCGCTGTGGGCGGTGCGGTCCGAGCCAACAGGCAAGAACTGCTTGTCTTCAATCGCACGCAACAACATCGCTTGTTCGTCGAGTCCGAGTTCGCCGATCTCGTCGAGAAACAACATGCCTCCGTCAGCAGATTTCAGCAGCCCCGCTCTGGCGGACATCGCTCCAGTGAACGCGCCTTTGGAGTGTCCAAACAATGCCGACATCGCTTGCTCACCGCGGATGGTCGCGCAGTTGACCTCGATGAGCGGACCATGGATTTGACGCCGTTGTTGTTTGAGTTCAAAGATGCGTTTGGCAAGCTGTGTCTTGCCAGAACCGGTAGGACCAGACAATAGAATCGGTGCGGTCGTGGCGAGTGTTATTCGTTCAATGCGGTCAATCAATGCGTTGAAGTCTGGGTCGCGCGTGGCGATGCCGCTCTTCAAGAATGACTGTGCCTCATTATGTTCTTGAGCGAAACGCGTCGCCAGTTGATCGTAACGCGAAAGATCCAGATCGACGATTTGGTAGGTGCCCTCAACCGAGGCGGCTTCTTCTTGCAGGGAACGTCCCCGGCCTGGCGGTGGCGATGCCTGTAATAGTTTGGCAGGAAGATGTCGCGATTCGGTGAGCAGGAACAAACAAATCTGAGCGACGTGCGAGCCGGTGGTGATGTGAACGAGGTAGTTTTCTTGCTCGGAATCGAAAGCGTACGAGCCGCTGAACTGGTGCAGCGCCGCATACACTTCCTCAAAATCCCAAGGATCTTTCAGGTCGATCTTGTGCTGCACAACGGTGGTCTCGGGCGACACAGTTTGAATGTCCGCAGCGACTTGGTCGGCCAGTTTGCAGTAGCGACGTTCGACGAGCAAATCAAAGCGATCGACGATTAAATCGTCTTGCTGGCAAATCGCGACCGTGGGTCGCCACGACGCCCAACGATCACGGGCTTTGCGAGGTTGGTCGAGTTGGACGCCTAGCAAGCCAATAACAACGGTTTTCATGAAACAGACATACGCAAACAAAACTACGATACGATAATATAAAAAGCGATCAAATAGGATAGCACATTCGTAAATGCCCGTCTTTTCAAAAAGTGGCCATGCGTTCCTAAACACTTTCATGGTAATCACTTGTGGCTTTCTTTGTGCCTTTGGCACGCTGCTCGCAAGGGACACATGATACGATTTTCCACTTGACTCCAAAAAAAGGCTCACGCATGAGTACCTCAACGATGTCCCGCTTTCAGCAACCCAGCACGTACACCGGCCCAGCGATGATTTCGACTGGCGAAGCTACCGCTCTCTTGCCGACTGGCACGACGCCACCAATCAAAGTCTTCGGAACCGAGGCGATTCGCGAAACCTTCGATGATCTGTGTATCCAGCAGGCGATTAATTCGCGTCTGGCGCCGGGCGTGACGGATTTGGTCCTCAACCCAGACGCGCATTGTGGCTACGGTGCACCGGTCGGATGCGTGCTGGTTTCACCATCGCATATTTATCCGGGACCAGTCGGCGTCGATATCAAGTGCTCGATGAGCTTGCTGCAATTGGACCTGCCAGCCGAAGCGATCGAAGACCGCACGGTGCGGCGTGCGCTGATCTCGGCCATCTGCCAGCGAACGCCGACCGGTGCTGGCAAAGGTCAGCGCAGTGTTTCCAAATCGCGGCATGTCAATCGTTCGCTCGGTCGACAGCTCGTGGTGGAAGGTGCTAGCGAGGATGTTTGCCTCGCTTTAGGGATTCCATCGTCGTGGGCGTTTCGTTGCGAAGACGCGGCGCACTTGGGGCACGATGATACGACGGAGGCGTTGGAAGCTCGTTTGGAGACATTGCTTGATCGTCGTGACATGACCAATTTTAGCGACAAGATGCAACAACTCGGTTCATATGGCGGTGGTAACCATTTCGGTGAATGCGAAGTCGTGCAGGTGGGCGAAAGCGATCGAGCAAGCGAGGTCGCTGAGGTGTTCGGATTGCATGATGGCAAGGTAGCGTTTTTGTCGCATTGCGGCTCACGTGGATTTGGGCACAACCTCGCATCGGGGCAGTTCACGCACTTGCAAACCAAGTTCAAACAGTGGGGCATTCCGATGCCAGCCGGCGATCCGCAACTTGTTTATGCGCCACTGGGTTCGCCTGAAGCGAATGATTATCTCGACGACATGGCGCTCGGTGCAAACTTTGCGACCGCGAACCATTTGCTCATCAATGCTCTCGTTTTGGAAGCGTTCCAAGAAGTGATTCCGGGTACGAAAGGTAACCTTGTGTATTTCATCAGTCATAACATTGCTCGCAAAGAGATCATCGATAACCGTCCGGCTTGGGTGCATCGTAAGGGTGCGACTCGTGCGATCCCCGGTGGACATTTTTCGTTGGCAGGGACTCCGTTTGCAAAAACGGGACATCCGATCTTGCTGCCGGGAAATCCACGCGATGGATCGGCGGTGATGGTGGCCGACGAAGGTGCAAAGGAATCGTGCTACAGTGTCAATCACGGTGCAGGCCGGGTGCTTGGGCGGCGACACGCCAAACGCGTGCTCGATCAAGCGACCGTTGACAGCGAGTTTGAATCAGGAGACATCTTGAGTAATTGTCGCAAGTACCCAATCGACGAAGCTCCTGCCGCGTACAAAGACTTCAATGAAGTCTTGCGATCGGTGAAGTCCGCCGGATTGGCGAGCGAAGTAGCTCGACTGAAGGCACGTTTTGTGATTAAAGACGCCAGCGGAGCGGATGATTGATGATTGTAATCGATGGAAGTGAGGGCGAGGGTGGCGGGCAAATGGTCCGCTCATCGCTCGCCCTCGCGGCGGTCACGGGCCAACCAATACGGATTGAAAACATCCGAGCTAAACGCAATAAACCAGGACTTCTGCGTCAGCATCTCGCGGGCGTTCGAGCGATTTCGCAAATCGCAGGCGGTGAACTGCAGGGTGGCGATCTGGGGTCATGCACGTTGCAGTGGCAAGCGGGCACGATTCAGGGCGGAGACTATCAATGGGAAATCGGCTCGGCGGGCAGTGCGGTGCTGGTTGCCCAGACGGTCTTGCCTGTATTGTTGTCAGCGAAGGAACCTTCGAAAGTCACGATCGGTGGTGGAACTCACGCATCATGGGCGCCCCCATTTGAGTTCTTTCAGCGCTGTTTTCTTCCGCTTCTGGCGAAGTTGGGTGGACAGGCCGAGGTCGCGATCGAGGCGCACGGTTTCTATCCTGCTGGTGGCGGACGAATCACGATGCAGGTGCATCCGACGGAGACGTGGCGTAGCATCTCGCTGAACGAACGAGGAGGCAAGCTTGTGCCGCAGGTTTGCGCGCTCGTGTCACGTATTCCCGAATCCGTGGGTCAGCGTGAATGTGACACGATCATGCGACGAATGAAATGGCCCAGCAGTGCGTTCAAGGTTGAGCAAGCCGCGCAGTCCGGTGGACCAGGCAACGCGGTCATGATTGAGTGTGGGTTTGGTAACGTGACGGAACTGTTCGTCGGCTTTGGCAAGATTGGTGTGAAAGCCGAACAAGTCGCCCGCGCGGTTTGTCGCGAAGCGAAAGCGTATCTTGCGACGGATGTTCCCGTTGGCCCGTATCTGGCCGATCAATTACTACTGCCGATGGGGATGGCGGCAGCGGCAGGTCATGCCAGCGAATTTCGCACAGTAGCGTTATCGCAGCATAGTCTGACGCACATCGAGATCCTCCGCCGGTTTCTAGACGTTGAGATTGATATCGCTAATGAGTCAAGCGGCAGCGTGCGTGTCACGCTTGGCCCGGTCCTAGCCCGCTAGTCTTTTTGATGTGTCCCTTTGAGCAAGTAGAGCACTGTTGTTTGAGTAAGCCCTGTTGGTTTGTCAAGAGAATGGCAACAAGTTGCCGCACGCCATCGAGCTTGAAAGTTGAGTGTAGTGATGAACTAGAGAAAAAGCCCGCCAAAATCAAATGATTCGGCGGGCTTTCGCGATTTCGCTTGGAGCGAAGGTACTTCAGCGCGTTTGCTGGGTGACGTTTAACCGCGACCGATGTTGCGAACTTTTTGCAACAGGCTGCGCACTGGTTGAATGGGTTGATAGCCCATCAAACGGCGACGTTTCCAATGACCGTCTGACGACTTACTGAAAAGAATGATTTGCGGGATCATTTTTTCGTCAGCCATCAATTGTTTGGCCAGTTCGGGTTCGGCATCACGGTCAACCACCGCAACACTCACGCTGTCCAGTTCCCCGGACCGAGTCATATCGGCAATCGTCGTCTGTTTGAGAACTTGGCATGCCGGGCAATACGGTGCTCCGACGACGACCATCAGCGGTTTGTCTTCTTCGACAGACTGCTTGTATGCCAAAGTGTAGTTCTGGTCACTCGGGTGAGTGGTGGTTTCCTGTGCTGTTGGAGACGTCGAAACGCCTGTAGTAACGACAGAAAGAGTAAAACCCAAGAACAGTGACAACATTCCATGCTTCCTAGTGCAAGTTGGCTTGTCAAGACAGTCGTGGCACCATGCCAACGATGAGTTGAGCGAATCTTACGCCCACTGGTTTTGAAGATGGAGTGTGCTACATCAGCGCCCACCGATCACATACGAAACCAAACTCGAGGAGAGAAAAGTACTGTCAGAACAAGATGTAACGCCGCAACCAATTTGAATGACCAGAAAATTCCCTTCCGATCCAATCAATGGGTTGTGACAACATTTAGCTTCCAGCAAGTCGGCTCCCATCAATGTACTCCACATTGACGAAGGAAATGACCTCGGTCTGAGGATCGTCACCTGGTTTGCTAGCAGTTGGCCTTCCTGGTTGCGGGAGTTGGCGAAACTGTGCGGGCGGCGTCAATCAAACAGACTGGCGAGGATTGTAGGACCGAGTTGAAGCCGTGCAAGCGTTTCGAGAGAGTTTTCCGAGAAGGATCTTCAAGGGTCGCCTCAGTCAACTTGACGGCATTTCAGGGCGTGTTAAGTCGCCTTAAAGCTTCTCTAGATTGCCGGGCTTGACGAAATTTGGTCTGGAAAAACGTTTGTTCCACCATTTTTTCCGGTCGTTTTCTGCGATTGCCATGCGGTTTCCAAGCCACCATTACGCTCTTAGGCGAGCGGCAAGATGTTTCATACCGGGAGCGTGAGGCTCCCGCCGAACGCTTGCTCGACTCAGCAGGAGCTTCGTTTTCCCATCGGTCGCGGTGTGAGGGTAAGTTTTTATCGGCCGCTCGCCTTACGACCACGCTACCCATCGCCAAATTCACCAAAACTTTCGGTCGCCACCTGCATCGTCAGTGAAGAAACCCAACATCATCGAAGCAGAAACGCTGGGAATAGGTTGGGTGACACCTCGACGTGCTCCCGCTAGAACTGTGTCGAAGCGTGATTGCTGATCGCGGCTAAGGACCTCATCTTTCGGACGACTGCTCACAACCGATGACATCGAAATCGCCCCATCTCATTGCCCTCAGTTCACCAGCAACGATGCGCATCATTGACGCGAATACGAATCGAGCCGCCGAAGGCTTCCGCACGCTGGAAGAGACCGCGAGATTCGTACTCAACTCCGTCAAGTTGTCGGCCCAATTCAAATCACTGCGACACATGTTCGCGCAAGCGACCTCTCGCTTGCCGCGCCGCGAGTTGTTGCAAGCTCGCGATACTCTCGGGGACGTGGGAACGACGATCACGACTCCGAGCGAACAGCAACGCGGTTCGACGAGTAGCATTGTTGCTGCGGCCGCATCGCGAACCCAACAAGCACTGAGATGTTTAGAAGAATATGGCAAAACGATTAATGCCGATTTTGCCACTGAAATCGAACAGATACGGTACCGCACCTACGATGCCTGTGCCCAAATCGAACTGCTCAGTATGACGGGGTGTGATCGACTCGCTCGCCTGCACGGGGCACGGTTGTATGCGTTGCTCGATGCGGGGGCGACGGAGCGAGAGATGGTCGAACGGATTCATTGTTTGGCTGCCGCTGGAGTCGACATCATTCAACTTCGCGACAGCCGTGTGAATGATCGCACGTTGTACACGCGAGCGGTGGCTGGCCAGCAGGCGGCGCATGAACATGGTGTGTTGTGGATCATCAACGACCGTGCCGACATCGCTGCCGCAGCGGACGCCGATGGCGTGCATGTCGGTCAAGAAGAATTACCAGTCGAGCAAGTTCGTCGGATTGTCGGAGTGGAAAAGATCATTGGTTTATCAACGCATAACATGCAGCAGGTGAGTGAGGCGTTGGCATCGACAGCAGACTACATCGGTTGCGGCCCAGTCTTCCCAGGGCATACGAAAACGTTTGCAGAATTTCCGGGTTGCGAATTCTTGCGAGCCGTCAGCGATCACTTCTTGAGCCAGCAGGACTCTGACGTGTCAACGGTTGCGTTTGCAATTGGCGGGATTACAACTAGTAACGTCAACGAAATTACGGCGGCGGGTTTCGGACGGATCGCGGTCACGGGCGCACTCGCCGAGGGATCCGTAGCAGCCAACGCGGCGGTGCTGCAACAGGCACTCGAACGCATACCATTGTCGACGAATTAATTTGTTTTGCGAAACGCCGAACTGCCGAACCGCACGCATGGATCGAACGATCACCAATCAACTCGTGCCGTTATTTTTAGCAGCGGGGTGGCTAATGTTGCCGCTCAGCATCATCGTCGCCGCCGAACCACTCACCTCTTCGCTGCCACTGACGGGTACGGCTGATTTAACCGAGAGCAGCGGATTGGCGTTTTCGACGAGCGATCCCAATTGTGTTTGGACGCACAACGACTCAGGTGACACCGCGAGACTGTTTTGTTTTGACACACGCACCGGCAAACTGACGGGTCAATGCACACTCGTGGGGGCGAAATCAGTGGACTGGGAATCGTTGACCACGGCGGGCGTTGACGAGCACGAGTTGATTGTCGCTGATTGTGGTGACAATCTCGCTAACCGCGATCACATCACGTTGTACCGATTTGCCCAGCCGGATCCACATCAAACGACTCATTTGAACGAGCATCAGTATCAAACGTTATCTGTTCGATTTCCCGAAGGTGCGGTGGATTGCGAGGCGGTTTGGTACGATGCCGAGGAAGCGAGCGTGATCCTGTTGGCTAAAGGGCGATTGCCGATCGCGGCGGTGTACCGCGTTTCAGATAGTCTCTGGGATATGCCAATAAACAACACCACCGATAAAATTGTGATCGCGCCACGCATCACCACACTGAATATACCGATGGCGACGGGGGCCGATCGCGACCCAGTCACCGGTGATGTTTGGGTAGCGAGTTATTTCCAAGCTTTCTGTTTTCAACGGGGCGAGCATGTCACGCTGGCCACGCAGCTGGCCGTCTTGCCAGTCGCCTTTGAGATGCCTCGCTTGCGTCAAATCGAAGCCATCGCTGTCGACAAACAATCCAATGTTTGGGTCACCAGCGAAGGTGTTCCAGCGATCCTTACTAAATTGGAAAAATAGCGATCATGTTTGAGATTGAACAAAAATATCACGTAAGTGATCGCCACCATTTAGTCGCAAAACTCGATGCAATCGGAGCGATCTTAGTGTCCGAGAAAGACAATACGGACACGTATTACAATCATCCGTGCCGCGACTTTGCACAGACTGGTGAGGCGCTGCGTGTTCGCCGCGAAGATGGCCTGCCGCTGGTGACCTATAAAGGGCAAAAGCTGCCAGGTGATGTCAAAGCCAGAGAGGAACTCGAATGGCGACTCGATCCGGGGGACACGGACGGAAAACTGATGGAGCGGCTGTTGACACAGCTCGGTTTTCGCATCGTCGCCACAGTCAGCAAACGTCGCCAAACGTATCGTTGGGGTAGCACTGAGGATCCGCTCACAATCACGATCGACGAAGTTCCTGATCTTGGCTCGGCTACGGCTCCCGGCTTGTTTGCAGAAATTGAAACCGTCTTGGACAGCAACGCACCTTCGCCGGACGAGGTCGAATCAGCCCGCGCTCGGGTCAGCAAACTGGCGGAACGGTTGGGTTTGAATCGCCCAGAATCTCGCAGCTATTTGAGAATGATCTTGGAAAGCGGTGGTTTTCGTTGACCGATTGAATTTCGTGACCTGGAGTTCCGCACCACCAATTTGGGATCCTTTGCCGGGATTTCGGCGTCGGCGAGAGCGGCGAGCAATTCGAATTTTGGTGATCCTGGCTAAGTAGATTCCAATCGCCGTGCATGGCACAATGGGGCAGTTCATGCCCATTCCATTCGTCAGGTCACCACCGATGCTCAACAAACTCAAACGCTTGTTCAGTGTCACCAATTCTTCCACGGTTGCCCCGGATCGGAGGGAGCGAACGGTCGCAGGTGAATCGCTCGATCAAGAACTCGACGCGATTCGGCAGACAATGGTGATCGATCCCTCACGCTTGAGTGGTGCTAGTGACGCCGAAGATTTTGAACCAGCACCCTCGACCGCCCGATCGCAGCCAGCAGGGCGAGGGCCAGCGAGTAAACGTGCGGCAGTCGAGCATCGCACGCCGTTGTTTCGTCCCGTCCTGCGTCCACCGATGGCGTACTTAGCGGCGCTGGATGATGGTTCAGTCAAGGAATCGGAAATTTTTCGCTTGCGAGGCGGTTGCGTCGTGATCGGTCGTGAACAAGGCGACATCACATTTCCTCATGAAGTGTTGATGTCATCGAAACATGCCCAGCTCGAATGTCGGAGACATCGGGGCGGGTTTCAGTGGCATTTCGTGGACTTGGATAGTCGTAACGGATCATTCTTTCGGGTCCAGCAAGCTTACCTTCGCGGTGACCAAGAGTTCCTCGTGGGCTGCCATCGGTTTGCGTTTCGAATTCCCAATCCGACTGACACGTCGACCGATCCAGATCAAACCGCAGTTCCTAGCGGCGGTTCGCATTCGCTTCCGCCACAAGATGCGCGGGCGACCCAATTAGTAATGGATGTGAAAATCGCGTTACCAAAATTAGTGTACCGAGATGCGAAAGGCCCCGAACAAACCTATCGACTCGATAGCACGCACATTGTGATCGGTTCTGATGCGGCGACCTCAGCGTTGTCGTTGAACGATCCCTATGTCTGTCCCAATCATTTACAATTGCAGCACACACCTCGTGGTTGGATGATCTCCGACCTCGGTTCACGCAATGGAGTTTGGCTGCGATTGCATGATGTGAAACTGGATCAAATCACGGAATTTCAACTCGGTGAACAGCGTTTTTATTTCCGTCCGCCTGCCGCCCGACAAACCTGACTTCAACACGCACACTTTTGTAACCGCCACGATAAAGGAAATTTCTATGGGATTGTTTGATTTGATCCGCTCCGAGCTGATCGACATCATTGAATGGATCGACGATTCACAGCACACGTTGATGTGGCGATTCCCGCGTCACGACAACGAAATCAAGAATGGTGCTCAATTGATCGTACGTCCTGGCCAGACGGCTGTGTTCGTGTATCAAGGCGAAATTGCTGACGTGTATCCGCCTGGTCATTATCAGTTGACGACAGCGAATATGCCCGTGATGACAACGCTGGAGAGTTGGAAGTACGGATTTGAGAGTCCGTTCAAAGCGGAAGTTTATTTTGTCAGCACGCGGCAATTGACGGACTTGAAATGGGGAACGCCCAATCCAATCATGCTGCGTGATCCTGAGTTCGGACCGATCCGCATTCGCGCCTTCGGCACGTACACGCTCAAAGCCGTCGATCCCAAGGCTCTGTTGCAAGAAGTCGTCGGCACTAACGGCGAGTTCGGAGCGGACGACGTCAATACCTTGATGCGCTCAGTGATCCAAAGTGCGTTTGCGGATTTGATCGGCAGTTCCCAGATCGCTGCCTTGGATTTGGCAAGTAATTATGAAAAACTCGCAGGAACGCTGCGTGAGAAAGTGGTCGAACGGATTGATGACGAGTATGGGTTGGATTGCCCGCAACTATTTATCGTCAACATTTCGTTTCCTGAATCGGTTGAAAAAGCTCTCGATACGCGTACCAGTATGGGCGTGATCGGTGACTTGAACCGTTTCCAACAATACCAAATGGGCCAAGCGATGACGTCGGCGGCCGAGGGTGGCGGCGGGGGCGGAGCCGCCGAAGGCTTGGGTTTGGGGTTGGGCATGGCGATGGCCCAACGGATGATGCCAGGAGCGGGCGGCGGATTTGCGGGCGGCGGGACGCCACCGCCACCGCCACCGCCACCGAGTGAAGCGTGGTACGTGGCTGTCAATGGTCAGAGCAATGGTCCGTTTACGAGCGAACAAATGCGAGCCGGGATTGCCCGAGGTGAAGTCAATGGGCAATCGATGGTATGGATGGCAGGCATGGCAGGTTGGTCACCTGCGAGTGCTGTCCCCGCGCTTGCGAGTGCGCTGGGGGCGACCAACCCGCCACCACCGCCACCAGTTTAGCGAGGAAACGGTTCACCACTCGTAAAGAAAAAAGACGAGCACGTCGACAATTGTCGACGTCTCGTCTGACGAAAATACGGAATTACCACTGCCCCCAGTATGATTACCGTGGTGACTCAGAATAAGAAAATTGTGTCGATGCCGAACGTGGTTTGGTCGTCATCATTATCTTCGAGAATCCCGTCGGCGTTGCCACTGATCGTATCCCAGCGAATTTCTGGCCGGATCAATACATTCGCATGTGGTTTGATGTTCGCTCCGAACGTGAAAGCATAGATATTCGGTTGATTCTGATAGGTGCCTCCGGCGTTTTGTGGGTTGTACCATTCAAATCGCGTGCCTAATGCCAAGCAATCGGTCATCGTGTAGATCAGATAATTGTTTAAACCAACGGTATCACGGACGATGTTTCCGGCAGCGTCTTTTGTTCGCAAAATATCAGACTGACCGATGTACTGGATTTTGTCGGTAATCGTTACGTCTGAAACGATCGAGTGCATGTAGCCGCGCTCACTGAGAGCACCGTCGGGAAACGCCTTGCTGAATCGTCCGCCCGTCGCAGCGTAAGTCAACTTAACGTTGTCTGAGACAGCCATCGAGGCACCGCCTAAGAAGGCATCGCCGTTGTCTTCAAATCCGCTATCCCAACCCATCGTGTAACCAGCGTACGTCGTCAGATCCTCACCGATCTCGTACGTGAACAAGGCACCCGTATGAGTGAACGGCTCGCTGTTGTACATCGTGTATGCGTGGCTATAGAAAAAGTTATCCGGTGCAGCCACGACTTCGTACCCGATCAGGGTAAAAAAGTGTCCGACCTTGACACTCAGGTCGCAATAGCCAGCCTCGAGATAGACTTGAGGCAGTGCGTGACCGTAGCCGCTGTTATCGGGACCGTTGTCCCAATCATTGTCCCAGTGATCGTTAGCGATCCCGAACGCTTGGGTATCTGGGCCGTCGGTGCCGTAGACGTAGTCGATACGTCCGCCGATATCGAAGCCCGACGATGTGTCGATCGCCTTTTCCGCGTACAGCCACATTTGATGAAGCTGAAACTCCTCGGGCCGACTATTGAATAAGGGCAATGCTTTGCTGTGGTAACCGAACTGCGACCAACCGCCTGCCGAGATCCCGTTGGCGGATCCGAATAACGAGAACGGTTCACCAAGGTCACAGCTGCAACCGTCCGCTAGGAAACCTCCACTTTCACAACCGCAGTCGTCGCTATCGCAACCGCAGTCACCGACTATGCTGCCCGCGCACCCACCATCACAACCACCGGCTCCGTCGCAACCACAATCGGTTTGATAAACCGTCGATGCGTCGCAACTGCTATTGCCACCGAGGAATCCGATGCGGGCGATCTGTGCCTGGTCTTGGGGATTTTGTTCGTAGACCGCTCGCGGAACATACGAGTCAATCTCTTGAGCGGATGCTCTCATTACGGCTGGTCCGAGACCAGCGAACGTGGCTGCGGCGATTCCACCAATCGCCAAGCTTAATGCAAATCGTTTTGACATCATCGTTTGTGAATCCTTCACCCCAATGGTTCCCCGTCCCTCTCACGTCCCGCCCACTCTGTCACGCCGTCGTACATCGCCAGCGATTGGAAGGTCGCACACCTTGCAAATGAAGATGACCGAGCGACGCAAGCCTCGAATTCGAGGTGTAACTTCTCACCCTTCGTATCGGCCTGCATAATCGTCAAAATTGAGACGATCGCTAGGAAAAGACCAATCCGAACTAAAAAATCATTTTGACGGGAATTTTAGACGCACCGGATCTGTCGTGATTCGCCGCTACAGCGTGGCTGCTACCCATGTTCTAAAGTCGCTTCGAAAACGTTATTGTTGAGCAAAATACCACGGCCCTTTTCTCTACATTTGAACCCACAACGTGTCCGACACCACCGATTTACGATACCGCCGCGTGATTTTGAAACTCAGCGGCGAGAGTTTGGCTGATTCTGGTCAACGCGGGATCAGCAGCACGGAGATGGCCACCATCGGCAGCCAAATCAAACTCGCTCACCAATCGGGCTGCCAAATCGCAATCGTCAATGGCGGTGGAAATATCCTTCGCGGCGCTCAATTCTCTGGTGCCAACGCGACCGTCGGTGAAGCCACCGCCCACTACATGGGGATGCTCGCCACCGTCATCAATTCGCTCGCTCTGCAAGACGCCCTTGAAGCGATCGGGCTACCAACACGAGTCATGAGTGCCTTACCAGTTGATAAAGTTGCCGAAAAATTCATCCGTCGCCGCGCCATTCGGCATCTCGAAAAAGGCCGTGTCGTGATTCTCTCGGGAGGCATCGGCTGCCCGTTTGTGACCACTGACACCGCCGCTGCCCAGCGGGCGCTGGAAATTGACGCCGATGTGATCTTGAAAGCCACCCGCGTTGATGGCGTGTATAGTGATGATCCCGAAATCAATCCACACGCGGTGCTTTATGATCAACTCAGCTATCAAGACGTGTTGACGAAAAAACTTCGCGTCATGGACGCTACGGCCATTGCCTTATGCAGTGAGCATCGCAAACCAATCCTCGTCTTTAACTTCAAACGCGAAGGCAACATCGTTCGCGCCGTTCGCGGCGAAACGGTCGGCACCTGGATCGGCCAGCCCAGTGATTCACGAACTCAATAAGCCCCGAATTTCATCCCTCTAGGAGACGACTCACATGACCAGCGACGAAATACTCATGGACGCCGAAGAACGCATGGAAAAAGCGGTCTCGGTATTATCAAATAACTTGGCCGGGATCCGCACCGGTCGCGCCAACCCCGGTTTGGTCGAGTCGATCAAAGTTGAAGTTTACGGTTCCTTCACTCCGCTCAAACAACTCGCCTCGATCGGTACCCCCGAGCCTCAACAAATCCTGATTCGTCCCTACGATGCCACCACTATCAAAGAGATCGAAAAAGCACTTGTGGCCGGTGACCTCGGATTGAACCCACAAAACGATGGCCGCGTCATTCGCTTGAACGTGCCCGCCTTGTCGACGGAAGTCCGCAAGAAAATGGTCAATCGGATCAAGGAACTCACCGAAGAAGCCAAAATCTCCATCCGTAACATCCGCCGCGATGCTAATAAGGCCGCCGATCAATCCGAGAAGGACAACGAACTCACCGAAGACGATCGTGATCGTTGTAAAGATGCGGTCCAAGAGTTGACAAAGAAGTATGAAACGACGGTCAACGACTCTGCCAAAGCTCGCGAAGCGGAAGTCTTGGAGGCATAACCAACGTGCCGCAAATGGTGCAGTGCCCGCAGTGCCAAACTGCCGTCGGTGTTCGTGACAATGCAGGCGGCAGTCGCGTTGACTGCCCGCATTGTGGCACCTCGTTCATTGTCCCCGGTTACGCGGGCGGCGTCGGCTACGCTCCCGAACCCGCCTCGGGCGGTTTCAGTCCACCTGCCGGTAGCGACGATGACGACGACGATTGGCTAAATCTCACGCCGCCCACCGTACTGCCACCGCGTCCGACGTCCCTACCCAACGACTTGATATCGGACAAATCAACACCAAACGAACCGCCAACAACGTTCCCACCATCACTATCGAAGATTCCCGACGAATCGGTGTGGGACGATGAGCCTAAAAAAACTCCTGACGACATCACGGACACTTTCGACGAACGACCTGCGGGAACGGATTCGGATGGAAACAAGATTCAGTACCAGACTGAATACCGCTTACGATGTTTGCACTGCGGCACGCAAAACGATGTTAAGGCATCTCAAGCTGGAAAACAAATCCGCTGTCGCGATTGCTTTACCTTGTTGCGTGTCCCGAATCCGCCACGCGTCCAACGCAAACCGCAAATTGATATGGAAGCTGCGCCAGCGTTCCAGTTCACACCTGCGGCATCAACCAGCGTTGATCGCCCAGCGGACCCGTTTCGCAAATCAGCCAGCGAGTATCTCGAAGCGGCTTCGCGAATCGAAGCAACCGAAGTCAAACCCGATCTCGACACGCCCAGTATTCGCGAATGGTTGATCGCCGTGTTCGGCATCTTCGCACAAATTGGTGTGATGGTGCATTGGTTAATTCTGTCAACGATTGCATCGGCCGTCACCTTTTTCGCACTCGTGATTGATTCACCGATCCTGGTGGTCGGGCTGTTTGCTGCGGGCGGTTTTTTCGCGGCAATTGTCTTGGCCTGCGGGTTTGTGATCATGCAGTCGGTCGCCAATGAAGAAGAAACTGTCGATGAATGGCCGATCACGCTTGAACCAATGGCATGGTTAGCACCGAGCACGTTTTGTTTCGCCGCCGCAGGTCTGGCCTACGGACCAGGCTTTCTGCTCGGTTACATGACATTTGGCAACAGCTTGACGACGGTCTGTTTATCGATGATGTCGACGTTTGTGATTTTTCCGTTTGTGTTGTTATCGATGCTGGACATGCAAAACATTTTTGTCCCCTTTTCTCCGGATGTGGGCCGTAGTGTCACCCGCTGCGAAGAGGCCTGGGGCGGATTCTACTTTTCTTCGGGTCTGCTGTTCTTTGTCGTATTTCTGATCTTCGCTTTCGCCAGCGTGTTAGCACCTCCCGCGATGGCGGTGGTGGCCATCTTCACCGCCGTGTTCGCCACCTTCATTTACTTTGCGATGCTCGGTCGCCTTGCCGTTTCAATCGGACAAAGTGTCAATGCAGAAGCCAGGCCGAACGACATTGGCAAGGAACGTGAACGTGAGCGCAAGAACAAATAGCGTATTTTGGAGTGCTAATACATGTGCGTTCTGAAACTAGCTCAGGCGTGCACTGGCAAGCCACCGATGTCCGCTCGAACGCATCATCATCAAAAACAACAACGCAAAGAAATAGAAGCCGAGCATGCAGCCGGCGTGCTGCCGAACCAGGGCTTCAGCGGTTCGATCACGCAAATCAATTAGGCTGGCGACGGTAAACCATTCAGCGATCAGCAACGGAATCGTCAGCAGGATGGCTCCCCACCATCGACTCAACATCGTGATCGTCATCCACGTCCACATGACCGCACTGAAGACCATCAGTACGGCAAGCGCGAGTGTCATTCCGGTCCAGCGGTAACTGAGATTCAGAGCCGCGATGGCCAGTGCCGCCGTGAACGTCACCCCGAGCAATTGCCGAATACTGCGACGATTGGCTTCGTGGGGATCTCCATGATGAATCCGCCGATGTGTCCAGTGCCACACGATCAATGGCCCCATGATCCCGATCGCAACCATCACCAAGATTTGCACGAACAAGGTCGGCGACTGCCGCATCGCAATGGCTAAGCAAATTGCCATGATCAAACACGTGACCAGCACGAACATACGTGGAGCGAGCCGTTGACGCTGGCCAAGTTCGGCGTCCGGTAAATGAATCAGAGCGACCCACGTTCCAATCGCAATCCAAGCCGCAGTCAATCCACCCATGGCCAGCCCGAGAATGGCACTGCCTTCCACAGTTAGCGATTCAGGCGGTCGGCCATTGAGCAGCCCACCGATGGTAAAAATCATCGCTAGCGACCAGACACCGAGCCAACTCAACAGACGCAAATCCACTCGGTCACGTTCAGTCAAAGAGCTGATCAACGAAACGGGCAAAGAATCACTCGCGGAATCATTCGATGCTTCACTGAATGTTTCATTCATTGGACACTTTGGCGACGCTGCATCTCGATCGACTGAAATTGCAACGGCAA
Source organism: Rhodopirellula sp. (assembly GCA_041740155.1). Taxonomy (GTDB): domain Bacteria; phylum Planctomycetota; class Planctomycetia; order Pirellulales; family Pirellulaceae; genus Rhodopirellula. The sequence continues at coordinate 66,065 of JBGSMN010000054.1, forward strand.
TTGTCCATCTCGTCGATCGACTATCTGTTCCAAAACACGCTGATTGGTTTGAGTGGATTGAAATCTGATCTCACCTGAACAAAACAACACATTCACGCCCGCAGGATGATGACTACCAATCGAGCCGACAGCGGTAGGATCTTGCGGAGCGAATTCTTTGCCAGACCTGACAATCCCGTTGCCGACGTTTCGCAGCGTGCTGCGCGTACCGCTGAGCCAACCTAGATCTTCGAATGGCGAAACTTTCTCTGCCACAAATGCTGTGTTCGCAAGTCCATCGGTGATGTCCTCGCGAGTGATGGGCGTGTTCAACACGAACACGCCATGATCCGTTTCGTCGATCGGCTTTTCCGTCGGGTGATGCAAGCCCACATAACTGCTCGCGTTCTCAGACATCAGCCCCGCCGAAGGGCACTGCACTCCTGCATAACGAAGCTGCAGCACGGGTGAGTTGATCGGATCGTAAACACTCACACTGCGATCAATCCGCTCCGCGATCACGGGTTGGTCCATCAAATCCATGAGTCGCCCCAGCCAATTGTGATGATCGCCCGCCGCCACACTTTGAATCGGCCCCGTTTCAGCCATCGTGCCAACAGGGAACTGTAACCAACGGTCATGATAACTCTGCAGCGCCATCCCGATCGGAATCAATCGAGCTTGGCAGCCAGCACGACGCGATGACTCACGCATCGACTGCACCGCCGGAGCTGCCATCCCTACCAACACACCGATAATGGCGATCACGACCAGAAGTTCAACAAGAGTGAATGCGTTTCGGGGCATAAGATTTTAGTTTTCAGATGTCAGATGTCAGGAAAAGCGAATCGTTAGTAGATTCTTCGGATGGAGAGACCAGGCTTCTCGTTGTGGAACATGGTTGCTTGGTATTGAGATTGGTCGTTTGACGCGGAGATCTCGACGATGATCCAGCGGTTCGTCGCTTCATCGAGCGGTAGCCGGATTTTCTTGTCACCAGTCAACTCGGAAGCGATGACCGTGGCAATCGCGGATTCCAACACGATCACGGATTGGGATTGAAACTCGCCGCGTCGCTCGTGCATTCCACGGCTGCTGATCGACACCGCAAACGAGCCAACGATGAGCGTCAGCACCAAGACCAGAATCAAGGCTATCGAACCTGATCGTGGCCTGTGATGATCGTGAAATGCAAGCCCGTGATGACGCGTCATTGTTGCTTCCTGTTCGTTGCCATGATTTGCGTTGGCGCATCGGCTTGACCCAGCTCCCTGATCGACCATTCAACCGTATCGCCATTATCGAGCGATGTCACCGACATTTCTGCGTCATTGCTGATGACGTATCTATCGTGAGCCGTGGCAGAGTCATCAGCACTCGTCACTTTGCGGCTGATTGTCTGGTTCGACTCGGTACGATACACAATTTGCCAAACCGGCGTTTTCAATGCGATGGCGAGTTGCGAATCAGAGATTTTAAATGAAGTAGCCGCTGCCATGTCGCGGCGAAGGTCGTTGGCGAACCGTCGCAGTTCCATCCGCCGTGTCAGATTCTGTTTCGCGGCCCGCTCGCTGTCTCGCACGACCGAAATCAATCCAATCGTTCCAGCCAAGAATGAACTGAGTAGCGATAGCACGAGTAACAACTCGATCAGCGTGAATCCGTACGGTCGCGCTTCTGCGTTGATTGAACAACACGAGGTAGTTCGCATGCTCACGGACTCGACTCCAATCGCCAAACATGATGACTCAGCGGTCCGCTAGTGAGATTGGCCGAAATAGTCACATGCCAACCTTGTCGAGACTCAAACTCCAATTCAAACGGATCGACTTGAATGACGATACTGGAGTCTGCCTCAGCGTCCAACTTGGCCGCCGCAGCGGGCATGTCCGCATACGAAACAACCGCCAACTGTTCGGCAACGTTCTCGATAATCAACTGATGTTGCAAACGAGAAAACGAGGCTCGGTCATAGTCCAATCGAGCTTGGTGCATTCTCAGCGTCAAACCGGCCGCGATCGCCAACACGACCAATGCAATTGAAATTTCCACCACCATCAGCCCCTGTCGAGCATGATGAAGTCGGCGAACCGCTGCGCTTTGAGATTGCGAATTCGTCACAAACAATCGGGTTACCAAACCAATACGGAGGACATGAATTGAAAGAGATACATCGCGTGGGCCAGCACGAAGGCGGCCACCAAGATGGTGGCCAGCGGTACCAACCAAGTCATGCGAAGTTTCCATAATAACGTTTGTCGTCGCTGGATGTTGCGGGCCAAATGTTCGATCGCGGTTGCCAGAGCAGCGTTCTTCTCGGCACTGCTCAGCCACGCTTGTTCACGTGGCGAAATCATGCGGGTTTGCTGCATCGAGATTGGCAGTGAACTGCCATTTTCAACGAGCCGGCCCGCATCACGGCAGCGATAGCGAATCCACTGTACCCGAGTCGCAGTGCCAGCAAATCGCAATAACGCATCCGCCGGCTGCCCAGCATGCACACCACGACCGAGTGATCGCAACACTTCACACCGCCATCGGTCGATCGCCTCACTGCCGAACCACGGGATCGCTCGCACCATCCATAACGGTAACCAGCGGATGACGATCGCAGGCAACAGCCAAAACGTCATCGCGATCATGACCCCATTGGCAATCATCACGACGAGCCGCAGTTCATCATCAAGTAACTCTCTGCCTACAGAGAATTCGTCAACTACCTGGCCCAAGATAGGCATCAACGCTCTTCTGACGAAGAGCCCGATGACCCACGCCAACAGCATGATGCCTACGACATAGACAAACTGTTGAGATACGAACATCGCTGATCGTGATGCCTCGTGTTCCTGTCTGAAACGGTCTTGCGAAGGGACAACATCCATTGGTCTTGTGGGCATTTCTTCGGTACTTGTCTGGGACGAGGGAATCATGATTGCGGCAATCGTGTCTGCATCCAGTGGCAACCTAGAACGCCGGGCTGCGTCCACGAGCGATTCTCCGCGCGTTAATCGAGCGACAAAACCTTTGGCTTGCCAGGACAATTCACTGCGATAACCGATCGCAAGACTCTCGACAAGAACGGATAGCGACGCGTTTGTTTCCGCACCGAGTCTCAACCAGTCGTTCAAAGATCGACACTCTTCAACATATCTCGCACGCGAGACGAAATAGATCGCAGCTACGAACAATCCCAGTAGCACAACCGTGAGCGGATGAGGAAAGGCAATGATCACGGCCAGTATGACGCACAGCCATGCCGATGATTCAAAGAATTGAAAAAACTTGATCATGACCGGACGCGATTCAGCAAGTGGACGACGAATCAGGTTCTGTTTGATCGAACGCAATGTGCCTGCTAGTAAAGCAAGTCCGATCGCGACGGCTAACGAGAGAAGTAATGCGGTCATCAAAACAAGGATTCAAATTGCGTATAGAAGCCATAGGTTTCCGTGAGAATGCTGAACACGAACGTCGCCGCCATGAACATGCCGAGTGTTGCGAAAAAGACGGAAGCCAACAGCCCCAAAACGGAGATCATTTGAGTGGTTCGGTGCGAACGTGATTGCGCGAGCGTGTGACATTCCAACGCAGCTTGATACCAAACCCGAATCGTATCTTCGTCCGAAATGGTGTTTGCTGATGATTGAGTGCTAGTAGTGGAGCTACTGGTCAACGCGATGACCGCGAATAACGATGGCTCTCGGATCGGTGTCGAAGCCAATACTTGTCCGAGCGATTGCCCCGCTGCGATTCGGCCTGACGCTTTCCTCGACCAATGACGCATACTCGATGAGCGAACGCATTGTGACGCCTGATCCAACGCCGAGGAGTATGTTTCCGAGGCAGCGACTGATTGATACATCGACTGACAAAAATCACCGAGCGAGACAATTCGCATTGTCGATCCCACTCCCGGCACCGCTTCCATCATCCAACTGCACCAGTGTGGTATCCGATCGTGGATCAGTAAACCCAGCAGCGGATACAATATCATCACGATGATTGCCATGCCGCCGTATCCCCAGGCAATGTATCTCATCCAGTCCAGGTTTACTTTTTCCAACTCCCAGCCTCGTCGCATGAACAGCCCCGTCCCAACTTCTTGCACCGCGAGGATCAGATACGCACCGACAGCCAACGCAGCCAGCAGATACAGCACGCCGATGGTCAGCGATCGAAAGAGACACTGTCGCGTTTCACAACGTATGTCCGACCACATCTCCAACTCCGCGAGATAAGCGATGCTCCCAGGTTCGGTGATTCCAGTTGGTTTCATCCCACCACCTCGCTGACAATATCTAGCAGCGGAGCGATCATGGTTTTTAACATCAGCACGATGATGGCGATCATCACAACTCCCGCAATCCAACGCGGCAAACCGTTGATCCACCAAGCACGCTGACGATGAGATTGGTAACGATAACGTTCACTGAGTTGTCGCAAATCCAATGCGATGGATGCAACATCACGACGTCCTGCTACCAAATCGATCACACACTCCGCAATGGCATCAGGTGTGCGTTGCGGGATCGCGATGGAGTCCGACGAGTAGGCACCGCCTCGCACATTCTCGATCGCGTTCGCCCAGGATGCGGCAAACGGAGTACCGACCACGGTTGCCGCTGATTCGATCACTCGACCGACTTCGGAGTTTGTTGTCGGCATTCTGCGTGTATCCGTTCCACCATCCACTTGGTTTACCCACGTGACTTGCATCGCCAACCAACGGCAAAATGTGGCGTGGTCACGGTTGATATCGATCCCTTGCAACGATCGAGTCAGCATCCAGTATAGCGACACCGCAAAGATGCTAATCACAACAACTGCAGCGACTGCAGCCAACATGAAGTTGTTCGCGAACGTTTGATGAATCTCGCGTACCGATGGCGCGAACGCGGGTTTAATTAGCTTTGCCTCCGATATCGAGACCAAAATCCAGGGTATCACGAAGAACAATGTCGTTGCCGCGATGACGACATTGATCAACGGATTGATCGTCGCCAAAAAAATTTGTTGGCGATGTTCGTTCGCATCGCGAATTAACCGCACCGCTTCATCAATCGGCTCCGTCGACCCCGTATCGGTCGTGACTTGCATCGCCACGCGGATCGGTGCTTGGTACTTCGGCGATAGAGCAGCAATCACGTTCGCCACTGACTCACCGCGTGAAAGCCCCGTCCGCACCTGACGGGCTGCCCGACCGAACTTGCCCATCGAGGCGTCGTCCAGGTCGACCAAACCCAAATCCAAGGATCGTCCGCTCGCCGCCATCGAGGAGACTTCATCGAGCAACATCGCCAGCGATTGGTCGTCAATCGTGCTTGTTTTCTCAGAGACGCTACTCATGCTGATCGCCCCAGCACACGAAACACTTCCGCTCGGTCCGTTTGGTTTTGGTCCACCAAGCGTGCGGCCTGGGTTGCTAGCGATTCGATGCCAGATTGCTCGGCGAGTGAGTCGATCGTCATTGCAGGTTGATGATCGACCAATGCGTGGAATACGGATTGGCCAGCCTTGGAACCATCGAATGAAATCAGTTGAGCGATCGGCATTCGTCCGTGGTATCCCGTGCCATGACAGCGCGGGCACTCACGATTGCCGCGACATTCACTGCATGTTTTCCGCAGCAGACGTTGGCACAAAATCCCCCGCAGGCCGCTTTGAATTGCAAACGTAGGTAAATCCATTTGCACTAATCGCCGCAGCGTGGAACCAATCGAACCAGCATGAATCGACGAAAAACAAAGGTGTCCCGTCATGGATGCAGACAACACCGCTTCGGCAGTTTCCACATCACGAATTTCACTGACCAACAACACCTCTGCATCCTGCCGAACGGCCGCTCGCATCGCCGCGGCCAGTGTCAAACCGCTGGTCGATTGCAATTGACTTTGGCTGACCGTATCGATCACCGATTCAATCGGGTCTTCGATCGTCAGCACGCTGCGACAGAATTCTCCTGAAGCGATGTAAGTCAAACAAGCATAGAGCGTTGTCGTTTTCCCACTGCCCGCTGGGCCTGCCACTAATACCCAGCCATCACGTGAGTCGCAGGCAGCCTGTAAATTGGCAACGGTGTCCGAATCGAAACCGAGTTGATCGAGTTGGCGGATGGTTTCACGCTCGACCATAATCCGGATCGCCGCGCGGCTACCGTGTACCGTTGGAAAAATTCCCAGTCGCATTTCTCGTTCGACACCATCGTCATATGGCCAACGCAACGGACCTTCTTGCGGCACACCGCTGCGGTACGAGGGCAAACCGGCGAGCGACATCAACCGCGATACGGGATCACTCGCGGCGCTTCGCGGAAACGAGTCAACGCGTTGCAACACACCGTCGATCCGAAACGAAACTTCCCAGCTACCCACACGCGGTTGGAAATGCACATCACTGGCGCCGCAAGCGAGCGCAGCGGTCAAACACTCCTTGACCAGTTCGGTGGCATAGTTTGGGTCCGCTGGCGAGCGACGGAAGCGTGTCAAAGAAACGGGCATCAGGTTTTCAGAAATGTTTGCCGCACACACACGCGACGTCGCTGGGATTGCTAAACTAGAACGCTATGAACAGAAAACAACAACATAACGGATTCACGTTGCTAGAACTGCTCGTTGTCGTGGGCATCATCGGAATTTTAATTTCACTGTTGTTACCGGCAGTGCAAGCCGCTCGCGAGGCAGCCCGACGATCTTCGTGCAGTAACAATTTCAAGCAAATCGCTTTAGCCGTGGCTCAGTATCATGACGCGTTCGAGCAACTGCCGCCACACGGTACGGGCACTTTCAGTAACACCAACGATCCACTCACAACGAATCAATTTCGCCTCAGCTATTTGGTCTCGATCACTCCGTTCGTCGGCCAGACACCGATGTGGGAGATGATCAGTGGCGAGCATAACGGGAGTCCACCTTGGGGTGATGTGAGCCAACCTGAATCCTTTGCGATGGAAATGGATATGGAGGATATGGGAATGGATGAAACACCGACGCACCGCTACACCAGCATGGGACCGGTGCCTTCACTCGAATCGTACGAACCATGGGGTTTCGAGATCAGCACGTATCGTTGTCCTTCGGATCCAGGTATGAGTTCACCTTCACTTGGACGCACCAACTACGCCGCTTGTCTGGGTGATGCGATTGAAGGCATGGACAACGGATTATGGCGACATGAGGCGGGCCAGTGGTCGCCCAGTGGCGAGGCGTTGATGCGAGTGACCGGGCGGGGCATGTTTGTTTCACGGATGATCACCTCGTTCGATGATGTCACCGACGGCTTATCGACGACGATCATGCTTGGCGAGATCGCAACAGACTTAGGTGACCGAGATCTCCGCACACAGCCATCGCTGCACAACGGTTGGTCGGGCGGTGTGCTCGACAACGTTCAGATATGCCGTACTCAGTTTGACCCGAATCGTCCTCGGTTTTGGAACAACTTCGGCCCCGTTCTCCCCGCGAACGCTGCTCAAGGACGCGGGTATCGCTGGGCCGATGCGATGCCATTAATGACTGGCTGCAACACCACACAGCCACCCAATCACGATTTGTGCTTCGGTGGTGACGAGACTACCATCGGCACCTTAACGATGAGCAGTCGGCATCAAGGCGGCGCGCACGTAGCGACGGGTGATGGCGCGATTAAATTCATCACCGATTCGATTGACTGCGGATACAGTAAAGGCACGGTCACTCTCAATGGCCAAGGCCCGTACGCCCCCCGCAGCCCCAGCCCGTTCGGATTTTTCGGTGCATTGGGGACACGCCATCAAGGCGAATTGGTGGATGAGTTTTAGCCGCAACCCGCATGCTGAGTTGAGAAAATGTTGGCACGAACTCCAATCGTGACCTAGGGTTTGAAAACGTTTCTCCAGCGTGGGTCTGCCCCGCGTTTCTAGTACCTGTTTTCACCCGCTGCCGTCATGAATGATCCTAGCTTGTTGTCCTCGCCAGAATCCTTGGGGGCCGTGCTCGTGCCGATGTTTTGTATCGGCGGGTTTTTCCTTCTCGGACTGTTTTTGCTGACCGGTTACTCGATGAAGTTTGCACTGGCGGCTGCCGGTGTCGGTCAGTTTGGATTCTGGAAATCCATCAGTCTTGTGTCGACATCCTCACTTTTGAGCATGCTTGTTTCAGGGGTGGTGGTATTCTCATTGCCAAACAGCCCGATTGCTGTATTGGTGGCGATGGCTGGGTCCGTGGCCAGTTTTACGATTCTCGTTTCGGTCGTTGGTCAGTGTGGGATCGGTCGCGCTTTCCTGACTTATATTCTCAACTGCATTTTCAATATGATCGGTGCTGTGCCGTTAGTCGGATTGTTGATTGGCGGCATCGTGGTGGTGGGCGCTTCATCTGGTTTGAGCGGCATCGACATGGATCAATTGAAAGCTCAGATGGCCAGTGTTCGCAGTACCACTCCAGATGGTGATGGTTTTGTGACAAGCCTCGAAGGATTCGATCTGACCAAGGTCTCGGGACAGTTCACTTCTGAACGTCCAGCCGTTGGGCTCGACAATCTACCGGAACAGTTACCGAGTACGATCACTGCAGATGATTCATCGAGCGGTTTGTTAGATGCTTTTTTCATGCCTGAAAAGTCCAGTCCCTATCCCACACCGAAACGTAGTGGATGTGAGAAAGGCAGTTGCTCAACAAAGAAGTCCAGCGGCAGTGCGGCAGCGGAACCGGTCACCCGTGGCTTGCAGGCCAATCCGTTTGCGGGCGGTCGCCCGTAGCGGAACTCGCGAAGAGTTTCGGCCAGCCGTAAAAATCGAAAGTCTTGACGACTTCCGCTACAGTTTTTTCTCGATTTGCAGAAACGCGACAATGTGCTGATCGTCTGCGAGGTGATCGGTGTCACGAAGCATTTGTCGACCTAAGCCAAACGTGGGTTCATTCTCGCTGGGCTGCATGACGGGTGCGATCACGAGCGTCGCGCCTGGATGGGTTTCCCACGTGATATTCAGTTCACTCAGTTCCCAGCGATCACGTCCGGCTTGGATTCTCACCGCCGTGTCACTGCTGACAAATTTTTGTCGCATTGCACCATGTTGAATCTCGGGCCGAATCTTCACGCTCGTTTGTCCGCTACGTGGCCCGTGTTCGGCTGTGATTGCCAATAGCAATTGAGGTGTTTCTAGATCACGTCCGAGTAATCCGCTGGTGCCCTGCAACAGAACCGTTTGAGTTCCATCGAGGACTGGGGCCAACGGCAATTCGTGTCGTCGCGATGGACGCAAGGGAATGATCTCGCGTCCGTCTGCTTGGCCGCCCAACACTTCCGCACCGGCAAACAGTTCGTTGATCGGGTCGGCGATTGGCGATGCGTTCGTTGACATCGCAGTGTTGTCGATGGTTGTCAACAGACCGATACGAAGTCCATTTGCTAGCCATGCCTGACGCACACGGGCGTCGAAAACGGTCTCGTCGATACTCCGCCACATCGATTCACCGAGTAACGAGGAGGGCACATGTCGAAACTCAACCGCCAATGAAATCGAATCGTGAGATTGATGGGTGAGTGTGGAAACGCGGTGATGTGCGGTCGCTGGGCCATCCTCGGACGATACAGACGTCTTCGTCAAGTCACTGGTTTCGGACCATATTCCAGAATTCCAGAGCGTGCAGCCGGATGTCATCGCCAAGCACATCCCCGCCAGTAGAGATCCGACGTGTTGTAGCAGCGACGGATGACATCGTGACCTATTTTCGTTTCTCGAAGTTTTCATCGAATAGGCTTCGTGGCACGAAAAGGGAATTAACAACGCGTCAATGGTGAGAATACAGAAAGCAGCGGATAGCGGATAACAGACACTGGCGATCGTGTCCCTATACAAACCCGGCGGGTCGCGTGTCAACGTCCGCCAGCGATCAGGGCGAGGAATTGACGACAAAAATCAGGCAAATCGTCCGGCCGACGGCTGGAGACATGGTGTCCATCGACGACCACCGCAGCATCCTCGAAGAGCGCACCAGCATTCACCAAGTCATCTTTGATGCCGGGGGATCCAGTGACACGCACCCCTCGATAGACCCCTGCGGAGATGGGAATCCAACCGCCATGACAGATTGCAGCGATCGGTTTGCGTGCGGCATCGAATTCGCGTACTAGCCGCAAAACATCCGCATCTCGCCGCAGTTTGTCGGGCATGAAACCACCCGGAACAAGTAACGCGTGGTAATCTTCGCTGCGAACGTCCGCGATCGCCGCATCGCTGACACAGGGGTAACCGAGCTTTCCGTTATACCGTTGCCCCGACTGCGGTCCGGCCACGACGACCTCCGCACCGGCCTCAATCAGCCGATATTTTGGATACCAAAGCTCCAGATCCTCGTAGATTTCGCCTACAAACGCCAGCACCCGGCATCCACTGAGAGTAATCGGTGAGACGAGATTCGAGTTAGGTAATTCAGGCATCGTTGACCTTGGTGGTGTGTTCAGTAAAGGAGAATCGACGAATGCAATTTTGGTTTGCAAAACAGACCGTGCGACTTTGATGGAAACAGTTAAACTATTAGATTCCTGAGAACGTTCGCTAGGTGAGCGAATTGAAAATTCAGGTCGACTCGCCAACGACCCCTCCCCGATTAGCCTTCCCTTTTTTCGACAAAGACCGCCGTGGACGCCCTCGCACGCCCCAAAGACGATTTATTTGACAACTCAACCATGACCGTGAGGGAGCATCTCGAAGAACTTCGCGATGCCTTGGTGAAAGCGATTATTTGGTTGGGGATCGGTCTGGCGCTCGGATTGTTTGTCGCCAATCGGGTGGTGCGGTACGTGCAAGAACCGCTCAAGCAGGCAATTGTGAAGTACAATGCGGATCGCGATCTGTTGCTGTTGGGTTTGTCCGATAATGAGGATCCCGAGATCAAGCGGCTGCACCGGTTCCTGATGCAGAATTCGTTGGTCGCCGAACTGGTATACGCGCTGCCGGGTGCATTGAGTGACTCAGCAGCGGCGGACCTGGCGGAGATTAGCGAAGCGAACGCAAACGCACAGACATTGATTGCGAAGGAGTCGGCTGAAAAGGAACCTGCCAGCAAGGAAGCCACCACAACACCCGACGACGAACCGCTGGATGCAACAAAACGTATTCAGATGGCGGATCTGATCGCGGCCATCGGTCATGTTCCCAATCCCGATGAAATCAAACCGACGATTCAGTTCCGGCGGAGCGAGCGTGGGGCCACCTCGATGAAGGTTGAAGAGACATTTATGATCTGGGTGAAAGCCGGGTTGGTCGTGGGAGCGGTTTTGGCATCACCCATGATTTTCTATCACTTGTGGAGTTTCGTAGCAGCGGGTTTGCATTCACACGAACGACGATATGTGTATGTGTATTTGCCGTTCAGCGTGGTGCTGTTCGTCGCCGGGGTGTCGCTGGCGTTTTTCTTAGTGTTGCAGTACGTGTTGACATTCCTGTTGGCGTTCAACAGCAGCATGGATGTGGCCGTGGAACCGCGATTGTCGTATTACGTCAGTTTCGTTCTGATGTTACCGCTAGGGTTCGGGATCGCGTTCCAATTACCGCTGGTGATGTTATTTTTGCAACGCATCGACTTGATTAAATCCGAGGATTACATCAGCAGTTGGCGAATTGCGACGTTAGTGATTTTCATCATCTCGATGGTGGTGACTCCCGCCGACGTGACCAGCATGGTCGCCTTGGCGATCCCTTTGATGTTGCTGTATTTCTTGGGCATCGGTTTGTGCTTGTACATGCCACGTGGACGCGGTTTGGGAAGTGGCGCGTATGACCCGGCATAGACCGTTGTCGACACGGAACGCTTTTTCACAGGAAGCTTGCTAGTGGCGCATCGTATTCGACTTCGCAAGCCATGGACGCGGCATGACAATAGCGTGTCGCGGCGCGACGTGGTTGGTTCCTCCAACGGGCTGGACATGTCCCCCGACGGGTTGCTCGTTGATGTGCCTGATCAGTCGACCGGCGATATCTCATCGATTGATTCTGTTGAGATCCACAGTACGGTATATCGGCGACGTTTCAATCGTCCCAGTGGTTTGCAGACCAACACGCAGGTGCAGCTTGAGATTGGGGAAGTCATTGGTCATTTTGTTGAGGTCCGTTTAAATTCGGCGGTGATAGTGGGTCTTGACGCTCACTCAACGCTGCCTGCGAAATGGGATATCACCGCGCAGATTGCCGCCTCCAATCAACTCGAAATTGAGATTGCAGCGGAGGCGGACGCAAACATCTCGCCGCGACTCATCGGCGAGGTGAATCTGTGGATCGTCGATCAAGGCTGATGTTTGCGGAACAAGGAGTCGAAATCCAAATCATCGACCAGCGTGTCAATCGCTTCATCGCTGATGTCGACGGAGATTGCTCCTAACGACACGTCTACTTGCGTTAACGATGGTGGCGGTAAGCCAGTCTCTGGCTTTTTTGTTTTCGGGTATTTGACCAATTGCGCGTGCCCGTCAAGCAACTGATCCATCCACGCGTCAGCGTCAAAACATCCTGCCCGACGACGACGTGCGGCGGTTTGAATGCGATGGTCCGAGGAGACTACCGTTAGATTTTTAGGCACTGGATGCTGCACGATGATTTCTTCGAGAAGATCATCAGCTTCGGGGTAATCAACCGCAAACCATAATTCAATGCCTTGATGGTCAAACCGCGAAGGTCGATCTCGTGGTGGTGCTTTCGCATCGAACACGACAAGTGTTCGCGAGCGAATGGGTTCATCAAGATGTTTAACGAGGCGATCGAGCAGTCGCTGACGCTCCACCTGCAACCAATCCGTCGTTGCCCCACGACTGGGCGGCGCGACCGGCCCAATCACGTTGTATCCGTCGATCAAGAGCACGATCGACATGGGCGAGTCTCCAGAAAAGGCAAAGGTTACGAACGGTCAAAGCGATCCGTTGCGCATCATAGCAGCAAACGAAAGAATCGTGATAAAGCAATCTTTCTCGCGGGAAATCTTGCGGAAGGCAATCGGAGGTCGATGTTAAAAATTGTGTGAAACTATCGCTCTCACAAAAACATTCTTCCTTGCCGGAACGATTTCAATGGAAATGACTCGCAACCGCTACTTCCTCATCGGGGTACTGCTCGTTCTGCTGGGGATTCAGTTTCGGATGATTGACTCGTTTGTACTAAACGAACCGACCACGCGGGCGTTGGCAAACATGTCTCGAAACAATACTTCCACAACCAGCGATTCGTTCAGCAGTTTCTTGATGCAGGTGCATCCCAAACCAACCAAACGCGTCCATCCCCCACGTTGGCTGGGACTCGCCATGATTGCCGTCGGGAGTGTGGTCAGCCTGCATGCGATCGCGATTCCTCGTCAGCATTAAAAGCGAGCTTGCTTTTTGCTGGCATCTCTGAAAATCAAGTGAATCGGAATAAGTGGGCCTCCTGTGTCGATACTAAAAAATTTCAGCCTCGCTGTGGTGGTCGTCCTGCTCAGTAGCTTGCCTGCGTCAGCACAATTCACCTCCAGTGAGCCAACCTCATCCAGTGCGACAGGTGCCATGACGCGACCCGAAGATGGTCGTAGTGCTCGTTCATCCGACAAACGGTCGCTACAGATTCTATTGCGGGAAGGTACGCATATAGGCCCACTTCGCGGACGGTTTGTTGTTCGTGGTCAACGTTGGAGTTTCCTCGTTGACTCGCAAACGCCTGCGGATGACACGGACAAGTCACAATGGATCGAGGAAGGACTTGCCCGAGAGGTACAGCCAGATCAAAACACGCTGCTCGGTCAACGTCGTGGTGCTTCCATGACGGCAGACCACGCAACTGAATCACCCACTTCGTCCTCGACGGCTACATCTAAGCCTCTGTTTGATTCTATGATCGTCGTCGAAAACTTGATGCTTGACCGGATCGCTCGTGCCATCGACGACGATCCTCAGGATGATTTATGGATGATTACGGCCCGGGTTACCGAGTTCCAAGACGAGAACCGTCTGCTGTTACTCACGGCAAACCGGGCGCCACGATCGACGCCATAGTTCGTTATCGGTTCAATTCGATACCGAATGAGTAACCGACGGCGACGTAGTGTTGGTCTCGGTCGCCGGTATTTAGTGCTGGGGTGAGTAAGCCACCATTGTTGGGTTCTTGCAACTCGCGACCAGATCTCCAAATTCCTGATGCCAAGTCAATTAACTGCACACCACAGCGTACATTGATCATCTTCGTCAATTGGTATCCGAGTTCTGCGCGGGCATCGAAGCCAATCACGAATTCTTCGTTAGTTTGGTACTGGATTGCGTTACGAACAGCGATGTTCGAGACCACATCACTGCCAATATCAAAGCCGTCGTAGATTGTAGTGGTGGTCGTGCGGTTGGTTTCAAAGCATTGCAGGTTGAAGCCAGTGAACCCGCGGAACTCTGCCGAATAGCGGAACCGGTCTTGAAACTTGAAGTAACGGAAACCTGCTTGCAGCGTGTAAATCTGGTTGTCGACCATCGCAGCGTCTTCTTGCAGACGCTCCAGTGGTAGATCAGACTGTGGCAATTGAATCACGTACGGGGAAACTCCCAACCCGATCACCGCTTGATCAACGTCTTCCGCGGTTCGTCCATAAGTTCGTAGGGACGCGCCGTCTTCAGCGCGGATAAAACGCACGCCCAACATGGGTTCCAGGATACCGCCGTAGTGGTACGGTTCGAGACGCCACGTTTTGCTCAGTTCATAGCTCTTCATATCCATCGAATTGAGCGTCAAGCCAACGTCATAGAATCTTCGCGAAAAACCGATCACGTTGCTGTCTTCAGGGAATACTGGCAACCCGAAACGGGTGGGGCCCAAAGCAAACAGAGGTTCGCCTTCAAGATCGTTTACGTTGAGCCGATTGAGCCGATCGACCCGAACCGTGTCACTGGCGCCCGCACGGTTCTCTAAGTACGTGAACAGTGTTCCGGTTTCTTCGTCAGGTCGCATGAAACCAACGTCGTAACGATGGCCACCGCCAGAGTCGAGCTTATTCTCGTCGTTCAGCTCGTCGTCTTGACGCGGACGCGAGCCGTAGAGATTAAGGCGATCATAGGTCGCAAACCATCCCGTGTGTGCCCGTTTCTTGGGCTTCATGTCAAGAATGTCCGCATCATAGACCGGCTCAAACCATTGAAAGTCGGGGTCGAATGCGAACGGATCAACCAAAAGAGGTTCATGCTCTTTTGCCGATGCGTTGACGCCTCCCGCCACGAGGATGAGCAACATCGCCAGTTTAGTCGTCAGCTTCCGTACCGACATCGTATTTCCACCGTCATGCTAGGAGTTGCCGCCCGCGCCCTGAGAAGACAATCACGCTGTGTGATTGCTGCTGCCCCGCGTGGCGACGGATCGCTTGAATCAAACCGCAAACCCCCGCAGGCATGCTTGACTGCATAGGAGATCGGGTTATGCCGGTAGTATCGGCTAGGAGATCGCGAAAGGCTTAACCGGATTACAGGAGGAAACCGCAAATCCGCCAAAAACATTACAAGCCGAATCAACCAAGAAAATTGCCTATTTTGCCGAATTGGCCTGGTTGAATGAAACTGAAATTTATGAAATGTCGCCAGGACTTTGGCTCTTCGGCGGGAATCTATCCGCTGCCCCCACTCTTGGCGAGATTCACCACAAAACTCATCTCACGGTCTCCGCACTTCCAAAACCAGACTAGCAGTCGGCGATAGTTTAGCTAGACTGAACACTTGAGTCGGTCCAATCAAGCGAGATCGCGACCTGAACCCCTCCCGGATGCAAATTGTCTTATCCAAATCAGACATCCGACATACTCCTCTCTTCTCTCCCACCTCCGACCGGTTCTCCTTATCATGGAACCTCCCACCCCGCCACGGTCGTCGCGAGATTCGCGGCGCGACCCACGTCGCATGCGCCATCCCGATCAGGCCGTTGACCAACGAGTTCGAGAACTGGATGCTGAACGCGATCCGCTTTCCCTGCCCGAAGAAATCGTCAGTGAAGTTACAAAAGCAGGTGGTCGCGTTGGGATCCCGCATCCCGACCAAAACGAGTCCGCACTGAATCTCGTCCAGCTCCAGCAGATGCCGCATCCCGAATTGCTGGCGATGGCGGAACAAGCAGGACTTCTCGACGTCTCAGGACTCGCTCGGCAAGAACTCGTGTTTCGATTGCTTAAAGCGAAAATGAGTGCCAACGGGTTGATGTACGGTGAAGGCACGCTGGAAATTCTCCCCGATGGCTTCGGCTTTTTGCGAAGTGCGCAATACCACTATTTGTCCTGCCCTGACGATATCTACGTATCGCCCAGTCAAATTCGACGTTTCGGATTACACACCGGCAGCCATGTGGCCGGACAAATTCGCCCGCCCAAAGAGAACGAGCGATATTTTGCTTTGCTGCGCATCGAAGCGATCAATCACAGTGAACCATCACGCCGCGGCCGTCAGGTTCCGTTTGATGAACTCACCCCGCTGCATCCTCGCACACACATGACCGTTGAACATCGCGCCGACGAGATGAGCACGCGAGTCGTCGATTTGTTCACTCCGATCGGATTCGGTCAACGCGGCCTGATCGTCAGCCCACCTCGCGCGGGCAAAACAATCCTGATGCAACAACTCGCCCACGGAGTGCTTGCCAACTATCCGGCGGCTTACGTCTTCGTGCTGTTGATCGACGAGCGGCCTGAAGAAGTTACAGAGATGGAACGCGAAATCAAATCACATCAGTGTGAAGTGATCAGTAGTACCTTCGACGAACCGCCCTCGCGTCATATTCAAGTCGCACAGATGGTCGTCGAGAAAGCCAAACGGATGGTTGAATCGGGAACCGACGTCGTCATCTTCCTGGATTCCATCACTCGCTTAGCACGAGCGTTCAATAGCGATGTAGAATCCGCCACTGGAAAAATCCTTAGCGGTGGTCTCGACGCTGGTGCCATGCAAAAACCCAAAGCCATCTTTGGCTCCGCTCGCAAAGTCGAAGAGGGCGGATCCTTGACGATTCTCGCCACCGCTCTCGTTGATACTGGCAGTCGGATGGATGACGTGATCTTTGAAGAATTCAAAGGCACCGGTAATCTTGAAATTGTGCTCGATCAAGATCTTGTACAGCGACGCGTGTGGCCGGCGATCGACCTTTCGCGCAGCGGCACGCGGCGTGAAGAAATGTTGTTCGAGGAAGACGAGTACCGACGCATCCAGTCACTCCGTCGCTCCCTCGCCGAACTGTCGCCAACCGATGCGATGCTCACGCTGACCAAAAAGCTTGCTTCAACCCAAAACAATCCCGAGTTCCTGATGAGTATCCGCCCAGATAACTCGTAACACATTCTTAACTTCGCTCCTCTCACTATAGAATCTGACACGTGACCGCACCTATTGACGGAAAAACCGGTTCGTTGCCATCGGGCCGCATCGCTATTGTCGTCAGTCGCTACAATCCTGGTATTTGCGACTCAATGTGCGCCGCTGCGATCGAGTCGCTGACCGCCGCCGGAATCGATCCGCAGCGGCACTGGGTGATCCGCGTCCCGGGTGCTTGGGAATTGTGCTGGGCCGTCGAGCAAACACTACAACACGCCGACGTCATCGCAGCGATTGCATTGGGGTGTGTGATCCGCGGCGAAACCACGCATGATGAACACATCAATCGAGCTGTCAGCGAATCGTTGATGAAACAGAGTATCAACAGTGGACGCCCAGTGGGATTTGGTTTGCTAACGTGCAACACGCTCGAACAAGCGATCCAACGGAGTGGTGGAAGCGTCGGGAACAAAGGTCACGAGGCTGCCGATGCCGTCCTCGAATTATTGCGACTCGCCCCCAAACTTCGCTAATCATCGATCCATGGAACAATCCTTTCTCGCCTACTTGCGCGGCCGTTCTCGCACGCTGCCTTCCGTCGCCGTCGGTATCGGCGATGACGCCGCTGTCATCGACTTGCCGACCGGGCCCGCTGGCGTGCAGCAAGTCGCATGCACCGACCAGATCATTGACGGCGTGGATTTCAGTAGCGATTCGCAATCGCTCGCTGCGATCGGTTACAAATCCATTGCGATCAACCTCAGCGACATCGCCGCGATGGGCGCCACGCCCACATGCGCGCTCGTTACGCTTGCACTTCCATCGACAAACGCGACTGAAATCGCGGGCGAAGTCTACGAAGGTATCCTACAAGCATGCGCTGAATTTGGCGTTGCCATCGCCGGCGGTGATCTTTCTACCTACGATGGACCGCTGGCGATCAGCGTTTGTATTCTTGGCACGGTGGTCGCCCCGTGGCTGCGATGCGGAGCACAGGAGGGCGACGCGATCTACGTCAGCGGCTCGCTTGGCGGTAGTATCCTCGGTCGGCATCTGCATCCCACACCGCGAATCGAGCTGGCAATTCGATTGCGACAACACGTCGAAGTTCACGCGGCGATCGACATCAGTGACGGATTCAGTTTGGATCTGGACCGGATGCTCGCCGCCAGCCGCGTGGGCGCGGAACTGGATCTCGACCGAATTCCCATCTCGGATGCGGCAACCGAGTTATCCTCGACGAGCGGTCGTTCGCCACTAGAACATGCCTGGAGTGATGGTGAAGATTTTGAATTGATCTTTACCGTCGACCAGTCCGCAGCGACCTGCCTCGAACAGCTTTCCGAAAGTGATTTGACCACGAAAATCACTCGCGTCGGCACCGTCGTTGGCCGCACCGGTTTATGGAAACGCGTCGCCAACAGCAAATTGCAACGTGTTTTCCCGCAAGGGTTTGTGCATGGCGAACAGGATCACTGCGAACGCGAGCCACAACAAGGACGCGCCGGTGAGTGAGACCTTCACGTTCGCAATGGGCGAATTCAGTGCCGTATTCCCGACGAACTATTTGTACGCCAAAAACCACATGTGGGCGTTACCACTCGATGCGCCAGGGGCAACATCGAAAACACAAACTCTTCGTTATCACTTTGGCTTGACTGCCTACGCCGTCCGGTTGTTGCAAGACGTCTATTTTCTTGAATGGGTGGTCGACCCGCTGACACTGCTGACGCCACGGATGTCGATCGGCTCGATTGAAAGCAAGAAAGCCGAGAGTGATTTGTTCTCGCCAGTTCCCGGCACGTTAACCGCGATTAACGACAATGTCTTGAACGATCCCTCCTTAATCAATGCCGACCCCTACGGCGCTGCCTGGATGATCGAGATCGAAACCACACCCGATTCGTCCGTGATCTTGCTGAACGCCTCGCAATACGCCGAACATTTGATCGAAGCTTGGGAAGTTGCCCAGCGAACGATCAAAGGCCAAGCCAATACCTAATCACCTGTTCGCTCTCTTTGGAGTGCTCGGACTTGTCAGAGCTTTCCTTCTCAACACCCAACCTCAACGCGCGCCAATCCAATTCCACGGAAAGATTTTCTGTAGCGAGAACTTCACTCGGACTTTGTGCCAAGAAATGAACGCGGCATTCCAATGGACTCAGTCCAAAGAAAGTCGAACTTAAAAATCGCCTGTTCGCGTTTTCTTTCCACTAACAGACGCCCTGTTATCGAGGCTGAACGCGCCCGGACCGTTGGCGATCACGAACAACATCGTCCCCATCAGCGAAAGGTTTTTCATAAACTGGATCATCTGCTGTTGTTTTTGCTCACCTTCAAATGTCCAGAAATCGTGGAAATAGTAGGTCGCGGCGGCCAAAAACACGAGTAACAGCAAGGCACCGATGCGAGCTTTGTATCCCGCGATGATCGATAGCGAGCCAGCGATCAAAAACAGAATCGCGCCCGCCAGCATGACTTGCGGTATCGGCACGCCCTCGCCCGCCATGTACTCAGCGACATCATTGAACTTGGGGATTTTGTTACCAACCGCACTCATCAAAAAAATCGTCGCGATCATGATCCGACCGATCAGCGAAGGGATAGCTTGCATGGGTGTCTTTGTTAGGTTTGAGGCATGGATTGGCGTGACTCGCAGTGAAAACAATCATCACAGCCGAGTCTTCCAATTTTACCAGCTCGGCAACGCGATCCACAGCGGGTAACAAGCTCCTGAATGCGTCCGCGAAATTCATCGCACGCGGATTTATTGACACAAAGCGTTTTGATATTCCGCAAGATGGGCGTCCACTTTCCGCGATAGCAACCGGCCATTGAGATGCCCCGCGAGTACCGTGCCATAGTAGATTGGACTCGCCTGGTTCGGAGCCAAACCGCCCATCATGCTGCCCACGTAGGTTCCGTAAGCGGGGTATAGAACCCGGTTCGCTTCGATGATCCCGTCGCGATCACCGCGCCGGTAAAGAAAGTCCATAACGTCGCGGGAGGCCACCGATTCATGCCATACCGGAAAGAATCCATAGGCGATCGAATACAGCCCCACCCGCTCACGTTGCGAAAAATCTTTGGCATGAGCGAGTTCATGCAACGCAATCGCTGGCACGTCGCTGTAGAGATGAACGGTCTGCGTGAACGGATTGTAGTGGTCGCCTCCAATTAATCGTCCTGGCAAGATTGCTTCGCCACCTAAAGCGAGTAAACCAAGCGTATAGCGATAGGGCCAGGCGATTGTTTTGTTGTTTTTTAAACGATGGAAATCGGCGATCGGTGCATATTGATTCATCCGCACCTTCACGTGCGCCAAACCATTCGTTTCGATATAATCCAAACTTGTATCGATCGTATTGGTGCTGAATTTGTGACGGTCAATTCGGCGATCCCACAGCAAGAGCTTGCTCGGAATCCCCCAGATCCAACCGGCGGTGTCTAAACATGGAATGGGACGTCCGAATTCAATTGGTTCGTTGTTGATCGCTAGTAGCTCTGGCGCCGCCCGCACTGGACCATGCTCGATGGGCATCGGCGTCAATACATGACATCCACCAGCACTCAGGGTCACAATCAACACTATCAAAGTCATCCACGAATGCGGCACGATTAGAAACAAAATCGTGCTCCAATCATCAATCCAAGGTAGCGTGCGTCATCCAGTTCGCCGGCACCACTGAAACCTGTTCGCGACGTCGTCACTTCGGTTAGCGAAAGGCCGTAGCAGCCCAAATGCACATCTGCACGATCGCTCAATTGATAAGCTAGAGTAGCGACGACTTCCGCGAGTGTGGTGATCGACCATCGATTGGATTCGTACCTAGGCCAGCCAGGAAGGTGTAATTCAAAACCTTCTTGATGGGATGAGTTGATGCCCACGCCTCCACTTAAGGAAGCGTCGACAGCGAATCGACCTCGTGTCCAAACGCCACCGAGTTTACCTTGGACGTAACCAGCATGATTGCTGGCAGCGACAAAATCATCGTTCAATAACGTCGCGCCCTGGAACTGATCGTATTGATCGGCAACGTATGCGTACCGCACTCCGGCCAACATCGACGTCTGAACATCAAATACGACCGACTGTAAGCCGCCGTTGATTTCCGCAACTGCCAATCGAGAGATGACATCCCAATTCTCGATCCCCAATGAGTACTCGTTCTCGTCCCCAGCGATCAATACGGAGCCTTGGTAGATTCCCGTTTCCTGGCGTTCTTGAGGTGGCTCATCGCCGCGCATCATGTTCAAACGAAAACCGAATTGAGAGTTTGAATGAAAGTTGGTTATCTGCGATGAGAAACCGTCGTGCCAATGAAGTGACAGTTCATCGTTTCGGGTTAGCGCCAGGAAGTCGCCGTCGATCGACCACTGTGAAACGGGCTGTGAAAAGTCTGGTTGGGAAAGGAAGGCAGATGGCCGCTCGATCAGAGTCGGCAGACCGTCTTGGTCAATCATCGCCCACGGCGTTGATGGTACGCCGTCATCAAACGGCTGAGCGCAGACGCGCAAGGCAACCACCAACGTGAGAAACACGCTCAGCGTCCCCGTCAAACCAAGGGCGACCTGTCCCTGCAATGCAAATAATCGTTGTAGTTTCACATTTCGTTTATCGAACACTTCGTTCGTTAAACATGAGTCAATTTCCTCGTAGGTATTTTGGCCATGCAATACTTTGGCCATGCGATCGAAGCGTTTCGATATCAGATTCTGGTGGGAGGGTCATGGATTCGATAGAATGTGCGTGAACTGCGTTTGATGTTTCCCCTTGCCCATTCATCCGAGATCCCCAGGACAGCCCATGTGTGATCAAGACCATTTTGAAGACGACCTGAAAAAGTATTCGCGACGTAACTTCGGCGGACTTGCCGCAGCCGGTATCGGAGCGGTAGGAATTGCGTCAGGGATGATACTGCCGCGGGCGGCTGATGCTGCGGAAATTGGCCAGAGCGAAGTGACGATCGAAACGCCCGACGGTCAGTGCGACGCTTATTTCGTCACGCCGAAGACTGGGACGCACCCAGCCGTGTTGATCTGGCCCGATATCTTTGGATTGCGGCCTGCATTTCGCGACATGGCCAACCGATTGGCTGAGTCCGGTTACAGCGTGTTGGTTGTCAATCCGTTCTATCGAACGATGAAAGCACCGACAGCAGCCAAGGGCGCGAACACGCCGATTCCCGATGTGATCCCGTTGGCGCGATCGCTCAGTGCCACCACACACACAACGGATGCGAAGGCTTTCATTACGTGGCTGGACAAGCAACCCCAGGTCGATACGAGCAAAGCGATTGGTACGACGGGTTATTGTATGGGCGGTCCGATTGTGATGCGGACGGCTGCGGCAGCGCCCAGCCGTGTGGGTGCAGGCATCACGTTTCATGGTGGCGGGCTAGTCACAGATCAACCGGATAGTCCGCATTTATTGATACCCGAAATGCAGGCCAGTTTTTTGATTGCGATCGCCGAAAACGATGATCAACGTGACCCAGATGCCAAGGCCATCCTGAAACAATCGTTTGAGAAGGCAAGCTTGTCCGCGGAGATCGAAGTTTACCCCGCCGGTCATGGTTGGTGCCCGCCAGACACGAGAGTTTACGACTCCGAACAAGCCGAAAAAGCCTGGCAGCGGATGCTGGAACTGTTTGAGAAAGCTTTAGGTTAAAGTTGTCAACGCTTCGTTGAGGTTCATCGAAGGGTGCACGCCAGCCACCATGAAAGAGTGTCGCCGGTAGGTTCACGACGAAACTTGAATAAAAACAGGTCGATGTGTGCACTTGCGCCACACTGCATGACATCACGACCATAAAAGAAACCAGCAAGAAAATCTCAAGGTGTGAGCGAGTCGTGCCGGTGCATATTCCGATGCGAAATAAGCGAACGAGGGTGCTGAGGTTGTCTTGGCATCGAAAACCAAGCTATCCGTGGAAACCTCCAACCATGCGTTACAGTCAATCTTTATGGAAGGTCAGCGGGGTCGTCATTGCGACACTCGCTGGCTGGCTCACCGTCGGTGCCCACTCGGCATCTGCGATCGAAGGCACCGAACTCAAATCGTCGGTCGGTATTTGGGCACCCTTGCTTCCAGAACTCAGCAATGACTCTGGCGATTCTGTTGGAACGGTTATCGGACTGGGTGGACATCATCGCTTCGAAGGCTATCGCACCAGCATCGAATCAGCCGTCCGATACGGTGTCACCGATAGTGCTGAAATGATTGGTGTTGATGCCCTGCTGCGAGATACTTGGAGCTTTGGCGATCATCATCTGTCCGCAGGTTTCGGATACAGCATGATGAACTGGACTCAAGAAGCCGGTACACACACGATCGAATCCGATTATCAGGGCGCGAAAATTGTTACCGGGTGGCAGACTGCCTTTGGTCGCACGCCCGTTTGGCTCGATTTGACGTTAGGTCTCTACGACCTCGACGGCAGCTATCAAGGTGGTGCAGTGACAGCGGACATTGGCGATTTTGCAACGACGTATGGGTTTGAAATCAAGACAGATTTTGACGTCTTTGGCATTCCCGCACGCTCTGTCATTGGCATGAACTACTTGAACGATTTCGCGACCTGGCAAGCTGGCCAGATTGGTACCGACGACGCAGTGGTTCTGACCGGTGCGATCGAGTTCTTGTTGTATTAAAGATGCTAAGCAGCGGAAGTCGTCGAGTCTCTCGTTTCCCGTAGAAGAACGAAACTCTTGACGAGTTCCGCTTCGCCAATCATTGTTCCGGCGGAGCTAAACGTTCCAGCACACACGCGACCTCCTCCCAAGGTTCCTTTGGAGGAGGTCGATCAAGGCCGGTCGACGACGCAATACATCACTTCACCAAGCGAGGTGTCAACGAATCACCGTAGTCGAGCACCATTTCTTTAACCGTCATGCGAACGAATCCGGCAGGCAGAATCGCGTCAAAGGCACTGTCGATGATCTGACGATTGGCCTCTGGCGAAAACGGCCTTAGTGACGAACGCAGATCGCCAGCGGTATCCGCGTTGAGGTCAACGCACAACACCTCCGCTGCTTCACTAAAATCCAAATCGCCGAGATCAATCCATCGTCGCTGTTTAGCAGCACGTGTATTGAAAACAATTTGGCGAGCTGTCGGTCGATACACTAAACTCCACTGTGTGTGTGTCTGGGTGACGCGATCCAAGGCAGCGAAGGCATAGTCCACTGGATCGACAGTGGCGGGCTGTTTTTCAGCGTTTCCAGATAAATACGAGGCTCGCATGAAACGCATCTCGCTGAAGTTGTCTGCTCGTTTCTCCGAGACCGCACGGCAAGAATCTTGCCACGTCGAATTCGCCAACGCACACACGCGCATGTCTTCACGCTGGATGTGCGGTTTGCCATCGAGGAACTCGATCACGGCCACGTCACCAGTCGCATCGCTGATGAAGTAATGTACCTTCTCTAACATCGCGATAAACGGCACCGGATTGACTTCATCGAGCGTGGCGATCACGTCGGCCACACTTTCGCTCATGTCAAGTTGATACTGCACCCACTGCACAACGTTAACGGTCGGTTTGTCCGTCGTGGCAGTCGGAAAGGCGGCCTCGCGGAGCTGCAAGAGATCGACGGTGAGTCCTTTCTCATTCATGCCCGCAAACGGGATTTCGCGTCCGAATTGTGCGAATGAAACACTGCCGAAACGGGAAACCCATTGGTGCGGATTAACGGGCGTGATCGCCGTTTTGGCAATCCCGCGCGGGTTGACGATCAACAGTCCGCCGCCGGTTTTCCAGTCATGATTACGAGCGATCACGACCTGCTCGCCACATTCCAACCGCATCACCGTGCATGCCATCAACGTTGGCTGCGTGCCCAAGACACAAAGTAATGCGATCGCTAGCAGGGTTTTCATGGCAAATGCCTTTGCATGCGGACGAAGTAGAAATATCTATCGTAGCCGAACTCGGGCACTATTTCTTCCCGCAAATTTTCAGGAATCAATCTCGACGCGTTCCCCATGGCTGTCACGACAATCGACTTCCAAGTGCTCGGGGAACAAGCCTTCACTGCCTAGGATTTGCACGGTCATGTTTCCGGCGTCTTCCATCTCGGTAACGGCGCGGCGTTTCTTGTTGTTCAAGAATGCGGCCACCGCATCGTTGACTCGCACCGTCACCCGGACGATGTGTTTGTTCCTAACCGCGAGTGCGAGCGTGCGGACAACTTCGATCGACATGCTCTCCGCCGTCTTGACCAAACCTCGACCTTTGCAACATGGGCAATCCTGATAGATGCTGCGTTTGAGACTCGGGCGAATCCGCTGCCGCGTCATCTCGATCAGTCCAAACGGGCTGGTACGAAGGATCTTTGTTCGTGCTCGGTCTTTGGCCATCGCATCTCGCAGCACCCGCTCGACTTTGCGGCGATAGCTCTCCTTCCGCATGTCAATGAAGTCGTTGACGATCACACCACCGAGGTCACGCAAGCGAAGTTGCCGGGCAATCTCTTTGGCAGCCGAAACGTTCAATCGGAATGCGTTCTCGTCCGCTGACGCGTTGCCACGGAAGTTACCGCTGTTGACGTCGATCGCGACCAACGCTTCGGTGGGATCGATCACGATCGAGCCGCCGTCCTTGAGCTGGACTTGACGCTGATTGATTTTGACGATTTCTTCTTCGAGGTTGTATTTGTGAAACAACGGCACTTCCCCATCGTAAAACTTCAGTCGATCGACGACTCGCGGCATGCAGCTTTTGAGGAAGTCGCGAGCCTTGTTGTACGAGACTTCTTCGTCGATCAAAATCTGGTCAATATCATCACTGTAGATATCGCGAATTGTGCGAATGATCAGATCACTCTCTTCGTAAATCTCGCCCGGCTCGGTGGTGGTTTCAATGCGTTTTGCAATCGCTTTCCACAATCGCAACAGGTAGTCCATGTCGCGATGCAGTTCGTCTTCACTGCGTCCGGCACCGGCGGTGCGAACGATGAAACCGAGTCCCTTGGGAGGGTTGCAGGCTTGGAGTGCCTTTTTAAGTCGGCGGCGATCATCCTCGTCTTCAATCTTGCGACTGACACCCACACGCGACAACGCGGGCATCAACACGAGATAGCGACCAGGGATCGAAATGTACGTTGAGAGCGTTGGTCCTTTGTTACCGATGCCTTCCTTGATGACTTGCACGAGGACTTCATCGCCACGTTTGAAGATTTCTTGAATAGGCGGTTTGTTGCGTGGCCGACCGCCTTTGAAGACTCGCGAGCTACCGCGACCGCTTTCGCGATTTCGGGCAGCCGAGGCGACGGCCATTTCATCGGACTCACGCATGATCTCTTCGGGATCATAACCACCTTGGCGGAAGTATTGCGGTTCGACGTCGCTGATGTGCAGGAATCCGTTTCGTCCGACACCGAAGTCGACGAAGGCCGCTTGGATACTTGGTTCGAGGTTCACAATTTTGCCCCGATAAATATTGCCTGCAAACGCCTCCACGCTTTTGCGTTCGACGTAGAGTTCTTCGAGCACATTGTCTTCGACCACCGCGATGCGGCATTCTTCGGGTTGAAGCACATTGATTAGCATTTCTGATTTCATATTTTACCTTTGTATTGGGAGTTGTTCAGTTTCGCCCTTGAGGGTCATGGCGGTGCGAACCAACGTCGCACCTCTCTCAGGCCAATCGCTCACACCGAGCAGTTTGAGGATGTCTTGAATTTTCAAAGATGCCCCCTCTCCGCTGATGATGCGAGCGACAAGTTGATCGGGTTGTAGATCGAGAACAGGGATGTCCCGCGAGACTTGCGCCACCACGGTTTTGCCTTTCCGCTCGATCGAAACGGTTTCTTGTTGTTTGAAATGGGCGATGGCTGCCGTTGTGCGGGCCGCCTCGGCTTCATCAAACTCATCGGGCAGCGTGATGGCGTAATCCATCGTCGCGAGTTGCGACTTGCCATCGGCAATGTCGACTTGCCGTACGCTATTGATCCTCAGCCCTGGTTGCTCGTCGCTCTGCAACCGCGCCAGCAGCTTTTCGGCTGGCCAGGCTTCGCTGAGTTCTAAATCGAGCACTTCATCCAGGCTTTCCACGCCGAGCGATAGCGCCGACGGGAACTGCATTCGCGGTTTCGGATTGAAACCTTCGGTCATTG
The DNA here is from genome assembly GCA_041740155.1 of Rhodopirellula sp. Taxonomy (GTDB): domain Bacteria; phylum Planctomycetota; class Planctomycetia; order Pirellulales; family Pirellulaceae; genus Rhodopirellula. Next base: position 93,425 of record JBGSMN010000054.1, read on the forward strand.
AGAACGGCAACTCGGCGCGACGGCCGATCCGTTCCCACAAATTCGCCAGATCACGATGGCTGATCCAACGCAACAGACCAGTCTTCGCGAACCGCACGCGGTAGCGGAAACGAGGCGTGCCTGTCGGCTGCAAATTTGGTGATTTGTTACTGTTGGATCTCGGGTGGCGATTCGAACGACTCATTGCATCACCAATTCAGGCGCGAGATCAGCCAAACGATCAAGCAGATACAAATCCACATCGCGAGCCGATTCGAGCTTGCGAACTCGCTCTGCGATCGCTTGGCACTGCTCAATCGAGACGTTGCGAATCGCTTTTTTGACGCGCGGTAATGCCGAGGGAGGAACACTCAAATTGCGAACACCCATCCCGATCAGCAACAACGCACGCGCCGGGTTGCTACTCATCTCGCCACACACACTGATCGGTGTCTGGGTTTGGTCGGCCACATCGATACTGGCTTGGATGAGCCGCAACACCGCTGGGTCGCTGGACTGGTACAAATCAGCAACGGACTCGTTCGAGCGATCGACGGCCAAAGTGTATTGAGCCAAATCGTTAGTGCCGATGCTGAAGAAGTCGACTTCGCAGGCGAACCGTTCCAACATGATCACGGCGGCAGGGACCTCGACCATCATCCCCACCGGCAAATCGCTACGCGACGGGATACCTGCTTCTTTCAAATCTTCGGCAACGACGTTGAGCAACATCCGAGCTTGACGCAGCTCACCGATCGTCGTGATCAGTGGAAACATCACCCGCACGTCGCCGAGTTCCGCTGCTCGCAGGACGGCCCGGAGTTGCGGTCGGAAGAGGTCGAGGTTTCGTAGCGATAAGCGAATGCTGCGGAGGCCCAGAAACGGGTTGTTCTCTTGTTGAGCTCGTTTGCCGTGGCCCATTTTATCGGCACCCAAATCGAGCGTGCGAATCACCACGGGGCGTCCGTTCATCTGTTTGATGACTTCCGCGTAGGCTTGATAGTGATCCTCTTCGCTCGGCTCTTCGTCCGATGAAAGGTATAGGAACTCGGTGCGATACAATCCGATCCCATCGGCTCCACGTTCGATACAGTTTGCCGTTTCGTGTGGGAACTCGATGTTGGCGTTGAGCGAAATTCGCACGCCATCGGTCGTTTCGGCTGGCAGTTGGCTATTCTGTGCCAATCTCTCGGCGAGCGAGCGACGATATTCCGCACGCTGCCGATACTGTTCGAGGACTTCCTCGGTAGGGTCAATGATTAAACGTCCGCGATCACCATCCACGATCACGCAATCCGCGCCAGCGATCACGGACAAAAACTCTCCGATACCCACGACCGCTGGGATTTCCAAGCCTTTGGCGACGATGGCGGTGTGACCACCGGGGCCGCCGATCTCGGTGCAAAATCCTTTGACGAATTGCCGATTGAGGTTGGCCGTTTCGCTGGGGGTGAGCATCCGCGATAACACGATCACCGGTTCGGTGAGATCGAGCAGTGGTTGCCGCGTGACGGCTCCGAGCTGGGTTAACAACTGCCGCTCGATATCGAGCACATCTTGGGCACGATCGGCCAAAAATGGGTTTTCGAGTCGTTGAAGGGCGGCAGCGTAATTGTGCAGTACACCGCTGACGGCGAAGGCGGCGGATTGTCGATCTTCGCCGATGCGTTTTTCCAATTCGCTGTGCAGACGCGGGTCGTGCAGCATTTGCAACTGGGCGGCGAAGATATCGCCGGTCTGTCGTCCAGCAGTGGCAGTTGTTTCCAAGCGACTCTGTTCGAGTTGTTGGGAAACGATATCGACCGCCGCGCGCAAACGCACGAACTCGCCATCGACGTCCGACGCCGGGACGATACACCGTGGTATTCGATAGCCATCGGCGTCGAGCACTAAGGCCGACGCAATGGCAACGCCCGGTGAAACGGGAATGCCTTGTAGTTCCAGCATCGCGGTGGATGCGTGTTTGTTTCTACTTCCTCACCGCGTGGGCAGGGTGATTCACTTGAAAATCCCGCCAGCGCGGCAACGCTTCAGCAGCGTTATCCGTTTTCGCTTGTTCGTTGGCCGTCGCCGACGCCCGTCGCGATCGACAGGGTCATTGTTGAGGCTAAGTGCAGCGATTCGTCCTGTGGTGTGCGGAAACAAACAACATCATGTAATCTCTTAATAATGTAAGTTGGTGGTGCGCTGCACGCAGCGCGTCGACGCTTGGCGATCGCACCGGGGTGATCCGAGATAACGGACCGGTGACGAGAAAAGCGTTTTTGGGGGTGTGGTAATCGTGTCGGGTGGCCAAACGGCCAATTCAATCTATTGCGACGGTTGGCCTAATTCGTGGAATCCAAGTTCAAATAATTCGCCAATCGCCGCCAGCGCGTCTTCTGCATCGTGTCCCTGGGCGATCAATTTCAGTTCGGTTCCCTCGGTCGCGCCCAGTGTCAACAAAGACAGAATACTGCGGCAATCGACCTTTTCGGTACCCTTTTGGATTGAAATGGTGGACTTGAAACCATCTGCGCATCTCACCACCAAGTCGGCTGGGCGAGCGTGCAACCCTTGCGGATTGATCACAATCACGATTCGCTCGCGTGGCGGTGGAGTGTTTCGCGGTGTTTGGTTCATGTGTTCACCTGATAGCCTGGTGATGGCAGGATTCTGAACGATAAAGGGACTGGAGGGAATCCCAATTAGCCATTCCGCTGGACTACGTACGGATGGCCATAGGGTTCATCGGTATGTCGTCAGCTTCAGGCGTCATGGTGTAGCGGAACTCGTCAAGCGTTTCGAGGATTGACAGGATTTGACATGAATCGAGAGTCTTAGTGGCATCTGCGAGGGCTGCACCTTGCGACATTCGGTTGAATGATCGCTCAACCAGCGGCAAACTGGTTGTCGTCGGCTTCTTGCAGGAGTTGCTGAATATCCTCGGCGGTCTTGCTTTGCTTCAGGAAACGACAAAACGACTCGTCGCGAAGTTGACGAGAAATGTTTTCCAAAGCTCGCAAATGATCGCCAGGCCGTTCGGGAGGGCTGATCAACAGGAAAAACAGTTGCACCCGTTCGCCATCGAGCGAATCAAAGTCCACACCCGCTTCGCTGACGCCGACGGTGCCGACGAGTTCTGGGACGCTGGGGTGTTTCGTATGAGGCACGGCCACACCCCGGCCGATGCCGGTGCTGCCGAGTTCTTCGCGTTTCATGATCGCCGCGATGATATCATCACGCTGCTCAGCAGCGATTTGGCCCGCATCCAATAACGATTGGACCAATTCGTTGATCACGGCCTCTTTGGTAGTGGATTGCAGATCGGCGCGGATGGCACCGGTTTTGACAAAGTCAGAAAACTTCATAGCTACGGTATATCTCGGAATGGGAATGGAAGGTGTGTGAATGCAGCGGTGCGGAGGCGATGTTTGACTCGTCGAACAAATTCGTCGAGTTATTCTTCGTCGCCCATCTCTGCGGTTTCAACGTGTTTGTGTGTGGCGGTGCGGTTGCCGGTCTTGCGGTCCTTGAGTTTTCTCAATTGCTGTTCGACTTTGGGGATCGCAATATCGAGTGCGGCGATCACGTTGGTAGCCTCGCCCCGAGCGATCGAATCTTCAGCCTGCTCGGCAGACACTTTGATTTCCACGACGGGCTTATCGAGTTGTTTCAAATCAATCGTGACCTCGATCGCATTGACCCGATCATAAAGTCGCCGAAGTTTGATTGCCTTTTCCTCGATCAGTTCGTGGTCCCCAGGCTGAAGAGTGCCGTGGCGGGCTGAGACATTCACCTGCATATTCAAACTCGTATTTGGAAGAGAAAAGCCGCTCGTCATGGACCCCAGTGGCAATGGTGGGCCAGACTATGGGAGCCTGCTCACCTCACATCGGGTACCTACAGCCTAGCCGAATCGACCCTGGCCGAATAGCGATCCTGGGCAGCATTTTTGCTCGTCTTGCTAAATTTCGCTGATGGCATGCGATGTGCCCACATTTTCCGCCAACGTTTTTTCTGAATTGCGTCCCCCTGACAAAACTCGTCATAGTGACTAACGTACGCGATCAGATTCTCACCGGCCCACGTGTTTTTTTTTCAAAATCACTCCCCCTAACCCCCTAAGCTCAGATTTATGGCTCGGAAGGTCGTCAATCGGCAGGCAAAAGCAGCCGAAGCAGAAGCTGCTGAAAAGCTGGCAGCGGAAGTCAAACGCAAAAAAGCCACGGCACGAAAAACTAAAAAAGCGGCAGCCGAGGTTCGGTTGCGACTTTATTGGGGTGTGTTTAGCCAAAATCTCAAACGGGTGGCGGTCTACGAGTTTGACCAGCAAGCTGAAGCGTCCAAGCGCGCTGAGGAACTTAGCAAAGGTGGAAAGTCACCACATTTCATCCAAAAAGTCAAAGAAGAGATCAAACCTGAGTGAGTTTGCCGCGACGATTTCCCGCTCAGTGGGAACCGTGCGAAGCGGTGTGGCTGGCCTGGCCGCATAACGTTCGCACTTGGCCGGGGCATTTCGACGGCATCCCCGAAGCCTTTGCCGTCTTCACACTCGCCATTGCCCGCTCCACACCCGTCCGCATCCTGGCCGCTGGTGAGCTGGCCGAAGCCTGTCGGCAAACTCTCGCTCAGGTGCGAGCGGAACTGTCGGTTGAGGATACTCGCTGCGAGATTGAACTTGTCGACATCCCTACCAACGATTGTTGGATTCGTGATTTCGGGCCGACGTTCGTTCACAATGGCGATTCGCTATTGGCCGTGAATTGGCATTTCAATGCCTGGGGTGGGAAATACGAACCACATGATCTCGACCAAGCCGCTGGACGAGAAATCGCACGCGCCGCAGGTTTGCGATGCCTCGCCGCCGAACTCACGCTCGAAGGCGGAGCTTTAGAAACGGATGGTGCCGGGCGATTGGTCGTGCATGCCTCAAGTATTATTGACCCGGCCCGCAACCCTGGCATGGACCAGCAACAGATTGCTCAACGCCTGCATCAGTATCTCGGCGTGAATGAAATTGCCTGGATCGACGGAGGCTTGATCCCCGGTGATGATACCGATGGACACATTGATCAAATTGCTCGCTTCGTTGATCGCGAAAACATGGTGGTTGCCGTGCCATATTCCAACCAAGATCCAGCCGCCACCGCGCTGGAAGCCAATTTCAGTCAACTGCGATTGTGGGGTGCTCAAACGAATCCGGTCGTGCAGGTGCATCGGTTGCCCGTGCCTCCACCGCGAACGATCAACAATCAAAGTGTGCCTCAGAGTTACTGCAACTTTCTGCGACTGGGACCTGATCGCATTATAGTGCCCACATTCGCTCAACCGCCCAGCGACGCGTTGGCACTGAGCATCCTTCGTAATCTATGCCCCGGCGTGGAGATCGAAGCCGTGCCCTGCGAAAAAATCGCGTGGGGTTTGGGCGCACTGCATTGTGCCAGTTGCCACCAAGTCGCTCCGCCCGCTCGCCGATTGTACACAACTACCTAAATTCCACCGGCGCAACCATTGGTTAACACGCTCTTCCTACCAGAAATTCGCGAGATGCTCGCCCTCGGCCAAGAAGCTGAACTGCGAGAGTTTTGTACGGCGCTTAACCCAGGTCGCACCGCGGAGTTCATGGAAGGCCTCGATGATCGCGAAGTCTGGAAGGTGTTGCAGTATGCCGAACCCGACCGGCGAGCCGAGATCTTTGGATACTTCGACGAGAATCGCCAGCTCGCGATGCTGGTCAGCGAGCCTGCCATCGAAACCGCCCGGCTCATCGAGGAGATCCCTGCGGATGATCGAGTCGACTTGATCCAAGGCTTACCGGCTCAAGCGGTTGAGGAGATTTTACCGCTGTTGCCCGCCCGCGAACGACGCGACATCGAACGTCTGCGATCTTTTCCCGAAGGCACTGCGGGTGCGTTGATGACCACCGCAGTTGCCAAACTCGCCGAAAAACTCACCGTTGGTCAAGCCCTCGATGAACTCGCCCGGATCGGCAGCGAACTCGAAACAATCTACTACCTCTACGTCGTCGATGATAACAACCTATTGCGTGGGATCGTATCAACACGACAATTGGTGGCCTCACTCAAAAACAAATCGCTCACGCTCGGCCAGTTGATGGAGACCGATGTGGTTGTTGCCCTGGCAGGCGAGGACCAGGAATCGGTAGCCGAAAAAGTTGAGCGGTTCAATTTGCTTGCGATCCCCGTGATCGATTCCGGTCGTCAAATGTTAGGCATCATCACGCACGACGACGTGATCGACGTCGTGCGAGAAGAGTTAACTGAAGACGCGCACCGCATTGCCGCTGTCGCGCCATTGGAAGATGATTTCCTCCAGATCGGATTGATCAGTCTCTCCTACAAACGCGGTATTTGGCTGACCATTCTGTTCTTCGCCGCGTTGTTAACCGCCTTTGCGTTGCGACATTACGAAGACGCTTTGCAAGCTCACGTGTGGCTGGTGTGGTTCATTCCCTTGATCATCAGTTCTGGCGGTAACTCCGGCAGCCAATCGGCAACGTTGGTGATCACCGCGATGACCGGCGGTGAGGTTGAGTTACATGATCTCCCCAAAGTACTGGCGCGAGAGGTTGTCGTCTCCATGCTGCTCGGCACGTTCCTTTCGTTGATCGGATTCGCCGTCGCGTTGTTCGTCGCACCGACTGCCTGGGCCGCCTCGGTGATCCCCATCACCTTACTCTCAATTGTCGTCTGCGGTTGCCTGTGCGGAGTGACGCTACCGATCATGTTTAAACGACTTGGGCTTGACCCCGCGTTGATGAGCAACCCGTTTGTCGCAGGTATCATCGACATCCTCGGCATTGTCATTTACATCAACGTCGCCACGCTGGTGCTGAGCTAGACAAACGTTGAATACGCGGTTTGCGTCAGATAGAATGCGTGTGTACTGGACGTCAACTAGCATCTCCTTCGCGTGGCTCTCAGAATGAACAAACGACTGTCAATTATAATCCTTTGCCTCTTCTCATTGATCATACCCTTAACAACTTGCTTGGCACAAACCAAGCCAATTGTGAATGAGCAAACTGTAAAGAAAAACAAGAAACAGAAACAGAAGAAACGTGAGACTGAAACTCGGGCATACGCCAGTTATCGCGACGCCAATTCAGCGGGGTACGAACTAAAAAATGCAGGCGACTTGACCGCGAGCCGCGACGCGTATGAAGCTGCCATGACGTTCGAATCCACTGATCGCCAAAAGTGTGAAGTGTATCGTGCTCTCGTTTCGATTTATCCTGAACTGAATCAGTGGGAGCAGATGTTCGAGGCCACCGAGCATATCGTTGAGAATGCACCCTACCCAGCGTTCGCATCGTTAACGGTGCGTTCGATGATCTCAATGGTGCATCGCAAAAAACAGCAAGATTTGCTGTTTGAACGCTACGAAGCGAAACTAAAAGATCAACCGAAAGATCGCACCTCGCTCGTGATTCTTGAGAGTGCCACACAACAACTCAGTCATGATATGCCGCTGCGGGCTGAATACTTGCGAAGGCTGATTGAGTTAGATAAAGAAGCAGGCAAGGCACCCGACTACGAGATGCAAGCACAACTCGCGTTCACACTACGGTTATCCAACAACGAAACAGAATCCGCCGAGTTGTATGAGGCGATTGCTAAGTCCGACGCCGATTATCAAGCGTACTGTTTGGCACAAGCCGCTGAATCGTGGCAGCGGGCGGGCGCTGATAAGAAATCCATCGTAGCCGCCAAGCAAGCGTCAAAACTCGGACCTGGTGTGAGAGCTAATCGTAGTCTCTACGAATGGCATCGCCTGTTGGGCGATATCTTCCTCAAGCACCTCGATAAGCAACGTGCTCTCAAGCACTACACGGCGGCTCTTGAAAATGCCAACATCGACCCGTATCGTGACCAGTGTCGTGAACAACTCAAACTGGTCAATGAGCTCAAATGAGTGTACGCAGATCTTAACGCAACATGTGAATAATAAGTGGGATACGCTTCCAGCCTGTCAACGCACTATCGACAGGCTGGAAGCCTATCCCGCTTATGAAACTCGACTCTTGTTTTCTGCACAGTCCTAACGCACCTTGCACTTGAACTCGATCGTGACGCTTTCGCCCACGGCGATTGCTTTCTTGATTCGCCAAATCAATTGAGATGATTGCGCATCGTTGACCTTGGCCTCGAAGTCCGCGTCAACGCTTGATGATTCGCTGTCGGCAACATATTCCAATCGAGTCGTCAGGTTATCGGTGACGACCACGCCTGAGACCGCCGAGTCACCGACGTTTTGCAGTCGCAAGGCAAATGTGACCGTGTCGCCAATTGCGGCATGCTGTTTGTCAGCAAGTTTGATAAGGTTCAAACGACCAGCGTCAGGGAAATCGTAAACCACAAGCGAATCGACTTTTTGGTCACGTGTCAACACAGGTGGAGCGAGGTCTTGGATCTCGATTTCAACACTTTCATCCACGGTCCAAATGTTCGCCGCAACTGCGTACCGTTGTAGCATTGCGAGCAGCGATTCATCCAATTCCGAAATGCTGACGTGCTGAATCCCCGCCAGCACTTCGCGCACATCGATCGCCAGTAATGGTTGCTGAATATTTTCAATTCGCACGCCTCGGTTACGGTCGCGCATCGAATCGATGCGGCGCGTGAACTCAGCCCGATCGACTTCGACACTGTCACGCATCACCAAGCCTGGCAAATCAAGGTTCACGTCTTGCGGACCGACGGGGCGGATCGTGCCTGCGACCGCGATCGCACCTTCGCCTTGAATCGCACCTGTGATTCGACGAACGTTGCCAAATCGTGGTGAATAAACACACACGCGATTGGACACTGTGAACTCCGTGTCACCAGTCTCCGTTGTGTAGTGCGAAACCGTGTCCTCGGGTTGCAAGCCGATAATGCGATCATCGCGGGCCAAAACGGCTTCAGGATGTTGATCGCCGCCATCACATAAGAATTCTTGCGGATCGTAGATCCAAGGTGCGGGTACCATCGGCATCACATAGCCATGCGGTTGCTGATTACAGGGAGCACAATTCTGATTGGCGCATGGACCAAACGAGCAACCACAATCGCTGCCGCATTGATCGTCGCCGACGTGAGTGCCACGACTGAACCCTACTTGTGCAATTTGATCGCCAACGTATTGCGATTGCCCGATCGAGGTCATCGTTTGAGTTTGACTTAACGGCTCAACGGTCTCCGCCACTCGCTGATGCGCTGCCACTTGCGGTGGCACTGACATGTTGGTTTGCGGTACTGCGTCGGCAACGGGCACGGATTGTTTCGGTGTCAACGGAACTCCGACGCAGCCAGTGGTCAGCAGCAGAACTGCCAACGAGCAAAGGTTCATCACCCCATTCCGTTTAGTTCGTGTCCTCAGCAAGCGTTCAGCGATCGCGTTCATGGTTGCGGCTTAAAAATAGGTGCCCAAGTGGGGTGACCGAAAAAGAATTGAGCTTGCAGCACTTCGGCGCGCGGAGGTGCCAGCGAGCCGATGCGCAAAATCGCCATCGTACGCCCACGCAATTCGGCAATTTCTAGGGGGTCTTGATACTCCGGCACGTCGATCGGTGTCGGACCGTTAGAGCCTTCGGCGAGCGGCGTGGCCGTTTGCGGGTCTTCCAGATAGATGACTCGCGTGACCAAGCGTCCTTCGAGTGCCGACAACAAATCCTCTTCGTCGAGATTAATCGGGATTGGATAGGTCGTTGCGAGACCATGCGGTGGGTAAGTTCGGTCGATCATTTCGATCGTCGGATACAATTCCGCGCCCGCTTGTCGAGGAATCCCCGTCACGCGAAACCGATAGACCTGGCCGATCATCAGCCCCGCCATCAAATCCGATTCGCCTTCACTGAACGAACCGTACTGTGCCAGTGAAAAACGCACGCCTTGCGGGCCTTGGAATTTCACGGGTTGATAGTACACCGGTGGCGGTTGTTGATACCCCATCGCTTGACGTGTCGATGCGATCACGCCTGCCGGCATGTCGCCGGAAAAGAAGCGATGGCCATTGGGTCGACCAAAATAATCCGACGGATCAGCCGCAGTGGCGATACTGGCCGCTATCGCGGTGATCAGTAAGAGGAAGATCGATAGTTTCATCATGGCTCGATCGCTGAGGCGTCAAATTGAAAATGCAAAAACTTGGATTGCTAACGCCAGCGAAGCGGACTGGTGTTGTCCGCTTCGCTGGGTTTCACGCATTCACGTTTAGTAGACTCGTTGACTCGGATGCTCGTAGGCTGGTCGAACGTTCGGAACACCCGGATGGATGTTCTGCTCGGTCACACGAATCCGACTGACCGGGTTCGGATAGCTCATGCCAGGTTGTTGCCGGACATCGATTCGAACATCGTTGACAGGGCGCGGCATGTGCATATGGGTATGGTTACGAATCGTGTGACTCTTCAGACCTGCCGGTGCTCCCAAGGGGATGTGCGGTGGTCCAGGCAATCCAATCGGTGTGCCGGTGTACGGCATCCCGTACTGAGGCGCGTTGACGCCGGCGATCATGCCGGGCAAGCTCGGTGGTGCACCGACTTTGCCAGCACCTGGGCCATCGGGGCCACAGCTACCACAACCATCGGTCATCGCAGGTGCAAACGGAGCGGGCAAACCGGTAATTGGTGGTCCCATCATGCCGTTGTTAGCGTACGCGGCCATGCCGCCACCAGCCATCTCGATATCTTTGTCGCCGAGCCGGATAATCGCCAGAATACTACCGCGACGATCCGCTTCGACGATCGGGTCGATACCTGGATCGAGCCGTGTGCTGACGAGTGTGTCGATGCCTGCAATCGCTGGCCCTTGGAATTCGGGATCTGGAAGATAGATGACTTTGGTTACGAAGTTACCTGTCAAGACTTGGTCGAAATCTTCTTCGCTGAACTGTAACGGCACCGAGTTGTGAGCAAGGTAGGCTCCGGTGCGTGGGTTGGCATAGGCCAGTTCTACGGTCGGATACAACTCAACGCCTGGACGGCTGGGGATGTTCGTGAGTTTGAGTCGGTACAAACCGCCTTGCGGGAAGTTCTGGCGAGCGGGCACGACGAGCGGTTCGCTGTCGAACATGCCCGAACCGCTGACGTCATAGCGAACTTGCATCCCGTCGGGGCTGCCGAAGGTGACTTGGGCCGTACTAATCATGCCAGGCATCCCCGACATCATCATCACACCACCGCCAGGCGGAATGACTTGGCCGCCGCTGGAGCAGCCTGCTCCGCTGCCACCGCCGCCGTGTCCGCCACAACCACATGCCGCAGCTCCATCACCACAGTCGCCGGTCGCACATTCACCGTTGCTGCCCGAGAGCAGTCGGCGGAGGCTTGCGGTTTGTGCGTCGATTTGATCGTAGCCGACTTGAGCAATCTCAGGATTGCTGATTTCTGTTGGCATATTGCCGACTGTCATGCCGCGGCTCGCGTTCGGTGTTTCACAGATACTGTTTCCTGTGGGCATGCCGTCGAAGCTGCTACCGGAGCCACCGATCATCGGTGTCGCAGCACCCATCATGGGACGGTATGGAGGCGGTCCGAGCACACCGGGGCCAGGGCCACCGACGCCTGGGCCAGGTTCCATCATCCGCTGCTCGGGCGGCAAATTGTGGCGAACCGGCACACACCCGGTGGCGAGCATCGCCATGGTCGCCGTGAGCGCCAAATGAGTGACGATTCGTTTCATCTTTTCCCCCGTCATGGGTCGCTGAGTTCGAGTTTCCCGGCGATTCAACATTGAACCACACGTAGTCATCGAACAGGTTGTGATTCGCCTGTTGACGAATCGGGATCGAATGGGATGGACTTCTACGACCAGAGATCTTTAGGATCGCTGAGCCGAAATCACGCTGAATCCGCAGGCGGAAACATCGCTAAAGGTTCCATCGGCAGATCGTCACCTGAATCTTTGCTAAAATCGTCATAACCTGCACATGAAGATCAATCGCGCTGTCGGCTTGCCAAACTGCCACAGTCTTCCGACTCTGCTATTTGTCGTCGTGGCTTGGACGGTGATCACTTCCCCTGCGTTTAGTCAAACACCGCCATCTGCCTCGGTTATCAATACCCGCCCCGACCCTGCTCGCGTGCTACTGAGCCGAGTCATTGAACAAATTGCACTCGGCCCAGCATTTGATGCCAAAATTCGCCAGCGTGTGTGGGTCGGGGGACGCGATGTGTTAGGCGCAGGCACGTACGAACAAGCTGGCGATGGCAGCGGATGTTTCAACTTACAAGTCGCGATGCACGATGGCGATGGCAAACACACGTTACAACAAATCAGCGACGGACGGTTGGCGTGGACGCGCGAGCAAATCGGTGATGACGTCACATTGCAGCGAGTTGATGTGGGACGGTTGGACCAGTGGATGACCGGAGCGGCGCACAACCAACTTGATTCACCCGTGCATCACGAGCATCGCGTCGCTCAAGAAACTGCGGGACACGATGAACCACTCGCCAATCATCTGCCACCGAGTGTTCGTGTCGGGGCCTGGACCGAGATGCTCGAACAAATCGCCGCCGACCACGACCTCTCACTTGCGTCGGGACACTTGGAACAACGCGATGTGTGGATCGTCCGTGGAAAACTGAGACCAGACGTGCGCGCTCAGCGACTCGAAGAATTCGGCACACAGGATTGGCCCGAACTCTGTCCCTCCTCGGTCGTCATCGCAATTGCGAAATCCGACTCGATTGAAACGGGCTTCGGTCAAGGGCTGCCGCTCCGAATCGAGTTCATGAGCGATCCAGTTACTCCGCCAGCAATGACAGCACCGGCGAATACCATCGAGGGCGAGAACATTGCTGCAAACCCGATCACTGCGAACAATGTCAACTTGCTCGCCAGCACGTCAACTTCATCACTGGTCAACAAACAAAATGCTACGCCAACGCCTGCCGCACCCGTGACAAACAGCGGCACAGTGATTAGTTTGATCGAGCTGTATTCGATCCGTCCCATTTCAGCACCACCGATTGGCCGATTTCGTTTTGACAATCAGGACATGGAAGTTAACTTCACCAACGATACCGACCGTTACCTCGCGCGGTACGGAATTCATCTTACGGAGCGTCAAAGCCGTTTGCTCCGCCGTTAGAAATACTGGAACCATATGAACACAGTGAACTGGAAATCTTGGGCTGCGTTGGTGCGGCTACCCAATGTGTTCACTGTCATTGCGGATGTCTCGGCAGCTTACCTGCTCATTCTCGGGGGCAGCGGTTGGTACACTGGCCGACTCGGTTTTGCTGGTTCGGCGAGTGATCAACAATCTTTGTGGATCATTCTCACGCTGGCGTTGCTGTCAGTCATTTCGTTGTATTGGGCGGGCATGATTCTCAACGATCTATTCGACTTGCCTCGCGATCTCCAGAATCGCCCCGAACGACCGCTGGCCAGTCGAGCGATCTCGGTAAAGGCGGCCCGCCGAGTCGGTTTTGGATTATTGATCATGGGTGTAGTACCCACGATCGGAATCGGTTTGTGGAGCAATAGTTCACTGGGCTGGGTACCCGCTGTGATCGCGGTGCTCCTCGCCGTATGTATTGTTCTTTACGATGGTCCACTCAAACGCACACCCGTCGCTCCCGTCTTGATGGGTGGTTGCCGCAGTCTGAGTTTTCTACTGGGGGCGACCGCAGCCAACGCAGCGCTCGGTGTACTGATCGGTACGGACTCGCTCGCCAACAACCAATCTGTAGCACTTGGACCAACTCTGTTTGCCGGATTGACACCTGTGGTGCTGGCGTTTGCCCTGGGCATGGGCGTTTATATTACGGGCTTGACCACGTTTGGTCGGCGGGAAGCGATCGGTGATCGCTCCATTCACTTGCCCGTCGGCTTGGTCGCGATGGTCATCGGCACGATGCTGTTAGCGTGGGCACCACGGCTTGCTTCATTCTGGCAAGAATTGGATGGGCCGTCGTGGATGAGAGCTTGGCGAGTCGATCCAGTGGTCGTGTTTCCGGCAGCGATCTTGTTGATGTTAGCGACAACACTGTTACGCGCACGAGCAGCGACGATGGACCCATCGCCGTCCGCGATTCAAGCCACGATTGGCTCGGGATTGCTGGCGATCATCCCGATTGCCGCTGCCATCACCATGCTCGCCGTCGGTGCGAAAATTGCCGTGGTCGTATTCGCATTGTTGATCCCCTCGCGAATCTTGGCCACCAAGTTTCGGATGACTTGAGAGAAAGCAGCTCTAATTTTTCTCTTGAAGTTGGTTGAGCATGGCGATGCGTTGATCGAGTTGCTGCATCAGATTTTGAGTGATGGCGATCCGGCAATCCAACTCGCCCTTGAGTTCTCGCTGCAAATCGAACATCGCCACCTGCCAGCGTTGTAACTCCACGGGCGCGTCGCTGAGCGGCAAGGCCGTGGGGCGAGTCGAGTTCAATCGCCGCTGCATCTCTTGATCCTCGCCACGTTGTCGCGCCGCCCGCTTCTTCCGCTGGACTGTCATCCTCGCCAGCACCCAGCCCAACAACAGGAATCCCGCCAACATCCACAAACCGCTGCGATTGGCGATCGCCATGGATAGCTGTAGAAAATCGTGGTCGAACATGTTCAGCGCATCATTAAAGATCGTGGGACAACAGCACTCAGTGGCATCGTCCATCGGTAAGAAGAGGAACCAATCAAGTCGTGTGATTTTCTCGGACTGATTGACGAGTTCGGCGGTTTCTGACGATCATGACGAACATGAGCGACGATTCGATCCTTCCACCGCCCCACCCGCCCAGCGACCAGTCTGCAGATATCGAAGTCTGGTACGCGCCCGCAGCGGTCGATCAACCGGGGCTGACTGAAGCCTTTTGTGAGCGATTGCTGCTGTCGGAGGAAAAAGTACGCGCTGATCGGTTTCGCGTCGCTTCGGCGCGTCATCAACACATCGTCGGTCGCGGCATGGCCCGAGCGTTACTCTCCGCCGGTCGCTGCCAAACTCATGAAATCGGGTTTCGCGTGCTCGATCACGGAAAACCAATCGTTGCTTCCCCTGCGATCGCTCGCCGCGCCTTCAACGTGGCTCACACGCACGGTCTCGTCGTGTGTGGGTTGGGGAAACCCGAGCACTGGCTCGGCGTGGATGTGGAATGGATGGACCGCCGGACAGATCCCG
This sequence comes from Rhodopirellula sp., assembly GCA_041740155.1. GTDB lineage: Bacteria > Planctomycetota > Planctomycetia > Pirellulales > Pirellulaceae > Rhodopirellula. The sequence continues at coordinate 108,509 of JBGSMN010000054.1, forward strand.
CGCTCGCGCGTCGTTATTTTGCTCCTGCTGAAATTCGCCAACTCGAGGCCACGAGCACCGAAGCGGAACATCGCGAACTCTTCCTAAAGCTGTGGACATTGAAAGAAGCCTTCATCAAAGCCATTGGCACAGGATTGTACACGCCGCTGGATCAATTCGCATTTGAAGAAGCTGCCAGTGACCAACCGCAGTTAGTCTTGCGTGATCCACAACTCGCCCGAGGTCGTGCATGGCGGTTTGAAAGTTTTGTACCACTACCCGGCTTCGTCGCCGCCGTTGCCATCGGCACAGACGCCGACGAGGACGTCGAAGATCAAGCAACACCAGTTCGTTTAGCGAATTTTCAAACGTGGCTGGCTGAGCAGTAACACTCGCGTTTGTCCCATCCGATTGATGAAGCCGTTCCACGTTCAATCGCTCGTGGCTGCCTGGGGCCACAGCAACATTTTGGGACTGTTCTCAAGATCATTGCACGCAGTGCTGTCATCCGGGGAACTAGCTGTCATCCCTGGAAGTAAAACCAGCCAGTCTGCTTACTAATGTTGATTCGTGCATTCTCGGAGATTGAAGATGCCGAACAGTAATGACTCCGTCCACTCTTCTTCGGTAGTGATGCTCATTACCACCCTTCGCAAGAAGGAAACTTTCCGTACTCAATAACTGGAATATGATCATGATGATTCCACCGAGCACAACACAGGCAATTAACACAGGTTTGAGAGGAAACGCTTTACTGGGTTTGCGTCGTGGCGCGGCGGACTGGCGTGCGGCGGGACGATGGACCGCTGGCGAGTAGGCTGGCTGACCTGCGGCTGGCCGTGACGCCGCTGGCTACGGACTAGGCGAGGGAGGTAGCTGACTGAAATCGAACGGGTCGAGTGCTTGCGTGGTTGTGACCGGTGCCGCAATCACCGGGATTCGGGCAGTAAACGCTTGGCCGCACTACGTGCATTTGACAGTCACCCGCTCCGCCGCAGGCCGCTTAATACGCATCTGCTGTTGACACCCAGGGCAACTTATTTGCAGAACTTCATTTGCCACGGGGGCGCCTTTCAGTTAGTTCCGAACAAAGGGTGGATTGTAGTTATCGTCAACTTGGTGAACAAGCGAGACCCAGGTAGCCCCCAGTCGAGTGCTCAGAGAACCACACTCACAACAAACTCAACGTTCGGGGGCAGGCAATCACAACGGGTTACCCACTGACGTCTTACATCGCCAAAATCAATCCGCAGCACTGCCATCGAAGTTCAGTGCCGTTGGCCGTTTTGGATGCGTTCGTTGTTCGGATTGTTGTACCCGTAGCCCTGTCGCCACAACGGGTCGGGATCGATTCTTTTTTCTTCTCGTCATCATCGTCGCCGAGATACAGTTTCAAAGCGATTTCGCCACTGCGGGCTGCGTTAGCGAAGGGAAGTCGTCTGTTTTTTGAAAGCTGTAAAGACACAGCCTCGACCAGTTTCATCGGAGGTTTTCCAAACCTAGTCGGGCGACTATCCTGGTGCGGACGACTTGCGTCTGATTTCCCGGATTGGCTTCTACAGAAAACTACCACGATGCCCACCAAAACGCTTCCGTTTGATCGTACTTTGATCGACAGCATTATCGCTGATCACCCCACACCGTTTGTTTTGTACCACGAAGACGGAATTCGCAAGCGAGCACGGGATTTGTCTCGCGTGTTTGCGTGGAATGAGGGATTTCAGCAGTATTTCGCGGTCAAAGCCACACCGAATCCGCACATCGTGGCAATCATGGCGGAGGAGGGCAGTGGGGCGGATTGCAGTAGCGTTGCCGAACTGATTACTTGCGAACGACTCGGCATCACTGGTCACGACGTGATGTTCACGTCCAATAACACCACGCTCGAAGAATTTGCGATCGCCGCCCGGCTTGGTGCGATTATCAATCTCGACACGCCGCATCATATCGACCAATTGCAGCAGCTTGAGAGTTTGCCGGAAATGGTTTCGTTCCGTTTCAACCCTGGCCCCGAACGGCAGGGCAATGTGATCATAGGCGATCCCAAAGAGGCCAAGTTCGGTTGCACGCGTGAACAGATTTTTGAAGGTTACGCCCGCTGCGCGCAACTCGGCATCACTCGGTTCGGTCTGCATGCGATGGTGGTCTCCAACGAGCTGAACGTGGACGCCTTGTTGCAGACAGCTGAGATGCTGTTCGATTTGGCGATTCAGATTCATGAGAAAACGGGCGTGGCGGTCGAATCTATTAATCTCGGTGGAGGCATCGGTGTGGCCTATCGGCCTGAGCAGCAAGAGATTGATCTGGACGAATTTGGGCAGGGCGTGAAGGCATTGTATGAAGCCAAATTGGTACCTGCAGGACTGGCTCCGGTTCGCTTGATGATGGAAAACGGTCGCGCCATGACGGGGCCATACGGATTTCTGGTCAGCAAGGTCATCAACCAGAAGACCTCGTATAAAAATTACGTCGGCGTGGACGCGTGCATGAGCAACCTGATGCGACCGGGAATGTACGGAGCCTACCATCACATCAGCGTGCTCGGAAAAGAACACGCGGCTGCCGATCAAACCGTCGACGTGGTCGGCTCATTGTGCGAGAACAACGACAAGTTTGCGATCGACCGCCCGCTGCCAAAAACTGAAGTGGGTGACATCGTGGTGATTCATGACGCAGGAGCACACGGGCATTCGATGGGTTTTCAGTACAACGGACGGCTTCGTTCGGCTGAGTTGTTATACAATGATGCCGGTGAAGTGCGCTTAATTCGGCGTGCCGAGACCTTTGATGATTACTTTGCCACGGTTGATTTCACCAGCGTGCGTAGTTTGGCCAAGTCATCGAGCTGTTGATTTAGTTGAATCTCACTTCTCTTTTGTTTAACAGTCAGCCTGAGGCGTATTCATACATCGGAAAGTACGCCTAAGGCTAACTGTTAAACAACTACTTCAACATGCTGTCACTCGCCGGGTTGTGATCAGACCCTCTTTATTTCACTAACTTTTTTCCTTAGTAGATCCTGTTCCATGCCCAAACTCACCGTAGAAAACGTCGGCACTTTTGAAGTCCCTGTTGGCAAACGCCTTGTCCAAGCGCTCACGCAAGACGCTGGCACCGACCAACTGCACGCGTGCGGTGGGGCTGCACGTTGCACAACTTGCCGCGTTGAATTCATTGAGGGTGAACCGGATAAGATCACGCAGGCTGAGAAAGACACGCTGAAGGCGCGAGGAATCACCGAGTCAGGCGTGCGGTTGAGCTGCCAGATCGCTTGTGATCACGACATGAGCGTGCGCTTGATCAGCCGACTCGAAGGCAGCGGGCGTAAGGATCAAGGCGGCGCGGTGGCCGATCTAATCGAGCCAACACCGCAGTGGACGACGAAGTAAGTATTGTTTTCCAAGGGATTTTGGATGAGTTCAGCTATCGTGCGATCAAGGACGGCGATGAGACAGAATCCCAGCTCGCAATTCACGCAGATTCCGTGGGTTTTGTCCCAGGTCACCCTTACCCAGTCGTGATTTGCTCTCGGCTTCTACATGAGTTTGGGGCGACCCGTCGGGCTGCGTTGGCACGGAAGTCAGCTCCACCCGAACATCATCAATGAACTGGAAAACAGCCGTTCGGCGGGTCAGATGAAATCGCTCGCGGTCGGGCGTTGATTCGTGACTTTCAACTCGCCACGCGGGCTGCTCGGCGACCCAATCTTCGAGCATGTGAGCCACGTCATCAAGGCTGGCGTCGATTTCCAGGGGCTGTAAAGTGGGGTCGGCATTTGTCGTCGACATGCGGGCATGGTTGGTGGTCCAATCGCGACTCCAATCGTCGATCATCCAAATCAGACGCAGGATGATGATGGCGGTCACGCCGATTGCCAAATAACCCCACATTTTTTTCTTTCGCCCGATGGATGATTTCGGTGGACACGATGGATTTGTTTGCACAACAGGAAGCCGATCATTTGTTTGCTGCCCAGCCGCTCGCGGCACGCATGAGACCGCGAAACTTAGCAGAGTTCGCCGGACAGCATCATATCTTAGGCACCGGGAAACTGCTGCGGCGGTTGATCGCCAGTGGCCGGATCGGTTCGATCATCCTGCACGGACCGCCGGGGTGTGGCAAGACAACGCTCGCCCAACTGATTGCTGCAGAGACTGGTTCCAAGCTGATCTCACTCAATGCGATCAACAGTGGCGTGAAAGACGTTCGCGAAGTGTTGCGGCAAGCGACTGACGCAGTGGCTCGCGGTGAACAACGTCCGATCCTATTTATCGACGAGATCCATCGTTTCAACAAATCGCAGCAGGATGCTTTGCTTGCCGATGTCGAGGCAGGCGTGATTTCGTTAATCGGGGCGACAACCAGCAATCCGCACTTCGCTGTCAACGGTGCTTTGATTAGCCGCAGTCAACTGTTTGCACTGGAACCTTTGCCGCCGGAGCAACTCGCTAGCCTATTGAAACGAGCGCTCACGGATTCTGAGCGAGGTCTGGGTGATCGCAGGGTCACCGTCAGTGATCAGGCGATTGAGTTTCTCTCAACCGCGACAGACGGCGATGCTCGGCGCGCCTTGGCGGCTTTGGAAGTGGCTGTTGAAAGTGTGGTCGCCGCGGGAGCGAGCGTCGATCGTGACGTGGCGATGGAATCATTGACCAATCGTGTGGGCGGTTACGACGCCACGGGTGACGATCATTATGATTTGTCCAGTGCGCTGATCAAAAGCATCCGCGGTAGTGACGTCGATGCCGCGATCTATTGGCTGGCGCGGATGCTCGAAGGCGGCGAGGACATTCGGTATCTGTGTCGGCGGTTGGTGATATTGGCGAGTGAGGACGTTGGCAACGCCGATCCGCAGGCCTTACCGCTGGCGGTGTCCGCAATGCAGGCATGTGAAATGATAGGGTTGCCTGAGGCACAGCTCACGCTCAGCCAAACGGTGGCGTATCTGGCGTTGGCTCCCAAGAGTAACGCTGCGACGATGGCGATTGGTGCCGCCCGCCGGGACGTCCGTGATCAGCAAGTGATCCCGGTTCCCAAAATGCTCCGTTGCACGCACTACGCGGGCGCTGAAAAGCTTGGCCACGGCGAGGGGTATGTGTATGCTCACGACACCTCCGACGGGATCGCTGAGTTGGATTATCTCGGTGTCGATCGCGAGTATTATCAGCCCGTTGATCGCGGTCATGAAGCGATCATGCGTCAGCAGCTTGAAACATTGCGTCCACGGCTGCGCCCCAGCTCGGCAAAGGATTAGTCGTTTGCTGTTAGCAATTCGCGATTAAAAAAGTGGACCTTGTTGAAGAGTCTGCTTCCACTGAGGGATCATAAACATGATCCACTAAGAAACACCTGCATCCCATTCTACGAGTCAATACGATGCTCATTGCGATTGTTGCTTCCACGCCTGAGGGGGTCATCGGGCTTGAGCAAAACATGCCCTGGCGACTATCGTCAGACCTTCGTCGATTCAAGAAACTGACCATGGGCGGCACGTTGTTGATGGGCCGCAAGACGTTTGATTCGATCGGCAGACCGCTGCCGGGCCGGGCGACTTGGGTGCTGACTCGCAATCAGCAATGGTATGTGGAAGGTGTGAAAACGGTTGTTGATGAAGCTCAAGTGCGTGAGTTGGCTCGACAACAGAACGTATTCGTGGTCGGTGGCGGGCAGATTTACCAGCAGTGGTTACCGCAGTGCCAAGAGCTGTGGTGGACCCGCGTCTGGGGCAACGTCCCTGGAGATACCAAGGTCGATTTGCCGCTGGATGAATTTCAAACGATCTCACAACTCAGCGTGCCGATGACCGCTCAAGACGAGTATCCGACTGATTGGATGCGGATGGTTCGGGTTAAGCTGTAGCGGGACTCGTCAAGAGTTTCGGTCGCGTAGGTAAACGAAAGTCTAGACGACTTCCGCTACATGACGGAGAAATAGTTATCACAGGCGAAGTCAAAATACTCATTTTTGAGTTCGATCTGAAAGTCATTGTAGAGACAGTAATTACGAACTTGCAGCAATAAATCTCGCGGTTGGCAATTGCGAAACGGGCGATTGACAGGCAGGTAATGAGTTTTAATTAGATAGTCAATTGCTTCGGCGTTATAAGGGATCTTTGTCACCTTACACATGATCTCAAACAATTTCCGAAAGTCAGATTCTGGCGGATTCTCCACTTCAATTTTATAAGGAATTCGCCGCAAGAACGCATCGTCAACCAAGTCTTTAGGCTCTAGGTTTGTGCTGAAAATCACGAGCTGATCAAAGGGGACTTGAATCTTCTTGCCGCTGGCCATGTTGAGGAAGTCATAGCGTTTTTCTAGCGGCACGATCCAGCGATTGAGTAATTGATCGACCGACATTTTTTGGCGGCCAAAGTCGTCGATCACGAGTGTGCCGCAATTGCTTTTCATTTGCAGGGGTGCTTCGCTGATGTTGCTGCTGGGGTTGTTGAGTACCTCCAGCATTTCCATGGTGAGTTCACCACCGGCGACAATGGTCGGTCGTTCAATCCGCACCCAACGCTTGTCATAACCGCTGGCGTCAAGCAATCCGCTGGAGGCTTCGGGCATGCTGGCGACGTGGTTCATGGGGTCATAAACACGCATGATATCGCCATCGATGTCGACGCTACGAGGGATCCAGATGTATTTTCCAAAGGCCCCGGTGACCCGTTCAGCGATGGATGTTTTGCCGTTGCCGGGAAACCCGAACAGGAACATTCCGCGACCGCTCGCGATGGCCGGGCCGAGTCGTTCCAGCATTTTGGGGTTGATCAGCAAATCGCTAAACGCGCGTAACAAATCGTTGCGTTTAGGGAATTGTCCTTCGATGCTCTGACGTTTGATGCTATCGATGTATTCCGGCAAACGCACCGGGCAACTGCCGTAGTACGTCGAATCGGTTAAGTGGTTGCGGGCGATCGCACGTCCCGATTCGGTCAAGACATAGATATAATCGTTTGTTGCCGTGGAGCTTTTATACGCGACGTATTGGTCCTTTTTGAAGCGGTCGAGGATCGACTCGATCATCCGAAACGGCAATTGGACTTGTTCGGCGATCCTGCGTCCTTCGGCTTCGCCAGCGTTATGGATATAGCGAAAAATGATCGCTTCGAGCAGAGTTTCGCTGATCCGACTGGCTTGTATGCTCGCAGGTTCCAAAGGCCGCCACGGTTCGTCACGATTGGGCTGGTAGGTGCCTGGTGGGACTGGCCGTGACGCGGATGCGGCGAGTTGCGCCGCAGTTGCTTGAGATGCGACGCCTGGTCGCTGGGCTTGCCCTATCGTTGGTGCCGTCGCGTTAGCACCAAGTTGACTGGGCATGAGGTGCGGGTTTGTTGACGAGCGAACGAGTGCCTGTTCGCCGGCGTGTGGGCTTTGCCGGGCGGTGTTGACGGCTGATGAGGCGGTTGGCTGATTGGTATCTGCTTGAGCTGTGGTTGTCGCCTTTTGATCACCACTGAGCGATTGAATGCGGTTGATTAATGCATCGAGTTGGCTGTCGATCGCATCCGACGCGGAACTCGGTTGGCCAGCCACCTCGGTCGAGTTTGGGTCGGATTGGAGCATTGCGCAATTGGAAGTAAGGGTGCTGCAGTGAGGAACAGTGTTAAAGATGCAGGTGCCGCTTTTCGACTATCACCAGCCTATCGTCTGATCCGACAGTCGCTGTTGACCCCGTCTGCCCCCACCGTCACAACCGGTATCGTTTAGAATTCAAAAAACGTTCCGAGGTTTGTCGTCTCAAGGAAACACCGTAAAATCCGCTGAAAACCGCCCAAACGATCGGTCGAAAGAACCAAATGCGGAAACATTTTTTGAAAAATTCACCAAAGGCACTTGCGAGGTTCGATGACTCTCCCTATCTTTCCGCCTCCTCGCTGAGCAACGCCGCCGACCACGGCAGCCGAGAACGGTGAGGAGGTAGTCGTTTTGGGTGTGACGTCGGTTACGACAGACCACCTTAAAACTTTCTTTAAGAAAACTGGTGAGAGCCAGTTGACCACAAAAAGAAAGTCTGCAACACTGCGAGACCCGGCAGCGAGAAGCCTTCAACGGCCACTAGTTGCTAACTTGATATTTGACAATTTGGTGATAGAACTTCTGTTGAGTTCAGAAATTTGCGAGGTCGTTTTATCGACTCAATTCACTTCGGTGAGAGCTTTGCTTCGGTGAAGAATGAGAAGAAAAAATGGCGAATGACTGGGGGTCTTTACCGAGACCTCCGGGGACAGGAACACTTTCGGTTAAATTTGCTTTTACCCGGTGTCGCTTCGGTGACGCTGGTGAATCAATACAAAATTGAAGGGTTTGATCCTGGCTCAGAATGAACGTTGGCGGCATGGATTAGGCATGCAAGTCGCACGAGAAGCTAAGTAGCTTGCTATGAAGCGGAAAGTGGCGGAAGGGAGAGTAACGCGTGGTTACATACCCTCAGGACCAGGATAGCGTCGGGAAACTGGCAGTAATACTGGATGATATCTACGGATCAAATGGTGTGATTCCGCCTGAGGATTGGACTGCGTACTATTAGCTTGTTGGCGGGGTAATGGCCCACCAAGGCTGCGATGGTTACCGGGTGTGAGAGCATGGCCCGGCTCACTGGGACTGAGACACTGCCCAGACATCTACGGATGGCTGCAGTCGAGAATCTTCGGCAATGGGCGCAAGCCTGACCGAGCGATGCCGCGTGCGGGATGAAGGCCCTCGGGTTGTAAACCGCTGTCAATTGGGAGGAAATGCTAGGGAGTTATCTCCTTAGTTTGACCAATCTGTAAAGGAAGGACGGGCTAAGTACGTGCCAGCAGCCGCGGTAATACGTACCGTCCAAACGTTATTCGGTATCACTGGGCTTAAAGCGTTCGTAGGCGGCTTGGTAGGTGTGATGTGAAAGCCCACGGCTCAACCGTGGAATTGCGTCGCAAACCCCCAAGCTCGAGGAAGATAGGGGTAACGGGAACTTATGGTGGAGCGGTGAAATGCGTTGATATCATAGGGAACACCGGTGGCGAAAGCGCGTTACTGGATCTTTTCTGACGCTGAGGAACGAAAGCTAGGGTAGCGAACGGGATTAGATACCCCGGTAGTCCTAGCCGTAAACGATGAATACTGGGTTGAGGGGACTTTCACATCCTCTCGGCCGTAGCGAAAGCGTTAAGTGTTCCGCCTGGGGAGTATGGTCGCAAGGCTGAAACTCAAAGGAATTGACGGGGGCTCACACAAGCGGTGGAGGATGTGGCTTAATTCGAGGATACGCGAAGAACCTTATCCTAGACTTGACATGCTTGAGAATCCCTAAGAAATTAGAGAGTGCCCTTCGGGGAGCTCTTGCACAGGTGCTGCATGGCTGTCGTCAGCTCGTGTCGAGAGATGTCGGGTTAAGTCCCTTAACGAGCGAAACCCTTATCTTTAGTTGCCAGCGGGTAATGCCGGGGACTCGAGAGAGACTGCCGGTGTCAAACCGGAGGAAGGTGGGGATG
>JBGSMN010000067.1:0-50803 GCA_041740155.1 Rhodopirellula sp.
AGCCTGGCAGCAGGTCGTCTTCGAGCAGGTGGCAGTACGCATCGTAGCGGCGGGCGTCGATGCGACCATCAGCAACAGCGTCCTTTACATTGCAATCGTCTTCATGCAAATGCAAACAATCAGGATATCGGCAACCACTGACATACGGACGCAGGTCCGGCATCAATCCAGCGACCTCCGACGCTTCGATATCCCACAACTGAAATTGACGAATGCCGGGCGTGTCAAACACCGCGCCTCCGCCGTGTAGTGGGATGAGTTTCGCCGCCGTCGTGGTATGTCGACCTTTTTGGTTCTCGACACTCACTGTGGAAACCGTCAGCGCCAAGCCTGGTTGAATTGCATTGAGCAGACTGCTCTTACCAACACCACTTTGACCTGCCAAGACAGTTTGCCGGTTGTGCAAAAACGCACTCAGATAATCAATGTTTTGGCCCGTCGAGGCGGAGGTGGGCAGGACGCGATAACCGAGCGACGCGTACACGCCGATCAATGACTGCAATCGCAGCGGATCAATGAGATCTATTTTGTTCATCACGATCACGGGCTCAATTTCACATTGTGCCGCCGTCAATAACATGCGGTCGATCAAGGTAGGTTTGATACCGGGTTCGGCAGCGCTGGCGATGATCAACATGGCATCGACGTTCGCGACGATCACATGCTGCTTGTTGCGACTGGTCCGCGAGATAATTCCATGCCGCGGTTCGATCCGCTCGATCATCCCGTCCGCCGTGACGACCTCGTCTGCGCGCCTTGCTGTTTGTCGGTCATCACCATCACGGCCTTGAATCCGAAACCAAACATGATCGCCGGCGACAACGACGCCGCGTTGATCCGTGGCGAGAGATTTCAGTACTTGCCGCGTCGCGCAGGCGTAAAGCCGTCCGTCGTTGGCGAGCACTTTACTTTGCAAACCATGCACGCTGAGCACGCGTCCATACGTCAACCGGCTCTCGTCGACATGCACTTGGACCTGCAATCCATCGCTGCCACGTGGGGCGTTATTGGCTCCGGCGATGGTGCGATGCCTTGTCAAGTCTCCCTTACCCGATAACCGCTCGCCGTGGGCGGCGTCATCAAGCCGCACTGACGAGTCTTGGTGGAACTCCCTCGTAAAATCGCTCGTCCGCACTCGGCCTTGATGCTTCTTCCGAAACTCAGCCCGCAACTTGCTCTTTTTGGGAGTTCCCTTTTTCTTAGCCAACGCGTTTATTCTTTTGCAGGAACGGTAGCACCCGATGCGCGTTCGGCGGCACCTTCAGGGGCCATGATCTGTTCGATCTTGCCCTCGCGGTCACCTTTGCGTTTGTGAATCGAGGGGCCGATCAATTCCGTCAACTCGGCTTCGCTGAGTTCTTCACGTTCGAGCAACCCACGCGTAATCTGCTCCAGTTCACCACGATGTTCACGCAGCAATTGCTCCGCTTTTTGATCGGCTTCGAGCAACAACCGAGCGACCTCCTCGTCAATCAACTCTTGCGTGTGTTCACTGAACTGACGTTGCTGATGAATCTCACGACCGAGGAATGGATCTTCGTCGCTGGTCTTGTAACTGACCGGCCCGATTTTGGGACTCATGCCCCAGTGCGTGACCATCCGCCGCGCGATACTGGTGGCTCGTTCGAGGTCGTTTTCGGCACCGACACAGGTTTCGTTGTAGATGATTTTCTCTGCCGCACGACCGCCCAGGAGCACGATCAGTTGATGATCAAGTTCCTTCTTGCTCATGCTCAAGCGATCTTCGTTGGGCACGTACTGAGTCACACCGAGAGCGCGACCGCGAGGGATGATGGTGACCTTGTGAACGATGTGTGAACCTTCGAGATGCCAGGCGGTGAGCGTGTGACCGGCCTCGTGATAGGCGGTCTTTTCTTTCTCGTCTTCTTGCAAGACCTCTTCACGTTTGGCCCCCATTAAGATTTTGTCGCGGGCGTAATCAAAGTCGACCATCTCGACGACTTTCTTGTCTTGCCGAGCTGCCCACAAGGCGGCTTCATTGACCATGTTGCGAATGTCAGCACCGGTCAAGCCCACGGTGCCAGCCGCAAGTCGGCGCAAATCCACGTCTTCAGCCAAGGGCACATCACGAACATGAACTTTGAAAATTTCCTCGCGGCCTTTCATCGTTGGTCGGCCTACGGTGACGTGGCGATCAAAACGACCGGGACGAAGCAGCGCCGGGTCGAGCACGTCAGGACGGTTCGTCGCTGCGATCACGATCACGGCGTGCGAGCCACTGAATCCATCCATCTCTCCAAGAATTTGATTGAGCGTTTGTTCGCGTTCATCGTGGCCACCGCCCAGCCCCGCACCGCGCTGACGACCGACTGCGTCGATTTCATCAATGAAGATGATCGACGGGGAATGCTCTTTCGCGGTCTTGAACAAATCACGCACACGGCTAGCACCGACGCCGACGAACATTTGAATGAACTCGCTACCGTTGACGCTATAGAACGGCACACTGGCTTCCCCGGCGACGGCCCGTGCTAGCAACGTTTTACCCGTCCCAGGGGGGCCGTTGAGCAACACACCTTTAGGAACCTGGCCACCTAATCGTGAGAATTTCTCAGGCGTTTTTAGATAGTCAACGATTTCTTCCAGGTCGGCTTTAACACCTTGCAAACCAGCGACATCGTCAAACGTGATGACTTTGTCGGTTGCCTCGAATCGTTTGGCAGGACTCTTGCTGAACCCAGATAGGAAACCGCCACCACCCATCATTTCATTGCGGCTACGACGGATCATCGTGAAGATGAGAAATAAGATGCCCAGTGGCAAGACCAGCATCAGCAGGACTTGCATGATCATGGCGGATGAATCTGGTTTCTTGAATTCCCAGTTCGAGATGTGCTCACGGTTCTCCTCCAGACGCTTGCTCAAGAGGCTGGCGTATTCATTGCCAGCGGGCCGCGTGAACACGAATTCCTTGCGGTACTTCTCCGGAATCGTGTCGTCGTCAATGTTCTTGCCCGGCGGGAAAGGTTTGTTGGGGCGTGTCTTGAATTTTCCGGTGACTTCGTATTCGCCAATCTGCACGGACTCGACGTTCCTCTTTTCCAGTTCCTGTTGGAAAAAGCTGGCCGTGACGGTATCTCGTTCTTCCGTGCGGTTGAGGAACAGAAGCGCAGCAAGCGCAGCGATCACCAGTGCAATCATTACTGGATTGCCGCTGCGGCGACCGCCCTCTTGATCAGTCGAATCCTTGGAGGGGGACTGGGAGTCCTTTCGTGGGGACTGGGAGTCCTTGGCCATATGGTTTTCCTATCGTGGCGCTGTCAAAAATGTCAGTGTTCGGGAGTGTAGCAAGCAGTGTACCGGTAAACAAAAATTCCGGCTAACCGACTCATTTGCCGATCAGATATAAGAAATTCTTGGTCCGAATCCCCAATCGGTCCTGCATCGGCACCGGACTGGCCACGGTGTACTCTTGATCGTCTGCCAATTCATTCGTAGCGATCACTTCCGCTGCGGGGCCATTACCTCCGCCGCTACCCTGTAACGGCGAGATCACCGACGTCACCGCTCTTTCGTCCGTGACATACAAGCGATCATCCGCGACCAGCGGCGAACTGCTGTAGCCAGCTCGCGAACGTGCCAGCTTGACGCTCCACAGCGTCTTTCCACTCTCAGCCGCCAACGCATAGACGGTGCCCTTATCGTCTTTTCCATCGGAAATGAGATACACGACGCCGTTTTTCATCGCAGGCGTCGGGACATCACTGCCAATATCGTCGCGGAACCACACGATCGCGTCACGCCCGGCTCCCGCGACGAGTTTTTCCATATCGACGGCGGTCAACGTTGCTCCACGGGAATACGGACAAACGATCAGTTTTCCAGCAGCAACGGGAGAAGCGATAGAGCGGAAAAACCTTTCGCCAGCGGGGTTGAAGCCGCCCAATCGCCCGATTTCTTTGCCATCGCTGGCTCGGTGGACCGTCAAATGATCGGCACCCATCAACGCGATCGCCGATTCGCCATTGATTTCCACTGCCAGCGGAGTCGAGTAACTCTGTGCGGCCTCTTCGGGGGCATCGGTCATCCGATCGGTTTTCCACTTCAACTCACCAGTGGCGATATCGAACGCCGCCAAATAGCTCGGCCCGGTTTGCATCACAGGGACGACAACCATCGAATCAACGAGCAGAGGCGACGAACCCAAATCCCACCACAAGGAATCTTCGCCGTATTTTTCTTGCAGGTTGAGTCGCCAGACAACTTCGCCTGAGGTGTTGACGCAAGCCAACTCGCCGCTGCGGAAGTACGCGACGATGTGCTCGCCGTCGGTGACTGGTGAAGGATTGCTGCCGCTACCTTTGCGGTGTTTGTTACCTCGATCGCTGCCCAGAGACACTTGCCAACGCAGTTTCGGTTGTTCTCCGCTGATGTCGAATGCGAATAACACGTTGTTTTTGTTATCGACACCGCTGGTCAAATAAGCGGTTTCGCCAGCCACCACGGGCGTGCTCCCGCCACTGCCGGGGACCGCGATGCGGGTGGCCGATTCCTCGCTCCACTGCACCGGCAGATCAGCGCTTCCAGCGATTCCTTGTTGCGACGGTCCGCGCCACTGCGGCCAATCGTAGGTGCTTTTTTCGGAGGAGTTTTCGCCAACGGACGGATTCTCGGCGAACGACGGACTCGCGAGGCCCAGCCAACTCAGGACAGCACCAACGGCGAAGGTGGAGACAAATATCTTGAACATTCTCGTTCCTTTTCATGGGAGACGTTATCAACAACTTAGCCACCTATTGTGGAGCAAACGCGGATCAGTCGCCAGTAGCAGACGATTCTGGTTATGATTGACGCCATGGTTCGTCATCCGCCAGGAAAAATTGGTGAAGATTGACAACAATATCAATCGTTCTTTTGGGAAGGTGGCTGGGTGTGAAAGGTTCTGGAGGTACCGATGGTGGTATCAGCACGTTTTTCTTTGGCTTGGCGATGACAGTCGGCGGCATCTACTTCTTTTTTGACTCGATCCGCGTCACCACCGGTCAGGCCGGTTGGCTCAGCGGGGCGATCGGGGGCGGAGCGGGACGCGGACGAATAATGGATACCACATCGATGGGGATTCTGTTTGTGCCATTCTTTCTGGGTGTGTTTTCGCTGTTTGTCGATGCTCGACGCAAATGGGCTTGGTGGCTGACCTATTTCGGACTCGCCGTTTTGGCAGTGGAGGTGCTCAGTCGCATCCGGTTTATCATTGACACTAAACTCACGCACCTGCTCGGCATGTTTGTGCTCGTCGCGGCGGGCTGTGCGTTCATGTTCCGCTCCTATCGCGAGCAATCTCGAATCGAGGATTCCGAAGAATGAATTTTTGTTTGAAATCATGCCTGCAATTAGCAGTGCTCACTGGTTTGATCGCACTGGGCGTGTGCCCTTCGTCACTTAAAGCAGCGTCTCGCGAACAGCCTAACGTGATCATCATCTTCACCGACGATCAGGGTTACGGCGACCTCGGTTGTTTCGGCAGCGAGACGATCCAAACGCCGAACCTCGATCGCTTGGCCGCCGAAGGCCGACGCTACACGAGTTTCTATTCCGCCTGCTCGGTGTGTTCGCCATCGCGAGCAGCATTGTTGACGGGTTGTTACCCGAAACGTGTTGGGATGCATAAGCATGTGCTCTTCCCACAAAGCGACTACGGGCTGAATCCCGACGAGATCACGATCGCGGATCATTTACACGCTCAAGGCTACGCGACCGCTGCGGTTGGCAAATGGCATTTAGGACATCACGCTGAAACCCTGCCGCGTGCCCAAGGTTTTGACTCGTATTTCGGAATCCCCTATTCCAACGACATGAACCATCCCAGCAACCAGAAAAAACCACGTGTCGGCTCAGACGAACTTTGGAAAGATCAAGCGACGGCGATCACTCAGTGGAACACACCACTCGTCGAAAACGAAACCATCATTGAACTGCCTGTTGATCAACGCACGATCACGCGTCGATACACTGACAAGACAATCGAGTTCATCACCACGAATCGTGAGAAACCGTTTTTTCTGTATCTACCACATTCGATGCCCCACATTCCTTTGTACGTTCCTCAAGACGTTTACGATGCCGATCCACAGCACGCCTACACTTGCGTGATCGAGCACATCGATGCGGAGGTCGGACGACTGATCGAAACACTTCGCAAACTGGAACTAGCCGACAACACGATCGTGATCTACACGAGCGACAACGGCCCCTGGTTGCAGTTCAAAAACCATGGTGGCAGTGCTGGGCCACTGCGGGCTGGCAAGGGGACCACGTTTGAAGGCGGCCAACGGGTGCCGTGTATCATGTGGGGACCAGGCCGCATTCCGGCAGGTACCAGCACCGATGCCCTGGTTAGCACGATGGATTTGTTGCCCACGATCGCGGCGTTGTGTGGTGAGCCGTTATCGAGTGATCGTCCAATTGACGGGTTTGATGTGTCGGGAACTTGGACGTCCGATGAATCACCCCGCAATGAGTTTGTGTTTTACTCGTCGCAAGGTTTACTCGAAGGCATCCGCATCGGCAATTGGAAACTTCTGGAGCGGGGCGGACGTGGTAAGAATGCAAAATCTGAACAGTATTTGTTTGATCTAGCCAGTGATCTGGGTGAGCAAAACAATCGGTTTGAAACTGAACCGCAGGTCGTGGCCAGGTTGCGTGCAAGGGTGACGGAAATCGATGCTGAAGTCACTGAGAATGCTCGCCCAGTGTGGCGGAAAGAGACTGATGATTAACAGCATTCGGAGACGATTGGTTCAACAGTTCATGAAAACCCTGGTAACTGATCATCGCGATGTTCCGCCATGCCCTCTTTGAAATGTCGGCGGCAAACCGAGAGATAGCGTTCATTTCCACCGATTTGAACTTGATTGCCATCACGGATCACTTTGCCCTGACTATCAATTCGCAGCACCATCGTGGCCTTGCGACTGCAATGACAAATCGTTTTGACCTCCACGAGGCTATCGGCCCAAGCCAGCAAGGCTTCGCTGCCTTCAAACAAGTTACCTTGGAAATCCGTTCGTAATCCGTAGGCGAGCACAGGGATTGAATCATGATCGCAAATATCACTGAGCTGCCGAACTTGAGCCCGCGTCAGGAACTGGGCCTCGTCGACGAGAACGCAGTGGATCGGTTCTTTCTTGACGGCGGCACGGACTAATGAGGCCATGTTGTCGGAACTGCTAAACGTCACCGAATCGGCTTCGATTCCGATTCTTGAAGCCACTTTGCCGCGGCCAAACCGATCGTCCAACTCCGGTGAACAGATGAGCGTGTTCATCCCTCGTTCACGATAGTTGTAACTGGATTGCAACAGGATCGTCGACTTACCCGCATTCATTGTCGAATAGTAAAAATACAACTTGGCCACGGCAGGTTAACTCTGCACGATCGGATTGGACAACGTGCCGACACCGGCGATCGTGATGTCGACGAGATCGCCAGGATGCAGTGTAAAATCGTTATTGGGAATGATGCCAGTGCCCGTCATCAAGAACGCGCCATCGGCAAACGTGTTATCACGACCTAGCCAGCCTACCAAGTCCTCGAACCGCCGCGCCATTTCTGCAGCACTGGTCGATTGTGCAAACACCACCTCGCCATCGCGTTGGATTCGCAAATCAATGATGATTTCTGCGACCGCTGGCAGTTCGTCGTACAGCCGAATGCATGGCCCCAACCCTGCACATTGGTCGTAGCATTTCGCTTGCGGCAAGTACAACGGATTCTCACCTTCGATATCGCGTGAACTCATGTCGTTGCCGATCGTCAGTCCCACGATGCGCAGCTTTGGTGACAACACCAACGTGACTTCTGGTTCGGGCACGTTCCACGTCGCATCTTTGCGAATGCGGAGC
Organism: Rhodopirellula sp.; assembly: GCA_041740155.1. Taxonomy (GTDB): domain Bacteria; phylum Planctomycetota; class Planctomycetia; order Pirellulales; family Pirellulaceae; genus Rhodopirellula. Next base: position 7,863 of record JBGSMN010000067.1, read on the forward strand.
GGTTGACGATGGCCACTGACTCGCGATGGTGTGGCTTTGAAAAACAACTCAGGCCGCTCCGCCTTGTAGACACGGTCGTAACAAGACGCCGCCGCCTCGGACTCTTCCATTCTCGCCGTTTGGCTGCGTCGATACGTGACTCCAGCTGCCCAGACCTCTTGATTATCAATCGGCGGTAACCAATTCACCTTCTCGTCATTTGCGATTGGTTCCTCGCGCGACAACGACTGGGCTGCGGCGATGGGGTGATCCGCCGCCAAAATATCGGCAAGCGTGGCAAGCCCGCCCGTCATCTTCAGCGGAATAAGCTGTGCTGATTCGACGATCACCACGCGTGCTTGTCCAGAATCGTCTTTGATTTTCGCAATGTGCATGTTGTTCTTGTCAAAATTTGAGGTGAAAGTGTTTCGATCAAGAAATCCGTCATCCATTATCAGAATTGCATCGCAGTTTTTAACTTCTGAAATCGAAAAACAGGTAAACGATGTGTCATTTGAACAGGACGTTGGCCGGAACCGCAGTCAGGAAGCAGGAATGATCGACGCGGCGAAAAGTCTAACCTGCTGATCGTTTTCTTCCAATTGGCATGGCTGCCAATTGTAATACGCGTTGTGAACGCAGCCTTGCATCAGCGGCGAATCTCCGCTTGCCATAGCCGTCGCGGGCTTGTTTGAGCATGCCACGCATGACGTTGTTGGATCGGCTGACCAGGAATTGGTTTTTCCCCTCTTGCGTGATCTGATAGATCATCCGGCCCGCGAAGTCGTCTCAATTGATCCGGCCTTGGACGACGCAGATCAATTCGACACCGGCGCGGCATAGCGGCGAGATCCATTCGCCAGCCTCGATCGAATCAAATCGGCCGAACCGGTCTTGGTCCCAACATAGAATCGCTCGGAAGTCGCCTAGGCGTTTCACGTCGTCGATCATCTGCAGGAACTGTTTTCGCTTGAGCGTCTTCACGCCCGAGATCGCATGGTCCTCGTACCAGCGAACGATCTTGTATCCATGCTTCTCGGCGAGCTTCAAAATCTCGTCGCGCTGTTGCTCTGGGCTTTCTTCCTGCTTGTCGCTCGACATGCGGATGTAGCCAACGGCCGCCTCGGCGGTTTTGATCTTGCGTATGCTCATCGGTTCGCCTCCGTTTCGATTTTGATCTCATCGGGTGGAATGGAAAGCATCAGCGACCGGCCGTTGTCCCAATCGACGTCGACCTGCGTCCAATCGCCATGCGAATGAATACCGACGACCGTCCCCCGCTGGCCCACGGGAATGGGATCGGGATCGTCGGCCATGCGGACCAACCGAATGCGATCGCCCGCCTTCAATTGCGAGACCGCATCTTCGCGAAGCATGCGTTGGTGGAATTGACAAAGGTCGATCTCCGCATCCGTCGCCAGACGAACGGTTTGGATTTCGATGGGAATGTCGCGGCCGTGCTTGGCCCGCAGGTCGGCGTACAACGCGTGAAGGGCATCTTGGCCCAACGATGCGGCTTCGGCTTCGTCGGCCGCGTCGACTAGGACGTAGCGGGCGAGTGTGGCGACGTAGAACGTCTTCATGGTTTGGTCCTCTTGGTAGGTGCGAAATCGAGAAACCGCGAAGGGCGAAACCTTCGCGGTGGAGTTGGCGGTTCGGTCGGTACGCACTAGGCGTTCGTGAACCGGCCGGGCGCCGCCTTCTTGAACCGGGCGTCTTTGCCATTTCGCATGTCGCGGAGGATCGCGGCGTAGAGGGTCGCATCAGGCGTCTTGCCGCCTGGGGAGGTCCATAGCTTTGCCGTGGCCATCGCCTCGACCATTTCTTTACATGAAAGCGGTTTGCGGCTTTTCTTCAAAACCGCCAAGGCCGCGTCGATCTGCGACATCTTTTTGTTGGCGGTTTTCGTCGCGGCAGGCTTCTTCGCCGTGGTCGTCTTGGCGGTCTTGGTCGCGGGCTGCTTCTTGGCGGCAGGTTTCTTTGCCGAAGTCTTCTTGGCGGCAGCGGTCTTGGTAGCGGTGGTGGTTTTCTTCGTAGCCATGTTTGTGTTCCCGTAGTTGGGGTTTCGAGGTTCCGCGTTGGCCACCGTGGGCAACGGGACCACACAGTTACCTCTGTCTTGAAAACACATCCAGCGCTGTTCCGTAGTTATTCCAAGAACTTTTTCGTGTGTCGAAAAACGTTGCGAAACGTTGGCAAACGTTTAAAAGAAATGCCCGCTACAAGGCCGCACAAAGGCGACGTCGCGGGCGTGTTTGCTGGCTGGTTGGGTAGATAGATGATGTGGTTTGCGAACCCTCGCCATCATGGCGCCAGTTTGTATGCCGCAAGAGCTCGAACTGCAGTTCTACGGGCGACGCCGTCGGATGAATTAATCAACGACTTTAGATTCGCTAGCTCCTTGAGTCGCCAACCAAAATCGCGATCTAGTTGATCCTGAAGATCGTTGATTGTCCTGATCTTTGTCACGGTGCAAAAAAGTCTTTGGCAAAGTCAATCAATTTGGATAACCGCGTAGTTCCTCGAACCCCCGCTCCGGAATTTTTGATAAAGGTGTCGTCGCCCCAGATGTCTCTTGCACGTGACCGTATAAATTCATCCGGGTCCGATTCATCTTCAATCGAGTCAATGTTTACGCTGGTTCCGTAACCGACAGTCTCAAATAGCGACATTAAGAATTTTCCTTTGAAGTCACTACCATCCCAACGTTTAAAAGTTCGTTCTCCCATTGCCGCGTTCAAACGCAGGAACACTCGCTCGAAATGCTGCTTTTCCTCGTCCCAGTCAATTTCGACTTCGGTATCAGCGATCTCGATCAAAGCATGGTCTAGGTACTCATGGACATCCATTCGACCGTCGTATTCAACGTGTCGAAAAGCAACGAACCGAAGAACCAATTCAACGGCAGATTGCTTGTCAATCGCTTTATCCGTCTGAGCAACCGTAGTGACAAATGGCCCAAAAGTCGAACGATCCATAAGCCATTTGAATAGATCCTTGTTCAGCATTACCGCGACGCAGTTGCGAACCTCTTGCTCTGAGAGCGGTTCGCCTCCTGTGTTCAACCGCGCCGCCCCCTTTGCAACCCGCAATGCAGAATCAGCCGCCCGAGTACGTAACCGTAGTTCCGAATTCCCATTGAAGCTGGCCATCGGTATCGGAGTCGCGGGCCAAGTCGAGCCAATGCTTATCCGGCGAAAACAGGTCCAGTGGCGATGATGCACCGCGAAGTTTGTCGGTCGGACCTGGTGCTTTCTCAAGCAGGTAAACATACATCACTTGGATGGAGAAGTTACGCGCAGTGCCATCCGCCCCAAGTTCCGGTGCTTTTAACGTGATGTCCCAATCGTCGAGCACTTCACGATTGCCGTTGTGATCGAGTTGAACTTCTTTCATCGATGGGATAATCGGCATGCGACCATTTCGCGTGGCGGTCATCGTCAAAATTCGCTTCGCTACCGGAGCGTGCATTTGAATCAACGAAGCTGAACGATTTGCCGTGGTGCTGGTCTGAGCCAACGGAAGAGAAACCCAACCATTGTTGCCGATGTACCGCTGCGTCAATTCGATAAACGAATAAGGGAAGTCGTAGAACTCGAGGTTTTGTGTCGTCTGAGATTCATCCTCTGGTAATGGAATTGCAACTAGGCTCCCCTGTGCATTAAACAACGCCAACCCTTGCTCGCTTTCACTGGCATCTCCCGGTGAACCAGCATCTTTGTTTGGCGGCACCTCGTTTTCATATGCGGGTGATGCTGGGTTCGGTGTGGCCTGCGTCAGCTGATACCCGGTCGGCATTCCGTGCCAAACGCTGCATGGATTCTGTAGGTAGCAAGCAAACACGCCAGCAGGCTCCTTGCTGTCGTAAGCCAGTGGCACGGGCCAGACGTCGGGTTTGTATCCGTCGATGATATTATCGTCATCGCCCGAGTCGTATCCAGATGGGTCAAGTCCAACGAGCGGTTCGCCCATTTTCAAAACCCGGAGTGCAAAAGCTTTGTATTCTTTTTCGAAATACTGAACTTGAACTCTCATTTCGATCGTGGGCTGGTCAAGATGATCGGTGATAACCGCGTTCTTAAGTATAGATGCGTAGGGTCTTCCAGTTGATCGTCGGGGAAAGTGAGCCGACTGAAATGGCTTGCGCTCGCTCCATGAACAAGTCGCTCTGCATAAAAAACTGCAGATAGTTCGGCGCCATCACATCCGCCTTGGCTCTCAACACCATCGCGTGCGCCGAACATATCCCGGCGCATTCCGCAACAGCAAGTTTTCTTTGGTACGCTCGTCGCTTTCCAAAGATAATGTCGCCCGCTTGGAATCCTAGCTTCTGCCCGATCACATCATCCGGCGTTCCCCACCGGCGAATCTTCAGCGACTCAGGATCGAGATGCTCCAGTCCAACATAGACTTCTAGATCCGTGCTACCAGGCTTAACCCGGTCGTTGACATTCTCAGCAATCTCATCAAACCGAACCATCCGCCAGTCTTTTGGCAGCTTTCCGTGACGTGATGTCTTTGTTGTGGTCGCAAGTGTCATGGTTCACCTGCAGTAAAATCAGGTGAACCATGTTTCTCTGCTCGATCCACATGAATGGAAACGGATGCCGAGGACTGAACCGGCACCGTAGCTGGGGGACCAGTCCCCCAAACCCCCTGGGATTTATCGCTTTGTGGCGCCTCCCGAAAGGTGAAGGGAGCGGCCACCCAGAGATGACCGCTACCCTTTCGGTTGACGCACTCGACCGGCGCTCAGGTTGCGTCCCCGCAGAGCCCTATCCTCCGGTCAGGCTTCGGTATGCTATCTCGCAGCGATCGCCATTGCAAACTTTAGGCCGCGAGTGGTTGGCGTCGTACTCGCCGATCTGCTTACACGAACCGAGCAGTTGCTCACGCGAGCAGATGAGTTGATAAAAACCGCGAAATTGGAGTTATCATCGACGGCGACCGTTCGCGGCGTATAGAACTCGCCAGCCTTCTTGTTCGTCGCGTCGGCAAACTTCTTGATCAAGTACTCGTAGGCACCACCAAGCATGTCTGCGCGAGCGGAATCGTTGCCGAGCGGCAGCAGCGAAAAGTGCTCAACCAAATCGCGGAGCAATTCGTCCGACAGTCGGTCTTTGTTGGTCCACTGGGCATCGCCGAAGATCCCGTAGAGCGTGTCGGGGTTCGCCTTTTCAATTTCACGCATCGCCCGCTGAAGTGCTTTGCCGACGTTGGAGGTTTTTTGGCGAACGTCGTCCCAGTGGCATCCCTCGGGAACTTGGAAGCGGTGGTTCTCAGGGAACAGTGCGTACTGCTGGTCGCCGTCGGATTCATCGAGGGCGTTCTGAATTTCCTCGTCGTAAACGTCTGAAATGCGTTTGAAGAATAGCAGCGGGAAGATGTAGGTTTTGAAATCGGCAGCGTCGACCGGCCCGCGAAGAATATTCGCGGATTCCCAAAGGTGATTGCACAGCGTTTTGAGTTCGAGGTCGTTGTCAGTCACAGATGTCGATCATTTGGGTTTCGGTTTGTCCGGCTTCGTTTGTCCGGTGGGTTCCAACCAGCGATCAATAACATCGCGTTTGAATCTCCAGTGCTTTCCGACCTTCTGGCCTGGCACTTTTCCTTCTTGCACGAGTTTGTAGAGCGTCGATTTGGAAACTTTTAGATAAATCGCCAGTTCGTCGATCGTTAGCACTTCATCGTGTTGGGCTTGCATGGCACTGCCATTGATTTGGTGAGCGCAAGTTGCCCTGGTGACACGTTTGGTCACCAGCCGAAATTATCCGTGTTACTCGCAGTTGCTGTCAATTAGTGGCAAAGCAACAGAAAGAGCCGGACGGCTTTCGACGTCAGGCTATCGAATTGGCCGATCTCGACTCAACGGTCACGGTTCGAGCAGGCGGTCTTCGATTTCCGACAAGCGTATTTGCAACGTGTTGACCACCTTTTCGGCGTGATCGAACTTCACTTGAAGGTCGGCCAGGATGCGTTCGTGCTCCTCGACTTGAGACGTGTAGCGGCTCGCTTCCTGACGGAATGGCGTCGCCTTGGCCTTTTCTCGGTCCTGGCTCGCCCAGCTTTTTCGTTTGTTGATCTCATCGTCTAGGCGGGCCAGCTCGTGCTGAGCTTCGTTGAGCTGCTCTACGGCCTCGGCGACGAGTTCGCGGTCCTCGCAGGTTTGCCGCAGGTCCATGCGGGCCTGGTTGGCTCGCTTGCGGATTGCGGCGATCTCGTTTCGGCGGATGAAGAGCGGCGACATGGCCTCTTCATGCTTGGCCGTCGCCACCGCGAACGCTTGCTCGGCGTCCTCGATTTGCTTTGCCAGCTTTTTCGCCTCGTCTTCGCGCGGCTCGATAGCGTCCATGTCGGTTCACGTCTTTCGACGGCGAGCCAGCAACTGAACATCGTGGCGCAAGTCGTCGAGCGTCATTTCGTTGTCGGCCAGAATGGTCGCGATCGAATCGGCGTTGATGAACTCAAGCTGATACTGCAAAGTGTTGCACAGAGAAATATAGGTGCTTAGTAATTGAGAGGTTTTTGGAAGTTCGGTAGTTGGTATGTCAATGAAAATGGTTTTGAAAAAGACAGCTCCGACGAGTCGAAGCACTCCAAAACGGAGGGTGCTTCACTGAGTTGAGTCTGCCGTCACCAGCCACGGTGCGTTTGTGCTCCCTAGTGCGGGGGCTGTACGCACCGCATGGGATTTGAAGGGTGGCGTGCTGGCACATCTGATGGAGGGCGGGCTAGGGTCAAGGAAGTGGCAAACGTGGTCTCGATGGCACGCGTGACGCTGGAGCGACGTTTTCGTATATTACTGCATAGAAGTCTCCATGAAGAAATATTGGTCTTTCACTCTTGCGTAATAAAATTCCATGATTGCGTCAGGCATGTTCACCCGTGGTTCTCGATGAAATCTCCATCCCCTAGCAAATCACGGTGGCGAGCCAGTCAGGATCGGATCTCGATGACTCCGATGATTGACATCGTGTTCCTGCTGATCATTTTCTTCCTGGTCTCAAGCCATCTCTCACGGCAGGAAACGCGTCGCCCGGTCACGCTTTCGTTGGCCGCAGGAGGTGAGTTGCCAGCGAACGATGCGGCCACACTGACGCTCACGGTCGACAAGTCCGGGGAGTTTTTTTTCATCGGTGAGAGCATCAGGATGGCGGATTTGCCCGAGCGATTGACGCTGTACCTGCAGACCAGGGAGCAGTCATTGGCACGCGAGATCAAGGCGCGACTGCGGATCGACCGCAGGGTTCCTTACGGTGACGTGGAACCGATTCTCAAAGAACTGGCCAGTCACGGGATCGCTGATGTATCGATCGTGGTCAACCCCAGTTAAAACATCACTGGAAACTCGTACGCAAGCGCTGCGGTGTAGTCCGCGCGAGCGGCGAAGTAGTCGAGTTTCGCCAATACCAAATCGCTGGCCGCTTCGATTGCAAACTGTTCACGTAAGAACACTGAAAGCAGATCGCTCTCGCCTAATTCAAACCTGCGTCGTTCGACCTGGGCGAGTTTCTCTGAAATCTCCACTGCCTCTTGGATGTTCTGCACACGCTCAAACGCGGCATCGAGTGCGGCGACAGCCATTTGCACTTCCGTTGAAATTTTCTCAACCGTGTATTGTCGCTTAGCCGTGATCTGTCCCATCTTGGCTCGCGCCGAACGCATCTTGCCCAAGCCTTTGCGGCGTTGCACAGGCATCTCATATTCAAACCCAAGTTCAAGTTCGAGTTCTGACTTGTCGCGTTTGTCGCTCGTCGGTTCGCCGACATCTTGAGACACGTTGGAAAACCCATCGAGCACGGGCAGCGTCGCGTTGTAGGCTTCTGCATAGTCGACTTCGACTCGCCGCAGTTGCGTGTTGAGGGCAACCAGTTCCGGTCGCATCGCTACGGCGTAGCGGATGTCGGCGTCGAGTTGAGCAAGCTCATAGGCCACGATCTCAGGGAATTCTGGCAGTTCCTGTTCGGCAGGAAGACGTGGCTCGCCTGCTTCGTCACGCAGAAACAATGACAACTTGACAGCAGTTTGGATGCGTTTGCGTTGCAGGTCAACGAGTTTGCCTTGGCGTTCCAAGATCGCACGTTCGTTGTCGTGGAGCGAAGGCTCATCGAGATCGCCTTCTTCGACCCGGCGTGAAATTTGTTGATTGCGGCGCTCAGCGAGCTTCAGTGCTGCCTCTCCGACTTCGACTTGACGTCCCGCCGCGACCCACACCCAATAGGCAATGGAAGCTTGACGGATCGTTTCGATCACCTCTGCCCGAATCTCCGGTTCAGCGATTTGTCGATCGTAGGTTGCCCGCCATAAATCGGCGCGGCGCTGATCAATGTTCTTATCTCGCAACAAAGGCAGTTGGAAACCCAATTTGAATTCGCCGCCTTCGTTGGTTTGACGCTCTTGATACCACGGTTCAAACACACCACGACCGATCCGGTAACCACCATAGACATTCCCACCCCGGTACAACGGTTGGTCCGCACCCGCGTATTGCTGATAGTTCTCATAAAATCCGAGCGGCTGATTTTCCGAGCGAGCTTTTAGTTTGGTATCGAACTCTCCCCATGCGGCGAGTTGGTCGCCTGCGGTGCGATTGCGTTCGAGAAACGCGACTTGCAGAAGTGGGAAGTGGCTCTGCACCGATGCGACGACTTGCTGTAGCGGTAGTCCGGCGGCGGTCTCGCGGCCGACCGGTTCCGCGCCTGCTAAACGAGGTGGCGGTAGCAGTTCCGGTTCGTCGCGGTTGTTTTGCTTGCCCGCCTCCTCTTTATTCTTTGGATCGTCATTCTTCGGATCGTCGGATTCGCTCGCGTCGACGGGTTTCTTGGCCTTACCGTCCGTCGCGCTAATGTCCTTGATTGATTCCGCAGCACCTGCCGACAGCTCTTCGGCGGAGGACTCTTTGGCAAGCAACTGATTGGTAGGCGACTGGGCAGAGGTGAGGTTGACCGAGGCCAAGCGGAAGGCATCCGCCGTGGTTTCCAACGCTGTGCTGGTAACGGTCATCTCAGCGACCGACATGACTGGTTCGGTTGCGGCATGCTGGCGGCGCGGAGCTGTAGCGCAGCCACCGATCACCAGTATCCCGACTCCGATTAGACAATTCTTCCTGAACACCACACGTTCCCGTAATTCCGATTCTACAGCCAAAGGGATAGCCTCTTGAAACGATTATTCGGCAGGCTCCTGTCGCGATGGTCACTGCGTTGGTGCCGTTTTTTACAGTGGTCCGGTGCCGGGTGCGGAATGTTCGTTTGGTGTGGATTAGGCAATTTCCTTGCGATTATGCTGGATATGCCGCCATGGTGATTAGTGGGAAGCTTGCCGCCAAGCACTGGGGAAGATTGGGGCGGCGGGACGACCGATCAGGACAATCGGATGCAACTCAAGTGACTTGCCTTTTCAATACGATCATCTAGATTAATCCAGTGCATTCACGACACGCTTTTCGTGAATTGGATTGCATGGACCCGTTTTTTTGTCCTTGATGCTCCTCAACGCCAATGCCCCCGTCGTCCCAACCAAACCAAAACACCGATTCTGCTGCTGGGCAGCGGTTGGCGACTGAGGGCGCAGCGGCACTCGATCGTCTGGTCCGTGACCGTGTGAAACTGGAGCGGACCACTGTTCAGCGAACTTTTCACGTCACGTACGAGAATCACGATGGTGGGTTGTTGGCCGATTGGTGGGAGATTTTTTCCGCTGCGGCAGCGAGTCTCCAATTGCGACCGGCCGTTTTAGATTGTTCGGTTGATCAGATCATTCGTCTGATCGGCGATGGTGCGGATTGTGTGTTGTTGGATCCTGGCAATTCCGACACCAAAGTACACCCGCAGTGGTTGTTGCTGAACCATGATTCCAAGGCACGGAATGTGTTGTGGGAGTCTGGTCTGGGTGAAGAAACGACGATCAAATCTGATCGAGCCCTGCGACAACGATTATTATTGTTAAGTGAAGACGAACGGATTCGCTGTGTCGCGTTTGATTGGCGTGAGGTATCGCTCGCGGAGTTACACAGTCCGTCGGATCAACCGATGAAACCGCTGACGCGGTTGCTGGCGGTCTTGCGTCCAGAGTGGTCTGACATCTACCTCGTGATCGTGTTTGCGTTCGTTGTTGGTTTGTTCACGTTGGCAACTCCGATCGCAGTGGAGTCGCTCGTCAACACGGTCGCCTTCGGTCGCTTTCTGCAACCGATCGTGGTCCTAGCATTGATCCTGTTTTTCTTCTTGGGATTCTCAGCCGCGATTCGTGCGTTGCAGACTTACATCGTCGAGGTCATTCAGGAGCGATTGTTCGCGCGGGTGGCTGGTGATTTGGCTCACCGCCTGCCCCGGCTTTCGACTGAGGCCAACGAGGGCGAGTATCTGCCTGAGCTGACCAATCGTTTCTTTGAGGTTCCCACAGTTCAGAAGGCGTCCGCTGCGTTACTGCTCGATGGCATCGGTTTGGTAATGAGTGCTACGATCGGAATGGCGGTGCTTGCATTCTACCATCCGTTTTTGCTAGGTTTCGACTTGCTGTTGGTGGCAGCCATTGCATTCCTGATCATCGTGCTGGGGCGTGGTGCGGTGAAGACGGCGATGAAGGAATCCAAGAGCAAATATTACATGGCGGCCTGGCTCGAAGACGTTTCGCGTTGCCAAACGACCTTCCAATCGGCGGCTGGAAAACGCTTGTCGGCGAGTCGTGCGGATCGCTTGATTTACGACTACCTCGTCAATCGTCGAAAACACTTTCATGTGCTGCTGCGCCAGATCGTCTTTGCGCTTGGATTGCAAGCGGTCGCGAGCACGGTGCTGCTGGGCCTCGGTGGTTATCTCGTGGTCGCGCGTGAGTTGACGCTCGGACAGTTGGTCGCTGCGGAACTGATTGTGGCGATCATCGTTGGTGCGTTTGCTAAAATGGGGAAACACTTCGAGAGTTTTTATGACTTGTTGGCATCGGTTGACAAACTCGGGGTGTTGTTCGATCTACCGATGGCGCGCACTGGCACGGTGTTGATGCGACGCACCGGCAAACCGATGTCGATTGATTTGCATAGTGTGATGTACCAACGTGCCAGTCAACAGCATAGCTTTGCACCACTGAGCATTTCGTTGCCAGGAGGTTCGTCGACGGCCATTTTCGGCGATTCGGGAACGGGCAAATCCACCATTTTAGATTTGATCTATGGCACCCGCCGACCAACTTCGGGACAAGTGCTGGTTGATGGCACACAACCGAGTGACTATCAATCGGACGACTACTGGAACAGCGTTTCGCTCATTCGCGACGGTGAAGTATTCGCCTCCTCGATCGAAGAAAATATTCATTTTCAGCGTACGGATGTTTCGGGGCTTGATGTCGAAGAAGCATTGCTGGCTGTCGGCATGGCAGGCGTGATCAACACCACGCCAGACGGAATGCAAACCCAACTGTCGAGCAGCGGGGCACCGCTGACACCCAACCATGTGCGGCTACTATTGCTGGCTCGTGGGATCGCAGGTCGTCCGAGTTTGATGCTAGTTGATGGCATGCTAGACTCTCTCAGTGACGACGAAGCTCAGCGGGTGCTCGACTATCTGCTCGATGAGCGGCACCCCTGGACGCTCATCATCACCACTGGGCGGCGTTGGATCGCGGAGCGATGTCAGCACACGATTGAGCTTCCGTCAATGATTTCCCCCGCCCGCACCGCAGTTGGCTCCGCAGGTTGAAGATGATGAATACCTCCTCAAAACCTACGATGGATCAAGATCCCGACTCCGAACTGACGACGGTTACCACGATTGCGAACCCTGAGGGCGGCCTCCACACCGAGACCGGCGTTTCGTTGGAGAAGCACGCTCTGAAGGCAGATCGTCAGTCCGCTGCACTACGGCGACATCGACCAATGATGATGCCCGAGGCGTACGATGAACGAGCGTTACCAGCACTCAAACTGACACGTTCTTCGCAGAAAGCGCGGACGATTGGAAAGACGCTGACGGTGCTGATCTTAGTCGGCTTTTTTGTCGTCCTGATCGCGCCCTGGCAACAATCCGTGCGAGGCACCGGCAGCGTGATCGCGTACACGCCTCGCGACCGCACACAAACGATCGAATCACCCACCAAGGGTAGGATTGTCTCGTTCGGAGAAGACATCTTTGAAAACGCGCACGTCACCGAAGGCCAAGTGATTGTGGAGATCCGCGATCTGGACGAATCCTATCTCGATCGTTTGCAATCGCAGCTTACGGCTGGGCGCAGCCAAGTCGACTCACTTCAAAACGTGGTGGAAGCGGGGCAGCGGAACTTGATCAATGCTCAGGCCATGGCCGAAACTTTGCGTGCTCAAGTGCTTTCTTATCGGAGCGTCAAAGAACAAGTCGTGGCATCCGCCGAAGCGGGCATCGAAGCGGCCATTGCCAAGGTGACCTCGCAAGAACAAAAGCTCGAAGAGGTCATGGCAACATTATCGCAAGCTCGTGCTGATCACGATCGACAACAGACGTTGTTTCGCGAACGAATTGCCTCGCAGCTCAAGTATCAGCAGGCCGAACAAAAATTTCGTGAGGCTGAAGCGAAAGTCGAGCAAGCGAAGGCGGACTTGAACGCAGCCAAAGCGGCCCTCGATGAAAAACGTCGCGACCGAAACGCCAAAGAACAGAAATCGCAAGCTGATATCGAGTACGCACAATCAACCTTGAATAAAGCCGAAGGTGATATCGCAAAAAGTGAAAGCGATATCGCCAAAGCGAATTCTGACTTAAACAAAGCTCAGCAAGAATTGCTGAAAACCGAAACCCAAATTGCTCGTCAATCCAACCAAACCATCCGCGCCCCCTTCGACGGTTTCTTGACCCAGATCATGCCCAACCAAGGCAGCGGTGTGTTGAAAGAGGGCGACCCGATTTGTGTGATCGTGCCCGATACCGCCGATCGCGCTGTGCAGATCTGGCTCAATGGAAATGACGCTCCGTTGGTGAGTATCGGCAGGCACGTGCGGTTGCAGTTTGACGGTTGGCCAGCGGTGCAGTTCGCAGGATGGCCGAGTGTCGCGGTGGGCACGTTCGGTGGGGAAGTGATCTCGATCGATGCTACTGATAACGGCAAAGGCCAGTTCCGCGTACTCGTGCAACCCGACGAAGCCAATGACTGGCCCCCGGACCGCTACCTCCGCCAAGGTGTACGTGCCAATGGCTGGGTGCTGCTAGAGCAGGTGCCGTTGTGGTTTGAAGTCTGGCGTAACATGAATGGGTTCCCTCCGATGCTGGACGAGCAAGCAGAGAAAGAGAATAAACCGAAGCCGCCGAAGGTGAAGCTGTAATCACGCTGCTTTGAATTTGCTACACTGGGTTGCTGACCACGCCGCCGCAACCCCGCCGCGGGATTGCTCGGCCTCGCTTTTCCGTAGCAAAAACCAGGATCAAAAGGATTTCTCCGGTGTCCGACGAACTCTTCTTTTGGCAGCAGGAAGCGGTCTGCAATGCACAACTGGATGATGATGCTCAACAGGACGAGCCGCACCGCTCAGACGTCGTTCCAGCGACGGTCCCGCCAGATCTGCCAAGGCCCGCGATGGACGAAAAGCTGCGACAGAAATTACAGCTTTGCCTGTTGCCCGGTCTGGGACCACGCAGCCTGAGCGTGTTGATTGAGGCGTTTGGTTCGGCCGCTGCGGTGCTCCGTGCTGACACGGCGGCGCTGACCCGCGTGCCAGGCATTGGTCCTAAATTAGCCCATACGATTCGCACGGCCACCGATCATCTTGATGTCGATGATGTGTTGCGATGGTGCGGGCAGCACGATGTGCAAATTGTTCCGGTGGGCGACGCGGGTTATCCCGTTGCTTTCGAGGAACTTGTCGACACGCCGCCTGTGTTGTTCAGCTACGGCAGCTGGACATCGTCCGATCAGTTCGCCGTGGCGATTGTTGGTACGCGACACGCGACGACTTATGGATTGCAATGCACACGTCGTCTGGCTCGTGATTTGGCTACGGCCTCCGTAACGATTGTCAGTGGACTGGCCCGTGGCGTCGATACGGCCGCCCACCGTGCGGCGCTCGAGGTTGGTGGTCGCACGATCGCATTTTTAGGTGGCGGACTGGGACAGCTCTATCCTGCGGAGAATAAACCGTTGGCCGACGAAATTGCTTTGTCCGGGGCCGTGATCAGCGAGTATTCACCGTTGTCAAAACCTCGTGCAGGGATGTTCCCCCAGCGAAATCGGCTGATTGCGGCGGCGAGTCTGGCAACGTTGGTGATTGAAGCTCCCGAGCGGAGCGGTTCGTTGATCACGGCTCGTTTGGCCAGTGAAATGGGCCGCAGCGTGGGGGCGTTGCCAGGCCCCGTCAACAGCCGCGCCTCGCAAGGTTGCCATCAATTGATTCGCGATGGTGCCGTGCTAGTTACTAATGCGGACGATGTACTGGAATTGCTCGGGCCGCTCAGCCAACCGATCCTCCACAGCGGTCAGCAGGCATCCACCAGCGGTGCGTCTGATACGACAGCACGGCAGATGCGAGATGGACGAGAAATCTCGCTCAATGAATTGGAACTTGCGGTGCTCGACCGCATCCTGCCGACAGGCACGGCGCTCGATGAAGTCACCGCTGGATGCGGTCTTTCGTCGGCTCGCGTGTCGGCGATTGTGAGCGTTTTAGAGATGAAACGGTTTGTTCGTCGGCTCAGCAGCCAGTACGTCGCCCGAGTTTAACATGTCAAGTCATCTTGACCTTGAATTTCATTCGGCGATACCCTTTGCAGTTTGACAGTTGACCCTCCCGCCCCTCTAGGCTTTTCTGATGAGTTCGAGTCCGTTTGAGATATTCCGACGCAACCTCAAGCCCCTGATGGTTTTCTTAACCCTCTTGGCTCTGTTTTCTTTCGTCGTCTTACCAGCTCTGGATACTTACATGCGTCGTGGAGGCGGGATCAATTCGGATCCAGTCGCCGCGAGCTTTGACGGTACCGACTTGACTCTCAGCCGAGTTGCCCAAACCACCCAGAATCACGCGGCCGTGGTGCGATTCCTCTACGAACTCGCCAATTTAACCATGCAGCGAGGTGGCGTGCCTCAAACGCCAGGGTTCCAATACGACGAGCAGGAGGGTCAGATCCGTGCGATCGGGATTGATAATAACCCCAGCGACGAAGCGACCATTAACACGCTGCGGTTCTACAACGAAGCTCGCAAAGCCGGGTTTGAACTTGATGACACCGCCTTGAAAAATTGGTTGACTCGATTAACCGATGGCAAGGTCACTGACAATGAAATGATGGGACTGTTGATGCGGAGCAGCGACCGGCAGCTCGGCCAACAACACCTCTACGAGCAACTCCGCATGCACTTGCTGGCAGATTTGTATCAGCGCGGTTCGCTGGTCGGTTTGACCAATGGACAATTCCCCGTTGTCACGCCCCTGGGCCAATGGCAAAACTTTCTGAAAACGACTCAAAAGGCAACTGTGACGGCCTATGGCGTGGTGGCAAGCGAGTACCTCGACACCGAGGAAATTCCCAGTCAATCGGACATCGAGCAGGTGTATGCCGAGGGACAAGATCGCCTGAGCTATCCTAACGACGAATCACCTGTGCCGAGTTTCCGTCGACCCGATGCCGCTCAGATTGAATTCGTCGCGGGACACTTGCAGGATTTTCTCGACATCGAAAAAGCCAAGATCAGTGAAGAACAACTGCGTGCCGAATACGAACGTCGACTCGCCGGTGGCGATTTCCAATTGCCAATGGATGCCGGGGATGCGGATTCGTCCGACACGCCAGCGGAAACGACTCCGCCGGTAACTCCAGACGCACCAGTGGAAACCGAGCCAGCCTCTGAAACGACTGAGACACCCGCTGAAACAACTGAAACAACGGAACCAGGCGCTGAAGACTCATCGCTGCATCGAAATGTGGACAACGCCGTGCGATTGGTCATGTTCCAGGACGAAAAACCAGCCCCAGGCGAAACCGAATCCCCAGCACCCACCGAGCCTGAGACTCCCACCGAGCCTGAGACTCCAGCAGAAACCGAGCCTGCTGCAGAGAAACCTGCCGAAATGAAAGAGGAGCCGGCTGCTGAAGCGGAAACCGTGGAAGAGCCAGCCACAGAAGCACCGGCTGAAAAGCCGGTCATGGAGGAAAAGCCAGCGACTGAAGAAAAACCAGCCGACGAGGAAAAGCCAGCGACCGAAGAGAAACCTGCTGGCGAAGAAAAGCCAGCTACAGAAAAGCCAGCTACAGAAGAACCGGCGATGACGGAACAAGGCACCGAGGAACCGGCTGCGGAAACTACGCCCACTGAGGAAATGGCCGAGCCGCCTGCCAGCCTCGAACTTGAAGACGAACCAGCCCCGACCAAGCCTCAGTTGTTTGATGAAGTTCGCGATCAAATCGCGACTGAAATGGCCAGTGACGCCGCGCGCCAAGCACTTGACCGGGCGATCACGGAATCTAATAAGCGGATGCGTCGCTACTTCAGCGAGCTTGCTGTGCACGAAAGCAACGTTTCCGTTGGCATTCAAACGGCCGCCGATGCTCCGGCACGTTTGGATCTGAAGAAGATGGCGGACGAACTTGGCTTGCAATATGGAAAGACAGACAAACTCGTCAATCGCGTCAGTGTCGAAGATATTGGCCCCGGCACATCGTACGGACTAGGCAGCAATTTCAATCGACGCGGACCACCGTACTCGGCGATGATGTTCGGTGCTCAAATGCAAGATGGCACGGCGCTTCCGCCACAACCGGTGTTCTCGCCATTGCAGTCTGTCGACTTGGAAGAGGGTATCAGCTACATCAGTTGGAAGACTGAAGATGTGCCGGAGTACACTCCCAAGCTCGCTGAAGTCAAAGACGAGGTTGTGAAATTCATCCAAATGAGAGAGGCTCGAAAACGCGCCCGCGAGGCAGCCGAAAAACTGGCCGCCTCATTGGCCGATGGCGATACCAAACTCGCCGACGTGGTTCCGGTAGGCAAAGAGCCTAATTTGAACGAGAACGTCGGCCCGTTCAGTTGGCTAGAACAAGCCGGCTTCATGCAGACGGTGATCTCGGAAGTTCCGGAACTCAACGCTGTCGGCGAAGAGTTTATGCGAGCGGTGTTCACGACCGAAATCGGTGCACATGCCGTCGCAGCCAACGACCCTGAAACGGTCTACTACATCGTCACGCCAACGGAGTTCCAACCTGAAGTTGAGAAACTCCGTGAACAATTCCGACAACCGCAACAACGCTTCATGGCGCAGTTGCTCGGCAACGAAGACGCCCGAAACATTGTGCGTGGTTTCTATCAAGCGGTCGACAAGCGAACCGGTTTTGAGATGAAGTTGGCTGACCAGAAGTAGGACAGCCCACGTGGTCGTTCGCTCGGCCATCTCAACATGACGTCGGCTTTCAGCCGACTTTTTATTTGGTGCAGCGATAGACGAACGCGGGCGGCAAGTTTCGCCACACCGTGGGACTGCGATGGACGTCGGAAAATGAGGCTTTGAGTCGTCGTGAAAAACGCAAGCCAGCGGGTAGGATGACACCTTGCCAATACGCGAAGGTGGCGAACTGACCTCCTGGACGCAGCACTTTCAAAGTGGCTTCGAGGATGCTAGTTTGCAAAGATTCTGGGAATGACGCCCAGGGCAATCCGCAGATGATCGCATCGACCTGTAACATACCCGCGCTTTGACACAAACGCCCGACGTCGGCAGCGGATTCTACATGCACAATCGTGCCTGGGCAGCGTCGCCGGGTCACGCCCGCCAGCTCGCTCGATCGCTCAATTGCAAAAAACTTGGCATCGGCATGCAACCGTTTCTGAATCCCCTCGGTGAACACGCCCGTACCGGGGCCGAACTCGACCACATTGCGAGCATTATCCCAATCAAACCAATCGACCATCGTATCGACAAGCCCCTGGCTGCTCGGTGCGATCGCCCCCACGGCGGTTGGATTGCGGGCAAAATTTTTCAGAAATGTCCACGCTGGCAGTCGATCGATGTGGTCAACGGGCTGGTCGGACGTTGGAATAGGGTTGCTGGTAATGGTTCTGCTCTGGTGCAAGCGCGGCACGAAATGACAGGCGTGAAACTCACACGCCCACAGAGCGAGATGATAGCGTATCGCTGGCGGCGTCAACGCTAATCCAGGTCTGCTTCCTCCATTTCAATATTCAACCCTTTCAAAACACTCCGCAGCTTGCTTTCTAGGTCATCCAGTTGTGCAAGCACGTCGTCTTGGCGGCGTTCCAGGTCGGCGAGTAATTGACCAGGGGCCTCGGTTTCAGAGTCGGACAAGTAGGTAGGAAACATAGCTGCTGGCCCTCGATGCGAAAGAAAAATCGGCTCGCAGGCGGAAACTCTACGTTTCGATCGCCTGCCGATTGTGACGATCGACCGATTTCTAACGCGATTCGCGGCGGGGTGCCGGTCGTGCCGGTGGTTCCGAAAGGCGAAGATTTGCCGATTCTCCGGCTGGCACCGGTTGCAGCGATTTTGGTATTAGGAAAGTGGGTTGTCGCGGAATCAGCCCGTTTTTTTGTCGAGAAGTGAACTATTAGACCGAGCAGGAAATAATGGCTTGGGCAGTGCGGGTGAAGCGAATTTGAACAGGAATTCGCATGACCGATCAAATCGCCAATGGCGCGACGCCCCACCTGCGGGCCGCGTTCTTTCCAGGTCGGTGCGTACCTGCGTGTTGCTCGTTGGACTGGCCATTGTCACGTTGCCTATGGGTTGCCGCAGCATTGTCAAATTTGGAGAGAGTCGCCAATCGGTGGCCGCGCGGCGATTGTCCCGTCAAGGACTCAAAGCAGCTCGGGAAGGCGAATGGACGGTTGCCGAAACCTTGTTCAGCGAATCGCTCGACGTTTCTGACAACAACGACGCAGCCCATCGCGGCTTGGCCGACACACTTTGGCAACGCGGTCGTCGCAACGACGCGATTGAGCATTTGAAAAAAGCCGTCCAGCTCAGTGCTGGTGATCCGAAGCATTTGCAACGACTCGGTCGCATGTACCTCGAACTGGGGCGGGTTGAAGAAGCCGCCCGACAGTGTGATATCGCCTTGCAATCCGATCGCGAGTGGGCGGTGCTGTGGGCGCTGCGGGGCGATTGTGAGGTCGCACAGGGGCGAACGGATTCGGCGCTGGCGGCTTATCATCGCGCCCTGTCCTTGCAGCCAGATTATCCGTACGTGCAGCTGCAAACTGCTGAGATTTATCATCAACAGCGCCGCCACGATCGGCTGCTCGCCACGCTCGATCGTTTCAACGAATTCAGTGCCTCAACGCTCGCGGGCCAAACCGACGGTGGAATCGTACCAGGGCGTGCCGATCTGCTGCGTGGGTTGGCGATGCGTGAATTGGGTCGGACGGACGAATCGAACCGCTATTTGGCGATGGCCGCTCAGAAGAATCCGTCCGATGTGACGGCTCGACTGCAACTCGCGGCCGCCTCGATCGCGGGCGGTGACCCCGTCGCCGCTCAGGCTTGGTTGTCGCAAGCGATGCAAGTCGATCCAGAGGCGGTGGCGGCTTCGGGTTGGGTACGCAGCGGTATCGACACCTCGGAACTGGCCAGCAACGTGATCTCGGCAGCGATGCATGATCCCACCCAAGTGAATGCGGTTGCGCCAGGCTATGAAACAAACGTTGGGTTCACGCTGCCGGAGGATTTCCAAGTCCCCGCGTCCAGCTCACGGATGGCAATCGGTCCTGCGAATAAGGAAAACCGCTAGTCTGCCCGCTTGTACCGACGGCGGTTTCCGAGGATTCTAGGCGGCTGACTGAGACAGTGGGTGGGGTGATCGCTGGCGTTTTTTCGCTGGAGGAAAGTCCGGGCTCCGCAGGGCAGGATGGTCGATAACGTCGACCGGCCGTGAGGCTAGGGAAAGTGCAACAGAGAACAGACCGCCGAACGGTTGCTGCTGATTGTCTTCGGACGTCGGTGGCCAGCGCGTGGTAAGGGTGAAACGGTGCGGTAAGAGCGCACCAGCGATCGGGGTGACTCGATCGGCTTGGTAAACCCCATCCGGAGCTAGACCAAACAGGGTGCATTCGAGGCGGCCCGCCTCGTTATCGACACCCGGGTAGGTCGCAATTGAGGCGGCGAGCAATCGTCGTGCACAGATAAATGATCACTGGCAGCAATTGCTGTTACAAAACCCGGCTTACAAACCCACTGGCTCAGCCTTCTTGCCTTCACCGCCCCTGCCAATTTCACGTTTGATGATCGCGTCATGACTCTCTCGCGAGCCGACGATCGCTACCTCCGACAATCCCAATTTGATCCCATCGGCAGCGACGGCCAAGCACAAATCGAAACAGCGCGAGTCGCCATCCTGGGTTGTGGTGCGCTTGGTAGCGTCGCCGCTGAATTGCTTGCCCGGGCTGGCGTGGGAACCCTGCGATTGATCGACCGAGATCTCGTTGAGTGGAGCAATCTCCAACGCCAAAGTTTGTACACCGAAGCCGATGCGAAGGCCGGTGCTGCCAAGGTCGAAGCCGCCGCCTCACATCTTCGCGAAATCAACTCCTCAATCAACATTGAAGAACACGTCGTCGATATCACACCGGCCAACATCTCACGGCATCTCGAAAACGTGGATCTTGTCATCGATGCGACCGACAACTTTGCCGCTCGCTTGTTGCTCAATGATTGGTCGTTATCAACCAGCACACCGTGGGTGCATGGTGGTTGCGTGGGTGCCAACGGGCAAGTGCGATTATTCATAGGCAGCACGCCGTGCTTTCGGTGTTTGCTACCACAACCGCCTGCCCCAGGGGAAACGGTAACATGTGATACCGCAGGCGTGATCGGCCCGGCAACGCACCTGATCGCCAGCCTGCAGGCATGCGAGGCGCTCAAGTGGCTTTCGGGCAATCGTGATGACATTCGTGACGACATTTTGTCGATCGACCTCTGGCAGAATCAAATTCGCTCAATTCGGCTTTCAGGCAATGCAGCATGTCCCGCTTGCGTAGACCAGCGTTATGATTTCCTTAACGCTGCTGAGTCCGCCGTGGTTGCCGAAACATTGTGCGGCCGTGATGCAGTGCAACTCACAGGCTCAGGCCAAGAGGTTGATTTGCAAAAAATAGCATCCTCCTGGGAATCCATCGGGCCGGTCAAGCGATCCCGGTTTTTTGTCCGCCTGTCTTTACCCGACGAACGCACACTAACGCTGTTTCGCGATGGCCGGGCCGTGATCAGCGGCGTTCGCGACATTCCGCACGCCCGCTCGCTGTTTGATCGCTATGTCGGCTCGTGACCGCTTCGATCACGCCGAACCAAACCCGTTACAGTTCCACTTTGCCGTTTTGCTGCACCGCAGCAGGTGCAGGCAATAGTTCAACAGACCCGTTCATTTGAGCATCCGCGGCTTCGGATGTTTCGTCCGGTACGTCACTTTCCTCTGACGCTGATTCGGGGCGAGAGGTAAAGTTGGGAGTGCTCAGGTCGGACTTGTCCTGCGGAGCAACAGCCTGTTGCTGAGCGGGAGAGCTTGAAATGGCACCAATCGAAATCACGCGAGAACCGTCTGGCAAGAGCGATCCGGGACGTAAGTCAGGCGACGAAGGATCCATCGGCTGATCCAGCATCGGCTCAGCAATGGGCCTCTTGGATGCACCGTACAAGGCTGCGCGATCGTTGGCATACGGATCAACTCGGTGTCGAAACGCGCTCTCATAGCCTGGGACACCGAATGAGTGGTCTTGGGCTGCGTAAGGCAAATAGCCGATCGGAGGCAAAAAATCTCGCGGCAGGTAGGACGGAACGTCCGCGTAATAGCCTTGATATCCGCTGGCATATCCGCGGTATCCCCGGAGTGCAGATCGATCGTCTAG
Organism: Rhodopirellula sp.; assembly: GCA_041740155.1. Taxonomy (GTDB): domain Bacteria; phylum Planctomycetota; class Planctomycetia; order Pirellulales; family Pirellulaceae; genus Rhodopirellula. The sequence continues at coordinate 29,646 of JBGSMN010000067.1, forward strand.
ATAGTCCAAACCGCCGTAACCATCGTAGTGGGAACCGACCGCGTCAAAAGGGAATCCGTACCCAGAAGCAAATGGGCTTCCCATTGCGAACCCGCCATATCCCCATCCGCCAAACCCACGACTGCCATAGCCGACGTAACCCAAGCCGGTACCGATTGAAATGCTCAGTCCGCCCTGGCCAGGGTAGAAACCGGCCTGCGGGCCAACGAAATGACCGTAACCAACCCCGCCCCGCCCAAAACCCGAGTACTGTGCGAGTACGGGTGAACCGAAGGCGCATAACAAAAAAATGGCCAATAGACCACTCTTAAACGGTATTGTTGACATTTCATTGCATTCCGAGGAGAGACCGACCAGATCATTCATTATACAACGCAAAACCTCGCTATTCAGAAATTGTGAAAGAACGTGCTGACTTTGGCATCAAAATCCAAGGCTCCCGACTGCGGGTCATTTCGCTCTCAGACGAATTGGTTTGCTTCGCCTTCCAAAAATCAGGCGTAGCACCCGCAGTCAGTCGGAATCATCCCGAGTTGCAAGATGATGCAGAATCTGATCGAGCGAGCGAGCGCCCACCACCGGTGCAAAAGTCGCTCGTAGCGGGCCGTTCCACCTCAGCCACAATCTCATCGATCGTACCGAACATTAATTCACGACACACAGGTGTGGCTGCTATCCGATTTCTGTCTTGCCTGTCACGTTAAGAAAAAGAGCGTTTGATCGCTTGCCACAGCGCTGCCGAAGCACGGATCCCGCGATGGAAATCGGACAGCGAAAATTTTTCATTCGGGCTGTGCGCCCCATCATCGTTCTGGCCCCAGCCTAGCAACAACACGTCGCACCGGAGAACTTCTTGGAAACGAGCAAGGATCGGGATCGAACCTCCCTCGCGAATCATCACCGGCGCCACACCAAACGCTGACTCAACCGCCTCGGACGCAGCGATGGTAAACGGACTGGTCGCGTCAGCCAACATGGCACCCGCACCATGATCGGGACGCAATTCAAACCGCACGCCAGGTGGACAATGTTTCTGCAAGTGTTCTCGAATCAGGCCTGTGATCTTGACCGGATCTTGCCCCGGCACCAATCGACAACTGAACTTCGCCATCGCCTTGGCCGGCAACACCGTCTTAACACCTTCGCCTTGGTGTCCTGATTTCAAACCATTGATGTCCAACGATGGCCGTGCCCAGCGTCGTTCGTCGGTCGTATAGCCTGGTTCGCCAGCGAGTGTGTCCGCGCCCACGCTCCGCGCGAACTCGGCGTCATCACTGCCCAGCTCTCGCCACGACGCACGCTCGATTTCTGGAATCGGTAATACGTCGTCGTAAAATCCTTCGATCGCAATCCGCCCATCGGCCTGCATCATGCTCGACAGCAAATGACACAATCCAATGGCAGGGTTCATCACTGCACCGCCGAACGACCCGCTGTGTAAATCGTGACTTGGTCCGTCAACAAACAATTCATACGTGGCGATCCCTCGCAATCCACACGTGATTGCAGGCCGCTCAGGTGCGTACTGGCTGCTATCGCTAACCACGACGACATCGCAAGCAAGTTGATCCGCAAGTCGCGGCAGAAACTTTTCTAGGTTCGCGCTGCCGACCTCTTCCTCTCCCTCGATCAAGAACTTGATTTGGATTGGTAGCGTGCGACCACTCGCAATCCACTGGGTGACCGCCAACACATGCGTGAGCACTTGCCCTTTGTCATCCGTCGCTCCACGAGCATAAATTTTGCCATCACGAACGACTGGTTCAAACGGCGGACTGGTCCACAATTCGAGCGGTTCGGGCGGCTGCACGTCGTAGTGTCCATAAACCAGAGCAATTGGCGTATTTTTTCCATCGCTTGATTCGGGGAGCGGAGTTTCGGCGTAAATCAGCGGAAATCCGTCCGTGGCAATCGACTCCGTCCGCAGCCCCGCAGCCTCAAATTTTTGCTTGACCCACTCCGCCGCCATGTGAACATTCTGTTTCTGAGTCGAGTCACTGCTGACGCTGGCAATTCGCAACCAATCGGCTAATTCACGCTCGAAATGGGCGGAGTTTTCGCTCAAGTAGGCGAGGAATTCGGCGGGTAGTAGCGGCGAGAGGGAACCCATCAATGTTCTTCCTGTGCGGAGAGTGCGTGATCAGTGTGACGAATCGTTCAGATCGTACCAGTTAGGCAAAAGGTGCTGTGGCGGTTGTTGTTACCTTTAGAAAAATCAGCACTTCAGGTCTAACAGGTGGAATCGTTTCCGCATTACAATAACGTTTTTGCGGAACAATCGTGACCCGCTCGAAATAGGAAGCCGTTTGTGACATCACCACAAGCAGATCAAGGAGAACGCCTCAACTATGGCTAACGAAGAAAGCATGTTTGACGAAGTCGTCTCGGTCGCTGTCGCCGAACCCAAAACCCGAAATAAGCAGCGATCTGATAATAAACCGAAGCGCCAACCGCCTTACCATGTGATTCTGTGGGACGATACCGACCACAGTTTTGACTATGTGATCACGATGATGAAACGGTTGTTTCGGATGCCGATCGAAAAAGGCTACCAGGTCGCTAAAGAAGTTGACTCGCGTGGCCGTGCCATCTGCATGACCACCACACTCGAACTGGCTGAACTCAAGCGTGATCAAATCCACGCGTTCGGTCGTGACGATTTGTTGCCCCGTTGCAAAGGCAGCATGTCGGCGACGATCGAACCTGCTGAGGGATGAGTATGAAATCTCGTGCGGCCCAAACGATTTTAGATGAATCCTATCTGGAGACACGGGCCAAGTTGCTCGAGGTCGCTGCGACACTCGATCGTATCGACCGGGCTCGGCATGCGGGCGCGCAATTGGAATTGGCGGCTGATGCGTCCGTACGCCGAGAGCAGTTGATCAGCGCCATCCGCATCTTGCTCAACGATGCGCCGCGCCGGGCTGAAGACATTCAGCAGTTGTTCTCGCGGCATTATGATCCGCAGTGGCGGGATACGTTCGGGTTGTTGCCGGAGCACGCGGCTCCCGCCACATCATCCGAAACCCCTTCCGCTTCTAGAGAGAGCTAGCCACGATGGATTTCATCGACCCGCATATTCACATGGTCAGCCGCACCACGGATGACTACGCCACACTTGCCCGGATGGGCTGCGTTGCGATCAGCGAACCGGCCTTCTGGGCCGGTTTTGATCGTGGCAGCGCGGACGGCTTTCGCGATTACTTTGAACAACTGACCGCCGTTGAACCACGCCGGGCCGCCCAGTTCGGCATTCAACATCACAGTTGGTTGTGCATCAACGCCAAAGAAGCAGAGAACGTTTCATTGTCGCGGGAAGTGATCGCCATGATCCCCGAGTTTCTCGATCGACCCGGCGTGCTCGGTATCGGTGAGATCGGGCTGAATAAAAACACCAAGAACGAAGCGACCGTGTTCTTGGAACATCTCGATTTGGCGATAGAACATGATCAACTGATTTTAATTCACACGCCGCACTTGGAAGACAAGTATCAAGGCACACGGATGATCCTCGATATGTTGTGCGACGACTCACGCATCAATCCCGATCGCGTGCTCGTCGACCATGTCGAAGAACACACGATTGCCGAGGTGCTCGATCGTGGATTCTGGGCCGGTATGACGCTGTACCCTGTGACGAAATGCACGCCGGATCGGGCAGCCGATATGATTGAGCGATTCGGTGGCGAACGACTGCTGGCGAATTCCGCTGGCGACTGGGGCGTGAGCAAACCGACGGCGGTTCCCGATTTGATTTTTCAAATGCGGCGTCGCGGACACGATGAGTCGTTGATCCGGCGTGTCGTGCATGACAACCCAGCCGAGTTTTTTGCTAAGAGTGGTAAGTTTTTCGAACCGGTTCGATAAGTCAGTTTTTTAATCTTTACAATAGATTTGGTTTTAGAATGTCTTACGGAAACAGCACTCCTCCAGGTCAAGCACCCGGTCAGTCGAATCCCTTAGCTGGTGGTCCCGGCCCTTATTCGGTGAATCCTGATGGTATCCATCAGTCGCCCGCATCGTCGTCAATGAAAACGATATGGATCATCTTGGGCGTAGCGTTGATGGGAATGCTGATGTGCGGCGGAGTGCTTGTGGCGCTGCTGGTGCCAGCCGTCAGTGCCGCTCGAGAAGCAGCCAATCGGATGCATAAGAGCAATAACATGAAACAGGTTGGTCTTGGCATGCATAATTATCATGCTGCCTACGATCAACTGCCATTCACCATCTGCGAGAACAGCTCAGGCGAGCCGACCATTGGCTGGCGACTTGCGATTGCCCCGTTCGTCGAAGGGCAACCACAATGGGAGGCGGTGAATTCCGACGAACCTTGGGATGGGCCTAACAACCAATTAATTGCGGACAAGCCTCCTTCTACCTTTCAAGCGATGGATGCGGCTCCCGGCATGACAAACATCTTTGTAATCGTCGGGCCTGACACGTTGTTCCCACCAACTCCATTAACTAAGGTTGGCTTTCGAGACACCCTCGATGGACTCGCGGTAACCGTGATGGCAATTGAATTACCCAATCGCGAGACACAGTGGAGTTCAACGAAAAACTTGACGCTCGATGAAGCGTTTGCGGCGATCGGTGAATTGGAACCACCTCAGGTTGCCCATTTCTTGATGGGCGACGGGGCCGTCCGCGCTGTAACATCGAGTATCGACCGCACCACCTTTGATGCCTTGGTCACGCGAGCGGGCGGCGAACAAATCAATACAGATTTTTAATGAGTTATGTGTGCAGAGTCGTTTATCCAGCCGACAAGCGAATCATCGTCGCGAATTCGGTGAGATGTCGCAGTGAGTCACAATACGCCGAGTAGCGCAATCGTGGCCGGACAGCATCATTGAGTGCACGACCGCCGATGACCAGTGCAACGTCAGATCCCAGAGCATCCGCCATTTGATTTTGTGCGATCACAAACGCCTCCACATCCTCGATCGCCGAAATGCTCATCCAAGCTAATCTTGGTTGGCAATCGGCGACGGCTTGATGAAAGCTCTTCATCGGCAAATTGCTCCCGAGATTGACAGCATTCCAGCCCGCTTCACGCAAGGTTAGATCAACCAGCGCCGTTGGTAATTGATATGGGTCACCTTCTGGTGCACCGCCAATCGCTATCGGTGCTTGATCATCAATCACAGGCAGTAGTTGCCGCTGCTCAGAGATCATCCGCATCGCAATCTCGCAGCCACGGCGTTCTTGATAGACATCAATTTCATGACAACTCCACGCTTCACCGACCCCGTGCATGGCGTCAGTGATTAGACACTCGACCGCCTCACTGCGAGTTGCTCCCTCAGCGACCAAGCCATGCAGTAATTTCCGACAGGCATCCTCGTCCCCACGCGCCAAACAATCGCGAAACTTCTGGTTCAGAACCGATTCTTTTCCAGGAAGCGAAAACTCTCGCTGCGGAAGCATGCCTGGCAGACCAAGCTCCTGAGGGAAGAGAATCTTCCGTTGCGAGTGCTTTAGAAAGAGCTGCAACGAGTCCAGTGTGATCTTGCGGTGACCGCCGAGCGTTTTTTCCGATGAAATGGCACCGCAATCGCACCAGCGTTTAACGGATGATTCGCTCACACACATCGCGCCAGCGATCTGTTTCGGTGAAAATTGCGGTTGTCGTGTAGCCACAGGTGAAATAATCTCTCAATCGGTGAACGTTTTGACGTGGCAAATTCGGCCAAAAGCAGGGTTGATCGTTTCTTACTACACAATTTTAACGTTTTTTGTTAGTTACATAGTGTAGACCGTCGTCAAAAAGTAGCGAACGGCCATTACATGATTGCACCGTTATTTTCCACGATTGAGCTCCGGTTGGGTTGCCTTACTCCATTCAAAGCGGTATATCTAGAAAGGCTGAACGTTTTTCTAGACAAAAACGTTCACGCAGCCAGACTGGCTTCTTTCGAGAAACTAGTGCGGTTGAAGGCGGTTAATACATCGGTCTTGTTTTCGTTCCCATTGAGCACTCTCAGGTTTCTTCATGAATTCATCAACCAAAGCTGGATCTCGCAAAGTGGTCTCGCCGCAGGAACGATTTGAAGGCTTCACCGCCACCGGCACCCCCGCTCGCCGTCCTGCGTGGCTGGGATGCTCCGAGTTGGTGACTCCGATCGCTGAGTGCCAAGCCCACGTCCGCGATTTCAGTGACATGGACATGGCTCAGTTGCAATCGGCTACGAAACAGCGATTGCGTCAAGAAATTGACTTTATTGGCAACGAACGATTTGCATCGGTGCGCGAGGGTAAGGCAATTTTTGCCACCGAACTTGGGCTTGCTGAGCGCCAGTCTGCATTGGGCATCGCCGCGATCCGTCGCAGCGGCATCGACTTGCCGATTCACCTCGGTCGATTGTGCGAAGCCCCGTTGCTGAAGCCGGAGCAGGAAGTGCAGTTGTTCGAGCGGATGAATTACCTGCTCCAGCAAGCGGCGATTCACCGCAGCCTGCTCAATCCCGAGCGGCCTTCTCGACATCGACTCGAACTAATCGAACTGTACACGGCGTTGGCGGATTGGCATCGCGATCGCATCGTCGAGGCAAACCTACGATTGGTGTTTTCGATCGTCAAAAAGTTTGTTAACGCGAACAACAGCTTTGACGAATTGTTGAGTGACGGGATCGTGGCGTTAATGCGTGGTGTCGAGAAATTTGACTTCGATCGCGGTTTCCGGTTTAGCACGTATGCGACTCAAGTAGTCCGGCGCAATGCCTACCGCACCGTTGTCTTAAACCAACAGGAACGTCAGAAAGTTGTGGGAGGACTCCAAGATATGGATATCGAAATCAGCGAAGAGGATCGCAGTTCAGCGATCAGCGAAAAACGCTGGCACGAACTGCGAGCGAGACTCGGCGTGATGCTGGGTGACCTGGATCGTCGCGAGAAATTTATTATTCGAGCGAGGTTCTCGTTAGGCTCTCATCGCCGGGTGCATACGCTGCAGTCGCTCGCCGATCGCTTGGGTGTATCTAAAGAACGTGTGCGTCAACTTGAACGGCGAGCCATGGAAAAACTCCGCGCGATGGCCGGCACGGACTTGGTCGAACTCGAAGTTTAAACACACAGGCTCATTGTCGGCGTTTTGAAATCACGGTTGCTTGCACTTCTTTGACAGCCAGACGCAGCACTTGAGCCATCTTTGTCTTTGTTTCATCGCTGCTGACAATGATCGTTGCGATTGGTTGGCCGGCTTCGATCGGTGAATTTTCGGCGGGGATGTCAGCGATTTCCAAATCGGGCTGCTCGGCTTTCCACGCAGCAATCAATAATGCCATCTGCACGACGCCTGTGTTTCGGCTGTAAACGATGCGTTTAAGATGTGTCCGAACTTGTGCGTTTGATTGCGTCGGCAGAGCTGCAGGTAGCTCCGTTTTGGGGGAAGGAGCCGAGGTAACGCAATTGTCTGTTCCCAGGACCGCTTCGATGTGCTGTCGCATCAAGCTATCTCGATGAGCGAGCGTTTGATGGTGCCTTTGTTGACGCTCTAAAATCTCGCACGATGCGCTCGGTCGCTCGTTAACTTCGAGCAGCCACCATCGGTTGTGCCGATCACAAATCCAATCGAGATTGAATAGCCCTCTCAATCCACGTCGCTGTGCGATCTGATCGCACAAACCCTGCATCCTCTGCCACGGGATTGCATCGTCGTACTCGACCGTACGTGAACCAGCGTAAACAAACGGCAAGTCATCGCAGCGGTGATAGATGGAACGCGTTAAACCAACTAGCGTTGTCTGATCGCGTTTTGCTATCGCCACTAAACCAAAAGGTCGACCGGGAATCCAGCGTTGCTGATAGTCGGTTGCCGATGGCGGTCGGGATGCCTCATTCTGAGAAAATCGAATGCCGAGTCCGCCTGTTGAATCCCGTGCTTTGATCAACCAACGGACCGCCGTTGATTTACACGGAGTCCGTTCGGTTAACGCGGCACGGGTCGGTGGGAAGCGAAAGCCAAACTCGTGAGCGAGCGACGCCAGTTCCCCGATGGTCAGGCGGGAGGATTCGCCACCACCAGCGGTACATTGCATTCCGCCGACCCACGCGACCGTCGCCTGTTCGCGGGCGGCGACAACCGCGATGCGTTGAGCGAGTGATTCCTCGTTGTCTCTCTCTTGGGCAGTGATTAATTGGAAACTCGCACACGCCGCGCGAGTGTCCAGGTCACCGAACAGGTCCATCCCCACGACGCGGTAACCGCCTTGGGCAGCGGATTGGGCGGCCCAGCGGACGGAGGCTCCGACCAACAGAACGCGGGGGATTTCGCTGCTCGTCAAATTGCCAGGCGAGACCTGGTTGGCGAGTCGCTCAGGGTTTGTTACCGTTTCGCTCTGCAAGACCCACCCATCACTCTTGGGATTCTCGGTTTGTGACGTTTTTTTAGGCGTCCACACACTGGGGCCATCACCACGTGTGGGGCAAGGACCTCGGGTTCCCCACCGGTCGTTTCCCAAAAACTCTTTTTACTTTGAGGCATCCTGTCATGCACTTCCACATCGGAGAAGCCCTGGTCGGCGACGGCAACGAAATCGCTCACATCGACCTGATGATCGGCAGCAAGAACGGTCCCGTCGGAACCGCATTTGCAAACGCTCTGGCCAACCAAAGCGAAGGCCATACGAACCTGTTGGCCGTGCTCGAACCCAACGTGGCTGTTAAGCCTTCCACCGTCATGATCACCAAGGTCACGATCAAAGGCATGAAGCAAGCCGTGCAAATGTTCGGCCCTGCTCAAGCCGCAGTTGCTCAAGCGGTCGCCGATGCGGTCAGCCAAGGCATCATTCCAAAAGACGCAGCCGAAGAACTCGTGTGCGTTTGCGGCGTGTTCATTCACCCCGCCGCTGAAGACGACGAAAAGATCTACAAGTACAACTATGAAGCCACGCTTGAGTCGCTGAAATCAGCGATGGCTGGCAAACCAAGTGTTGACGATATGCTGGCGAAGAAAGATACGGCGAAGCATCCGTTCCGCGGTTTCTAAATCGCGTTTTTGTTGGCAATTTACAAACCAGCTTCACTTGCAATTCACAAACAGCTTCGAGCTTGCCTCGGAGCTGTTTTCGTAAACCGACATTTCATTTCTCACAGGCAATCTCATTATGTCTCGCAAGATCCTCTTTCAGTTTGATGTCGATCCGCACCCGAGTTCGTTTGATTCGGTGGTGGCCATCGACGCTGGTGTCGATCATCTTTTTCGATTTGATCGCGTCGAGGCCTCCGGTGTTGAATCGCTCGTGCATGGGGCCATGTTCACACGCGGCGGCGACGATCTCAAGAACACTGCGATCTTTGTCGGCGGCAATGATGTCGGCCAAGCCGAAGAGTTATTCGCGGCCGTCCAAAAGGCCTTCTTTGGTCCCGTGCGAGTCTCGGTGATGCTCGACGCTTCGGGCTGCAACACAACCGCCGCAGCCGCCGTCGCCTCATTGACCAAACACGTCAACCTCGCCGATTCAACGAGCGTGGTGCTCGGTGGAACTGGACCGGTCGGACGGCGCGTCGCGCACATGTTGGCCCGGCAGGGTGCCAAGGTGATTTTAACGAGCCGCTCACTCGACCGCGCCGAGTTAGCGTGCCGCGAGATCGCCTCACGGCTGGGTTCGTCACTGCTCAATCCTCAACAACTCGAAGCGGCTGCACCGGAGACCGCCGAAGCGAAGATGCAACTGCTCGCTCGGGCCGACACGATTGTTGCGTGTGGGGCAGCGGGTGTGGAATTGCTAGCCGCCGATGAACTGCACGCATTGAAAAAACTCCGCGTGGCGATCGACCTCAACGCCGTTCCGCCTGCAGGCATCGGCGGAGTTGAGGCGTTCGATAAAGCGAAGCGATTGCGAGAAGGAGATGAAAATTCACCGATCACTTACGGCCCCATTGGCGTGGGCGGTTTGAAGATGCGAACCCATAAAGCTGCAATCGCAAAGTTGTTTCAAAGCAATGACCAAGTACTCGATGCGGATGAAATTTACGATCTCACCATCGAAGCTCTGACAAATTTCAATCAATGAGAATGCTAAAACTGTTTTTTTAGAGAAACGCAGACTTTTTTCGGTTGATTCGATCCGCGATGGCACCCATAGGTATAGATTAACGAAGTTAAGACTCATCTACTCTCGGGGAGCTCTAATCATGATATGTCTCAAGTGCGTAGGGAAATTGCGGTATGAGGTAGTCGCGAGCTTGATGGCGGTATTGATTGCGATCACGGTTGCATCTTTAAATGGCGATGAGCCTGGGAACAGCTCGAAGAACGATCAACTCGACCAACAGTTACAGAGACTCAGCAATCAAGAATTGCGAACAATAGTCGAAAGTGGTGACGCGCCTGATGAAATCCGTATTCTGCGCGCGACACCCGAACGATTGAACCAAGCCGTCATTAAAGAGCTGGTAAGGCGATTGGATGCCAAGCCTGAAAAGCCGGATGCCGAATCGTTAAAAGTGGCTGTTGACGCGGAAGTTGGCGGCCCAGACTTGATTCCCGCGCCTGACGCTGGACTTCCTAGTGCGATGAGCGTCGGTGGGATTGGTATTGTTAAACAGCCCGCAGAGCCAGCGGAAGTCAAGTTGGCTAGCGTCAAAGTCGAGAGTTTTTCGGGGCAGCCATTCGCCGTCGGCATGGTTGAGTTGAAGTACGAAATGGGGCACGGTCCCATCATTTACCCCGACCAAACGCTGTTCTTTGATTCAACCGATCAGCGTGCTCACTACATCGCCTTTGATCTTTCGTACCAACAAGGTGATCGTAGACCGACAATGATGGTCGATCGGCTGCGTGCGTTGTACTTGTTGCGTGGGTCCGATGCGTGCCAGGTGTCGCTCGCAACTGCGGCTGGGCCATTGGTTGAGAAGAAAGAGGTCCATCCAATTCAGAACGAAAGTCGACACGCTGAGTTAATGACTCAGTGGTGGAAGCTGTTTTCCATCATCCCACCTAGTTATGGTAGCGAACAGACCCAACTCAAGGAGTCGCTACTGGATATATTGGCGAGCCGTCTGAAGCTTCCTGGTCCCTGGCCTAAAAATGCCAAAACCGACGATAAAATCAACGAAACGAGTTTGGAACACCAATTTGAACGCGGCATCGGAATGCTGTTTGGCATCGAGTCCGTTAAGCTGGCTATGCGTGCTGATGCAGCCCTGAGTCAGTCAGATCGGATTGAGAAAGCCGATCAGCCTGTTCCTGCGCGTCTACTTCTGCAAAGTGTGGCGATCCCGCAAGCACCTCGGGGCATTTGGATCGAGCCCATCGCGATGCATGTGCCAGCCGAGTGCTTTTACTTGCGTACCGGTAGCTTGGCAAATTATAGGCAGTTTCGACAGTTTTTAGTCGGCTGGGGTGGCAGCCTGAACGACATTGTTTCCACCGGCGCCGTCGATCATCAATCGCGAGCGAGAATCGAAGGTCAGTTGGGACTGTCACTCGACCAATTTGCACCTGACAAATTCGATCAATTGATCACCGATATGGCGTTGATTGGTCATGACCCTATGTTCGACGATGGTGCCTCGATTGGAATTCTATTTCAAGCAAAAAATTCCGATGAGCTAGCGAACGTCATCAAGGTCCAGCGTAATCAAGCGCACTTGCGTGTTCCCGAAACCAGCGAACGCCGTGTGACAGTGGCCGGTCGCAATGTTTCTCTTCTATCATCCGCTGACAATCGCGTTCGCTCGTTCTATGCAATCGAGGGCGACTACCATCTGGTCACCAATTCTTACCACTTGCTATCGCGTTTCTTAGAATTGAGTAATGGCAGCGGTTCGCTTGGTCAACTCAATGAATTTCGATATGCACGTGATCAAACCAATCGAATCAGCAGCAAGAATCAGAAGCAGCCTGTAGCGATGCTCTATCTATCTGATCCGTTTTTTCAAAACCTGGTCAGCCCACTTTACCGCATCGAGCTGACTCGCCGCCGACAAGCTGCCCAAGAACTTAAGCAACTCCAATTAGTGAACATGATCGCCAAAGCTGAACGCATCGATGCGGTCACCACCGAACAGTTGATCGATGCAAACCTGTTCCCTTCGAATTTCGGCATCCGTCCCGACGGTAGCTATCCGCTGCTTAAAGACGGAAAGCTCAGAGATTCAAAACGCGGCGCACTCGGATACTTTCTGCCGATCCCTGACATGCCAGTTGAAAAGGCAACACGTACAGAGGTCAGCTCCTATCGTCATTTCATGGGGCAGTACACCCAAGAATGGAGAAGAATCGATCCCGTGACTGTCATCTTTTCTCGCGACAAGCTTGATCAAGATGGTCTTCAGCAAGTGGGCCTGGATATTGTCATCACGCCTTATGCGCGGCAACACTACGCACTGTTGTCGCAGTACCTTGCCCAGGCCCGCGATCAACGTGTGGCACCGCTGAACGACGATTTGGTGAGTCTCGATACATCCATTCACAGTGGGCAAGGAATGCAAAATTCACACCTTCTCTACTTGGGACTGCGAGATGACGATGTGCCCTACGTCTTTGAAAACGGCGAAGTCAGATTGACTAACCGTTCCAAAGGGAGCACATTTGCGAAGAGCAATTCCTATGCAGCGATCTCTCCGCCGAGTACGGACGTGCTGCAGATCTTGGCGTCGGCATTCAGTCGAGTGCAACGCCCACAAGATGTACAGCCGCGTCAGGTGCAACCCATGCCACCGATCGCTCCGCCCAAGGGCGGCACCGGTGGCATCAGCGTGATCGGTTTCATTGTCGCGAACCTGTTTTTGAAATCAGGCGACGCGCTTCGATACGTGAGTTCCGTGACTTCAGATGACAATTGGATGGTTGCGTCGTCCAATCGTTCGCTTCGACAAGATGTCCTCGCGAAAATCAGTCAGGAAAGAATCGACTCTTCGCCCCAAGTTCGTTTGCGTGTCAAGTCGCTCGCCAACTCGAAAGTCGAGCCATATATCCAAGCCTACACTTATCTAGCCGCGCGGAAAACGTCGTCCGAAAACGCGAGATTCTTGAACGATGTGGCGAGCTGGCTACAGCTTCCTACCGCTGCGTCACGTGACAAGGTGGAATCGGCATTGGGCGCACGATTGCGCTGTCCACTCGGCGGTGACTTCGACTTGGCTGATCACGATGGCCATTCGTATTGGACGGGAACTCAGTGGCCTGAACCAAGCTATTTTGCAGAAACTAAAACACCTCCGTCTTGGAAATTTGCGTTCCTGGATTGGTTGGGAGGACTCGATCTGCGATTTGACATCGATCAAACCACACTGCGAGCGCACATCGACATGCTCGTGCGCCAGCCGATTGGTCAGGACGGCGATGATCCATGGACGCCATTGAAATTGCAAGGTATTGGCAATCCAGCGAACGCGGCTGTATTCAAAAAAAGCCCTGTTGTAGCGCAGGTCAGCGTTCGAGTATTGCCTACCTGGATACTCGGAATTAGGACTCGCCAAGCAAATCAGTCTTTCCAAGTTGCATTCATTTATCCGAACAGCCCCGCATCGCGGGCTGGATTATCAGTGGATGACCAAATACTGACGATCGATCGAGTAAAGCCGGAATCAAGCGAACAGATGACCGCGTTAATCGAGTCGGCGCGAGCTAGAAAAGGAACCGTCTCCGTTCGACTTCTACGTGATGGTTCTCAGATTGAACTCGAAGTTCCGCTACGTTCACGTCAATAAGCATCGCACGATGCTTAAACGTTGAAATGTTCGGGTGGCCTCAACTTATTGGCCTCACCGATTTCATCCACATATTACGAACTTCACTTTTTCGTTCCGATCCTTCTCGAACAAGGCCAGACTGCTATGCGTCTACTCACAAGTTGTATTCTTTTTTTGTTGTTGATCTCCGCCGCGCCTGCCGCGGATTCAACTTACGGGACCATTGACGGGTGGGGGCAATTAGTCGATCCCGACGGGGATTGCCGCTTTGAAATTGGAAAAGACTCGGTTGTCGTGACGTTCGGCCCAGGTCCGCACGAATTGGATGCTGAGATCGGCCGCATGAACTCGCCTCGCATTGTGCGTTCGCTCAGCGGCGACTTTTCCGTTTCGACGGTCGTAGCGGGCGACCTTCCACTTCCCGAACTGCCTCGAGCCTATGTCAGTGGCGGATTGGTATTAATCCAGGACCAACAAAACTACATTCGGCTCGAGCGGGCCAGCTTTATTCGAAACGGAGCGAAGTCGTTTTACTCAAACTTCGAGCAACGGATTGATGGTAAGCGAACTCGCATGGGGTTGTTTGCCGACTTTCCATTGCAAGCGGACCGCGCTGTTGAGCTGCGTTTAGAGGTCCGCGGTGAAACAGTTCGCGGATTAGTGCGACACGTCGGAGACGAATGGCATCAAATGGGAACGGCAAAGATCAATGCGAACGCCACATTACTTGCTGGCGTCTCGGGTGTGAAGACGATTCCTGATGAAGTCAAAGTTACGTTCAGCAGATTTCACGTCAGGGAAGAGGATCCAGTGGACGCCGAGACCGACTCCGAAATCCGTTTGGACCAGCCGCTAAACGTCGTCACAACGCCTCGATTGTCGGATCCCGCGATGCAAAAAATGTTTGCGAGAGTTGCTGAATTGCAATCACGAGCGGAACAGATCAACGAGATGTCTGACACGGAACAGACGCAACTGATTGAAGACGCAAAGGCGATGGCCAGAGAGAAACTCGACGGTGCGTCTTTCAATCCGGCGATTGGAATTGCATCGAATATAGCCACGATGTTTCAGCGTGCGGAAAAGCCTCTACTTGCGCTGCGACTCTACCGCGAGATCGCTGACATACTTGCTGAAGCGGAAGGCAATGCCAATGATGTGGCCATCGCAAGACTGCGTGTCTCCGCAGATAAGTTAGAAGCAAGGCTAAATCTAATAGGGACGCCGATCGTCGTCGATGGCAAATTGATGTCGAGTGAATTGATCGATTGGAAAGCCTACGAGGGTAAGGTCGTGTTAGTAGATTTCTGGGCATCATGGTGTGGTCCTTGCCTCCGTGAAATTCCCAACGTCAAGCAGCAGTATGAAAAATTTCAACAGCAAGGTTTCGAGGTCGTGGGAGTCTGTGTGGACCGCGACCGAACGAAAGCAGAAGAGTGCATCAAGAACGCCGAAATTCCATGGCCGTCTATCTACGATGCTGATGCGGTGGAGACACAATCGATGAGCAAGCGATACGAGATTACTGCCATCCCAACGGCAATTTTAGTAGACCGGGAGGGCAAAATCGTGTCATTCGACGCAAGAGGTGAAAAGCTACCGGAATTGCTTGCCAAGTACTTCGATGTCGCAGAAGCCGACTCATCGAAGGCTCTGACAACTTCGGAAGACGACATCTAGGCAATCTAGCCAGTGGCGAACGGGTGGAACAGCAAATAGAGAATACCGTTCTTTCTCTCTCACCCATTCGATTTGATCGAAGAAGCGGACCTGCAAAACTGACATGTCCGCGTTCGACGAAACGACAGCCCTTGACACTCTGCGTGCAACTCATTGCAAAATCCATATAACTTTTTTTCGATAAACCTACCTCGCAGTAGTAGATGTCGCACCTCTTCGCGGATCGACGAAACATACTTTCGGAAGATTGACCATTTGATGTCGCCGGTTTTTATCGGCGCCAGTATTAGAACAGTTCGCATTTTTGCCGCATCAAGTCATACCCCATTCGTTTAACTTGGTGGTCAGGCGAATCGATCAATTTCTGGAAGTCACGCTTCCAATGGGACCAACAGCACTGAAGGCGTTTGCCCTCACGACACATCATGGCTCGGCCACTTGTGTAAACGCGGTGATCGACAAACAGGTTGAATCAAAAGGAAAAAGCAAAAGCAACTGCGTATTTGCGGCATTGGTAATCGTCGCTGCATTTACCAGTGAGTTCATAGCCAATCTTCACGTGGAGTCTGTTGGCTATATGCGAATGCTAACTTCTCGGCGTAGTTGTCCGGCAATGTTCGGGATTGAATTCGCTCGAAACAAGTTTTTCATTTCTGCGCTGATGTGTCGGGTTTCGTCCATAGGCCAATGTGATGGTTCACTCCGCCGATGGTCACCTTCCTTACTCGTTTCAGTGTGAAGCCTTGTCGTACAGCATTCGCTTCATGTTTCTTCAGCAGTTCGTCAGACATCCTATGTCGAACGATGAAGTCCAGCCCATCTGCAGGTCCCCAGTCGATACCATAGAGCGGTTCGCTTGTTGTCGGGTCACGCACAACAAAGACATCCATGGGACGTTGCTTCAAACCTATCTTCTCAATGAATTCCGTTTGGAACGCAGCGTCTGACAGCATTTTTGGCATACTGCTACTTATTTCGATTGGTTGGCTTTCTTGTGCAATCAAATCAAGGTCGTGCGGAATCATTTCGGTGGCAGGCGAGGTTTTTGTGTTTGGGTCGATTGCATCCTTTTCAACTTCTGCTTGATCAATTTTCGTAGAGGTTAGTTCAAAATAATCGATACCAAAACCATACTTTTTTATAGACGCGTCGTTTGCACCCTTGATTTCAATGACGAGTTGCTGCCGTCCAGCTTTCAGAGAAAGTGTGCCGAGTTCCAGCTTTCCAGTGGTGTCAACGACATTCGGGCGATAGAGGTCAATGCCCTCGGAAATCACAACACCGTTTAGTTTGAGATCGACGATTGCAAAGTCAGGTGCTGTTGTGAGTACGGTTCCGACTATGTAGTCTCCTGATGTATTCAGATCAAACTCAAGCTTTAGTTGATTACCCGGCTTAGCATCCATCCAGAGCAGATGCTGACCTCCGCTCCATTTATCCCTGCCGAAGCTAACCATGTCTTGTGTATACGCTTTTCCACCGTCAAAACCATGTACGTAGAGCGACTCACCTTCGATAGGATCTTGCTCGAAAGACGGTCGTGCGAACTCCCAAATGGAGCAGTGCAGCGATTTGCCATCGTTGTTTTGAAAACTGCGATGATCCACTAAGCTTAAGCCTTTCGCTTGCATTTCATCGGATCTTCTTTGAAAGGATGTCTCGTCCAATCCCCAGTAATAGTAATACGGTCCATCCCAGGGTTCGAATCGGGCACGGTAGACAGGCGTGTCATTAATGAATTTTCCATCAACGGCGGCAAGTTTGAATTTCCGCGATGTCATCAGGCGAGTGACGATGTGAAAATCGACCGGGCGAAGGTAGGGGCAGAATTCTCCGTCTGTGGGAATGAGGTTCGCTTTGCCGAGCAATTGCAAGTGTTTCAGATACGCGTCGGCGGCTTCTTCAAAACGATCGATGTCAAACGAAAGATCAGCAAGCGTTAGCCAATCCCTCGGATTTTCTTTCTGCATTGCTTGGCTCATGACTTCGGCGAGTCCCTCGTGAGTCACACGACGTGCTTCAGGTCTGCCCGCTCGCAGTTCCAAGTCGGCAAGTTGGTTCCACAACCACACCAGCGTCACGGCATAGGGTATATGTGCAATGACTCTCAGCGGGTCGTCCGTCTTTTGCGAGGCTTGATCGATCAGAGCCTGGTAGATTTTTCTGGCTTCGGCGAATTCATTTTTTCGTCTGAACTCGGCTGCCTTTTCGAGCTGCTTCTGGAGCTCATACCAATACACAAGGACCGACTCAAATCCAGGATCCTCGCGGCGAGGCACAGCCAGGCCATTAGTTTCGTCGGGCCCGTTCGGATAATTTGCCAAGACTTGCCGAGCATCGTCCGGCAGTAGTAGATCCATTTCATCCTCGGACATTTCCGGATATGCCTCGGCCATCTTTGACCTCCAAGTTGTCATTACATTGTGGAATCCCTTCAATGCTGCGGCGTGGTTAGGGTTCAATTCATCTGACTGACGGAGCCACGATCCCAAAGCGTAGATAGTCGCGAAGGAGTCGACACGATAGGAGAGTGCAGTGGCCAGAAACTCATCTATCTCTTCTTTTGAGCGAGTTGGTTCCTCGCCGTCAGGAATTGGGTCGCGGGGGAGGAGGTTTGTGGAGTCATCTGACCCTCGAAAAAGTATAAGTTCGGCCCGCTGCATCGCTAAATCGAAAGGTCCTGAGCCAGGATAATGGGCGGTTTGTGCAATGACGATCAATTCCTGCGTGGGGCAGAACTGGACTTTCCTGGGTTGAGACGACACTTCAAAGGATAGTAATTCCTGCTTCTTTTCGACGTCCCATAGTTTGACGACCCTGCTTTCACATGTCAGCATGCGAGTCGCATCATGGTTCAAGGCAAGGCCGTAGACCACGTCGCCAGCAGCCTCCATGGACCGCACGCGACTGCCGCTGCTCGTATCCCACCACTCAAGGAGCCTCGATTTCGTGCCTCTCGCGCCTCCGACACAGACTACGGGCGATGCAGGAAGGAATTCGACGTCGTACAATTTCCCGCCAATCTGAATCTTGCGGAGCAAATTACCAGAGTCGATATCCCAAACGCAAAGTGTTCCATCGTGTCCGATCGACGCGACGCTTTTGCCATCGTCGCGGACATCAAGGGCCTGTACGGGATCGTTATGTCCGAGCAACGTGTGAGTTTCTTTTCCTTCAACAGTGCTCCACACCTTGACCGACGCGGCTAGGTCGCATGAGATCAATCGTTGGCCGTCAGTACTGAATTGCAGGTCCGTCACCAAATCACGGTGACCATGCATGGAATGAATCATTTGACCGGTTGCCAGATCCCAGAGGTAAATTTGATTATCGACGCAGGCGGACGCCAACTTGGTTTCATCCTGACTCATCGCCACTCGAATCACGAAGTCTGGATGATCAGATATTGTTTGCGTCAGCCTCATATTGGCCGTATCCCATATCTGAATATCTTTATCGAATCCGGCAACCGCAAGTCGACGGCCGCTGGAGCCGAAGGTGGCATCCATAGCGTTATTGTTCAGTGGGATTTCTGCCAAATTTATCAACGAATGTTCCAGGTGAGTCCTGACGGAACTCGAGTGTTTTACAATCCGTTTATCCGGACCAATGTGGCTACTTCTCGCATTCAAACCCCACAGTTTGACAGTACCATCTTCGCTTGCTGATGCCAGTGTCGAACCATCTGGGCTGAATGCCATATCGGTGACGCCAGCGTGGTGACCCTGAACCTTACTGTGACGCTCTGTTCCCTTATCCACGATACTGATTTCACCGTCAGCGTATCCAATCGCCAGTTTGCTCCCGGAGGGATTAAATGTCAGCCGAGTTGCTGCTCTTGTACTTTGCCTGTCAGCACTTGCTCCCTGCTGAATGATGCCTCCCGATGCCGGGTCATGAATCGACCAGCCCATGAACATCTGGCACGAAGCAACTGAAGTGCCGTCGGGAGCGAACGCTACATCGACACCGTCGCGACCGACGTTCCAAAGTGGTTCTCCCGATACAGAATCCCACATGGCGAGCCCGCTATTGAAGCCAATCGAACCCAGACGACTACCCTCGGGACTAAAACAAACATGGCGCACTCCATGAATCGACGTCTCGGTACTGCGCAGCAACGCTCCATCCGATAGATTCCACCACAGTAAACGCCCCTTCTGGTTCACGATTCGGGTGCCAATCACGATCTCTTGTTTGCAAGGATGGAGATTAAACGAGTAAATCTCCTCGTCGTTCGACGCAGCTTCGGTGATCGCTCGGAGCGGCTGACCATTGTTCGGGTTCCAGATCGTGATCGTATTGCCGCTGCTTGCATAAAGCTCCTTTCCATCTCGCGAGTATCGCAAGCATCGAACGATCCCGTTGACTTCGATCGAGCGAAGCTTTTTGCCCGTGCCCGCGTCCCAAATCAGGATTTCATTGGAACCTCCCGAGGCGACAAGCTTTCCGTCGGGGCTGAATACCACGGCATTCACTGTGCCGACGTGACCCTGGAGTGTCGCAGACGATCCTTGAAACTTACGATAGGCAATATTCCATTCCAAATGCCGGTCGAATTCGGGAATCTCTTCAAGAGCAGCAACCGCGTCGGCGACACGCCCATTGTCCCAGTGTGCCATCGCGAGAAAATATTTAACTCGACTCAGGGCTGCGTTGGTGGCGACTTTGGCTAGCCGTTCAGCTTCTGCATTTATGTTGGCGAGTTGCAGGTTGGTCTCCGCTTCTTGTTTTAGTCGTTTCGCGGTAGCAGCCTCCTGATTAGCGCGTTCGGCCTCGTCCGCAGCGAAGGCTGCTTGGTCGTCCGCCGCTCGACGTAGATATACCTCTCGCGCCGCAAAAAGCGGGCTGGCAAGCCCGATCAACATCAACAGAACCGCGGTTGCCGCGATCCAAGGATTGCGTCGCGCCCAACGATAGGTCTTATCCAAACGACCAATTGGCCGCGCGATGACCGGTCGACCCACTAAGAATCGATTCAAATCATCTGCCAACTCTTCCGCCGTGCCATAGCGTTTGTGAGGTTCTTTCTCCAAACACTTCAGGCAGATATTCTCGAGATCGCGAGGAAGACTGGGATTGAGTTTTCTTGGCGATATGGGCTCATTTTGTAGCACCTGCATGATCGTATGCGATGGTGTTTCTCCGACGAACGGAGCACGGCTCGTCAGCAATGCGTAAAGCACGGCACCCAGTGAATAGATATCGGACAGCGGACCCACCAAACGCGACTTTCCAGAGGCTTGCTCCGGAGACATGTAGCCGGCTGTTCCCAAAATCTGACCACTTTCGGTCAAGGTGGGTGATTGAGACTCGTCGTCGTCGTGAACGCGTTTGGCGAGCCCAAAGTCAGCAATTCTCGGTTCACCTTCGGCGGTCAACAAAATATTGGCGGGTTTCAGGTCGCGATGCACGATCCCCTTTTGGTGAGCGTAGTGTATCGACTCTGCCAATTGACGGATCAGCATCACCGCACGTTTTGCCGGGACCGGTTCGTCGCGATGCAGTTGAGACAGATTGCCGCCCTCAACATAGTCCATCGTGTAGAAGTGTTGCCCTGCATGGCTTCCGACTTCATGAATCGAAACAATCCCAAGGTGCGATAGCTTCGCTGCGGCTTTGGCTTCCGCTTCGAATCGCTGCAGATCGATTGCATTTGCCAGCACACCGGCGCGCATCATCTTAAGGGCCACGATCCGCTTCAGCTTGGTTTGTCGAGCCTTGTAAACAACACCCATTCCTCCAACACCAAGTTCCTCCAGAATTTCATACTCGCCGAAGTACCTTACGATCGACCCCGCAGTAGATTTCGCCGGTCGCGACGTGCCTAGCGCAAC
>JBGSMN010000344.1:0-4357 GCA_041740155.1 Rhodopirellula sp.
GCATCCAAAATTGGAATCGTGGCAGCAAAGGTAGCTATCGATAGCGCTACTTCATTACTGTCTGCAGTGGGATCGATTCTCAGGGCGACCGCTGGAGTAGTCGGGTCATCGCTGGTGGCGCTGAACGAGAAGATCCCGCCCAATGATCCGACGAGTTCGCGGACCTCGACATCAATCGCGCCCGTCGCGAAATCAAAAAATCCTTGCAGAGCTGGTTGATCGTCCTCTGGATCATCGTCAACGATCTCCAGCAGCGACGATTCTGTCTGACCCGGCAGCAACTCTGCGGCACCGGAAGAGAACTCAATGCCACCGCTAACGGAAATTTCGGAGCCGACCCGTACATCCAGCAACAATTCGTCGATCGCGGGTGATTCGATTGACAGCCAAACCGGCGCGGTCCCCATCGTCACGGTTTGATCCTCGGCGAATTGCAGATCACGGCGCGTCAGCGAAAAGCCGTCATCGCGAATGATGAACTCATCGACCGCCAGTAAATCCGCAGGTAGATCCGGGAACGCGTCGAGCGTGACCTGGACATTTTGCAGCCGCGCGATCACACCTTCATCATCGCCGCTCTCTGCCGGAGGATAGCGCAGCGTCACGGCTGGAATATCAATCTCGCCGTCGTTGTTGGTATCTTCCCCACTGGCCGTCGCGGTAAATACGCTCTCGACGGCGGCCGTCACCTGATCGAGATCAAGCGCCAATTCGCCGGTTGCGAGATCAACAGAACCAACGATCCCCTCAGCGACCAGCAATCCATCGAGTTCTTCCGTGCTGCGATCAGGGAACATTGCCAAGCCTTCCGCCGCAACATTGATCTGTGAAGCACCGTCGGCGTTGGATTGAAACTCGAATCCGCCAGCCGTCAAGGCGACATTCAAATTTAATGACAACGACAGTCCACGGAACTCGATCAAGTCATCGATCGTGGGTAGTATTTCGCGTTGACGAATCTGGAAGAATCGCTCGTCGCTCGCCCCAATTTCATTCAAGGTTCGCGTGGAGATCGGCGATTCGATGGCCCCGCCCGAGTGAACCGACAACGCATAGATCGGAACGGAATCCGATGTCTTCGTATGTGTCGTTGAATAAACTCCGTCATTGACGCCCCAGGCAAAACCGAGTCCGTCTAACCCGCCTAGATAGAAGCTATTGTCGAGTCCCGTGTGAACCTGAACTGTATCGCCAACCTTTTCGACGCCCAGACGCTGATTCGTTCTCAGGTCCACCACGCTTCCCGCAACGGGATCATTCAACAGCTTCAATACGGATGCGACTTGTGGTGGTTTTGGCGCCGACTCGCTGATCGACACGGCATCCTCGGAACTAAAGCCAAGCTGAATCAGCGTTTCGGCAAGTATACCGGTATTGCGTGTATACAAGCCAGTTTGCAAGCTGCCACCCTGGTCGCCAAGCAGAAGGAAATCCGCGGTTTCTGAAATGCCATCAATTTGATCAATCCCCAACGTCCCTCGCCGCTCGTTCGTCGGAGTTTGAACCTCGATCAGTGAAAGATTACGGACCCGATCACCGATCGCCTCACTAACCTTGTCTGCGCCATGCAGTAAATCAAACAGCAGTCCGGGGGAGTCCGAACCTCGCAACTCGACCAAGCTGGCAAAATACTGACTAATGAATTTTATTGGGTCGGTGCCACGGTTGCTGTTTAGCGCCGTGTCGTTCACTAAAATTTGCACGGGAATATTGACGCGCTGTGCCTTGCCGTTGGCGGCGGTATGGGTTGCTGTGACATAGCCTTCGATTACCTCAGGCGCATCTGGTTTGATCTTTACGACAAATCGACCCTGTTGGTCGAACTGAGATGCCGATGCTTCACCACTAGTCGGGTCGATTCGGACTTCTGCTCCCACGAACGAACCATGAAGAAGGCTGTATTCCGAATAAGGTACCTCTGCTTCGTCCCCAAGCTCCAAGAGCCGACGCAACTCCCGCTGCAGATCGATGGTGAACTCCTCGCCGCGGTCACCAGATGTCGTAACCGCAATTCGCGAATCTAAGGAAACAGGCGTCGCCACCGGCTTCAAGTCGACGTGAATGTGATTATCGTGTCCTATTTCCGGCTGAATCTTCACGTTGGACAATAGTGAGTCAAGTACCTTTCGCGATCGATGATGCTCTTGCTTGCTGCTCCCAATCAAAACTTGACTAACTTGGTCACCTGCATTGAGCCAGATGGTCACAACGCTGCGTATCGCGTCCAGCTCCCAATAGTTCAACTGTTTCTCGTCCCCACGAAACTCGAACTTTCCGTCGGAAAACTCGACGTTATAAGACATTAGCTGCTTCTGTCCATTCCGGTCGTGATTTCGGTAGTACTGGTTCTCGCCTTGAAAGTGCCAAGACTTTTGCATCTTCGGAGACGCCACGGTAACGCCTATTGCGCCGAGTCGATTGAGAATTGTTTGCGAAAACGTTTCTGCGGTTAAAGCATCGTCAAGCGCGGCGATAAACTCAGTGGATTCGGCATCACTGCTCGCAGCAAACAGTATCTGGTGAGTCGCTGGTGTAGCAATGTCACCGGCAGCCGACAACATGAAGTCATTAGCTGCTCTTTCAGTATTTCTTTTAACCGAAATCTCATACTGATTATTACCGTCGACGATTCGCCAGATCGAATCCTGCTCCGACGAAACGATTGTCGCAGCTCCGTTTTTTAGTTTCGGCAAGGCGATCTTGTTGTCGACGAGCAACTTTACCAAGCTTTTTGGCACCTGTCTTGTCGCCACGGCAGTGTTAAGCTGTGCAATGAACGCAGGAGTATCGCTAGATTTCGGCGTATGCGTGAACAGAACTTGCTGCTTCATCCTATTGTTCATTGCCAACAGTTGATCGTTAAGTTGAGCCACTGTCGCGTCTAGCTTGAGCGGGTCAAGCTGGGCGTCTGGGAAATATCCTTCCCCGGAGTTTTTGGCTAACTCGTTGGTCGGCATCGATTCCTGTCTAATGCTCCAATCAATGCTGTTGCCCGACTTATGTGAACTGTGACGCGTGCCTTGGAGAGTAAAGAGCTCGGGGTTATGCAATTGCGTCAGCTTCAGAAATGCTTCAGTCTGCTCTTTTGACACGCTGTAGGCATTAGCGTTATCCATTGTCTCGAACTCAAAGTATCCGCTCAAATTATCGCGCACAAATTTTCGTAAGACTTTCTCCGTGCGAGGTGCGACAACACCATCAATGACAAACCGGATCTCACTGCCTATGGTCAGAACGTTCTTGAGGGCAGACGGTATCGCATCGAATTCGACTCGCCAAGTCACCTTTCCCTTAGTGACCGGCGAGGCCGCCGACTTGCTGATTCCAAGCGGCCCGATCCACTTCGAACCACTCTTTATCTCGACGTATGCCGGTTGTGATGCCTTTACCTCGTCTTTTGCTAAAATGATTGCGGCAGTCGGCAACACGGATACGCGACGCGAGTCGAGCACTTCACTAACGTAGGTCAGTTCGGACTGCAGACCTGGCAATTGGATCTCGATTGGATCCCCCTTGCGAAAACGACTGCTCTCTTTCACGTTTAGCGTCGGGGTCGATGTTTCGTCGTCGAAAGATATGGCAAGCAAATTGATCGATATTTCGCCACGGTCGGGATACTCTGCCAAGCTAGTCGGATAGCGGTCGGTCAGCATTGCATAGTTGTCGGCGATACTGCGATTGAACAAATCCAACGTCCAGCTATTGGCCCACGCTTCGCGATTAACTTGACTCCCCCATTGGTCACCTCTTACATTGTACGAACTTGGCAAATCTCGAAACGCACCCACGTCCAGTTGCAACCACATCGGAGCATTGGCGGCATTAAGCCATTTCTCATTGCTTCCCCCACCATCGACTGTGGGGTTTGTAATGTTTTCCGGATTGCCCGAGTTGGTTACGGCTTGAAAGAGTCGGATAGCCTCATTCAAATCGGTACTTGACAATCCATCGACATAAAGCGGGGCTCCGGGGACGGCAGCGTTGGTGGAATAAGCAGATGCAAGCGGAGTTTCGGCGGTGAATTGTAGGTGGCGTAATCGCTGCTCGATGCGATAAACATCGAGTGGCTTGTTGGTACCAGCTTTCGTTGTGTCACCCACTGATGATATCAGATTGATAATCTCATTGTACCCTGGCAGTACGTTGATCACGGCGACGCCGCGTTTGACTTCCGGGGAGGGCGGACTGCCGCTACCGTTGACCGTGTACTCAAAAAGAATCTCATAGCGATTTTTCAGATCTACTGTCGCCTCGTGTCCGTAGGCGCTGAAATTTGGCGGGACAAAGTAGAAGCTGCCGTCAGTCGCAAACGGTTGGCTTCCATCTTCACCAGAAAGAATTTTTTCGACTTCCCCGT
>JBGSMN010000149.1:0-190615 GCA_041740155.1 Rhodopirellula sp.
GCTGCATCGGTTTATTATCGAAGGCATGCGAGATAACGCGGCAGCGTCAATCGATCTTGGCATCTCTTACTACCCGTATGTCGAACCCACGCCTGGCCACGGTACTCCGCTACTGCATAGTCTCGCCGAACGTGCCTGCACGGTGGTCACCGATGAGTACCCGTGTTTCTTTTTGCCGACGATGATCGAAGCGGTGAAAGACCGAATCCCCGCTCGACTCGAACTTGTTGACGGCAATGGCATCTTGCCGCTTCGCAGCGGCGAAAAAACCTACACAGTCGCTCATAGTTATCGCCGCTACATGCAAAAGAACGTGCTCGCGGCACTCCAGCACACGCCCATAGCGACTCCCCTGCCCTGCCCTGCCCTGCCCCGCCCTGCCCCGAATTTGATTCCAGCAAAGATACTCAAACGCTGGCCTGCTGCTGATTTTCAATCATTGCTCCAAACTGGTGGTCTTGCCAAAATTCCGATTGATCATGACGTACCGCCCTCGCCTGTTTGTCCCGGTGGTTTTGTCGAAGCTCAACGTCGCCTCGCCGTTTTTCTCAATGACAATCTCGATCGTTACGGTACCGACCGCAACCATCCCGATGAACACGCCACCTCTGGCCTCAGCCCACACCTGCACTTCGGGCACATCTCGCCGCATGAGATTGTTTTGAAACTATTTCAACAAGAGAACTGGACGCCCAAGCAGACGTCCAAACCCAACGGCAAGAATCATGGTTTTTGGAACGTGAGCGAGCCCGCCGAAGGCTTCCTCGATCAATTGTTGACATGGCGCGAACTCGGATTCAATTGGTCTTTCATGAACCCCGAGACTTACGACAAACTGGAGTCGCTGCCGAACTGGGCGCAAGTCTCTTTGGCAGCAACCGACAGTGACGAACGTCCGCATCTGTACACGCTCGAAGAATTTGAACACTCACGCACACACGACGAACTTTGGAACGCTGCCCAAAATGAAATCGTCCGCACGGGCATGATGCACAACTACATGCGAATGCTGTGGGGAAAAAAAATCTTGCACTGGACCCGTTCGGCTCAAGAAGCACTCGATGTGATGATTCATCTGAACAACAAATACGGCTTAGATGGTCGCGATCCCAATTCGTACTGTGGCATCCTATGGGTGCTCGGTCGGACTGACCGAGCCTGGGGCCCGAAACGACCAGTCTTCGGTAGTGTCCGTTACATGACCAGTGACAGCGCCCGCAAAAAATTGCGAATGACCAAGTATCTCCAGCAGTTTCAGTGAGATTCAAATCGCATTACGCAGCGGCGTTGCAGCAGTTTGCTGGAAACGCAACACGCGCTGAATCACGGGTGTGACTGCTTCGCTAGGGTCCACTTTCTTCGTCACTTCTCCATCACGCCACCAATCACGGTCGCCTGATTCGTAAAGCATGGCGCGGCCCGTGGTGGGATCGACATCCGTGACATCGCTAGCATTGTTCCAAGCATGAAATAACAGCGAGGCGGCGTTCTTGTTATTAAAATCGGGCTTACCAGCGGGCGGCGTGACGATATAGAGTCCTTGCCGTGCGCGGGTCATAGCAACGTACAATAAACACAAGGCTTCCGTCACGCGTGCGGCCACGTTACCCCCGAAACTACGCTGCCAACGCGTCGGCAGGTAGTGCCATTGTTTTTCGCTGACACTACGGCACATGCCCGCAGGCGGTTCGCTGAGGTCGGGGATATCAGCGATACACTGCGGTGGTTTCCCAACCAGTTCTTTGTGGATCTCGGGTAAGAACACGGCATCAAACTCCAGTCCTTTGGATTGATGAACCGTCATCACTCGGACCGCGGCAGCGCGTGGACGTTGCACACGTTTGACATTCACCAAGTCAACGAAATCACGCAGGCGTGAGCGCGCAGTATGACGGTACAACGCGGCCAGTTCGACGAGTTGATGCAGACGCACGCCGTCTGACGAATCACTAGCGGGACGCAACGCTTCGGCTAAAAACAAGATCGTTGCCGGCAGTCCCTGATCTTCAATCATAGATCGCAACACGTTTGCGGCCTCGTTGGCGGGGTCGCCACTGGACAATGGCAGATGCTCCGCCAGCGGAGAGTGTGCGATGTGAAATCGCCAGCGACCATCACCAGGATGTTCGACCATCATTAATGCTGACAGCACCCATCGCACCGCGACGCTATCGGACAACGGGTTGCCGCCTTCGGCACTGACGTCGACGCCGCGTGTTTCCAAGCGATCAATCAACATCGCCACGGTTGCGTTGGTTCGTGTTAATACACCGATGCTCAGATGAGGAGCGTCACAGTGCAACGTTTCGATCTGCGCGGCGACTTCATCGAGCAAGGCCGCTGTGATCTCCTTGGCCGTCGGTTTGATGGGCTTGCCCCCAGGATCGTCTGGATTCGGTTTGGCCGGTACCAACGGTCCAGTCATGAATTGCACCACCCCTGGCAATGATTTCGCTGCCGTATGCTGCGGGAACTTCTCGGCAAATGTTTTTAACGCAATCGACTCGTACAACGATTTATCAGACGGATCATCGGTCTCCGGTTCAGCCAGTGGATGATGATTGAGGTTTTGAAAAGCGGACGTGACAGCATCGAGCACAACGGCAGAGCTACGAAAACTTTGGTCTTGCGAACGGGTCACAATTCCATCAATTTGCGAATCCACAGCGTCAAAAATCTCTGCGACGCCACCTCGCCATCCATAGATCGCTTGTTTGGTATCGCCCACGCAAAAGAATGATTGGCTGCGACGCGGATCAATTTGCCGCGACCGCGCAGACGCAGCATCCAACGATTCGCTGGGTGCGGTCGATGGCTCGACGACCGATTGTGCGAGCACCTTGAGCACTTGCCACTGCACCGGCGAGGTGTCTTGAAATTCATCGAGTAGCAAGTGATCAATTTTGGAATCGAGCCGATTCTGAATCGTCGCCGTATCGAGATTGCGAAAAACCGACGCTAATCGCACCGCAATATCGTCAAACGCAAACGAACGCTGGGTTTGTTTAACCTCGGTGATCGCCGCGTGGTAGTGCGTCGTCACTCCGCCTGTCGCATGATTCTGGCTCCTCAGCAGCGACAGGGATTCACATTGCACCGAACGGTACAGAACATCGAAATCCGCATCGAGTCCAGGAGAGAATTTACTGCGTCCGAATTTCACCTCTTCATTGCTCTGCCGCGACTTGTGAATGTTCTTGAGCAATGTTTGTTCGACAAGCGGTGCGAAATTGCGAGCGTCGAGATGATCGGCGATTTTTTCAAGTAACTCACGCAACGACTTCTGTGGCGGATCGGCCATCCGAAACGAACCCGCCGTGGCTGTGATCTGTTTTGAATCGGGACGTGTCGGCACGTCGATCGTGTCCCACGTTTCAACACCACTTTGTCGCGCGAACGCGTAGGTCGTGTCAATCACTGTGATCAACTCACGAGCGATATTGCGTTTCACGTCACCACGGCCGAGCATTGAGATCAACGTTTCAATCTCGACGGGTTCTAAAACGTCGATCATGTTGCCGACGGCCAGTTGTCGCAACCAAACCTCTTCGACTTCATCGGTCAATCGCCAACCTGGCGGCAGATCCAGTTCAAACGGCAACGCACGGGCGAGTTGAGAGAACAGACTATCGAGCGTGCAGATGCGGAGCCGGTGGATGTTTCGCAATAGGCGATGAAACAAATTTCCGCAAACATGCCGTGGCAAACCTGGTAATCCGACTTGTCCTCGCAAAGCCGCCAGCGCGTCAGGACGCACGGGATCAGCGGCCTGGCCGAGCGTCACCAAGACCCGCGACAGGATTTCACCGGCTGCTTTGCGAGTGAACGTCGTCGCCAAGATGGTTTCAGGGGGCGCACCGGTCAGCAAGATTTTGAGTAACCGTGCGGTTAGTTGATACGTTTTACCCGTGCCCGCCGAAGCCCGCACGAGCGTCGGTTCAAACGCACCACGCATCAACTCCGGCGTCAGCAGTTCGCGGTCAAGCAACAACTCATCAAAACCACCGCCCGCTGAGTCATCCAAAAAGACATACTCGCCAAACTCATCGTCCATGACCGTTTCCAAATTGTTCATTGGCTTACCTCTGTGGCATCGTCATCGTCATCGTCGCTAGGCAGTGTGGTTATCGCTTCGTTGAAGATCATTTCATAATCGTCGTACTCCACGCCTGCTGGGTTTGGAGCGAACTGACAGGCTCGAATTTGCCGGACGCAGTGATGGATTAATTCATCGGCGGCATCAAATTGGTCAGGCGTGAATCGAGCGATATTGATTTTCGTTTCTGTATCCTTTTCAGCAACGTTGAAATAGCCCAACTCGACGGCTGGGGGATCAGCAGGAATGTTTAGATCAGGAATGAAACGTCGATACAGCGGCAACTGCAAATCGATCCACTGGGTCGAGCCATTGGGTTTCTGTTTGAGATGTTTCTTCTCTGGCAAATGACCGTGTGTTTTGTAATCCAGAATGGCCCATCGATCTTGCTCGGGATGATAGTCGATCCGGTCGAAACGGCCCCGCAATCCGGTGAACACACCATCGAGTAAAATCCCTGTTGGACGTTTGGGTTTGTTGGTTTTGCGGTCGTGATCAAGTTCATCAACGGATGCTTCGACGGCATGAATTCGCCAGCCGTCAGCGATCCGTTCAGCTTGCCGTTGTGCCACGGTTTTCAAACGACGTTCAGCTTGTCGAACTTGCAACTGCACCGTCGAAACCGTGTTCTCACCGTACCGCTCAGCGGCGTACCGATGCAGTGCTGCAATCAGATGAGCTTCGATCTTTTTCGGATCGGATTCGTCTTTGTCTTTACTCTGACCAAAGAACTCCAACGCCCCGTGGACGAGATCGCCGAATTGATTGGCAGCGAGTTCGAGTGAGGCATCATCGAGTGGTCGCAGTCGCAACACATGCCGCAGATAAAACCGATAGGGGCAGGCGAGGTACGCCGAGAACGCCGTGACGCTGAGCACGTCGACCGTCCGACCAGGTTGCGGAGTCGGCGGCCCAAAATAATCAACCGCTGGCCCACGTTTCTCTGGTGCATTGGATTGATATTGTGAAAGCACTTCAATTCGCGGCCGGTTGCTCGTCAGTAACTCACACACACGGCGAGCGGCATCGTCGGCGGATGCTGCGGCCAACAATCGACTGGGCGGAGTCGGTGACCCATCGGCGGAATGCGTACCGATCAGGAACCGCACGTCTTGGCGAGTACTCAGCATCTGCTGCATGGCATGCACGTCGCGAGCGTAACGGCGATCGTTGATGCGTTGACTCAGTGATTGCTGCAACGTCGAGGGGAGAAAAGGGTCCGATGAAGCGGCTTCGGGAACGAACGGGTGATTCAAGCCACAAACAACCAGGGCCGGTGCATCGTCCAGTGCCAGATCAAGCCAACCAAGTATTTCAATTTTGTGGGCGGCGGGCGTATCGGCCAAGGGGATTTCATTGATGCGGGTCGAGAGCAGTTCGAGAGCGGCGAGTGACTCCAGCGGCGTGTCGAGCGGCACGCTGATTTTTTCAAACTCGGCGAGCGCCTCGAGGGTGGCTGTTACAGCCCTTGATGTTTGTGTTTTGGAATCGAGGCTAGCAGGCGGATAAATCGTTTGAAGGACTTTCGCGAGCGATTGACTCCACTGCCGAATCGTGCGTTTCCTTTTATCCAGAGGTGCCAGCCACTGCTGCACACAGCTCAGAACCTCATTGGCGATCAGTGTCTCGTCGCGAGCCGCTGGCAGTGCATGATCGACACTGCGCGGGAACGCCTCGGACATCAATTGATCGAGCCGTGTCAACCAATCCACCCGAGTCTTGCCTGCTTTCTCGCTTTGTTTTTTACTTATGCTGGGTTTGGTGGCAGGATTGAAATGTGTGTCAACATGAGCGAACACGGCAGCGTGACGTACGAGCGCCGCGAGCGATCGCCAATGACGCCGACTGCGAAACGTGACCAGCAATTCCAGCAACCGACCGACTGAAGTTTCCGCAACCGACCAGCCCAGATGTCGGTAAGTCGGCACATTGAGCAAACGACATTGATTTTCGATCGAGTCAATTTGCGATTCATCTGTGACGCCAATCGTGATCGCGTCCACGCTGAGTGTTTCGCCGAATTCGGCCAACGCTTCGATCACGCCCCGCGATTGATCTTCCATTGCAGCGGCGGGTACAAGTTGTTCATCACGTAGCGGCAACACATGCTCGCGCCACTGTGCTGATATCAAGCAACCGAACGCATCAAAACAATCGGCGAGGGATTCTGGCGCGGCGATCAGTGCCGTGACCTCGGTATCGTTTTGTGCGAGCATGGTTTTGACCATCTCGGGCAAATCGCTTGCCCCAACCAACACGATAGGGCGGATCGCACGACAGCGTTTGTCGTCGATGGCATCGAGTGCGGCGGCGTTCGGATCGCAGCATTCGGCAGCAGCCAGTTCGACAAGGTATTGATGGTAGAGGCCGGTCAGGAATTGCCAGCGACGTTCTTCACCGCCTGCTTCGGTTTGTTTGAGCACGCGGGCAAAGGTCCAGTTCTCTGCTGAGATCGTGGTCCACAGCCGCCTCGTGGTGGCGGCGAGTTCAAGCCAGGGCGTCGTGTCGGTGGGGTCGGGAGGTGTGGGAACAAGAGTTTTAAGTCCTTCCACATTAGCCGCCGCTAACACGCGCGCCCAAGCCAACGTTTGCTCAAAATCCGATGCCCAAGCAGCAGGGCGTCGATACAGTAAACTCGGCAACCGACCGACGAGAAAGAAACGCGGCGGGCGATAATCGCGGCCACTCGTCTGGGCCGCCAAACTCAGCCTCTCACGCAATCGATAGACCGCACGACTAGACGGCAACACGACGTCAAGCGAACTGAGATCGAGCATCGCCGCATCATCGCCGCCCGTTGTTGGCTCGTCGTCGTCGAGACCAGCCAACAGCGGCATGTTCCGTGATGCTGAATCGTGGCTGGTCCGTTTGCTGCCGTGTTCGATCAACCACGCAGCCGCTCGTTGCAGCAGCGGTTGATCCCAACCACAGAAGACTCGTTGGCAGCGAATGGTAGAAAGTTTTGCCGCTGCTTTTTTCGTTGTCGTCGCCAAATCGAATCTCTCCCACCGTGGAACTCGTAAATACACCAGATGACTGAGTGAGCTGAAAGCCTCAACCGCAGGATCGCCAGATCAACATGCTCCCGCACTCCCGATCGAACCAGCGGCAAATGTTGTCGGCTCTTTCCATCTGTAGGACCCATTGTACGGGGAAGGACGCGTGTTGGGCAGGAAGGTTCAGGTCGCGCTGATGCGAACAGTTTTTTGGTTCCGCAGACGTCGCCGGATCGCAAAAGTGTGGCAATGGCATCGGCCACAAGCTACCTTGGGCACGTTCGCCGACCGCAGGCATTTTGATTTCGACAACGTCTCTTGAGGAACATCGCTGTGAGTGAACCAGCTATTTTTGTTGTGATTGAGCAGGGACAAAAACGGTACTACTACGACCGTTGGGCGCACGTCTATCTGTTTCGCAATCTGACTTGGGGACGTGAGGCACTCGACACATGGCTGGCGCAGGAAGCGGAGGGCGATGAGTGGAGCGATGACATCTGTGGGGGAGCCGTCATCGACCACGATCGGAAACGATTGGTCTGGAATAGCGATGACGGCGATTTTAGTGTGCCCCGCGTGGCAAGCGTCTTGAGCCAGTTACTTCACGCGGCTTGGCCGGGATACGAAGTCGAGTATGCTGCCCGCGGTGTCACCGATCTTGAGATCGCTGCGGGCCAATACGAAACAGAAAACGGTTTGATCGAAGAACATACCGAAGACGCGATTGCTGATCGCGTGGAGAATGTCCGCGAAGCCGCTGGCATCTACGAGGATGAAGAGGATGAAGAGGTTGAAGACGAGCATGAGGGCGATGAGGAGGAGGACGAGGCTGAAGACGAGCAGTCATTCAATGATGACGAAGTGCGCGCTTGGGTCACGTTGGTCAATGAGCAAGGCGCCGTGCGACACCGACATCTCAACGAAATCCCGCAGGACATGATTCGCGGCAAGAAATCTTCGATCGCGCAATTGCTAGAACTTAGCGCGGCGGAGGTTCCGCCAGAAGCTGTCGTCAGTGAAGGCATCTGGTTCGACTTTGGGCGTCGTGAGATCGGCTACTGGGGTGGCGCGCGATCACGCAACACGCTGGCGTATTTGCAGCAGGGGTGGCCGGAGTGGTCGGTGCGTTGGGCCGACGCAGGCTATTGCGATCAATGCGGCGTCAGTGGCCCGTCGGGTATCGAGATGAGCGATGCGGAGGCGCTCGCAAAGTTGGTACCGAAAATCCTTTCTACCAAACGGATCGACCTCGGTGCTATCTTCGGAGCAATCGGTGGTCAAATCAAGAAGACCGCTGTCAAAGCGATAGGCTGTTTAACCGTGTTATTGTGCGCCCCCGTGTTGTTGTTCGGCCTGATCGCTGGCAATCTCAAGGCCGCTGCAACAACGATCGCGATCGTGGTCGTCGCCGTGATCGTTGTTTTCAAGTACATTGAGTCGCGTTTCAAACGTAAGTTCACGAACGGCCCGATCGGCAAACATGCCGCGCATGAAGACTCGTCTAGATCCCGCGCCTCCGTGGCTGGACCGCTCGATGCCACGCAGCGACGTGGGCGGCTCGACGAATTACTCGCGGCCGCTGGGTTGCCGTCACTAGTGGCGATTGAAAAACATATCGACTCCGACGATGCCATCGGAGAGTTACTGTGATGAAGTCAGACAACATGCTCCCGTCTCAAGCTGCTCCGCGTTCGGGTGAACGCTATTACTGCGAAGACCTCGATGCGATTCCGTTCGGGACGATGGTATCATTTTTGGCGAATACCGTTCCCAAGCCGATTGCGTTCGGTTTGATGGCGTACTTTCGCGTGCGGAAATGGATTGGTCGATCGCCATTGCCAGGCAACGGTTTCGGGCCGATCGGAAGCAGTCACCAATTGGCTCGCCAAGACATGCCAGCTCGAGCGATGTCGCGTTTCGCCGCGAGGTTAGAGCAACTCAGCGATTTGGGTTTTTCGCCCTTGAAATTCGCCGTCAGCGATCTTATCGGTGCCAAAGAAGCGGCTTCGGTGTTACTGTTCAATACCGAGGCCACCACGTTCGCGACCTTGGAATGGTTTCGAATGCCGGGGGTGGGCGGGATTCAAGAACGAAACCTGCTCGAGCTGAATTCCATTCTGGCCACGCCCACAATCTCGCAGAACACCGACGGAACCTCCCGCCACGAGATTCTGGAAGTCATGACGGCACTGGCTGCGGTCGCGGATCTGCCGCTGCAGGATATCGTGACGTTTGAGGATATCGACACGGTATTCTTGCCCGACACCGTCTCACCCCAGAAAGCACTGGCCAATCACATCGCCCGTTTAGCTGATCGCCAGCTACGCATCATCTCAGACCCACTCAACGAATTTCAACGGCTGAGTCAACGCCGATTCGACGCGATGTTAGCACGCGGTCTGCTCCGCGAGCTTCGTAACGACGAAATCTGCAAAATTCGCGAATTACGGTTGGAAACGTGACCGATAGAAATCTGTCAATAAAAAAAGAAATCTAGCATTCCCATGAGTACTATCCTTGATCATACTGGTTCATTAGCAACAATCGAGAGCCGACGTGCCTTAACCGTTCCACAGGGCGCTGAAAAATGAGCAGTATCGGCATTTTGGGTAACATCCCTCTTGCCACCTCGTGGTAGTTTCGATTCAATTTGTTTCGTATGTGCGCAAAACCAGGTGAGCGTTTGCGCCGCTTGCCCCGTGGCGTTGTTCGCCTGGTCGGCGGTCCTGTGTGGGTTATCTTGTGCCCCTTGTGTAACCTTCACAGGCCGCCATTTTTTCATTGCAAGTTCTTGGAATGCCATTCATCGCATTGCGATCTCGCCACATCCCTTTTGTAAAAAGCAGGTGTCCGATGATTGGGAACGCCGACGTTTCGGCGGGTGTTGTAGCAAGCGTCTGTCACTTTCACGGTACGAGGTTTATCTTTGGTGATACCCACCTCTAATCGTCACATAAGAATAGGTTGCCATCCAAATGCCTGGACTTGATACCGAGCAGGTCGTTCGCCAACGTTACTCAGGGGCTGCGGTGCAACGTGAAGCCGCTTTGTGCTGCCCAGTCGATTACGACGAGACTTACTTGCGAGTGATCCCACAAGACGTGATTGATCGCGACTACGGTTGCGGCGATCCCTCTAAGTACATCCGACCGGGCGAAACGGTGCTGGATTTGGGCAGTGGCGGTGGCAAGATTTGTTTCATCGCTTCGCAGGTGACAGGCTTGGTGGGCCGCGTGATCGGTATCGATCTGAACGACGAAATGCTAGCTTTGGCGAGGCGATCACAAGTCACCGTGGCCGCCGCGATCGGGTACGACAACGTCACGTTTCTTAAAGGCAAGATTCAAGATCTCGCAGTGGATCGCGATGTTGTTGACCGCTATCTTGCCGAGCATCCCGTTGGCGATGAAGTTAGCCTTCGCGCACTCGAATCGTTTCTTGCCGAACTGCGGCAAAGCGAACCGATGATCGCGGATGAGTCGATCGATGTTGTCGTTAGCAATTGTGTTTTGAATCTAGTCGACGCCAACGAGAAGGAGATGTTGTTTGACGAAATCTTTCGCGTTTTGCGTCCTGGTGGTCGGGCTGTGATCAGCGATATTGTGTCCGATGAACCGGTTCCCGAAGAACTGCAGGCCGATCCAGAATTATGGAGTGGTTGCATTTCAGGCGCTTTCGAACAAACGGCGTTTGTGGAAGCGTTTGAGCACGCGGGATTTGTAGATATTCGGATTGAAAGTTTACAGCAACAACCTTGGCAAGTTGTCGGCGGCATCGCCTTTCGTTCCGCCACCGTGATCGCGTACCGTCCCCACCTGGCTAGCGCCGCAGGGGAGTTGGCCGAGCAAACTGAACTGCAATCCGAAAGACCGCGGCGGCGAGTTTACCGTGGGCCATTCAAGTACGTCGTTGACGATGAAGGCCGGATGTACACTCGCGGTGAGGTGTGTAGTGGGCCGCTGGCTCAGGCGGCTGAGCGAGACGCGATTTCGGACCAGTTTGCTGTTTATGACGTTGCCAAATTCGATTCAGCGGCTCCCTCTCGACCTCTCAACGCGAGTAGCCCCATTGGTTTGCCGACCACCAGTGGCCCGTGCTGTTCCGATAGCGGTTGCTGTTAGCAGACCGTCGAATTCGAGATCAGGGTAACGGAACTCATCAGCGCTTGAGAAATGAAAAACACCAATTCAATTGCACACTTTCGGGTGTCGATGCATTATTCTAGTTGGAATCCGGTGCTGATCTCGTCTTCTATTCCGCGTTATCGATGACTCAAACCGCCAACCTTTACGATTTCCTGCAACCACCGACCCAGGACGGTGATTTAGGAATGCTCGGAACCTACCGAATTATTGGTGAACTCGGCCGCGGTGGGATGGGGTTTGTTTTTCGTGCGGTCGACACGGTCTTAGAGCGACCCGTCGCGCTCAAGGTCATGAACAAAAAGATTGCGTCGACGCCCAACAGTCGCGATCGGTTTCTGCAGGAAGCTCGCGCGATGGCGGCGGTGCATCACGATAACGTTGTCGTGATCTTTGAGGTCGGCACGCACGAAGGCACACCCTTCATGGCTATGGAGATGTTGCGTGGCGAAACGCTCGAAGCGGTCAATCACCGTGAAGACAGCATCGATTATGAGCTCGTCATTGAGTACGCCCGCCAGATCGCTCGCGGGTTGGCCGCCGCTCACGCCAAAGGCATCGTTCATCGTGACATCAAACCAGCCAACATCTGGGTCGAAGAGGGTAGCGGTCGAATCAAAATTCTCGACTTTGGTTTAGCACTCGCCCAATCCACAGGTGCCGACACACCTGGCATGGGTTCTGTATGCGGAACGCCCGGCTACCTCACTCCCGAACAGGCTCGCAGTGATCCGCTCGATGACCGCAGCGATTTATATAGTTTGGGCGTGGTGCTGTATGAAATGTGTACGGGGCAGTTGCCAACGGCGCAAGCTGCCATCGCGGAACAATTGGTGGCCTTGCTAACAGGCACACCAACACCGCTGCGCGAACTCAATCCCGCCATCCCCGCACCGCTGGCCGATTTGATTCATCAACTTCTCGCCAAAGAACCTGGTGAGCGGCCCGCCAATGCTCTGACGTTGGACAAGCAGTTAGTCAAAGTTGCTCAGGAATGTGAAGCCAAATCGGAAGTGGCCGTTTCACTCAGCAAACTGCAAGAGAGTTTGAAAGAGGTCGTCAGTAAACAAGACGAAGTCAAACCCGAGGTGATCGAGGTCGCTGAAAAGTTGCCCTCGTTCGATGCTTTGGCGATCCCGCCTGCGGCGCTGCCACCTATGACTCCAGTCACCCCGAACCCAGCGACCGCACCGCTTCGCCGAGTCAGCCCACCGGGCAGCAAAGCCAAACCCACCGCACCAACGTCGCCACCGCTCAGCCCCATCGTGTGGGCCGGGGTGGGTATCTTGGGCACGCTGATCCTCGTGCTCGGTATCGTGTGGGCATTCATCATCCCTCACCATTCCGAAAACAACGTGGTGATGCTACCGCCTTCGCCAAATACCGCGCCGCAGCCGACCGTCACACCACAGCCAGAACCCACACCGACACCTCCGCCAGCACCTCAGAGCAACAGCTCCAGTCCAGCGGCAAAGCCTCAAGACCAATCCAGTCAAAAGAACCAGGAGAACAAACCGACGCCAAACAATTCGGGCAATAGAAAGTCTCAGCGAAATCCAAAGAAGCAAAACAACGAGGATGAGAGGAATTCGCGACCAGCATCCGCTGATGAACCAGTCGATACACCAAAGATTCCTGCAGAAACTGAAACACCCATGCCCGTCGTCGCGCCAGACTCTGATGTTTCCCGCTCGTCTGCACCAGTCGATGATGCAGAGCCGCGTGATACGATGCAAGAAGAAGAAAACGATCAGCTTGAAAGCGAGACGCCAACTCGCAATGTCCGCGTCAACACCGCCGAGGGCATCGGCGCTGATTCGACCGTTCGCAAAGGGGCACGAGATTCACTCGCCACCGAAAAGTTGCTGCGTGTGCAAACACTCAAAGATGGTAGCGAAGAAAAACAGCACATTCATCTGCGTTTCGATTTGCAATCGTTAGGCGTCGAGTATTCGCAAATTCGCTCCGCCAGCATTGGGCTGGTGTTATCGAAGGCGGACGACGAAAATCTGCAAAGCACGCAATTGAAACTCTATGGCTATGCCGATCCAGGCGCTGAGTTTTGGGTGGAAGAGGATGGTCGCAAGGCAATCATGTGGAGCAATTCGATTTCTCGCGAAGGTTTGGAGTCGTTGCCATTATTGGCCGAGTGGACCATCAACGACTGGCAATCTAATCTTCCAACGGTAGTGTTTCTGAAATCACCGAAAGTCGCAGAGTTCATTCGTGAAGCGAAGGGAAAAACCGTCAGCTTCGTCGTCTCCGGTGGCAACGCCGAAGGTAGCTGGGTGAGTTTCTTTAGCAAGGAAAGCTCACCCACCACGGCACCTAACTTGATCATGCAAGTCGCTGAACCATAGTTCCAAGCAGTTCACGAAGTTCCGCTTCCCCACTGAACTGCATGCCAAGTGATCGAAGCTTGTTCGTCTGCATCTCCCGACCTGGCTTCTTTGCCGGGCCAACAAGTTCTGCGTCGCTGTGCGACATCGCCTTGACCCACGATGCGATTTGGTGGTCGCTATAAAAACCTGCCGAGCAATTGAACGTTTCACCTGCGATTGAATGGTCGGTTTGTAACAAACACTCGATCGCACGAGCCACGTCATCGACGGGAACGATTTTACCTCCGCCACTCACATCGACTTGCTCACCGCCAATGATCTGGCGAGTCAGTTCAAACCACTTGCTGTTTTCGATTGGGTCGTCGATTCCCACGATTGAGACCGGGCGGAGGGTGGCGATCTTCAGCCGATTCGAAAAACCGTACGCATGGACCAGTGTTTCAATCGAGGCTTTATTAGCCCCATACATCGACTCTGGCCACAACGGATGCCGTTCATCCAGCGGCAAGTCGTCGGCGACTCGCTGATGAACTGCACCTGAGGAGAGAAACACAAACCGCTCGACACCAGTTCTCGCCGCAGCTTCAATCAGCCGCAGCGTCCCAATCAAGTTGGTTTGAAAGTAGGCCACCGGATCGTCAGGATGACGCATGAAACTCTGACCCGTGCGGGCCACCGCCGTGTGGACCACCGCGTCACAGCCTCCAACTAAATCTTCCGTCGCCTGAGGATCATCGAGCTGACCGGGGACCCAATCCACCCCGGCTTGAGTTGGTGAAGAGCCGCCGCGATACCACGCTCGAACCTGATGTCCGCCCCCAATTAGCCGAGAAATGGTGTGTTGGCCTAGGAATCCGGATCCCCCGGTAACGGCAATACGCATGAGCTGATTTCACGAAAGGGCTAGCTTTGGGTTTTAACGGGGCTTACGGAGGCGATGAGCAACATTCGCGCCATTTCGACTAGTGACAGATTGTCTCAGTAACTAAAACTAATTGTCTCGGAATCCCGAGCGCGCCCTCCGAACACCGTTTTGATCGAAAGCTCCTCCCTTGTCTGCCCCTGCTACTTTGAACAAACCCACCGCCGCGGCCACGCGCGAAGACATCCGTAACGTGGTGATCATTGCCCACGTTGACCACGGTAAAACCACTCTCGTCGACTGCCTGCTGCGTCAGAGCGGCGAGTACCGCGACACCGAACTGAAGGGCGAACGGATCCTCGATTCCAACGATCTCGAAAAAGAACGTGGGATCACGATTTTGGCCAAAAATATCGCGATCCCCTATCGCGGCATCAAAATCAACTTGATCGACACCCCTGGTCACGCGGACTTTGGGGGCGAGGTCGAACGGGTGGTGAAGATGGCAGACGGTTGTTTGGTGCTCGTCGATGCTGCCGAAGGTCCCATGCCGCAAACCCGCTTTGTTCTTGAGAAAGCCTTGCAAGCCGGCTGCAAACCGATCGTCGTTGTGAACAAAGTCGACCGGCCCGATGGTCGTCCTCACGAGGCTCTCGACGAAGCCCTCGAATTGCTCGCCGATCTCGGTGGCGAAGAGCAACTCGATAACATTGGTTTCGTTTACACCAGCGCCAAAGAAGGCTATGCGACGACCGATCACGAAGTTCGCACCGAGAACATGTTGCCGCTGCTAGACCTGCTCGTCGATCATTTGCCGGGGCCGACGATTGACCCTGACTCCGATTTCCAAATGATGGTCACCACGTTGGACTGGAGCGAGTACGTCGGAAGGATCGCAGTTGGACGCATCAACGCGGGCACGATCACCGCTGGACAGAGTTTTGATCTACACTGCCTTGATGATGATGGTGAACCGACCAAACGCAAGGTCAAGCCATCGGCACTGTATCTGTTTAACAATCTCGGACGGGTCGCGGCCACCACGGCATCGGCCGGTGACATCGTGGCCATCGAAGGACTCGATGATGTCGAGATTGGTGACACGCTCACGGCCACGGATGCCAACAATCCGTTGCCTCGTTTGAAAGTCGACGAGCCAACGCTCGAAATGGTCTTTAGTGTCAACTCGTCACCGTTAGCAGGCCGCGAAGGCAAGTATGTAACAACGCGGCAAATCAAAAATCGTTTGGAGAAAGAACTCGAACGGAACGTCGCTCTTCGCGTGAATATCATCGAAGGCACCGAAGCTTATGCGGTGTCTGGACGCGGTGTGTTGCACCTTGCCATCTTGATTGAAACCATGCGGCGAGAAGGATTTGAGTTGAGTGTCGGCAAACCACGCGTCGTGTTCAAAATGATCGACGGCAAGCGGCACGAACCGTTTGAAACACTGCGTATCGAAGTACCGACGGAGGCGATGGGACCGGTCATGGAACTCGTCGGATTGCGCCGTGGTCAACTCGAAGAGTTGAAGCAACGCGGCGAGTACAGCCTCCTCAAATTCAATGTTCCCTCGCGTGGTTTGATCGGATTGCGAACTCGACTACTCAATGCGACTCGCGGGACCGCGATCATTCACCACAGCTTTGAAAGCTATCGATTGGTCGAAGGCGACGTGCCACGGCGCGCCAACGGTGTGTTGGTTTCAATGACAGGCGGCAAGACAATGCCGTTTGCCTTGTTTGCGCTGCAAGACCGCAGTGAATTGTTTGTGCCTGCGGGTGTGGAAGTTTATGAAGGCATGATCGTGGGCGAGAATGCTCGCGAAGGGGATATGGTCGTCAACCCATCGCGTGAAAAGAAATTGACGAACATGCGAGCCAGCGGCAGCGATGAAAACGTGGTCCTCAAGCCACCACGCGATATGTCACTAGAGGCTGCCCTGGAATACATCGAAGACGATGAACTGGTGGAAGTCACTCCACTCTCTATCCGGTTGCGAAAAATCGGACTGAAAGAGAACGAGCGTCGTCGCAAAGGACGCAACGCTTGATTTCGACGGATGCTCAGTTTATTGATGTTCAGTCAGGTGGTGCTCAGTCAACGGCTACTGGGTTTCGCCTGTATTTGATTCGCCATGCTGAGAGCGAAAACAACGCGCGGCCAGTTTATCAACGCGTCTGCGACCCCGCGATCACTCGCCGGGGACAGTTGCAAGCGGAGTATTTAGCGGACTGGATGCAAGCGTTGCCCATCGACGTGTTAGTGACCAGTCCCTTTCTGAGAACGCTGCAAACGACCCAGGCGATCTTAACTAAGCGACAACGAACGGTCGAAGTCTGGCACGATATCTTTGAAGTCGGTGGCTGCTGCAGCGGCTACGATGAAGCCAGTTTCACGGGCGCAGCCGGTTTGGGCTGTACGGAGATTCAACGTTTCTTTTCCCGCGAGCCAGTCGCAGTCGGTGCCATGTCGCATTCCACGGTGAGGACCGAGGCGATCGACACCGTGATTATCGATCCTGAAATCTGTGAGTCAGGTTGGTGGAATTGTCGTGATCGCGAGCAGAGTGACGCCGTCGCGATCCGCGCCGCCCGTGTCGCCGACCGTTTGATCAACACATACGCCGAATCAGGAGCCAACGTTGCCCTCGTTATTCACGCCGATTTCAAGCGTGAACTGTTACGCGTGATACTGCAAGGTATCCTTTGTCTCGACGCCGTCGCACCGATCACTAACGCCGGCGTCTCAATTCTCAGTTGGCACGAAGATCGTGGCTGGCAACTTCACACGCTCAACAGCGTCACGCATCTACCAGTGCGGCTGCAATGAGGTCGTTTACTGTCGGTCTTTAGCTGCACAACGGCAAGTTCTTGAATCACCACCACTGGCGAAGCTGAAGAGAAGTTCCACATGGATGGAAAGTGCCGGTTTTTTCGATTTGTTGGCTGAAATCGTTTATGACCTGCGGCTCCATCGTCCGATCAACGAAGTGACGCTTATTTCATCACGCGCAAGAACCTTCGATACTCGGAACTCAGCCATGCGGATTGACACCCATCGCTTCGGCACACTCGATCTCAATGCCGATCAATTGTTCCTCTTCCCGCAGGGGCTGGTGGGGATGGAAACGTTGCATCAATGGGCTTTGATCCCGGACCCCGACAACGATTCCGTTGCTTGGCTGCAATCGGCCGCACGTGGTGACCGAGCACTGGCGGTGGTCAGTCCGCGTGCTTTCTTTCCGGATTATCGAGTGCATGTGGGGCGTCGCGATCTCGCGGGACTGCATCTGAGTAGTGGAGCGGAGGTCTACATCATGACTACCATCGCGGGTCATGTTGGCAAACTCACGACGAATCTGCGGGCACCGCTGCTGATCAACTTGGACCGCCGCTTGGGATGTCAAGTCATCACCAACGATGATCGGCCACTGCGTCAACCATTGCCCACGTTGGTCAACTCAACTGCAGAGCCATTGCCGGTTTCGCAGGTCCGGGCAGCGTAGCGAGTCCGCGGCGAATCACCGCATCGGACGCCAACCACACCCACGATTTCACGCATCAACCCGATGGCTCCACGAGGCGAACGCCTGTGAGATTCATCGGGTTGATGCGTTGATGCACATTCGTCAATGACCAGCGGAACTTCAGTCGCTAATTGTGCGAACCCGCACGACCGGTATGTGTAGACCTTCCAAGGTGATCTTGGATAAAATGAAGCGCAGCGGACGATCAATGTTATAGCGAGGCGGACTCAATCAGTTTTGAGTTCTTTGTAGAGACCTCGTTCGATTGTTGCGATGGAATGCAGATCACGGCAAGGATTGCCGAACCGAACGCATCAAGCTTCCAACCAATTTGGTCCCACTGATTCTCCCCCCAGAAACATCAAACCGAGGACATCATGCTCGTCCTTTCCAGACACCGCGACGAAAGCATCATGATTGGTGATGACGTGGTTGTGACCATTGTTGACATTCGCGGCGACAAAGTTCGCCTCGGCATCGAGGCGCCTCAGGCGATCCCGGTGCATCGACAAGAGGTATATGACGCGATCCAACGTGAGAACCGCCGCGCCTCACAAACTGGTGCTGGTGCTACCAAAGACGTACGACCGCCGCAGAAGTAAGGCCGAGTTCGCGGCTACTTCGCTCCGCGTAAAGTCGGACGTGGCAAACGTCCGTACGCGTGGGCTAATAACTTCAATGGATGCACGGCTGAGTAATCGCCACCGTGTTCCATCTGCAACTTGCACGCGCTGCATTCAGTGACGGGTGCCGCGTGGGACGCTTTGCGTACCGTAGAGATCATCGGCCAGCCGATACGCAAGCTATTGCGATAATTCTTTCGTTGCAGCCCCCAGGTGCCTGCCATCCCGCTGCAGCCTTTGCCAATAATATCCACCTCGATCCCTGGTATTAGTCCCATCAGTTTCGCGGCCACGGTGTCACGATCCAGCACTCGGCTATGACAAGGATGATGATAGATCAGGTGCTGATCGATCCGCTCGAATTCAATTTCAAGACGATCTTCTTGATGCAGCGACCATAGGTACTGGCACGCTTCGTACGAATGCCGCGCCACCAAGTGCGCGTCTTCACTATCGAGCAAATTCGGGTACTCATGCTTCAAACACAAGGCTGCCGCAGGCTCAGTCGCGATCACGGTATAGCCCTGTCGAACCGCATCTGCTAACACGCGTACGTTACGACGAGCTAAACGCCTGGCACCCTTAAGATCTCCAGCTGTGATTCGCCCCATTCCGCTGAGTCCTTGACCGCTGGGAACATAAAAACCAATCCGATTGTGTTGCAAAATCTCAGCAAGGGCGCGTCCAATCTCAGGGTCATGATAATTCGCGTAATGATCAACGAAGTAGACGACCTTCAATCCACCGTGCGGTGAGGCTTTGTGCCAGCGACGACGGGTCGCATAGCGAATGAATGTTTCGTTGACCAACGGTGGGATGTCACGAGCGGC
The DNA here is from genome assembly GCA_041740155.1 of Rhodopirellula sp. Classification (GTDB taxonomy): domain Bacteria; phylum Planctomycetota; class Planctomycetia; order Pirellulales; family Pirellulaceae; genus Rhodopirellula. The sequence continues at coordinate 19,421 of JBGSMN010000149.1, forward strand.
TGACAAACCGATCAAGTTTTCACCGAGCCAGCGCAGCGAGCGTCGACGCAATAGAAAATTCGATAACCAGGCCACTCGCGAAGCCACGGCGGCGACCATGTCAATCCGCCCGATCAACCAATCCGACAACGGCATCCCGTTGGTCGCGACATACTGGGCTTTGATCTCGCCGACGACTTTGGGGATGTCAACCGAGGCAGGACACTCCACGCGACACGAGTGGCAATTGAAGCATAGATCGGCGACCGCTTTGGCACGCTCGCCTGTTAATTCATTGACACTTAGTTCTCCGCTCAAGACGCCGCGCAACAGATTCGCTTTGGCGCGCGGCGATGCTTCTTCAATCGCAGTGATTCGAAACATCGGGCATTGTCGTTCGTCTTCGCTATGAGAACGGCAGCGACCGCAACCGTTGCAGGCACGCGTGGTCGTGGTGATCGGCGATCCACCCGGCCATTGCTGCAAGACTTCGAGTTGGGGTGGAGGCTCATGCGGCAATAACGCATCAACCAATTTGGACGCAGCCGAACTGGCGAATCGTTTTTCAGCAACCGGTTCCGTCGATACCGATTCATCTTCGGTCGCGGCTTCCGCGTCGTCAGCGCTGGCTACTGCAAGATTCGCTCCATCGGATCGGCGCAACGGTAAAACGCTCCGGCCCGACGCGACAATCTCAATTGTTTGATTGAGCGGACGCAGATTTTCATCCGGCTTCTGCAAAATCGCACCAAACAATTTGCCCGCATTGAAACGATGATGCGGATCGAACAAACGCTTGACTTGCCCCATCGCTGGCCACAGATCTCCAAACTGTTTGGGCATCAGATACGACCGACTCAACCCGGCGGCATGCTCCACTCCGATCTGGCCACCTTGTCGCCACACCACTTCCGCAATTGCTTCGCTGATCGGACGAACTCGCCCTCGATGTTCGGCTTGCGCAAGGTCGAGCATGGGGCGAACATGCAGTTGACCATGGCCAGCGTGCGCGAAGACGGTCGCCGTCGTTTGATAGCGTTTGAGCACGTCTTGAACCGCCACCAACATTTGCGGTAACGTTGCCGGTGGTGCGTAGATATCCTCGACGAAGGGAACCGGCATGGCTCGACCCGGCACGCGATATTGACGCTGTATGACGCGGCGAAACAACACCCAAAACAAATCGCGTTTGGCATTTTGCACGGTATCTTGCGAAGCAAACGCAGCGTCGGGACCGCTCGCCAAATTTTGACGCAAGATCCCGAGGCGGTGATAGAGGTCACCGAGCGATTCCCCCTGGATTTCCACCAACATGCCTGCTTCGGCTTCGCGGGGCACCAAATCAGCGAAGCGTTTTTCGCCTTCACGAGCGATTTGCAACAACCGGCGGTCCATCACATCGCAAGCGATTGGTCCATGATCCAGTGCCCTCACGGCGGCCCGCATCGCCGAATCAAGTCGACGAAAGAACAGCAGCACCACGCCTCTGTGCGCCGGAATCAACTCAGTCCGCACGGTGGCATCGACCATTACCGCCAACGTGCCTTGCGTGCCACAGTAAAACTTGGCCAGATCGACCACGCCTGATTTATCGACGAAATCATCGAGTCGATAGCCATTGCTCGCTGGCGAACGAAACGCGTGAGATTTCAGCGAGGTCGAAAACTGATTTCGAATTTCATGCAGACCGCGGGCCACGCGGTTGCGGAACGCCACGCCGTGATCATCAGCGACTTCCGAAGGAAACTGCAAATACTCGTCAGGCGTGTGTTGAGCGAATTCCACCAACTCGCCCGAGGCGTTGATCACCCGCACCGATTCCACAGTATCACGAGCCGAACCGCTGCGCAGGTAATGACTGCCTGAAGCATTTGTCGCGATCACGCCACCCATAGTCGTGATAGCGCGGGTGGCCGGGTCCGGTCCATACCAATGTCCCGAGTGAGCGAGCAAGCGATTAACACTCGATAAAGTGGCCCCGCTCTGCACGGTCACTCGCGTGCCGTCTTCGTGCATCGCCACGCGTCGTAGATGACACGACATGTCCAGTACGATGCCCGGTCCGAGCGACTCGCCCGCTACGCCACTGCCACTCCCGCGAGGGTGAATCGTCAACCCGCGATCCCCGGCATAAACAACCGTCGCTGAGATATCCGCTGCGGAACGTGGCCGAACCACGGCCATCGGCCGGATTTGATAAATGCTCGCGTCGGACGCATAGAGTTGCAACGACACATCGTCACACAATACCTCCCCATCGACTAAGCCGCGGAGGTCATCGTGTAATCGTTGGCGTTCAGGATCCGTTCGCATTGTGCCCATTACGACTGAGAATGCCCCGGTTCGTCAAGGAGTCCTACTGACGGTGGATACGCCTAGGGGCGTTCGATCCACGGGTTTTCCGTTTTGCTGACGCGAACGTTCTTTTTCAGAAACTCAACGATCTTAGGAATCACGGTCGCATCATCGTTGATCAATGCTGCGCCGCTGAGGTTTGTATCAGGCAACAGCATCTCGAATCCCGTTACCGAACCTCGTTGGAGTTTCTTTTTAACACCTTCGAGTCGACTACCTACGCGCTCCGCTTCGCTGCCTTGCGAACTACCTTTGCCCGCAACAATTAGCGTCGGCAAATTAATCAAATTACGATTGGAGACCGCCGCACTGAGTGCCAATCCTTCGTGATTTTTCTCAGGTGAAATATAGACCATCGCTTTGACGTCTTGACCCTGCTTCATTCGCCCGACGCTAGGAATTGCCCAGTCTTGGATCGCCCAATAGCCTGCCATGATCGCGGCTTCTTCGACCCCGATCATGCACAAAGCGTTGAGATTCAGTCGGCCTGCATTGTTCTCCTCTTTGAGAAACTGCTTGATTTCCTCCAAATCGTATCGCACGATCGCTTGGACATCGTTGCGGCCCATCGTGGCAATGTTGAACGGTTCCTCTTTACCATTGCGATCGGTGTAGGTTTTGCTGTTTCCGTGCCCGCGATACTCCACAATCACAGCGGCAAAACCCGCTTCGCGGAGCGCCATGCAAAGCGGTACGTAGGGAGCTGCTTGGCCTTTCCACTCATGCACGATCATCACCGGGATACCATCTTTGCCTTCCAAAGAAGGGAAATAGTAGGCGTTGATTTTGATGTTATCTTTGGTCGTTAAGATTTCACGCCGAGGCTTCAGGGCTGGATCCTCGACTTCCGTTCCTGGCTTCCCTTGGGCTTTGTCTTGCGCAGATGCAGTATGCCCAACTGGCAGTAGTAAACCACACACGACACCCACGAGCGGGATCCATGGGCTGCGAGTGAGGCGAGAATTTCGAACAGAAGCGCAAGCGTAGAACATCGTCATCATGGTGTGGCGGGGAGTGAGAAGAGACGTGGCACAAACCGAGCGTATTTTATTCTAACTGATCGTGACATCGTTTGCAGGCATTTTCCCCGCTCGGCATATCTCAGTCTTCGCTCGATTGTTGCGGCGGTTCAAACGCAAATTCCTGCCACTTCACAGCTTTGTCCATCGGCACGATTTGCAGAATCAAGAATCCATTCTGATACAATCGCACGGTCCCCGTCGATTGGCTGACAACCACCGAGACAGCTTTGGTTTTTCGCGTGATAGCCGCGGCGGCCCAGTGTCGCGAACCGAGTCCCTTGGTCATTTTCAAATCTTCGTGGGACACCTCTAGCATCTGCCGACTGCGTTCGATCACCCCTTCACTGGTGACGACAAAGGCACCATCGAGCTGCGCGACCTCTTTGGCGTCTTCCTGGACCTTGGGGTCGAGTAAGTTGCGATGTTTTTTGTTGTAACCACGAAACGGGTCCACGCCACTGTCGCTGGCATGTTCCAAGACCTTCCGCGTGTCACCGACGACAAATAGCGTGCCGACAGGTTTGCCCTCGCGGCCTTCGCGTCCGATTTGAGACGCCAGATCCACGACTGCTTTGATCGTTTTCAAAGGCACGCTGCTTTCGAGCGTTTGCAGGTCACGGACAGTGAACCGTCGCATGCGTTCGTCCAACTGCAAATGGCTGATCGAATCGAGACGCCCTGATTGAAAGCCGCTGTAGACGGCCACGACCTCGCCATTGGTTCGGATCATTTCATCCGCAGCGGCCTCCAATAACGCTTCTTGAAGGCGTTCGAGCAGCGGTGCTTTTTCCTTGTTGAGCGCCAACGGGCGAAGCCCAGCCTCGGCCGCGCCATCGAGATCCTCGAGGGTGTCCAGTGCAATGATAACCGTGTTGTGCTGCGAATTGGTCAACTCTGAGATCCGCTTCCAATCCGTGCCGCCTTCGAGTAACAGCAATAACGCGTCCGCACCACGATCCACCTTCAACGCCACACCCGCGAGAATCATCGACGCGTTGTGTTTGGTTAGTCGTTGAAGCGCCATCGGAGAGAGTTTTTGCGTCAAAAGAGGATGGAAATTGTGGTTCATCAAACGGACCAAAATGCCCTGTCAGACGTTCTCTGCACAGTTTACCCCAACCCACAGTCTTTCCATAGTGTCCGTCGCTCAATCAAGCTCATCTGCCGCTCGTTTTGACACGGAATCGCTTCATCGCACGGGCTTCACGGTTCTGTCGCCAATGAGTTGCAAGAATATTCTCGATCCCGCCCGCAAACCGGATAGCGAGCACAAGTCTCGGCTAGAATAAACAGGAATTTCTGTATTCGCTCCGCTCCCCTACTGAACAGGATCTCCGTGAATTCCCGCTTTTGCTCTCCTTTTTCTTGCTTTGCAGTCCCGGCATTTTTGCTCGCCATCGCAAGCATCGCTAACAGTACGATGAAATCGTGTGTTGCAGACCAGGAAGACTGGAAACTACAACCGCTTCCTTATAACCACGCCGGGCTGGAAGTCGATCTCGGGGTTGGGTTGTGGGCGTATCCGTTGCCGCTGGATTATGATCGAGACGGCGATATGGATCTTTTGGTTGCTTGTCCAGATAAGCCTTCCAATGGAATTTACTTCTTTGAAAACCCTTCGAGTGATCCCGAAAATCCAATGCCCGTTTTCAAATCAGGCGTGAGACTTGGTAACGGTGAACACTATATGATGTTGAGCATGCTTGGTGACGAACCCGTCGTCTTGGCACCCCAGCGTGAGTTTCGACGTGACCCACAGGCTGGGCAATTTGATTTCAATAAACCCAAAAAACTCAACGCACCGAAGCAGCCCACCAGCCATACGTCTGGTCGCATGCGAGCAAACATGTGGCGATACGTTGACTACGACGGTGATGGCGATCACGACTTAGTGATTGGCATCGGCGATTGGACGGACCTCGGCTGGGATCATGCCTATGACAACCGGGGCGTGTGGCGCAATGGGCCTCTGCATGGCTATGTGTATTTAGCGATCAATTCAGGCAGCGATCAGTCACCTCAGTTTTCTCAGTCACCACAACGGCTGCACGCCGGTGGTGGCGAAATAGACGTTTATGGTTGGCCCAGTCCTGACTTTGCTGACTTCGATGGTGACGGTGATCTTGATTTGATGTGTGGTGAATTCATGGATGGGTTTACTTATTTCCAAAACATCGGCGCACGACAAGTCCCCAGTTACGCGGCAGGTCAAAAATTGATCGGCGAAGACGGACAACCTTTGACAATGCACCTGCAGATGATCACACCAACAGCAATTGATTGGGATCGAGATGGTGATGTCGACTTGATTGTGGGCGATGAAGACGGACGCGTAGCGTTTGTAGAAAACACCGGCAAGCTGCGTGATGGGCAGCCCGTCTTTGCGACCCCAGTTTATTTTCGTCAACAAGCCGACACGCTGAAGTTCGGCGCGCTGGCAACACCGTTTGCTTATGACTGGGACGCCGATGGCGATCAAGATATCCTGTGCGGTAATACCGCCGGTGAGATCGGTTTCTTTGAAAATCGCGGCGTTGGTGCAAATGGGCTGCCGACGTGGAATGAGCCAAAGTTGTTGGAAGTCAAACAAGGTGACGATACTCATGCGGTGTTCCGTGTGATGGCCGGTGAGAGTGGTTCAATCCAAGGGCCATGTGAAGCCAAATGGGGATACACGACGTTGTCTGTCGCGGATTGGGACGGTGATGGTAATGGAGACATCATTTACAATTCAATTCTCTCACGAGTCGGCCTGTTGATTCGTGGTTCCAATGGCATGTTGACCGACACCATTTTTGATACCGGACTGCGCGAATCGCCTCCCGCGTGGTATTGGTGGCAGACTCAATCCAGTTCTACGTTGACGCAGTGGCGGACGACACCTGTTGCGATTGATTTCGACAGGGACTCCAAGCTCGATCTGGTGATGCTCGACCAGCAAGGTTTTTTAACGTTACGGCGTGGTGGCGGCACGGCAGAGCGAATTTTTGTTGATGAGGACAATATTCCCATACGGCTCAATGCCGGTACCTGCGGTCGTTCGGGACGCGTCAAGCTCGCGGCAGTTGATTGGGACGGTGACTCACGACTCGATGTGCTGATGAATTCCGAGAACGCCACGTGGTATCGCAATTGCGAGGACCGCGAGGGCAAGATCGTGTTGAAGAAGATTGGCAATTTGGCTCGTCGCAATGTCGCTGGGCATACCTCTAGTCCCGCGTTCTGTGACTTCAATTCCGATGGCAAGCCGGATCTATTGATTGGCAGTGAGAATGGCCGAATCTATCACATTCGCCATGATGAATGTGTGCCCTTCACCGATCAAGAAATCACCGCGCGACCAGCGAAAACGATCGAGCCGAAACAACTCGCTGGCATGCTTGAACAACATTTCGTATTCGAGAAGGCACCTTTTGAACAATGTCACGCGTCGACTGTCTGCAGTAATTCACGCGGATTAGTGACCGCCTGGTTTGGTGGCACGAAAGAAGGACACGAGGACGTCGGAATCTGGTCGAGTTATCACGATGGCTTAACTTGGTCCAGTCCGATTCGGGTCGCCGATGGAGTGCAGCATGATGGCCTGCGTTACCCGTGCTGGAATCCCGTCCTGTATCAGCCGCCCGGTGACGCACCAACGTTGTTGTTTTACAAAGTTGGCAAGGATCCTCGTCAGTGGTGGGGTGAGATTCGTGTCAGTTACGATCGAGGTCGCACGTTCGGAGCTGCCAAGCGATTGCCCGAAGGCATCTTGGGGCCCGTCAGGTGTAAGCCGGTGATACTAGACGATGGTGAGACATTGTTGTGCGGCAGTTCCACCGAACATGATGGTTGGCGAGTCCATTTTGAATCGACCAAGCTCGTAGATGGTCAAGTCAGCGATTGGAAACGCATCGGTCCGATCGAAGATGCAAGCCGATACAACGCGATCCAGCCGACCTTGTTGAAACAGCGTGATGGAACGCTGCAGGCACTCAGTCGCACTCGTGAAGACGTGATCGTATCGAGTACTTCCAACGATCAAGGCAAGAGCTGGTCGAAGCTACAGCCGATTGAATTACCGAATCCAAATTCTGGGATTGATGCAGTGACACTCCGCGATGGCCGTCATTTGCTGGTGTACAACCCGCTAACAAGTGACACTAACGGTTGGGGCCATCGAGGCGTGCTATCGCTCGCTGTTTCGGACGACGGCGTGCAATGGCGAGACGTTGGTGTCCTCGACCAAGAGCAAGGTGCCGAGTTCAGTTATCCCGCGATCATCCAATCCGATGATGGCAACGTGCATATCACCTACACATGGAAACGCAAACGGATTCGCCACGTCGAAATCGACCCCACACTGATTTCCGAATAGGATCGTTTCTCGGAGCAAAATCTCTGTTGATATGGAAACATGGCGGCGGCCAGATGCTGACGACGTGTCCAGCAACAGGATTAGCGAAACGTGGGCTTATCACAATGACAACTCATTGGCGAGTTTCGCCCGCCTAAAAATTAACCCTGACAACGCACTAGGCATTTGATCCAAGTGCCAATATCTTCATGCCATGTCTACTCGAACCTTACCAAGTCCACTGCAACGCACTGGATTACTCGATTACCTTTTTGCCGTTCTCAGCGATACCAAGCGGACGCGAGTCCGTGACTTGCTTCGGAGTGGATTGGTTCATGTCGATGGCGTCTCGGTCACGCAGCACGACACTGAAATTCACTCGCTGTCGATCATCGAGATTTGTTCGCAACGAGCTTCGGAAACACGCTCTTTTCCCTTCGAAGTCCTGTTTGAAGATGCAACTATTCTCGTCATCAACAAACCAAACGGACTGCTCACGGTCAGCCACAAACGCGAAAAGACGCACTCGGTCGAATCGATTGTCAATCGAGCCCTTTCTGCCAGTCGTGAGCGATGCTTCATCGTCCAGCGTCTTGATCTCTACACTTCGGGCGTTCTCGTCCTCGCCAAGACTGAGTTTGCTCAAAAACGAATCCAAGAAAGCTGGGGAGAGTCCGAGAAAATATATCACGCGGTCGTTGAAGGCGTTCCCAATCCTGCGAGTGCGACTCTCGTTCATTTCCTCAAAGAGGATGAGCGTTTGCGCGTTCATGCATCGGAACGCCCCAGTCGTGATACGATCAAAGCGACTTTGTTCTACGAAGTCATAAAGCACCGCGATGATCACACACTTGTGCGGATCAAACTCAAAACGGGCAAGAAGAACCAGATCCGTGCTCAGATGACAGCGATTGGTCACCCGATTGCTGGCGACGCCAAGTACGGTGCTGTCACGAACCCCATCGCGCGTCTCTGCCTGCACGCGTCAAGTCTTTCGTTTGACCATCCGAAAACCAGCAGTAGACTGAGTTTTGAAACCCTGCTTCCTGATGGAATGAATTGGTAACAATCCTCCGTTGATGTCGACCATTCTGGCTTCCTCTGCTTTCCCCGTCGAGTTTGTTTCCTACAATAAATATTCCAAACGCGAAGACACCAAATCAAACGCTCAACGGTTGATGCCGTCAGTTCGATCTTTAGAAAATCCGACCCGCTACAACCTTGATCGGGTGTCTTCATCACCACCTTGTGATGAATCAGATCTCCGATGATACTCCAATTCCATTTCATTCAAGTGGCGATTAGCTCGCCTCGTTTCCATTCTTAGGGTTTACTGTGTTTGACGAAGCATTGACGGCGTTTTCGCAGATCACCTTGATCGAAGCGATGGCATTCCTGATTCCGTTTGTCATTGCGGTGGCGATCGATTTGCTTTCGCACAAGTCGGGCAAGCCAGTCACGATGGGTGATGCGGCCTTTTGGTCGCTCATTTGGGTCATCTGTTCGGCCATTTTCGGCGGCTATGTCTGGATGGCACGTGGACCTGAAGCCGGTAGTTTATTTGCGATGGGCTATGTGCTGGAAAAAGCTCTCGCAATCGACAACTTGTTTGCCTTCTACTTGATTTTTAAATCATTTGGACTGATCGCACAAAACAATCAACACTTCCAACATCGCATTCTCTACTGGGGGATTCTGGGAGCGATCGGACTGCGTTTCCTCTTCCTGGGCTTTGGTGCGTTGATCGTCAACGTTAGCCCTTACATGTTAATCGCATTTGCGCTCGTTGTGCTGTGGACCGTCTGGAAGATGTGGACGAGCGGTGATGATGAAGAAGGTGAAGTGGATTACACACGACACTGGTCAGTGCGATTGGTTGAAAAGTTTACCAAGACCAATCCTTCGATCGAAAGTGGACGCTTCTTTTCCCATGGCGTGACGCCATTGTTTTTGTGCCTCGTTTGCATCGAAGCTTGCGATGTCGTCTTCGCCTTTGATTCGATGCCTGTGATTGTTGCCGTGGTTCAGGATCCGTATTTGATGATCACGTCAAGCTTGTGGGCGGCAGCGGGTTTACGAAGTCTTTATTTCTTGCTGGTCGCAGCTCAGAACCTATTTTGGGCATTGGACAAAGCGGTGATGCTGTTGTTGGTCTTTGTATCAATTAAGTTGATCGGTAATGCGATGGGTTATCACATCCCTAATCTCGTTAGTCTGGCAGTCGTGGCGCTCACGCTCAGTTCGGGTGTCGTCTATTCATTGATGGTGAAGTCGCCTGACTCCAGCGAAGAACTGGCTGCCGAATCGAATTCTGAGTGATTTTTTACCAGCGTCACAAATTCCGGCGCATTCGCGTTACGGAAACCGCAAACGAAACTCGTCTTCGCTGAGCACCTCGACGCCGAGGCTCTCAGCTTTGGTTAGTTTGCTGCCTGCTTTTTCGCCAGCGATCAAGAAGTCGGTGTTTTTGCTTACGCTGCCTGCTGCTCGCCCGCCGAGAGCTTCGATGCGAGCTTTGATACCATCGCGGGTGTAGTGTTGTAGTGTTCCCGTCGCGACGACAATCTTTCCAGTCAGTGGTAGATCGCCTGCCTCGCCGTCTGGTTCTTGGGGCTCCGGTTCACTGAGCGCCACGTTCACGGATTCTAAATCGGTGAGCGTTTGCCCGCCGCTCTCGCTGTGGATGAATCCTGTCAGGCTTTCGGCGATCCGCTCGCCGATTTCATGAATTGACGCGATCTGTTCGGCAGTGGCCGCGCGGAGTAGAGCGAGGTTCCAGTATTTCGCTGAGATCAGTTTGGCTACGCGTGGACCGACGTGCCGAATGCTGATGGAGGAGAGGACCCGCGCCAGACCTCGGGTGCGACTGGCTTCGATACCCGCGATCAAGTTCTCGGCGTTCTTGCGTCCGAACTGCACGTCGATCAACTCGTCGCCTTTGCCTTTTCGTTGACGAGGCCAAGTTAAATCGGCCAGCGTATCAACATCGAGTCGATATAAGTCGGCGAATGAATGGACCAAGTCTTTTTGCAGCAGTAGATCGACGACTTCATCACCCAAACCGTCAATGTCCATCCCCGTACGGCTGCCGAAGTAGATCAAGCGTTGACGCAATTGCGCCGGGCATTGAGGATTGGTGCAGCGAATATAAACGCCGCCTTCATCCCGGCTCAGCGGGCTCGCACACTCGGGACAACTCGATGGAAATTCGTAGGCGGGTAGTTCGCTGGTGCGCGCATGCTTTTCCACACGCACGACCTTGGGGATGATCTTGCCAGCCTTCTCAACGACGACGAGATCGCCCACGCGGACGTCGAGTCGTTCAATTTCGTCGATGTTGTGCAGCGAGGCCCGCGACACGGTCGTGCCAGCAATCTCGACAGGAGTCAGATAAGCCACTGGCGTGATCGTGCCCGCCTTGCCGACCTGCACTTCGATCGCTTCGAGTCGCGTGGTTGCTTCGTAACGCTCAAACTTATAAGCGATCACCCAGCGGGGACTTTTGCTGCGAATGCCGAGCGTTTGACGCTGTGCGAACGAATCCACTTTGAAAACGATCCCGTCGACTTCAAACGGCAGGTCTGGCATTTCCTCTTCGAGCTTCGCGACGGCGGCGAGCGCATCAGCAGTTGACGCTAAACGCACTGCATTAGGTGTGCAGGGAACACCGAGTGTGCTTACCCAATTCAAAAACGTCATGTGATCGGAGGCATCAACGCCAATCAATTCGCCGCTGCCGTGGCAGAAAAATCGCAGTTTGCGTTCGGCGGCAATTTTGGGATCGAGTAAGCGGATTGTGCCAGCCGTAACATTTCGGGTGTTTTTGTAGGGTTCCGCTCCGATCTCGGCTTGTCGCACGTTGAGGTCGGCGAGGTCTGCGCCGGTCATGTAAATCTCACCTCGCAGTTCGACAACGGCAGGTGGATGATCGGTATGAAGTTTCAGAGGCAGGTCACGAATCGTGCGGACATTGTGCGTGATGTCATCACCGACAACACCATTGCCGAGAGTCAACGCCACCGCGAGGTTGCCGTTTTCGTAGCGAATCGAACCGGCGACCCCATCGATTTTGTATTCCATCACCCAGGCAACTGTTTCGCCTTCGCCGAGGGTCGGAGCCAGCGATTTTTCGATTCGCTTCATTGCCGCTTGAAGTTCGTCTCGGCTGTAGGTGTTGTCGATCGACAGCATCGGAACCCGGTGCGGGACTTGGACCAAGTGGTCGACCGTTTCACCACCGACACGTTGGGTGGGCGAGTCGGCGGCGGCAAATTGGGGATATCGTTTTTCCAGTTCGATCAATTCGGCCATCAATTGGTCGTACTGCAAATCGGAAATTTCTGGTGCGGCTTCTTGGTAGTAAAGTCGGTCGTGATGTCGAATTTCGTCGACGAGTTGTTGGATCCGTTGCTGAGTTTTTTGATCCGCCATGCCTGCTCTCACGAAAGCGAGTATTGTCTGAGTTAGAAACCGTGGGCGGCATTCTACGATAGAACCAGCAGAAAAACGCCCCTGGTCGAGCCAAGCTTATCAGCGGCCTGGCTCGCTGAGTCACGAAACCCGCCCCTAGGGTCGAATTAGGGCAGCCAGCGGCATTACCGCTACGATCATACCGATCCGTTGTCGGTGGGCGTTGCGGATGGCGATACTATAAGTGCCCTACAAGATTCTTTCCTTCACAAGGAGACCGTGACTGAGTTCGTTGATTTCCTCGCTGCCGCGCTCTGGCGGGCTGTATCGTCCCCGACAGGTCGTGTCGCTGCGGTCCAGACGTCAGATGTCTTACGAATTGCCTGAGTGGCACCGTTTTCCCGATCCGAACGCGACCGCGTGGAGCAAGTGGATTTCGTTGTCCCAGGCTGAGATTTCCCGGCGCGAGACAGGACCTGGTGGTAGGGTTGAGCTGACAACTGGACCCTGATTCGATGACCGTGTTCATCGTTTGCTGGCGAAATTGGATTCGACAGCCAACGAACCGATATGGTCGTCCTGAATGAATGACTCAAGGAGCGATCTTTCAATGCTGATGCGACAACCGTGCCCTGATTTACAATTTGCTTACGCGCCCCCTTTCGGAGCAACACCGTCGGCGACCGGAACGCAGTTTTCGGTGTTCAGCCGATCGGCGACCGAAATGCGTTTGTTGCTGTACAACAAAGTCAACGACCGTGAACCGGCGCAAATCATCGACTTCGATCGCAACACCGATCGCTGGGGTGACATCTGGAGTTTGAACGTGCCCGGCATGGGTGCCGGTGGACTCTATCATTTCCAAGCCAGCGGTCCTTGGGAGCCTGAGAACGGGCATCGCTTTGACGCCTCGGCGCGGCTGATCGATCCGTACGCTCAAGCCCTGGCAGGCACCTATCAAACCGGCAAGGATGGCTTGGTTCGGCCACCGAAATGCGTCATCGTTGATCACACGTTCGATTGGGAAGGCGATCGTCACCTCCGCCGCAGTATGAGCGAGACGGTGATCTATGAAATGCACGTTAAGGGTTTCACGAAGAGTCGGACTGCCAAGGTCAAATCGCCGGGCAGTTACCTGGGCGTGATCGAGAAGATCCCCTATCTCAAATCACTTGGTATCACCGCCGTGGAATTGATGCCCGTGCATGAGTTTCCGATTCGTGACCCGCATGGCAAGAAACTCGATCGTGCGAACTATTGGGGATACGACCCGATGGCCTTCTTCGCACCTCACCGAGGTTATGCGCATAGCAGTGCACCGGCCGCGCAGGTGGTTGAGTTCAAGCAAATGGTCAAGGCGCTCCACGAAGCGGGCATCGAAGTCATACTCGATGTGGTGTTTAACCACACTTGTGAAGGCAATGAGCATGGTCCGACGTTGTCGTTCAAAGGTTTAGAAAACCAAGTCTATTACATCCTGAGTGAAGGCCAGCATTACTGTAACTACAGCGGTTGCGGCAATACGCTCAACGGAAACCATCCCATTGTTCGAGAGATGATTTTCCATTGTTTGCGACATTGGGTACACAACTATCACGTTGACGGTTTTCGTTTCGACTTGGCCAGTATTTTCAGTCGCGACCGGACCGGCAATTTAATCCCCAATCCACCGATGGTCGAACTGATCGCTGAAGACCCAATGCTCGCCGACACCAAGATTATCGCCGAAGCTTGGGATGCCGCAGGGGCCTATCAAGTCGGCAGCTTTGGTAACGCACGATGGGCGGAATGGAACGGTCGCTACCGTGACGACGCGCGAGGTTTCTGGCGTGGTGATGGTGGCACGCTTGGTCCGATCGCAACACGTTTGGCGGGCAGTAGCGATTTATACGAACACTCTGGACGACCTCCGTTTTGCAGTATCAATTTCATTACGAGCCACGACGGTTTCACGATGAATGATTTGGTTTCATACAAAGACAAGCACAACGAAGCCAACGGTGAAAACAACAATGACGGTGACAACCACAACATCAGCGACAACTACGGTATCGAAGGCCCCACTCGAAAGAAAGGCATCGCCACAATCCGCAGCCAACAGGTGCGGAATATGCTCGCCACGTTGTTGGTCAGCCAAGGTGTGCCAATGATTGTCAGTGGTGATGAAGTCAGACGCACCCAGAAAGGGAACAACAATGCCTATTGCCAAGATTCAGACATTTCATGGTTTGACTGGAAACTCGTCGAGAAGAACGCCGATTTAACACGGTTCGTCAGCGGACTGATCAATTTCCGCAAGAATCAACCCACGATTCGACGTAAGGAATATCTCACGGGCCGTCCCGTAGATGGTCGCAAGGTGCCAGATGTTTCCTGGTATGGAGCTGACGGCAAATCATTGCATTGGGACCAAGGGCAACTGGCGATGACAGCGTACATTGCCGCTCCGAGTCGCTTGGATGATCCTGAGGGGCTGGGACGCGATGTGATTTTGATGTTCAACAGCACCGGCGAGAACCTCGACTTCGAGTTGCCGTCGATCGGCCGTGGCGTGGTTTGGAATCTGTTTGTAGATACCGCTGCCATTCCACCGAAGGATATTTATCCTGATGTCGATGGACCGGTCGCACCAAGTAACCGGATCATCGAAGTAGGGCGTCACTCAATGAGAATCTACGTGTGCAACGCGCAACTCACGTAAGCCGATTGCCGTTACGAACTCGTCTTGACGAGCACAGCAAAAAAGCCCAGTTCGCACTCGCGATCTGGGCTTTTTTTCAGCTCGACTTTAACAACCGAATCCGATCACACAGTGGCCGGAATCTTTGCGGTGCGGACCGTTGCAATGATCGCGCTAGCGACCATGTATGGGTCAGCGTTGGACGCCGGACGCCGGTCTTCGAGCCAGCCCTTCCAGCCGTGCTCGACGGTGAAGATTGGAATCCGGATCGACGCACCACGGTCAGAAACGCCGTAGCTGAATTTGTCGATCGACTGGGTTTCGTGCAAACCGGTCAAGCGCTGATCGTTGTCAGCACCGTAGACGTCGATGTGCTCGGCGATTCGAGGCTCGAAAGCTTGGCAAACCGCATCGTATACATCTTTGCTGCCGCAGGTTCGCAGCAAGGTGTTGGAGAAGTTGGCGTGCATGCCGCTGCCGTTCCAGTCACCTTTGACCGGTTTGCAGTGATAGTTGATGACCATACCGTATTTTTCAGCCGTACGATCGAGCAGGTAGCGGGCCACCCAAACTTCATCGCCAGCACGGGCCGCACCCTTGGCGAAAATCTGAAACTCCCACTGACCCATCATCACTTCGGCGTTGATGCCTTCAACGTTCAGGCCTGCTTCAAGGCACAATTCGAGGTGCTCTTCGACGATCTCACGACCGACCGCTTTGCCAGCACCGACGCTGCAATAGTATGGACCTTGCGGAGCTGGAAAACCTTCGGCGGGGAAACCGATCGGACGATTGGTCTCTGGATCGAAGATCGTGTATTCCTGCTCGAAACCGAACCAGAAATCTTCGTCTTTGTCTTTAATCGTCGCGCGACCGTTGCTACGGTGTGGCGTGCTGTCGGCGTTGAGAACTTCGCACATCACCAGGAATCCGGTGCCTGAGCGATCGGGATCGGGGCAGCAAAAGACGGGCTTGAGCAGGCAATCGCTCGAACCGCCGGGGGCTTGCTGTGTCGATGAACCATCGAACGACCACACAGGCGCATCTTCAAAATTGCCGCTAAAATCTTCGACAATCTTGGTCTTGCTACGCATGCTTTGAGTCGGCTGATAGCCATCGAGCCAAATATACTCCAACTTGCACTTGGTCATAAACGGAAGTCTCCTCAGACTTGTGGGGCCAGCGAAACACGTGTTCGCGAAGGCCTGAAAACGAAACATTCGGACATAAAACGGTCTACCCAACCGCACGTGCCCACACGACTGAGCAGGGGTCGCCCGCCGCCGTTTGCAAGTTGAATAAAATAGCCGAAATTACCCTTTGTTCCAGTGGTGGGCTGGGAAATCACCTTGGTCTCGTGAGGAGAGTTGCGGTAAGGAGACATACTGCAGGCATCCAGCACGGATCCGTTGCTAAATTCGGGCGGTCTGTGACCGTCCGCAGCTGGTGAATTTGGGGTAAAAACGCTCCGCAGCCATGACCACCGACTCCCGCTTTCCTGGCCTCTGGGCTAGGATCTTGTAAGACAACGATTCAGGTCCTGTCACCGCGACCACTACAATTTTGTGTTCAAATGCGAACCTTGAACCAGTCACACACCTTTCACCAAACCCCTTAACGGACTAACGGGCGACATGTCCCACGACCCATTGCCTGACAAAACGAACCCAGCTAACAACACTTCTGCGACACCTCCCAAGAAACGCCGGAGATGGTTGTGGGTGTTGGGAATCCTGATGGGGCTGGGCTTCGTTAGCCTATTAATCTGCTGCGGAGTGGGCGCTTACCTGGCGCAAAACTATGGCCATTTCATGTTTGAACCGCATCGCCAGCAGATGAACCAGATGGCGGATATGCAAGAGGCGGTCGGCACGATCGAAACGCTGACTATTAACTTTTCGGAAACAGGTAAAGAGGGCAGTCGAAATAAGGATTTCATGATCCTCGATGGAGTTTCCGAGAAAGGTGATTTCCAAGTCTCAATGAAATTGAACAACACCAACGAGATTGAGAAACTGTTTTTGGTTAAACCTGATGGTAGCCGTCAACCCATCGATATTAACAAACGTGTTAGTTCCTCTACAGCAGTTCCGGCAATCAG
Source organism: Rhodopirellula sp. (assembly GCA_041740155.1). Classification (GTDB taxonomy): domain Bacteria; phylum Planctomycetota; class Planctomycetia; order Pirellulales; family Pirellulaceae; genus Rhodopirellula. Next base: position 36,304 of record JBGSMN010000149.1, read on the forward strand.
AGCCGATGAGTCCTCCACGCCCAATTCCACCGAAACTTCCGACGAACCAGCGTCGCTAGATTCGACGGAGCGAGAGCTTCGCAAGCTCGAAGTGGAACTAGACTTGAATTGAACAATGCATCGCATTGATTGACTGCCGCCTCTGCGGTATCGTTTGGAACATCAAGCATGCCTCCCTCAAAAACACACAAGAGCAACCATGAAAGTAGCAACCTTTGAAACGAACCGCGGTACGATCAAGGTCGAACTATTCGATGACAAAACGCCCAAGACCGTTGGCAACTTTGAAACACTCTGCGCAAAGAAATACTATGATGGATTAAAATTCCATCGTGTGATCGCCGACTTCATGATTCAAGGCGGCTGCCCGCAAGGCACCGGCACTGGTGGCCCCGGATACAAGTTTGAAGATGAGTTTCACCCTGAGCTGCGGCATGATGGTCCAGGTGTGCTTTCAATGGCTAACTCTGGACCGAACACCAACGGCTCACAGTTTTTCATCACGCATTTGGCCACACCGCACTTGGACGACCGACACACCGTGTTCGGCAAAGTCATCGAAGGCCAAGACGTCGTCGACTCCATCGTCAAAGGAGATACGATGACGACGGTGCGCGTGACGCAAGAGTAAAACTGCGTTGCAGTGCTCCGTTGTTACAGGAGCTTTCTTGATCACAAAATTTTTGCTTTTATGAAAAAGAAAGCGGTAACAAGTTACTGCACGCCAAAAGTGGTTTTAACCAGCGGCCTCTGAATGAGGATGCTCGTTACCAAATGCCATCTGCACGGCTCGGTCAAACCGACCTCGCAAGAGGGTCATTTGGTCGGTGCTCAATCCTTGACCAATCATGCTGATCATGTGTAGCAAAACGATCATCAGAGTGCCGATGGGAACCGCAGCGAGCGACCACGGTGAATAGCCAAGTGCCCACTGCACATAGCCCACGATCATCGCAAGCAACATCAGAATCGTGACGACAAAGTAGATCGCCATGAACATCGTCCAGATCTCTGGACGTGGCGAAAAGCGAGCGAAGAGTTGTGAGCCTGTCTCGGTGGTGCTGAACTGTGCGGACAAATGCGGTGACCAGAATCGCCGATCAGGGCGGTCGATTTTGAACTCGAAAACCGTGCCTGCGGATTGTGCGAATCCACGCAGTTCGTCAGTGGCAATAGCGGACTTCAGTCGCTCGATCGCTGCCGTTTGATCCAAGGCGACGTCAATCGTAAAGGCAGGCTGAAGCCGAAAGATATTCATCTCTTTTGTAAGCTCCGTGAGCGAGGTGGGGATGGTTGAGCGAAGCACACAGCAGTGTATCGCTGGCGAGATGAGAATGCAAAGCAAACGCCCGTCCAGCGATTGGGCTATATCCGCTGCAAGAGTTGCTGCAAATCCGCTTCGCCACGGCGATACGTCAAGTCGATCTGCAAGTGGCCCAGAGGAATGCCAGCGATGCGGTCGGTAGCCAGTTTGACGGAGTCTTTGTGGGTGCAAAGAATCAACTCTAAAGGGCCGGATTGCTTAAGAGATTCTACCCAAGCTCGTATTGCATCGCGAGTCGCTCGTTCGTAGGGATCGTGATCCGGCAGCTTTTGATGACCGACAATCGTCGCACCGAGATCACCGACGGTTTGTGCAAATGCATGAGGGTTGCCAATCGCTGAAATTAACGCGATCGATTGGTTGTTCAACGATTCTACCGGAGTACTTTGTCCATCAATCGTTTGCACGCGGGATGGTTGATGCGTGGTTTCGATTACTGGTCGTTGACCAAGGTAACGTTCAATGTCGGTACGAATGGCCTGTAGCACAGTCGCGTCGACTTGATCGGTGCGGGTAACGATCACGGCGTCGGCACGGTGGAGGCTGCTAACGGGTTCTCGTAAATATCCCCTCGGCAACATGTATCCGAATCCGAATGGACAGGTCGCGTCGACGACGACGAGATCGAGATCACGGTGCAAGCGACGATGCTGAAACCCGTCGTCCATCACGAGCACTTCCGCTTCGAGTTCCTCAACGGCGATCCGCGCCGCCTCAACGCGGTCAGCGTGTTGTACATGCGGCACGTCGGGTAACCGCTCGGCTAGTTCTAACGCCTCGTCGTTGATTCCGCTTTCGCCAGCACCGTACCCGCGGCTGATGATCGCGACTCGATGGCCGCGTTCTCGCAGGCGTTGGCAGAGGTCACAGACGACCGGCGTTTTTCCGGTCCCACCGGTGGTCAAATTGCCAACGCTGATGACAGGCACTTCGGCGTGATGGATCGCAGCACGCTGACGGTCGTATCGAAACCGCCGCACCCGCGCCGCAGCCCCGTACAGCAGGCTGGCCATTCGCAGGCCAGCTCTCGCTGAAACAGCAACCGGGCCAGTCGATTGGCCACTGAGCAAAGCGCGATGATCAAAGTTCAACTTGGCATTCTCAGACCACGGCCAACGACGTGCCCATGGTTTGACCGGGAGCAGGCAGATTGCTCGAACCTTGCAAATAGATATCGATCGCTCGCGCGGCACCACGACCTTCGTTGATGGCCCACACCACGAGACTTTGTCCTCGCCGACAATCGCCAGCGGCAAACACGCCGTCCACGTTTGTTGCAAATTTGCCATGCTCAGCTTGGAAATTACTGCGTCCGTCAGTCTTCAGGCCGAGTGACTCAGCAACGTACTGTTCGGGGCCGAGAAAGCCCATCGCGAGCAAGATTAATTGGGCTGGCCAATCCTTCTCGCTACCCGCGACTTCGCTCATCTGCCATCCGCCTTCGTCGTTCTTGGTCCACTGCACCGCGATGGTTTGGATACCCTTGAGTTTACCTGCATCGTCAACCAAGAATTTCTTGCTGAGGATTTGATACTCACGGGGGTCTTTGCCGAACTTCGCTTCCGCCTCTTCATGGCCGTAGTCAACACGGAAAACCCGTGGCCACTCGGGCCATGGATTGTCGGGTGTGCGATCTTCAGGCGGCTTGGGCAGCAACTCAAAGTTGACGAGCGAACGACAACCGTGCCGCAGACTGGTGCCGATGCAATCCGTGCCGGTATCACCGCCACCGATCACGATGACATCTTTGCCTTCGGCGCTAATGAACCGACCGTTGAGGCTATCGCCGTGTACGCTCTGTTGCGTGTTAGCGGTCAAGAACTCCATGGCGAAATGCACGCCTTTGGCCTCGCGACCTTCGATCGGCAAGTCACGCGGTTTGGTGGCACCGCACGCCAACAGCACGGCATCATACTTTTCTTGCAATTCCGCTGGCGAGATATCTTTGCCGACGTTGACGCCGGTGCGAAACTCGATGCCTTCAGCGGTCATTTTGTCGACGCGACGTTTCACCGCTTGCTTCGACAGTTTCATATTCGGGATGCCATATTGCAGCAACCCGCCGATGCGATCAGCGCGTTCAAACACGGTCACCAAATGTCCGGCTTTGTTGAGCTGATCGGCAGCCGATAATCCTGCTGGACCGCTGCCGACGATCGCAACCTTTTTGCCGGTTCGCGTTGTCGGTGGCGTGGGTTTGATCCAGCCTTCTTCCCAAGCCCGATCGACAATCGCGTTCTCGATGTTTTTGATCGTGACCGGTGGGTTGGTGATGCCGAGCACGCAGGCACCTTCGCAGGGTGCAGGGCAGGTGCGCCCCGTGAACTCGGGAAAGTTGTTGGTTTTGTGCAATCGTTCGATCGCTTCTTTCCATCGATTGTTGTAGACCAAGTCGTTCCATTCAGGAATCAGATTGTCGATCGGGCAACCGCTGGACGATTGACAAAACGGCACGCCACAATCCATGCAACGAGCCCCTTGGGTACGTAAATGCTCGGTTTTGTGCTCGGTGTAAATCTCGTCGTAGTCGTTGATCCGTACAACTGGCAAACGCCATGGCACTTTCTCGCGATCAAACTCTTTGAATCCGGTGGGCTCGCCCATAATGATGATCCTGAAAAAGATGAGCCGACGGCGTTAGCCGCGGGTGATGGATGTGATGATTTACTTGAATTGGAAGTTGATTTCGGAGGTCGCGAAACTCGTCAAAAGTTTCGATGGCCATGCAGAACGAAAGCCTTGCCGACTTCCGTGACAACGTTGTCTCTATACCGCAACGGGAACGGCGGGGGCTTGTTTGTTGGCACGCTCTAGGAGCACACGTTTGTAATCCGTTGGCATGACTTTCACACACTGATCGAGAAACGTGTCCCAGTTAGAGAGCGCTTCGCCCGCAGTGTCGCTGGACGTGTACACTTGATGCCGACGAATCATCTCCTTGACCATCGCTTCCTCTACGCCCGCCTCGATCTTTTCGAGTTCTACGGTGGCGAGGTTGCAATTCAAATTGAAATCGCCTTTGCGATCCCAGACATAGGCGATGCCACCGGACATCCCAGCGGCAAAGTTACGACCCGTCCAACTGAGCACGACCACCCGTCCGCCTGTCATGTATTCGCAACCGTGATCCCCGACACCTTCGACAACCGCGTTGGCTCCACTGTTGCGAACGCAGAATCGTTCGGCTGCTCGACCACTGAAGAACGCTTCGCCACTCGTCGCACCATACAAACACACGTTGCCGACAATCACGTTATCAACTGAGGCAAACGTTCGCTCCCGAGGAGGATAAACGATGATCCGTCCGCCCGACAAACCTTTGCCGACGTAATCGTTCGCGTCACCTTCGAGTTCAATCGTCACGCCGTGAGCCAGAAACGCGCCCAAGCTTTGTCCTGCGGAACCGGTCAAGTCGATATGCACGGTGTCGTCGGGTAGCCCTTTTTGGCCGTGAACCTTGGCGATCTCGTGCGACAGAATCGTACCGACGGTACGGTTGATGTTGATCACCGGCGAGACGATTCGTACCGGCTCACCGGTGTCGATCGCAACTCGGGCTTCGCCGAGAAGTTTGGTCATGTCCAACGATTTCTCCAAACCGTGATCTTGGGCACGCGAGCAAATCACGCCGACGTTCTCGTGCGGTTTGTTAGCGGGCTGCAATACCTGAGTCAAATCCAATCCATCGCTCTTCCAATGCTTGATCGCATCGGCGGTCTGCAACACATCGCTCCGACCGACCATCTCATCAATCGTGCGGAAACCTAACTTGGCCATCAAACGACGAGCATCTTCAGCGACCATGAACAAGTAATTGACGACGTGTTCGGGTTTGCCCGTGAACTTTTTGCGTAGCTCGGGGTCTTGGGTGGCGATCCCGACCGGGCAAGTATTGAGATGACACTTTCGCATCATGATACAGCCGAGTGTGATCAACGGAGCTGTGGCGAAACCGAACTCCTCGGCACCGAGCAAAGCCGCGATCACAACGTCACGTCCCGTCTTCAACCCACCATCGGTTTGCAAAACTACGCGGCTGCGCAAGTCGTTAAGGACGAGCACTTGATGCGTTTCCGCAATTCCAAGCTCCCACGGCAATCCGGCGTGCTTGATACTCGTCAGCGGCGAAGCACCGGTCCCACCAGTGTCTCCAGCGATCAGGATGTGATCGGCGTGGGCCTTGGCAACGCCCGAAGCAATCACGCCAACGCCAACCTCACTGACGAGTTTGACGCTGATCCGCGCCGAGGGGTTGCTATTCTTCAAATCGTGGATCAGTTGAGCGAGATCCTCGATCGAATATATATCGTGGTGCGGAGGTGGGCTGATTAATCCAACGCCTGGAGTGCTGTAACGAATGCTAGCGATGTAATCGTCCACTTTCTTACCAGGCAGTTCCCCACCCTCGCCTGGCTTGGCACCTTGCGAAATTTTGATTTGCAATTCGTCCGCATTCGTCAAATACTCGATCGTGACACCAAAGCGACCCGACGCGACTTGTTTGATGCTTGAGCGTTTGGAGTCGCCGTTTTCCATGGGTTGGAATCGCACGGGGTCTTCGCCGCCCTCACCAGTGTTGCTCTTGCCACCTAAACGATTCATGGCGATCGCCAACGTTTCGTGTGACTCTGCACTGATGCTGCCGAGGCTCATCGCTCCGGTGCAAAAACGTTTGACAATCTCTTGAGCACTTTGCACTTCATCGAGCGGAATCGCGGGACCCGCCACACCCTCGCGGAAACCGAACAAACCACGTAACGTGCAACGTGTGCGGTTGTCTTCATTGATGGCATGTGCGAATTGCCAATACGCATCTTGGTTGTTATTGCGAGCGGCGACCTGCAAGCTCGAAATCGCTTGCGGACTCCACGCGTGTTTTTCGCCTTCGGCACGCCAGTGGAATTCACCGAGGTTAGGAAGTGACGGGAGCTTGTCATCAACTTTATCGGGAAAGCCGAGAGTGTGACGGCGCAGTGTTTCTTCTGCCAGGATATCGAACGTAACGCCTTGGATACGACTCGCTGTACCGACAAAACAACGCTGAATGATTTCATCGCGCAGTCCGAGGGCCTCAAAAATCTGAGCGCCTTTGTAGCTCTGCAGTGTGCTGATACCCATCTTGGCCATTACCTTCAGCATGCCTTTGCCGACAGCCTTGCGATACGCGTAAACGATCTTTTCGTCATCGAGTGTCGCGGGCAATAAACCATCACGATGGGCTTGCCACAACGCTTCAAACGCGAGGTATGGGTTGATTGCATCAGCGCCATAACCGATCAGAAGACAATGATGATGGACTTCGCGTGCTTCGCCCGTTTCCAGTACCAACCCAACGCGGGTCCGTTTGGCTTGGGCGACCAAGTGGTGGTGGACGGCACCGGTAGCCAACAGCATGCTGACGGGAACTCGATCATGTGTGATGTTGCGATCGCTCAGGACCAACAATTCGATACCAGCATCGCATGCCGCTTCGGCTTCTTGACAAATTCGGTCGAGCGTCTTCTGCACACCGGTTTTGCCTTCGCTTCGATCAAACGTGATGTCGATCGTCGTGCTTTCCCAGCCTTTGTAGTTGATGTGTTTGAGTGCTGCGATTTCTTCGTTCGTCAAAATCGGATGATCGACGAGCAAACGATGACAGTGTTGCTTAGTTGCGGCGAGCAGGTTTTTCTCGGGGCCGATATAACACTCCAACGACATGATCACCTCTTCGCGAATCGAGTCGATCGCGGGGTTGGTGACCTGCGCAAAAAGTTGTTTGAAATAGTCATAGATCATGCGTGGTTTGTCGGACAAACACGCCAAGGCTGAGTCGTTGCCCATCGAACCGACTGGATCACGCTCTTCCTCCACGAGCGGGCGGAGCATGAAGTTCATCGTTTCGGACGTGTAACCGAACGCTTGCATTCTCGCTAACAAAGTCTCACCATCGAACCCGTGTGCTTCTTGTTCGGGATGTAAATCGGAGAGTCTAATACGTTGCTCCTTGAGCCATTTTCCGTACGGTTTGCGAATCGCAAACTCTCGTTTGAGTTCTTCATCGGGAATCAGACGGCCTTGTTCAAAGTCGATCAAAAACATCTTGCCGGGTTGCAAGCGACCTTTCTCTCGAACGATCGATGGATCAACCGGCAACACGCCGACTTCGCTGGCCATGATCACGCGATCATCGTGCGTGATGTAATAGCGACTCGGGCGCAGACCATTGCGGTCAAGCGTCGCACCGATGTATTTGCCATCGGTGAACACGATCGAGGCGGGACCGTCCCAAGGTTCCATCAGGCAACTGAAGTACTCGTAGAACGCACGCTTGTCCTCGGACATCGTTTGGTGCATCTGCCATGCTTCGGGCACCATCATCATGATCGCCTCTTGCAGCGTCCGACCGTTCATCAGCAAGAATTCCAGCACGTTGTCAAACGTGCCCGAATCGGACAGGTGCGGTTCAATGACAGGAAACAGTTTCTTCAGTTCGTCGCCGTAGACTTCACTTTCAGCCATGCCTTCGCGAGCACGCATCCAGTTGCGGTTGCCACGCAGCGTGTTGATCTCGCCGTTATGGCTCATGAATCGCAGCGGCTGCGCGCGATCCCAACTTGGGAATGTGTTTGTCGAGAACCGGCTGTGAACCATCGCCAAGTGAGTTTCAAAATCTTCGTCACGCAAGTCAGGGAAATATGGCATGACTTGCGCTGGCGTCAGCATCCCCTTGTAGATGATGACTTTGGTTGACAACGAGCAGATATAAAACACCAATGCCTGTTCGAGGGTTTCACTGCCACGTAGCTCGTGCGAGGCTTGCTTGCGAACGAGATACAATCGTCGCTCAAACTCTGCTTCTGAAAGACCCTCGGCGGCAGCCACAAACAATTGTTCGATGACCGGTTCGCTGTTACGTGCGGTTGGGCCGATGTCGGCAGCATCTGTTTCTTGCGGAACATCGCGCCATCCGATCAACGTTTGACCGACCTCCGCAACGAGTCGCTCAAGCGTGTCCTTACAGATTTTACGTTCGGCATCATCAGGCGGCAGGAAGATCAACCCCGCAGCGAACTTGCCCGCTTCTGGCAGATCAACGCCGAGATCCGCTTTGGCGACCTTGCGCAAAAACTTGTGCGGCAATCCACATAAGATCCCCGAGCCATCACCCGTGTTCGGTTCGCAACCGCACGCCCCCCTGTGGTCCATGTTTTGCAGGATCGTGTCGGCGTCGATCACGGTCTGGTGACTGGGCACACCTTTGATATGCGCAACGAAGCCGACTCCACAAGAGTCCTTTTCCATTTCTGGATCATAGAGACCTTGAGCCGGTGGCAAATGAAAGCGATTCGGTTTGTTCATCGTCGTTGAATTGCGGTGAGGAGTAAAAAGAAACTTGAAAACACGTCGCTGACTCCCGTCTTAAATCAGCACGGACACGGCCCGGTCCCTGGACTCGGTTTTATCACGGTCGGCTTTGGCCGCTTCGGTTCTAGTGAGCAGGTCATGCTCCATTTCACGGCCCAGCAAGAGCGAGCCGAATTCAATCGCAGCGCGGCTTAGCTTACCACGTTTGCGGAAGATGATGCCCAGCGGACGAACCATCTGAATCTCACGGCAGGCGATCACTCGCAATGTGCCGTTTGCGGTTTCACGTCTGACAGCGGCTTCGGGGACAAACCCCAAACCGCGATTGGCTTGAATTGCTCGCACGATCGAGTCGCAATTGTCGAACTCCATCGTCGTGACGACTGAAACGCCCGCCGCTTTCAAGCATTGGTCGATCGCCTGGCGAAGGACCAGGCCGCGTTCAAAACAAATGAAGTCGATGCCTTGTAACCGCGAGGCCGGAATCTCCGTTTCACTGGCCAATGGGTGCTCGGACGAACACACCAAACGCATCGGTTCGGCCTGCCAAGGGATCGCACCGAGCGCTTTGGTGGCTCGGGGGAAGCTGACCAAGCCGAAATCGACTTCGTTTTCAAGTACCAATTCCTCAACCCGTTGGCTGGAACCGAATTCGGTCCGCACTCGCACGTCAGGGTGGTTTTGCTCGAACGCTTTCGTCGCCTCTGGCATGTAACTCAGCCCCACCGAATACACCGTACCAACCGTGACCGTGTCACTGAGCCGCTGGCCGTGATGGTGGACCTGGTCTTCGAGTTCTTTGTATTGACGCACGATGTCGCGGACGCCGCGAAGATAGATCTGGCCCGCCTGAGTGAGTGACAGCGGTCGTTTGGAACGGTCGATCAGCGTCGTTTCCAACGTTTCTTCCAAATGACCGATCGACTGGCTCACCGCGCTTTGAGTAACGCCAGCAGCCTCGGCAGCTTTTGAAAAGCTCCGTTGGTCGGCGACATGACAAAAAAGTTCGAGAGTGCGGAGCTGCAATCGGGCACCGTATTAAAATGGCTGATAATGTGGTCTGCGATCGTAAGATCGGCTAATGCTGGAAGGTTAGTTGGTAAAATCACTGACGTCAATAGTCATGCGGGGACGAATGGGACTTCGGCGAGCGGCAAGATGTTTCATACTGGGAGCGTGAGACTCTCGCCGAACGCTACAGCGACGCAGTACGAAAGTCTTGACGACTTCCACTACGTGTTGCGGCCAAGCCTCATTAAGAAGATGGCAAGGCGAGAGCGGGGCGCTGCAGGATGGACGCTATTTAGCTGGCCTGTTCATCTGCGTCCGGGTGGGCCTTGAGCCAGCGGGCCATAGCGGGTCCGACGGTGCTCATCGGCACCCAGCGTTGGCGGGTTTTATGGCTCTGAACCAGCGTCTCTGGCTGGATCTTGCCAGTGTCGATACACGATAGCAACTCCTGCTCGCTGATCGGTCCCACGCGTTTCGCTTTATGGAACCATCCACTGCTCATGTAAAACCAATCGGTACTCATTTTCAGAGACTCCATTTTTGCCGTCGGAGTTAGGTGGGGCACGTACGTCGTGAAATGGATGAGGAAATGAATAAGTGTTTTTAAGGGACACTGAACAATTTTAATGTAAACCCGTGAGCCATTGTAAGAAACTGCTCGATTTTTGCATTCAATCCCGCTCGCCCTGCCTTTCTTCACGTGGAAATGCTGATTTCGACAGGATTCGCAGAAATTCTGCCGTCTCGGTCAGCGAACGTGACCTAGATTTACAAGAGTAACGGTTTGCTGGCGCGGTGGGGCGGTTGCGATCCTCCAAGCAACTGATGGTGAGGCAACCCCCACAACCACTTCGAGTCTCGTTTTTTTGGAAACGAAATATCGCTTTCGACAAGGATTTCAGCTCAATGTCACTTTCTGCTTCGTTTTCAGATTTTCCCACTTCCAACGGCAGCCATGCGAGTTTCACGCCTGGTTCCGATATTGGTCACTCACGCAGTACCGCCAGCTCGATGGGCCTGATCCCCGTGACCCCTGTGGGGGGTTCTGGCAACGACGAGGCTCCCCGCCTAGAAAACCACCCAGTGTCCCCTGATCGCCGTAGCTTAGCGTCCGCGCGAGCGGGACGGCCTGGGATGGAGCGTCGTCAATTCGGCAGTTCTCACGCTGGTTTGTCAGCCGAGGGTCGCGAATTGGCGGCGGCGATTGATACCTACAAGCTCCAGCATCATCGTCGGTACATCACCTGTGATGAGATGCTGGTCGTGCTTGGTTCACTGGGTTATGAGCAGAAAGCGGTTACGCAAAAGAACGACTGAGTTTGACTACCGAACAATCGTTTCAGGTTCAGCGTCGATTTCTGTGGCAATCAGCGGCGGCAATTCATCGCCTGGCACCAAGCCTGCGCCTGGGATCATGCCGCGACCGACGCCTGTATGTGGCGAAGAGAGTATCGGATATCCCCCATCAAACCGCGTTTCAGCGGTGTAGTCGACCGGCGGTCGCTCAAACGATTTCGGCGGTGAACCTGTTACTTTGCGACCAAACTGCACGAGTTTGCTGCCAGCCAATCGTGTTTCGTTGCGAATGGACCCGGCTTGGAACGGTCCCACACCCATCACCCATGTGTCTCGCGCCGTGGACCGGGATTGGCTAATGCCAGATTGCCAAATCGCTTCTCGGGAGACCCGATCATAGGCGAAAGCGGCGATTTTCGCTGCACCCTCCCGGGCATCTCGACGGGCGACCGCAATCTCCGGGATCTGGGCAACAGTAGGCGCGCCAGGAATGAACGAGGCCGCCGAGCCAATTGCGTTGTTTTCGGGCACTCCAAACGTGACGCGGTGGTCGTCCGATCCGAGCGTGCCGATCCGAGCTTCGATAACGATATCAGCATCGGTAACGATCTCTTGCATCAAACATCCAGCCGCCATGATTTGCTGTCGTAACGAACTCGTCACATAATCTGCGTTGACAAACGAATCGCTCTTCGTCGACCGCAAATAGCTCGTGTCCAAGAACACTTTTTCACCACTGAGCGGTCGAAAGTCGATCGTAGAAATACTGCGATCAACCGCGTCTGACAACAACAATTGTTCCGTCGCCTGATGTTCCCGCGTTGTCCCGCAGCCCATGGTCAACGTTAAGTAAGCAAGCAGCAAGGCCGCATACCAGCCGCGAGGCAGATAAGCAGTTTCACACTGATTCGGTTGTGGGGGAAAGCTGCAACGCACTAAAGAGAACGTAATGCTAGTGATAAAGACAAAGGCAGGGAGGGCAGGTTGGCGATCTCGGTCGAACTCAATCAGTACAACAGACGACGATCGGTTGAAAATGGATTTCAACACTGATTCCCTTACCAACCTGCGGCTCATCACGGCAAGGCATGTCCGGCAATCGCCCTGGCTCGCTGCTTCAGATTGACGCATTCGCTTTACAAAACTCGCCGCATCCTCAGAATGGCCCGATCAGAAAACTTAAGTCGCGATCACGTTGTCACTTCCTCCTCCATCAGCGTCAGGAACATGGTCATGAAACCCGTCCAATCTCTCAATCATATTGGGATTGCCGTGCGATCCCTGGCCGACCAACAATCGTTTTACGGCGACACCTTAGGCGCTGAATTTGAAGGGATTGAAGACGTCCCCAGCCAAAAGGTGCGGGTTGCGTTTTATAAAATTAACGATGTTCGTTTGGAACTGCTCGAACCCACCGATCCCGAAAGCCCGATTGCCAAGTTCATTGAAAAACGTGGTGAGGGATTGCATCACATGGCGTTCACTGTCGACGACTTGCCCGCTCGCATTGCGGAATTGCAAAACGAGGGTTTGCGGATGATCGACGAAACGCCTCGCCCCGGTGCCCATCACACGCAAATTGCGTTCATTCACCCCAAGAGCAGTTGCGGTGTTTTGACGGAACTATGCCAACCCTCCACCGCACACTGAGAACAAACATGACCACGTTGCCGAAACTCACGATCACGGATGACTTTCCGCCTGTCGACTACGAGACTTGGCGAGCGAGTGTGCAGGCGGAACTCAAGGGTGCGCCGTTTGAACGCAAACTCGTCTCGCATACATATGAAGGTATCGACATCGAGCCGGTCTACACGCAGCGTGATAATCTCGGGGCCGATGCAGCGGGCCTACCGGGTTTCGCTCCTTTTCTTCGCGGTTCCCATCCGCAAGGTCATGTGCTGTGTGGACTTGATCTACGGCAGGAACACGCGCACCCCGATCTGAAAATCACCAACGCTGCGATCTTGGGCGATTTGCGTGGTGGTGTGACGTCGCTGAATTTGCGTCTGGATCGTGCCGCCCGCTGTGGTGTCGGTGTGCATGACCCGCAGTATGAAGCACTCGGTGCCGACGATGGTGTGATGATCACTAGCGTCGATGATCTCGATGCCGCACTGCAAGGTGTCCATCTGGAACTGCTCGACGTGATGCTCGACGCCGGTGCCGCGTTCCTACCCGCCGCCGCCACCCTGGCCGCTGTTTGGACAAAACGTGGGATCGAAAACTCCGCCGCCCGAGGCGCGTTCCAAGCCGATCCGTTGGCCACACTCGCCAGCGACGGTGAACTTCCCGTTGCACCAGAGACGGCGCTCGCCGACATGGCAGGCTTGGCTCAGTGGACGTCCAAGACTTTGCCAAGGGTCACTTCAGTCTGCGTCAACACTTCGCCGTACCATGATTCAGGTGCGACCGCCGCCCAAGATATCGCCTTTGCCATGGCCACCGCCGTGCAATACTTGCGTGCGATGACCGAGGCCGGTATGTCGATTGACCAAGCCGCCTCGCAGATTCAATTTCGCATGAGTTTAGGGACACACCATTTTTTAGCGATCGCCAAAATTCGCGCCGCACGCGGTTTGTGGTCACGTGTGCTCGAATGCTCTGGCGGCCAACCGATCGGCATGCGTTTGCACGCCCGCACCAGCAACCGCGTGATGACGCAGCGTGATCCCTACGTTAACCTGCTTCGCAACAGCGTCAGCATGTTCGCAGCCATCGTCGCAGGCGCGGACGCTGTGACCTCATTGCCATTTGATCACGCGGCCCAGTTGCCCGATGATTTCAGCCGCCGGATCGCACGGAACACGGTTTTGGTTTTGCAAGAAGAATCTCACCTGCACCGCGTCCTCGATCCGGCAGGCGGCAGTTGGTTCTTAGAAAAACTCACCCGCGACGTAGCCGAGAAAGGTTGGGAGATTTTCCAAAGCATTGAACGAGAAGGCGGCATGTTGTCGGCCCTGTTGAGCGATTCCATTCGTAACCAACTCGACACAGCGTACGCTCCGCGCGCCAAAGACATCGCCAGCCGCAAAGAAGGGATCACGGGTGTGAGCGAGTTTCCCAACCTGTCCGAGCAACGTGTGGAGCACGCTCCGCCTGATCAGGCTGCGCTGCGAACAGCCGCAGCCAACCGACTGGCCACCAAAGATCAATCAGGCGTGGCGTTGGAACAACTCGCTGGCATCTCATCGCGAATTGAGATGTCCATGCAAGCCGCACAGCTCGATGCCACAATCTCGCAAATCGCGAGCTTGCTGGGCTTCACCCCTCAAGCGACCACAATTGCACCAATCGAGCCACACGCGTTCGCTCAACCGTTTGAAGAGTTACGCGATGCCAGTGACGCGTTCCTGGCGAAAACCGGACATCGACCACGCGTCTTTTTGGCCAACATGGGACCGGTTGCGCATTTCACGGCGCGCGCCATGTATGCCAAGAACTTCTTCGAAGCGGGCGGCTTTGACGTGATCTCAGACGATGGGTTCGCCGACGCCTCGGCTGCCGCCACCGCGTTTGCATCGAGCGGTGCGAACATCGCCGTGATTTGCTCCTCCGACAAACTCTACGCCGATCTCGCTGCCACGGTAGCCCAGGCCCTCAAGCAAGCTGGTGCGACACAAGTCGTGTTGGCTGGCTTTCCCGGTGAAAACGAAACACCATGGCGAGCGGCTGGCGTCGATCGCTTTGTCTATATTAAATGCGACGTGCTCGGCACGCTCCGCGACTTACTTGGCCAAGAAGGGGTTTTATAATCATGACCAAAACTCACGCGATCCCCAACTTTGCCGACATTCCGCTGCAAGCCGAGCAGACTTGTGCTGACGGTAACGTAACCCGTGACACTTGGGTCGATGCCATCGGCGGTGATCCGACTCGGCTGAACTGGAAAACGAACGAACAGATTCCGATCCAAGGTTTGTACACCGCCTCGGATTTAGATGGCGTCGATCACTTGGAAACGATGCCTGGTTTCGCTCCGTTTCTGCGCGGACCCTATTCGACGATGTACGTGATGCGTCCTTGGACGGTCCGTCAGTACGCAGGTTTTTCAACCGCGAAAGAATCCAACGCATTTTATCGTCGCAACCTATCGGCCGGTCAAAAAGGATTGTCGATCGCTTTCGACTTGGCCACCCACCGTGGCTACGATTCCGATCATCCACGCGTTGCTGGCGACGTTGGCATGGCGGGAGTGGCCATCGACAGCATTTATGACATGCGGACCCTATTCGATGGCATTCCGTTGGATGAGATGAGCGTCTCGATGACCATGAACGGTGCTGTGCTGCCGGTGATGGCGTTGTACATTGTGGCAGCTGAAGAGCAAGGCGTTGCACCAGAGAAGCTGTCGGGCACGATTCAGAATGACATTCTCAAAGAGTTCATGGTTCGCAACACGTACATTTATCCGCCTGAGCCGAGCATTCGTATTATCGCGGACATTTTCGACTATACCAGTCGGTTAATGCCGCGATTCAATAGCATCAGTATCAGTGGCTATCACATGCAGGAAGCCGGTGCGACGGCCGATTTGGAACTCGCCTATACGCTGGCCGATGGTTTGGAATACGTCAAAACCGGCATTCAAGCGAACCTCGAAGTCGATGCCTTCTGCCCTCGCTTGTCATTTTTCTGGGGCATTGGCATGAACTATCACATGGAGGTTGCCAAATTGCGGGCGGCGCGGTTGATCTGGGCTAAGTTGATCAAACAGTTCAACCCCAAACAATCCAAGAGTTTGTCGCTGCGTACGCACAGCCAAACGAGCGGTTGGAGTTTGGTAGCGCAAGATGTTTACAACAACGTCGTGCGAACGTGTGTCGAAGCTATGGCGGCGACGCATGGGCACACTCAATCGCTACATACCAATGCACTTGACGAAGCGATTGCCCTGCCCACCGACTTCTCAGCTCGGATCGCGCGGAACACACAACTGTTTTTGCAACAGGAAACCGATACCTGCACGGTCGTCGACCCTTGGGGCGGCAGTTATTACGTTGAAAAACTCACCCATGACTTGGCCCAGCGAGCTTGGGAACATTTAGCGGAAGTCGAAGCGGCGGGCGGAATGACGAAAGCCATCCAAGCGGGCATTCCGAAAATGCGAATTGAGGAAGCCGCTGCCCGAACTCAGGACCGCATCGATTCGGGCCAGCAAACCGTGATCGGTATGAACAAGTATCGTCTCGACAAAGAAGACGATTTGAAAGTGCTGTCGGTCGACAACACGGCTGTCCGTGAGGCTCAAATTGCCAGCCTGAAAAAGCTGCGAGAGGATCGCGACGCCAACGTAGTGGAGCAGCGTCTGGCCGATCTTCGCGCGGCCGCTAATGACAAATCTAAAAACCTCTTAGAGCTCGCTGTGTCCGCCGCCCGTGCGAAGGCCACCGTGGGCGAAATGAGCGACGCGTTAGAATCCGCCTACGGACGTTACGAAGCGCCTGTGCAAGCCGTCCGTGGTATTTATGCGAGCGAAACGAAAGGACAAGCATCTGTGGAAAAAGTTCAACAACTCGTAGCCGCATTCGAGCAAGCCGAAGGTCGCCGACCTCGGATTCTCGTCGCCAAGATGGGGCAAGACGGTCACGACCGGGGCCAAAAAGTGATCGCCTCCGCGTTCGCTGATTTGGGCTTTGACGTTGACATCGGTTCGCTGTTCCGGACGCCAGCCGAAACGGCCAAGCAAGCGGTTGAGAACGATGTGCATATCGTGGGCGTCAGTTCGCTCGCGGCCGGTCATTTGACGCTCGTGCCGCAGTTGCGTGATGAACTTGCCAAGCTGGATCGGGAAGACATCATGATCGTCGCGGGCGGTGTGATTCCGCCGCAAGATTATCAAGCATTGTACGACGCGGGAGCTGCCGCTGTGTTCGGTCCGGGCACCGTGATTAGTGAAGCTGCGAGCGCGTTGGTCAAGCGTTTAGCCGAGCAGCTCGAGATTGAACTCGTGACCGAAGCCTCGGCATGACGGCTGACCCATTTGTAAACCCTCACCGCGCTACCAACACCCGCCGCGTCCTGACCGCTGGTGACTATTACGATGGCGTGCGAGGCCGCAACGTGTCGGTGCTCGCGCGTGCGTTCACGTTGATCGAATCGAGTAGCTCGCGGCATATTCCGATCGCCGATGAGCTGTTAACACGTTTGATGCCGCACACGGGAGGTGGCTTGCGAATCGGGATCACCGGTGCTCCAGGCGCGGGTAAGAGCACGTTCATCGAGGCCCTCGGATTGTTGCTGGTGCGGCAAGGGCTGCGCGTGGCGGTGCTCGCTGTTGATCCTTCGAGCGGTTTGACAGGCGGCAGTATCCTGGGCGATAAAACCCGAATGGGCAATCTCGCTTCAGAGCAGAACGCATTCATTCGCCCGTCTCCATCGGCTGGCACGCTCGGCGGTGTTGCTAATAAAACACGTGAGATCATGCTGGTCGCCGAAGCCGCCGGTTACGACATCATCCTGGTGGAAACCGTCGGTGTAGGGCAGAGCGAAACGATGGTGGCAGAGATGACCGATTGTTTCTTGGCATTGATGTTGCCGGGTGCCGGTGACGAATTGCAAGGGATCAAACGCGGCTTACTCGAACTGGTTGATGTGATTGCGGTGAACAAAGCCGACGGTGACAATCGCAAGGCAGCACTATTAGCCGCTCATCAGTATCATAACGCGCTGGATTCGATCGCAGGTCAAGCCAACGATACCGCTCCGACGATTCTCACATGCAGTGCCCGCGATCAAACGGGCATCGACGAGGTCTGGCAGGCGATCGAGGGAAAATGCAGTTCGCGAAAACAATCTGGCAAATTTGAGCAGCGCCGCAAACAGCAGAGCCTCCGTTGGCTATGGTCGATCGTCGAAGATCGATTGCGGCAAATCATGCACACGCACCCCGCCGTGCAGGCAATCTGCGATGATGTGGAAACCCGAGTGCTAGCCGGAGAACTGCCACCGGCGGCCGGAGCCAGACAATTACTCGGATCACTTCAATTGGATTGAGTCTATTTCGATGCCTCTGATTAAATCTGTTCGCGGTTTCACACCCAAGTTTGGCAACAATTGCTATCTCGCTGACAACGCCGTTGTGATCGGTGACGTCGTCATGGGTGACGACTGTTCGGTGTGGTTCAGCACGGTCGTTCGCGGCGATGTCAATTCCATCCGCATCGGCAACAAGGTCAACATCCAAGACGGTTCGGTATTGCATACCTTGTATCAAAAATCGGTGATCGAGATCGCCGACAATGTATCCATCGGACACAACGTTTGTATTCACGGAGCACGCATCGACGAGAACTGTTTGATTGGGATCAACGCGGTTATCTTGGATCACGTGCATGTCGGTGCCGGATCAATCATCGGTGCAGGATCCGTCGTCTTGCCAGGCACCCAAATCGAACCGGGCAGCCTGTATGCGGGAACGCCCGCCAAGCGAATTAAGGCCGTCGATCCTGAGCAAGCTAAGGAGATGATCGAAAAGATCGCCAACAACTACATCATGTACGCGAGCTGGTTTCAAGATCCTGAAGCAACTTCGCTGTGAAGTAACAGCATCAGTCAACAGCAAATTCCGCGATCACACCATTCTCGTTTTCGATGATTTTCTGAAAATGCGAGATGGTCGCCTCATCGCCAAGTCGGACTAAGTTCTCTCGCAGGATCACGTTTTCCACTGTGCGAATGAACCGTTCAAATTTAACGCGTTTTTCTTGGCTACTGAGTTCACCTGATTTGGTGTCGGCCAGCTCGCGATAGCGAGCATAATCGGGGTGAACTTCCAACGCATGAATAAAGTCATCGCTGCGCGTCGTTACCAATTCAATCGAAACAGGGTTAAGCAGGTTGGCAAGTTCCGGCCACTGTGTCAGCAACTGGCCCGCGATCTTGCGGCGGAGTTGCGAGGCAGGGTCTTCGCTACGTCCGCGAAAGCGACCACGGCCTTGCGAACGAGATTCGTTTTTGGAACGTTCGGCTGTGCTTAAACGATCTTGACCGACTAGTTCCAACTGGGCTGACAAGCCTTCAAGGATTTTGCGATCCGACGGCGTGGCTAACTTCAACACCTCATCGTACCCCAGATCCCGCGGCAGCAGGTCTGGGTATTTGTCGTCTTGAAAGCGGCTTTCGATCCCCAAGAATTCACCCGAGGTATTGATCGGAAGATCAATGGTATCGCACTCCAGCAGCGTGTAGGCGTGAGCTTCATCAAACGAGATTTGACCATCGTGGTTATAGTCAGGAGACTCGATTGGTTGATTAAGTCGATTGCGTCCCGCGATCGCTTCCCAGAAATAAGTGCTGTATTCGACATAGGTCGATTCGTCGACATCAGGCGTGCAGCCAGCAGCGGCGCGATCATGCACGGTCGCAAAGAAACCGCATCGAGCCTGTTTGGAAAGTCCTTTGTCGGGATTGCCTTGGTTGTAAATGAACCTCGCAAATCCGCCAGCGTGACACTGCACCATCACGGTGGCGACCCGCACGCCCTCCGGCAAACCATCGAGTAACTTGACGAATTCGACAACGTCCAATCGCTCACCTCGCCAGAGCGAGATCGACGTATTGTAAGGTTGGTTGCGCTCGCGACTATCATTGCCGTGCGAGGTGACATAGATAAACAAGCGGTCGTTCGCAATCATCTTCGGGCCTTGCGATTGGAACCACTGACGAATATTCGCGAGACTGGTGGCACCACCTACGTCTGGAACCTGATGATTTCGGTAGGATAAACCCAGGTCTTCTTGGCTACCGAAAAACTCAGCCATCAATTGGTTGGCTTTGGGAATCGACTTGCGATCAATCACTTGCAGATCTCGGCCACCGTCATCACCATCGGCGAAGTACACCGTTTGGGCGTCCACAGGAATCTGTTTTTCTTTTAATACTCGCTGTGAGAACTGCACATTGCGTTCGAGTGACGCTTGATTGCCCGAAGGTGCGTAACCGCCGCCGATCGTCAAAAAGAAATCCTTGGCAGTGGCCGAAGCCGCGAACGCCACCAAGATCAAGAGCACTCGCAGCGGAACAGTATTCATCATTAGAGGCTTGTAGTATTGAACGAAATCGAAACGGCAGCGGCTTGGTCGCGCCGTCACGACAAAAAGACATCATTGGGATAGTCTACTCGAACCAATACCAAGCCGTGAGCGGCGGCGGTGGCCCCCGCTCGCTTGCGGTCTTTCGACGCGATGACTTCGTCGATCCAAGACAACGACCGTTTGCCAGTGGCGACAGCCAACATGGTGCCGACGAGGTTGCGTACCATATTGTATAGAAAACCGTTGCCTTCGACTTCGTAAAACCATCGTTCGCCCACACCGGCGATCCCCGACGACGGTCCAGGTTCTCGCGTCCATTGGCTATGCGTGATCATTCGCACCGTGTCTGGCCTGGGAGAACCCGCCGCTTGGAAGGCTGCGAAATCATGTTCACCGAGGAAACGGGTGGCGGCAGCCTGCATTTTTTCCGTGTCAAGTGTTGCTTTGATTCTCAGCCGCGAGCGAGTGGCGAAGGGGTCGCGGTTGCCAGCGATTTGGATCTGGTAGCGATACCGTTTGGCGACCGCATCGGCGATCGGATGAAACGATTCGACAGCTTCTCGCACGTTAAGAACAGAGATATCCTCGGGCAATTGAGAATTCAGGCCCCTCTGAATAGCGTGTGCGTCCGCCCGCCAATTCGGCAGCACAAGCCGTGCGACTTGACCCCACGCATGCACACCGGCGTCGGTCCGTCCGCTACCCAAGATTCGGCGGAGTTCGCTCGGGTCAGATTTTCCCGATAAGGTTGCTGCCGCCAGTTCGAGTTCACTTTGAATCGTTCGCTGGCCCGGTTGCGCTTGCCATCCAGCGTAGGCGCTGCCGTCGTAGGCGATCGTGAGATGGAAAGTGCGGGGCATGAGCGTCTGGGAATCTAGCAATCTGGGATATGAAACGTCGGTAGCATGGTCCATGCGTTGATCTGGTACGATACCCCAAAAGCGAAAGCCTCAGGCTGTGTCTCCGATTCAATCTCCCAACTCCTCGCGTCCTCAACACTGAATGCTTCCCCTACTCGCTCAAGCGTCTACGACCGCTGATATCGAAAAAGAGTTTCAGTGGCTCAGTCAATTGCCGTGGTTGATGCTGTCGCTGCTCAGTTTGCCATTGATCGTGGCGGCGTATCGGACCCGCATTTTTCCCACCAGGTTATGGGCCAGTTTGTTGGGTGTGTCGATCGTATGTAGTGTGCTGTTCGTATTGTCCCCAGATTGGTTGGTCGTTTTGGTGATCGTTGACGGACTGATCTTCATTGTCACTGCAATTGATTTCGTCTTGTTGTGGTCTGGCAGCGGGCGTGGACCAGCCACCGGGATTGAGGTGACCCGTGAGATCTCGCGAACAGGATCGCTGAGGGTGCCAATGGAAAGCTCGTTGACGATTCGCAATCGCAGCAAGATGCGTTTGACCGGTGAGTTTTGCGATGACTTACCGGAGCATTTCAGTGCCGCGCCAGCGACACATGAACTGGACTTGATGCCGGGGATGGAAACGATCGCCAAAAGTCAATTGACGGCCCATCGTCGTGGTGCGTTTGAGTTGCAAAATTTTTATCTCAAAATCGACAGCCCGCTGCGATTGTGGCATCGTCAGATCACGTTGGCTGTTCCGAGTCGTTTGAACATTTATCCTGACATGAAACAGCTTTCCGATTATGCGATGTTAGCGCGAACGAATCGGCTCAGCTTGATCGGCGTGCGGCGGACTCGGCGAATCGGTCAAGACAGCGATTTTGAACGATTGCGTGACTACACGCGGGATGATAATTATCGGCATATTGATTGGCGGAGCACGGCCCGGCGAAACAAGTTGACGGTGCGTCAATTTCAAAGTGATCAGAGTCAACGATTGATTTTTATGCTCGATTGTGGGCGAATGATGACCAACGAACGCGACGGGTATTCGCTACTCGATCATGCACTGAACTCTGCATTGATGATGGCCTATGTGGCGCTGCAACAAGGCGACGCAGTAGGCATGATTTGTTTCAGTGACACGATTCATGCTTACATCCCTCCGCGTGGAGGCGCCTCTCAGATGAACCGTTTGTTGCAAGCTGGTTTTGATCAATTTCCTCGAATGGTGGAATCTCGTTATGACTTGGCATTCTTGCATTTGAATTCACGCTGCAAACGTCGATCGCTGGTGACATTGATTACGAACGTGATTGACGAAGTCAATTCGGAAGTGGTGGTGGATTACTTGTCGAATTTGTCAGGTACCCATTTGCCGCTGGGTGTTTTACTTCGCGACCGCGAGATGTTTGATGCCGCCGATGCACCGCACAACGCGGCCCTCGCGGCAGTGGCAGCGACCCCGGTTGGTCAAACGCCGCCGCCTTACTCAGAGACCGTCGACGACTTCACGTTGTACCGGGCTGCGGCAGCGGCGGACATCTTGGTGTGGCGAGAAGATGTGCTAACGGGTCTACGGCATCGTGGTGTGCTCGTCATCGACGCTTTCCCCGACGAATTGACAGCGCCGCTCGTGAATCAGTATTTGGAGGTCAAAGCGAAACATTTACTGTGAAACATGTAGTCGGCTGAGGCCACCCGTGAACCCAGCCTCACGCATTTTCCAGCTTTCCACTCAATCCGCCCCGCATTGCCCTGGACAGCCTTGCACTAGAATTGATACAGCCCGGTTTGGTTGCGGCGGTCTGTCGCAAAAACGCCCGAGAATCGGTTCGCAGGAGCATCTGCCAACCGGCTGCACCCAGACGCCTCCGAAGAGGCACGCCAGCGGAGTCTCAGATGAGTACGTGGATCGGAATCCCCTTTTTGTCAGCCTTCCTTTTCGTCATGGGCGGAATCCTGGTTGGTCATTTGCTGTGGTATCGCGACCGCAGCCGCGATCTGCAAGCCGTCAAAGAAGCCGAGTCGAAATACAGCAAAGCCAAAGCTGCCGCTCGGGATCGAAAACATCAATTCATCGACCTCTCACGTGACGCCAAAACCTATCAGCAACAATGCGAAGACTACCTACTGGAAGTCGATTCATTGCGTCAGTCTCTCGCGAAAGAAAAGCAACATGTCGATTTCCTGCAAACCGAAATGGACAAATTGCAGTCCGAACACAGCCGCTACGAGTTAGCTTGCCGCGATGCTCAACAGCAACGTGACACGGCGATCGACCAAGCCGAAGACGCGGCAACGGAACTTGAACGACTCCAAGAGTTGTTGCGAGATACGCAAGCCCGTGCCCAACAATCGTCGGACAAAATGAACGAACTCGCCTCCGCCGCTGAAATGGCGGGTTCGGAAATCGGACGTCAACAATCGCGGACCTCTAAACTCATCGAAGAAAACGAGAAGCTTGAAGAGCAACTGCAATCACTTCGTGCACAACTCGCACAAACCGAGTCGTTGAGAGACCAATTGCAAGACGAACGCGACCACTTACTCCAGCAACGCGATGACAACGCTCGTGAATTCGGTCAGCTCACTTCACGCGGCGAACAACTCGCCGTCAAAATCGAAGAACTCCGTCAACGATGCGATGAATTGACATTGCTGCGTGACGAAGCAATCGAGCAGCGTGACCAAGCAATCGGTCAACGCGACCAGTTTGCCACTCAGCGTGATCAGAGCGTCACCGATCGTGAGCACCTCGTCAGTCAATTGGAGCAACTCACTACTGAGCGTGACACCGCCTCGGCTCAGATCGACGAGACCGACGAAAAGTACACCGAGCTGCAAAAAGAATACGCCGCGCTGCGTGATCAGTATGAAGTCGCCATCGCGGCCAATCAAAATGCAGAAACTCAGCAAGAGGAAATGACACGGCTTCAACAAGCCCTCAGCGAATCGACTGTCAAAGTCGAGACGTTGCAGAGTGAGCATGACGAATTGCTCGAACAGCTCGACGAACGCACTACTCGCATCCAAACCGCGATTGATGGACGCGTGACGGCCGAGACGGCACTGAGCACCATGGAAAGCCGAGTGGAAGGATTGCAAGCGGAGTTGGCGGCCGCCAATCAAATTCGCTCGCAACATGAATCGAAGCTAAAAGAAATTCACGCTTCCACTACTGCAATCCGAACCCAAACTCAAGAATTGACGGATCAATTGAGTAACAAGGATCAGCGTATCGAGGAGTTGCAGAAACAAATTGTTGAACAAGATGAAGCGATCATTCGGCATCACGCTGAACTCCAGCGCCTAAACTCCGTCAGACCTGAATTCGAGAAACTCAAAGAAACGGTCGTCACGAAATCGGCTGCCCTCGCCAAAGCCGAGGCCGAGCTGCGTTCCTGGAGCGAACAAAAAAACAAGCTGCAAAGCGAAATTGAAAGCCGCGAAGTGAAGATCGCCGCCTTGGGCACTGAGCAACAGCAAATTCGCGCTCAAGTCGCTGACCAAAGCGAAGTCATCGGGCGACTTGGTCGCGAACTACACAATGCCGCCACGCAACTTGAAAACGCGAAACAGTTCGAACCACAAGCGGTCGCAATGAAAAAGAAATCCGAGACAATGCAAGCTCGCAGCGAAGATTTGCAGCGAAGGCTTGAACGCGTCTCTGCCGAACTCGAAGCCAGCCTCGATGCCAACGCCGCCATGCAAGATCGGATTCGTCAGATCGAGGGCCAGTTGCATGAGAACGCAATCGCGATGCGAGACCTACGCCGCAAACGGGCCAACGTCCCAGCTCTCAACTCGGTTTTCTCGAAAGAGCATCACGACGAAAAAGACGACCAACAACGCAAAGCCGCTTGACACATCAACACGTCATTTGCTCACGATCACTTCGTCTTCGCTCCAGCGAACTCGCAAGCCGGCTGACTCAGCTACAATCTCGGCAAGTTCTTGGAGCGTTTTTTGTTGTTCATTCAAACTGATCAGTTGCTCGCTGGCCAATTCGGCATCCGTTTCGATGCGGAGCGTTTTACCCGCAGTGCCAGCCAGTTTACGCAGAATGATTGCCGCGGGTTGATTGATCAACTTCAACTCGAATACAGAGTTGGGATCAATGATCGCTGGTATTGCCTTCGCCCGCTGCTCCGCCGTTACACGCCAATGGGCATCGATCGCCCGACGATGATTGGCGGCAGTGCTGTTGATCAGCAGATACTTGCCCGAGACGCGAATTGTCGGTCGTGGCTTAACGCTTGCCAACGATTCACGAATCGCTTTCGCGGAATGTCCGATCGGATATTTCAGTGCAAACGCCTGAACAGGCGGCAGATCGCTCCACCGCTGAACGCCTGCGGGCAGTTTTTCAGAACCACGCAACGTGTCCAAACGGGTTCCAGGTTTTAAGGCACAATCAAACTGCGCCAGTAGTAAATCCACGGCGAGTCCGCGATCGACGCCGTTGAAACTGCCAGGCGACCAAACATCATGCGGCACCCACGACGGTGCAAAATCGGCACTCGCTGCGGTATCCGGTGCGGGCATCACCGATGCCAAGTCCGTCGCGGCTTGACCAACTTTCTCAATCGAAGGAGCCACTAATATCAACGCCAAGACTTCGGCTGCGGTACTGCCCGTCGGCCACGTGATCGAGATCCGGTCGTTCGCGTCACGGTCGCTCAACCATAGGTTGCAGACCGTGGCATCAACCCACTGATCACGACCGATCAACAGCACGCCAGGCAGTGGGAACACGACCAGTTTTTGACGCTGTGCCAAATCCAAAATAACTTTGGCGGCGGGAGTTGCTGCTTCGCTCAACGACACGCGGACACTCAAGTCCACGCGGCGGTCAATCCACAGCGAGCGAATCGGAATGGTCTGTTCCTGGAGTTTGGCCACAGCAGCAGGACTGACCGACGCTAAAATTTGTCGCAGCAATTCGCCTGAGGGTTGCTCGTCAACCGTCAACGTGATCGCTGTGCTCAGCAGCGGCTCGGCCGCCAATACGCTGGTGGTGGGCGGCTGGGCGTGGGCGGTTATTGCGAAGCCGCACGCTAATGTTAATATGGCCAAACTGACAGCGATTTGCCGATTCGAGCTTAACCAGCGAAACCTGCCAGCCCTCGTATTCTGTTTGTTTCCGCTCACCTTTCACTCCGCCGCTTGGTTTTGGCACCGCGAACCTTCGCCACTTCGGAACTTAGCTTCTGATCATCTTGAATTCTTTTTCATTTGCAGTCTTGCCCGCCAGCTTGATCGGTCTAACATCGAAAAGTCAAACGGGGGAGACAAAAAACTTGGATCTTCGCCCGCTGACGCTGCAGTTGGATAGCCCGCAACGAATATACTGACCTCAATGGATGCCAACGTGTCGACTCCCCTAGTTCATACCACCCGATTAACGGCGGCGTATCGCCGATATCTTCAATCCGCGAATTCTTGCCGTTTTGCCCATGATGTCGATGAATTTTATACTAGCGCAACGCTAATTTCTTTGCTAAGTCGCGGTCAAGTCGAGCAACGCCGGGCTGCGGCCTTGGCGCTGGGGATGCTCGGTGACCGGCGAGGTGTCGATGCGTTAGGGCGTGCGATTTCGGATGCTGACCGAGGCGTGCGTTTGGTCGCGGACGATTCTTTCCGAGCTGTATTGCTTCGTGATGCCGCCCCACTGCACCATCAGCAACTGCTCCGCGTAATGCACCTCAATGACGGTGGCGAGTATGCGGCTGCCCTGTCGCCTGCGTTAATATTGATTGACCACGCACCGACGTATGCAGAGGCTCATCACCAGCTCGCGATTTGCTGGCATGGGTTGGAGGATTTCGTTCGGGCGGAGCGAGCTTACCAGAGCTGTTTATGGCATTGTCGGTTCCACTACTTGGCGTGGCAAAGCTTAGCGAAGATCCGCTATCTCAACGGCAATTTAGAAAAGGCGCTGCAGGCCCTCAATTATTGCTTGGACATCAACCCTGATCTCGAAACCGCTCGGATGCAGCGTCGGCAGATACGTCGCAAATTGCGTCAGAGTGATGTTTGAACGCGCTCTTTGAGAGATCTCTTTGGCTATGGATGTTTTTTTTGTCGGCTGTTTAGCGCTCGCGATTTCAAGTGTCGCAACAGCCATCGCGATAGGCCCCTGGACGGCTCCCTATCAAATACGCACGTTCGAGCACGTACAAACCCGGTTCGGTAAACCCGCCGCACGCTTGTTGTGGTTGATCATTGCCATTATCTCAGGCGGTAGTGGCGCGGCGATCCTCAGCGGCATGCGTCCCAGTTATGCGGCACCGAGTGTCTACGGCGAACCGCCGCAGTAAGAATGGCGAGTGCTTAAGGGATTCGCGCCGAACAACGAAACTTTTGATGAGTTCCGCTTCAAAAAAATACTACGTCCCGCGTCGTGCCGACGTCAGATACGTATACCCTGACAGCGCCTGCTCGTATGCGGCGACCGTTTGCCCGGCCTGTTGATGGTCGATACGACCAGCAACGAGCGCCTGCTCAACGGATTCTTGGATCGCCTCAACGAGTTCTCGCTCTTCGTACTGCACGTAACTAAGCACTTCCGAGACCGTGTCACCTTTGACGATCGAACGCACCTTCGTGATCTCGCCATCGAGTTCAACATGCACTGCATGGGTATCCCCAAACAAATTGTGCAAATCACCGAGGATCTCTTGATACGCACCGACCATGAACACTGCTAACTGGTACGGTTCGCCAGCACGCAGTGGATGCAACATCAGCGTGTCGGTGCGCTGACCATCGCCTACAAACGCGTCGATCTTGCCATCACTATCGCACGTGATATCACCCAGGACAGCGTGCCGAGTCGGTCGTTCGAGCAAGCGGTGAATCGGCATGATTGGGAACAATTGATCAATCGCCCACGAGTCCGGCATCGACTGAAACAACGAAAAATTCGCAAAGTAAATATCCGACAACATCCGATCGAGGCCACACAAGTCTTCAGGGACTTCCTCCAGTGTCGCGGCAAACTCTCTCGCTCGGTGACAAATCGCAAAGTACAACGTTTCTGCCGCGACGCGTTGCTCCAGCGGCAAGTACCCACCGCTAAACAAGTTCATGCACAAATCCAATGCGACTTGCGCATCATGAAACGTTTCTAACATGTTTGCGGCCGTGAGCAATTTATACTGCTCCCACAAATCATGCACCGGTTGCTCAAACTCTTCAGGTGGCCCCGCAGGTTCATCATTGCGAAGCTGTTTGCGGCAGACCGCTTCACTCAACCGGCTTTCCCCGAGATTGTTATCGTCACCGATGCTACTTGCTTCGACGGCCTGTGCGACGTCATCGTCATCGCTCGGCACCCGCGCCCAAACCGGCAGCACCGAGTCGCCTTGGCTGGTCACACCCAATGTGTCCATCACCAACACACTGTGCTGGGCCGCGATTGCCCGTCCACTCTCAGAGATCAATTGCGGGTGCGGCACTCCTGCTTCATCGCACACACTTTGCACATGATACACCACATTATTGGCATATTCCTGAATCGTGTAGTTCATGCTCGATTCATTAACCGATTGCGATCCATCATAATCCACACCGAGACCACCACCGACATCCAGATACCCCATCGCGGCCCCGCGTTTTTTCAAGTCCGCATAGATCCGCGCGGCTTCCAAGATGGCTGATTTCAGTTGCCGGATATTACCAATCTGGCTTCCAACATGAAAATGCAGCAACTGAAAACAATCGCCCATTCCCATTTCGATCAAACGATCGAGTTGCGTTAGGATTTCAGCCACTGTTAAACCGAACTTGCTGCGATACCCACCGCTGGCTTGCCACCGACCGCTACCGCGTGTGGCCAGTTTGACACGAACTCCGAATGTAGGTCGCACACCGACTTCCTCAGCCACTCTCAGAATTAAGTCCAGTTCACTGACCTTCTCGACGACTGGCAGCACCGTCCGTCCGAGTCGTTGCGCATGCAGAGCCAGTCGGATGAACTCTTCGTCTTTGAATCCATTGCAAACGATCGGCGATTCCAGCGTTCCCATCGCGACGGCGGCGAGTAGTTCCGGTTTGCTACCTGCTTCGATGCCGAAACCGAGCTGAGAGCCTTCACTGACGATTTGTTGCACGACCTCGCGTTGTTGATTGACTTTAATGGGGAAAACGCAGCGATACCGGTTGGTGTAATCATGGTCATCGATCGCCTTCTCAAAACACTTCGCGATCCGTCGCAACCGATCCCGCAGAATCCCGTTGAATCGAATCAGAATGGGCAATTCCAATCCGCGATCGACTAAACGATCCACGAGTGCTTTCAAATCGATCGATCCCGATTGACTGGGGTCCGGTGAAACCAACACCGTGCCATCTTTGGAAATCGAAAAATACCCATCACCCCAACGTTCAATGCCGTACTGCGCTATCGCATCGTCGAGCGTCCAGTCATCCACCGTCGCGGCGGCATCTATCAGCGAGTCATGGTTCATCGTTGGT
This sequence comes from Rhodopirellula sp., assembly GCA_041740155.1. Classification (GTDB taxonomy): domain Bacteria; phylum Planctomycetota; class Planctomycetia; order Pirellulales; family Pirellulaceae; genus Rhodopirellula. The sequence goes on from JBGSMN010000149.1 coordinate 65,649, forward strand.
TAATCCACGGTGTGTCGAGAGAATTCAAGATCAAACGGTTCAACAGGCCCGCTATATTCTCGTTATTGTTCCTGGCTGTCGAGGTGCCGCTAGGTCAGTTTAGCCGACACGATCCATGGCTCCTGTTACCCTGTGCAGGAATTGCTTCGGTTCGAGTCCTTCTGTAGAGGAGGCTCGCTCTACTTCAGGTTGGTATATTGACACGGATCGAATCTCGATCATCGGAATAACCTAATTGGACATATTTTTCGTGACTCCATTTCCGCAGAGAGATCTCTCTATCAGGAGACATTCGCTGTGCCGGTGGATTTGTTGAGTCGATGAGCTTTTGGAGCAACTAAGCATGCCGTCTGAGAATTTGCCACGTCCGTTGAATAATGACGTTAATCACAACTTACTTTTTGGCCTGATGGCTTGGCAACTCGATTTCATAGATCGTGAAGAGCTGACCTGCGGTATAAAGCGATGGCTTGAGACCAAGCAGAAGTTGTTGGCTTCCATCCTGGTAGATCGGCAAAGTTTATCGGCATCCCAGCGAGAAGTACTCGAAGCGTTGATCGACGAGCATGTCCGCCAACACGCAGGGGATGTCACGCAGAGTCTCGCCGTCGTCAGTTCCATCGGTCCTGTCTTGAGCGAACTGAAAGCACTCGGTGACTCTGATCTCAACGAATCCTTGACTTTTATCGCCGCGGATCCATTTCAGACGATTAATGCGAAGATTGAAAATCAATCTGGATCGCCTTCAGTCGGGCAGCATGGGGCTGCGGAGACCCGCTTTCGAATTCTGCGCCCGCACGCGAAAGGCGGCTTGGGTTCCGTTTCCGTCGCAATGGATGGTGAACTCTCACGCGAAGTAGCATTGAAGGAGATGCAATCCAGATTTGCGGACGATGAAAATCTTCGCGCGAGATTCCGCTTCGAAGCCGAGGTTACTGGGCGATTAGAGCATCCGGGAGTTGTGCCCGTGTATGGTTTGGGGCACTTCGATGATGGTCGGCCATTCTACGCTATGCGATTCGTGCGTGGCGACAGCCTGCAAGACGCAATCACTCGTTTTTATGAAGGTGCTAACTCTCACCATGTTGACGTGCAGAATCTTGATACCAATTCGTTTCGAAACTTGTTGAGACGTTTGGTTGATATTTGTAATGCCATCGCGTATGCACATAGTCGCGGAGTCCTGCATCGCGACTTAAAACCTGGAAACGTGATGCTGGGTAAGTATGGTGAGACGCTAGTTGTTGATTGGGGACTAGCCAAAACGGTGGCCGGTGACGAGATCCCATGCTCAGTTGACGAATCTATCGTAAATGTAGCTCATCGCAGCGGCTCAAGTCCGACGGCGATGGGGTCTGTCGTGGGAACGCCAGCCTACATGTCGCCAGAACAAGCCGCTGGCAAGCTTGATCAAGTTGGTCCTCTTTCAGATGTCTATTCGCTGGGCGCCACGCTTTACGCGATATTAACCGGACGAGCACCGTTTCTAGGAAAGACCTCGTTACAGGAAGTGATTCGAGGAGATTTCCCAACGCCGCAATCCATCAACTCTCAGGTTGCCAACCCTTTAGAAGCCATTTGCTTGAAGGCGATGTCAAAAGATCCGCAGGAACGCTATTCGTCCCCCCTCGAACTCGCGAAAGAGATCGAAGCTTTCCTGGCTGGCGAACCAGTCCAAGCATATCGTGAATCGATCCATGAACGAACTCGCCGTTGGTCCCGAGATCATCCACGGATAGTGACCGCGATTTCCGCAACGACGTTGACAACGGCTGTCAGCATCGCGGCAATTCTAGCGATCGTGTTTTTCAAGAATCAGGACTTGAGTCGCTTGAACGGTTATCTAGTCGAATCGGTCACCGAGACGCGGCGTCAGTTGAGGAACTCGCAAATCCTTCGCCTGCGTCGTGATGCACTCGACACTCTCGATCCAGATTTGGCGCAACCACGACCCCAACGTGGTTTACTGCTAGCTTCGGAAGCAGTGGAGATCAATCGCCGTGTCGGAGAGCCAGTCCTACCACACACGCAGCGTGTACTCAGTGACATTTTATCCCAATGTGGTGGCCACCCCGTCAGGATTACCGGCCCCGTTCCCAGTCGCGACTGCATCGTCAGCCCTGACCACCGCTGGATTCTGGGATTTGCGAATTTCCCGTATCAGATGCACCAGGATCCGCTGCCGGACTCGCCGGTCAGGGCAGTGTTGTCTCGAACTTTGTTGCTCATTGATTTGGATACTGCGTCACCGCAGAGTCATGTGTTGTTTGATTCTGACGCCGAACTGGTCGCAAGCGAAGTGGAGTGGAGGAGCACCGAAGATCTGACGATACCAACCTGCCAGTTGGATGCTTGCGCATTCACACCAGACGGCAAGTGGCTTGCCGTCGTTTATCAGAAACGCATCCAGTCCGAATGGCAAACGCAACTAGCAATTTGGTCATTACGAGAGCAGTTCAATCCGGATTCTCCTGACCACGTGCTAGCGATTCCCGTCAACCGTGATGGAGGCATTCCCTTTGCTTCAGTCGAGTTTAGTGATAACGGCCGAAGGCTCGCGGTAGGAACTCGCGGAGGACTTCTACGAACCTTTGCCTGGAGCGCTGCCGGACCGGGTGACTATGTTGATCTGGCTGATCACGGCGATCCCGTGATGCGACTCCGGTTCAACCATGATGGGACCATGCTAGCTGGCCTACGAAGCCCGAGCATCGACCCCACACTTTTCGAATCGAAAGAAGCGATGCCAGTCCCGACCCCGATCGTGGATCCCTCTGCTAGATTGGATGCGGTCAGACCTATTGGCATCTCGGATGCTTTTTTGACTGGATCAGACAGAGTGTTTTTAGTATCCAACCAAGATCGCAACGCGATTGAATCAGATGAAATTCTTCCAGTCGATCTTGATGCCCCCGCTCTGATAGCCCCGTCGGTAGTTCATCACGCAAGCCTCTGGGGTGCTCCGCTGGAACGATGGACATTGGGGCTAGGTGCTGCCCAGCGAATGGAAGCGGTGAACGTCCAAACCTTTGACTTTTTCCCTGAGAGTTCCCTACTAGTAGCAGGAAGTGGCGACGGCAGCATTCGCGTCTGGCGCCGCGACTGTGAAGACGCGGAAGATAATACGCGGGTCGAAACCGTAGAAATGGGCGCAGGTCAATTAGTGATGAGACGCTGTGGAAAGGAACACTGGGAACTAATTGCATTGCCAGCAAGAGACGACATGTTGCAGGCGTCTAGCAACATGCATCACTGGAGATTTAACGCGTCAGGTGAAATGGAGGACGACTTCGTCGTTCATCAGTACGGGATCGAACAGATTCTCGCGTGGTCGGACACGGCTGAACTGACATATCTTGCCATTGTCAACGGCCAGTTAGCTATTATTGACCCCTCAATAAGAAATTCGCTATCTGTGGCTGACTTGGACGAAGACAATTCTGGCGGTAAAGCATTCAGAGAAACCAAAATCTACGGCCACGAAGCACCTATCGAAGTTGCCATGGTTTCACAGAACGACGCTAGCCTTTTGACGCTCGATGGAGATGGCGAAGTTAGACGCTGGCAGTTGGTCGATGGTTTCATACCACGATCAGGTTCCGAAGAACCAGTGTTTGCAACCGAGGTCTTTTCCACAGAAGGCTTCAATGCGGAAACACATCACACTGAAAGTGGTCGCATGGCCTTGGCAACACCATCGGGGAGAATTCTCGTCTATGATCCAGAGCGTGCTGATCCGGTCTGGGTAGTTGCTCACGCACTCAAGTTGCCTGTTGGTAGCGGTGTTGATGAAATTCGCTTTTCGCATGACGGACAACTTTTGTTTTGGCGGAATGCCGGCGGAGAGCTTTTTCGGTGGGACGCTAATTCTGATTCGGAAACGCAACCAGAAAGGGTGATGTCGGGTCTTCGCCTGGGCAGCGATTTTCATTCGTCCAGCCGATCCGATCGCTACATTGTTGGGCTAACCAAAGCGTCTGAAGCTCTGCTGATTGACCTCGCCGCACCCGCGTCTCAAAAGTCAATTTCCCTGCAAATTCCACGCGAACTCATCAAATCGATTGGTCAATCCGCCGATGCCAAGTCTGAGTTAACGGGTCCCGCACCGCCAAGAATCGGTTATCCGCTTGTCCAAGACCAAACAAGCGTTGGTCTTGGCATCGAGTCGCTTTGCGTTTCTGAAGACGGCTCTCGGATTGCGATCGCGTGGGACAAACGTGTCGCTTGGATCCATGGTTCGAAACCCATGGGATACAGTGACGAATTTGAGACAGAATCCCTGGCTCTGGATCCACTCGGACGTTGGCTGGTGTCGGCATCGCATCAAACCGCCTCGCCTTGCATCGCCTGGAATCTAGATTCCGATCCAGAATTGAGTTCTCCGCTTGAGGTTTCCATGTCGCTTCGAGTCACCACGCCTTTTCGGATCCAGGCGAAACGGATGGCGGTCGGCGTGAGGCTTGACCCAAACTCTCGTCGTTACGAATCCCATTCGGCAGGGATACTGGTTTGGCAGCTGTCGCCTAATGGACCGCTCGAACCAAGGCTTCTTCCCGTGCCAGAGAGAGTCATGGAGGTTGTCGTCAGCCCCGACGGAAACCTTTTAGCAGGCTTTTTGGACAACGGTGAAACACTTGTCTGGGAGATCTCCGATTTGCAAGCTGAATCGTCGTTACAGCCCGTTCAGCAAACGATACCGCATCTATTCGGAGGGTTGACTGGATTCTTCACGAATCAGAACTCGAACCTGTTGGTAGCAGGGTGGGGCGGCGTCAGCCGTATCGAATTAACTCTGGAGTCGTTGCTTGAGCGGGCCGCAAATATAGCAGGTCGCGACTTTACCGATTACGAGATAAATTCTTTCCAAATCCCTTCATCCGAAAACGAATGATATCGATCGCGTGGCACAACAAACGATGCGAACTGAACAGCAACACAAAGCACCTATGATGAGATCTTTGCGTATAGCTGACTTAGCCGTTTTGAAGCGAGGAGGTGGTGACATGATCATGGATTCAAGACGCCTTGATTGGCGGAGCTGAGAAAACGTGACCGATTGTCAATGAACTTCGGCCGATGGTGAGTCTAAGGCATTTCGCAATGCCTCAACGCCGCCGACGATGGGCAATTCGAGCTTGCTGCCAGCTAGATCCACGGTCAACTCAGTCCCTGGGTTGGGATGCAGCGTGAATTCTTTATCACTGGAAAAAATCATCCAACCAATCTGTTGCCCTTCAGGAATAATTTGGTCGTCAGGTTGAAGGTCAAAGTGAACGTCGACGAACTCGCCTGGCACAAGCGGTTTACCATCGGTCAACGACTCATGATTCTGCGGGTCTGCCCATCCCCGAGTGATGATGTTGTCCGTGATCGACGCACCTGATTTGGTGTTCCACGGCAACGAAACCAACCACACCGATAAATTGACAGCCGGTTTACTGCTGGATAATCGAATCGTGACGGAGGGCACCCCTGAAATATGAATCGGTTTTTCAAGTGGTTCGGTGACGTAAATCAATCGGTGCTCCGTCCACTCGGCCCGAGCAAGTGCATTGCCATCGAACGAGAAATTGTCAATCAGCGTTTCCGTGCTTGTTGATGCGTCAGCTTGTAATGAGAGTTGGCCTTTTTCTGGTGCACCGGCGACTGCGTACAGTGAAACAGGTTTCGCTTCGGGGTGCGGGTAGTCGGCATAAGGCGTCGGGTCGTCGGGCTTTTTCCCTTCACGAACGATCCAGGCCTTGGGATCTTGTTCGACACCGTTTTCAACGCCCAACAAATACCGAGTGAACCAGCGATTCATCATCTTCATTGGTGGTTCACCGCCATGGCCAGCCTGATGATAAAAGATTTGTGTCGGCACGCCGTTCGCTTTGAGCTTGGCCGCGATCCGATAGCTATGTTCAGGAACCACATTCCAGTCATTGAAACCATGCGCCATGAGCGTGGCCGCCTTGACTTTATCGAGCTGATGGATGTAATCGCGACCGGCCCAGAACGCGTTGTAGTCGCCGCTGGTGCGGTCAAATCCGTTCAACATTTCTTTGTCACGGATTTTGCAATTGCAGTGCTCACGAGTTTCTGGATCGCCACTGTGAACGAAGTCATACAGCACATCAATGTCTTCCCCGATGTAACCACCGGGGTGACGGACGAGTCCGTTGGAACGATAGTAATGGTAGTACGATGTGTTGGGCGCGATCGGGATGATCGCTTCTAGACCTTCCACGCCAGTCGTTGCCGCCGACAGGCACAACGTGCCGTTGTACGACGTCCCCGTCATGCCGACTTTGCCAGTACACCACGACGCGATAACGGGTTCGCCACCATCGACGTGAGTGTACCCGGCGGCACGCCCGCACAACCAATCGATGACTGCCTTGGGTGCTAAAGATTCGTTGGGCGCTCCGATCGTCGGGCAGCCTTCGGATAACCCCGTGCCAGGGGAACAGGAATGCACCACGGCAAACCCCAGCGGCACCCATTTGTTGACTTCGGTTTTTGAAATGATCGGGCGGTGCGTGCGAGTCTTAACGGACTGCGAGGGTTTCCGCTTCGGAGGCACTTCGCCGACCTCATGTCGGGGATCCCAAAAGTCGTCTTGGTCGCCCGGTGCGGTGCCCGCGTAATAGGGACTGGAGGCATACACCACCGGCACTTTCAAACCTTCTGTTTCAGTCTGGCGGGGTCGCGTGACGTCCACGTGCATCCGATCGTGTTTGCCGTCCTGATCGGAATCAAATTCCGTTTCCACCCACAGATCTTCGCGAATCCAAAAATCGGGATCTTCAAACGCCTTCACAACTTGCGCCTCGCCGTCTTTGATCACCGGGCCAGCCTTCTTGGGTGCTGTTTCTGCGGCGGGTGTCTCGGCAATGACTGTCTCAGCGGGTGCGTCAGCGATCCCCAACGTGGGTTGCCAGCAGACGCCCGAAACGACACATAGAAATAGAATAGGGAACGCAACAAATCGGTTGTGCATCTTCAGAGATCCGTGGAAGCGGGGGCGTTTAGGCAAGCAAGTTAGAAAAGTCAAGTTGTCTGAACCACTATCCTAACCGAGTAGCGTTCATTTTGAAGTCGCTCAATTTATCACGGAATCTGCTAAAGAAGTGGTGGGTGAACCGTTATCTCGGTAGCCTTGCTCATCGCAACCGGGATAATATCTTCGTTGAGCACTCCTCTTTCTCTTACAAGTACTCCCATGAACGTTCGCTGTGGTATCGTTGGATTCGTTGTTTTTCTCATCCTTGGCCTCTCGGCATCATCCATGAAATCCACCTCCGCCGCGTCTCCCGCCGAAGCTTGGAAACCGATTCAGGATGCGATTAATCGAGGTTTGCCGAAATCGGCGATTGAGGCCATCGAAAAACAATTGCCAACCGCGATCGAAAACGATGATCACGATTTCGTGGTGCGATTGCTAGCCACTCGGGCGACTCTCGACGGGCAGCTCGAAGGCCGTGATGAGGTACACCGGATCGTCAAACTGCAAGCCGACGTGGCCACCGCGCCAGCACCGACTCGCCCGATTTTGCGAGCGATCTTAGCCAACTGGTTTTGGAGTTACTATTCGCAAAATCAATGGCGGTTTCGAGACCGTACCGAGATCGATCCTGCCTTAACGCCAACTGTCGATGCTGGCGAACTACCCGTCGTGATTAAATCGGCGGCAGATATTGCCACCTGGACCCGTGACCGCATCGTCCGTCAATCGGCCGCATTGTTTGAGGCGGCACTGAACTCCAAAGATGGTAGCGAGAAACTGCTGCGGCAAACGCCGATCGGTGACTATGCCGGTTTGCTCGTCGCGGGCACCGCCCCCGATCAATACCGCCCGACGCTCTATGATTTCGTTGTTGCCGATGCAATCGATTTTTACGCAAACGCCGACGAAACGTATGCAGGACCCGCAGCGAGATTTGAACTCGGTACGGACACGCCGATCTTTGCAGACGTCGACAAATTCATCGCTTGGCAAGTGCCCGACGAAGATGCTCTCTCACCACTACGGCGGGCGACAACATTGTATCAAAGCTGGTTGGCGTTTCATCGTAAGGATGCCGATCCGATAGCGCTGCTCGACACGGATCTCAAACGCCTTGAATTCGCTCATGCTCATGCGATCAACGATGGAGATGGTTACCAAGCGGCCTTGCAATCGTTCGTGATTGCGAATGCGAAACACCCACTCTCGACTCGGGCACAGTACAAACTCGCGTCGCTGGCTCGTGAACATAACGACCCTGCTCGCGCCCACCAGATCGCCACCGCAGCGATCAACGCGCTTCCCGACAGCTTCGGTGCGACCCAGTGCCGGGCGTTGATCAATCAGATCGAAGAACCATCGATTGAGATCGCCACCGAGCAACTCTGGAATCCGGAATTGGACAAAGCTTCCCAACCCACGATCGATGTGAAGTACCGCAACATCACGAAGGTCTACTTTCGCCTGGTGCCGCTGGATTTTGAAGCGTTGCGAGCATCGGGCAACCACGCGCGCAATCGCTCGCAAGATCAAAATCGCGAATTGGTTGCACAACAACCTGTTGCCTCCTGGTCCGAATCGCTCCCGGCCGCTGAGGATTTTCGAGATCGTAGCGAACAGGTGGCGGCTCGGTTACAGGTTCCTCGCGGTGCCTATTACTTGCTCGCCAGTACCAATGACGGGTTTCCTCTCGACGGCGATTACACCGCGATCACGGATGTGTGGGTCAGTGGCATTTCATTGGTCGTTGAGTCGCGACACACCGAAGGAAAACTGGTTGGCTATCTTCTCAATGGACGTAGCGGCCAGCCGATCGCTGGTGGCAACATCGAAGTCTGGGCAAGAAAACAAACGCGGCAACGGGTCGACGGACCGGCGCAAGTCAAAGCGCTGAAAACAGACAAAGAAGGACGCTTTGAATTCGGTAGCGAATCGTATCACGACATCACCTTCACCGCCGTCCACGGCAAGGACAAGTTATGGTCACAGAGCTACCATCTGTATCGCCATGGTGGCGTTGATGGACGCGATCAAAATCGAAGTCATTTCTTTACCGACCGCAGCATTTATCGCCCCGGTCAAATCCTTCGCTACAAAGTCATCTGCACACATTCCAATCAACTCAACAATCGGTACGCCGTCGCTGGCGGCCAGCAGGTCGCGATCGAATTGCTCGACGCAAACGGCAAAGTCGTCCACTCTGCACAGCATCGCACCAACGACATGGGTAGTTTTCATGGCAGTGTGAACTTGCCCGCCAGCGGATTGACGGGCCGCATGATGCTTCGCACAACGGGCGAGTTCCAAGGGGCAACTGCAATCAATGTCGAAGAATACAAACGTCCGAAATTTGAAGTCAAACTCGACGCGCCCACTGATCCGGTGCGTTTAGGTGAGAACGTGACAATCCAAGGTCATGCAACTGCCTACACCTCGGCCGCCATTGACGGTGCCAAAGTGACCTATCGCGTGATCCGCAAAACACAACTACCACCGTGGTGGTGGTATCGCTGTTGGTGGATGCCACCGTCACCAATCCCCGAACAAACGATCGCTGAAGGTGAAACGCAAACGGACGAACTCGGGAATTTCTCAGTCACCTTCAAAGCCATTCCGGACAACTCGGTTGATCGCGAGAGCGAGCCAAAATTCCGCTACGAAGTCACCGCTGACGTGACCGACATGACTGGCGAGACCCGCGAGGGTTCGACCAGCGTGCTGGTGGGTTACACGATGATGGAAGCGACGCTCAGCACCTCGCAGATGGAGTGGTTGACCGACGAGAAGCCAATTTCAATCAACGTCGCTACAAAGACCTTGCAGGGTGATCCCGTTGCGGCGGCAGTTACGGTGAAAGTGTTTTCACTCAAACAACCCGATTCGATTGGCCGTCAAAGCATTGGCAACGCCTCCTTCTGGAACCTTGTTGCGGCCGGTGAGTCAGCGGACGAACCGAGCAAAGACGTGGTGCGACCGGAAGAACCCAATTCGTGGCCGATCGACCAACTCATCAAGAGCGTCGAACTGACGACGGATGCAGCAGGCAACGCCAGCTTTGACGTGCCGCTGGAAGCTGGGCATTTCCGCGCCGAATTGTCAGCCGTCGATTCCGCTGGGCAAGCCGTCTCGGCTTTCTTACCCCTGCGCGTGATTGATCCCGATGCCGAAAACTGCACCTTGAAAATTGCAAACTTGTTCGCTGTCGAACAATCCACCGTTGAGCCAGGCAAACAGTTCCGCGCCGTTTGGGGCAGCGGATATGACAGCGCTGCCGCGCTCGTCGAAGTCACTCACCGTGGCAAGATTTTGCAACGTTACTGGACACCGAAAAATCGCACTCAAGTTGAAATTGTCCAAGCCGTCGATGAGTCGATGCGCGGTGGGTTCACCGTCCGTGTCTGGATGATGCGCGAGAATCGGTTGTATGTGAACGAGACTCGTGTCAACGTGCCGTGGTCAGACAAGCAACTCACCATTCGCTGGGAACGGTTTGTTTCCAAGTTGAAACCAGGGCAGCAAGAGAAATGGACCGCGATTATCGAAGATCCAACCGGTGACGGGGACGCCGCGATGCGACGAGCCGCCGAGATGGTGGCGACGCTTTACGATGCTTCGCTTGACGCGTTCCTACCTCATGATTTTGCGAGCAGTTTTAATCTGTTCTATCAAGACCACTCTTATGTTTCGATCAACGATCAGAACCAATGGGAATATCTGCAACGTATCAGCGAGTATCGCTCGCTCAACGGAATCGGTGAGATGACCTATCGTCAGTACCCGCCGGAACTGCGAGGACAACAACGATTCGACAGGTTCATGATGCGTTCCGCTCGTGGCGGCGCGACAATGGATTCGATGATGATGTCCGATGAGGCGATGCCGATGGCCGCACCAATGATGGCCAAAGGGATGGCGGCAGAGGAAACCGTACAACTTGATGCTGTTGCTGAAAACGAATCAGGCGGTTTGGGCGGAGGCGGTGAACCACCAGCAGATAAACCCGAAGTTGATTTGTCGGATGTGTCACCACGTAAAAATCTCAATGAAACCGCGTTCTTCTTTCCCGAGTTGACAGCCGACGAGAACGGCGTCGTTTCGATGAGCTTTACGATGCCCGAGGCGCTAACGCGGTGGCAATTGATTGGGTTCGCCCACACCGCTGACCTCGCGGGTGGACTGATCCGTGACACCGCCGTGACGAGCAAAGAGTTGATGGTCCAGCCCAATCCGCCGCGTGTGCTGCGGGAAGGCGACGAAATCCAGCTCACTGTGAAAGTCAGCAACCAATCAGCGACGGTGCAAACCGGAACCGTGGCGATGCAGTTCTCAGACGCTCGCACAGGCGAAAGTGTCGATGAGAAGCTTAGCAATGCGAACATTCGTCAATCCTTTGAAATTGCCGCCGGTCGCTCGCAAACCTTCTCATGGCCGATTCGCGTTCCCGATGGCATGGGGTTTTTGACCTACAAAGCGGTCGGTTCGACGGGCCGATTGTCCGATGGAGAAGAAGGTTATTTGCCGGTCTTGTCGCGTAAGATTCTCGTGCACGAATCCATCGCACTGCCGATCGATGGCGCGGAGACAAAGACGTTCACGCTCGACAAATTGGCAACGCTCGATCCCGATTCGATTCGCAATGAATCGTTGACCGTGCAGATGACATCCAACCCGGCCTGGTACGCCGTGATGGCGCTGCCATATTTGATGGATTATCCGCATCAGTGCAGCGAGCAAACGTTCAATCGTTTGTATGCCAACTTGCTCGCCCGACATATCGCGACATCAGATCCTCGGATTGAACGCGTTTTTGAAATTTGGCGAAATCAACCGCTGCCTGCCAAAGGCGAGGCCGGAGGGCGTGATCCACTGGCCTCACCGCTACAGCAGAACGAGCAACTCGCTTCGATCGCACTGACCGAGACGCCGTGGGTGCTCGAAGCGGAATCCGAAGCCGAGTCGCGACGAAACGTCGGCATCTTGTTCGATCAGAACCGAGTCAATGAGCAAGTCCAGCGGTTGGATAAACGCTTGTCCGACTTGCAACTCGAAGACGGCAGTTGGGCTTGGTTCCCTGGCGGTCGATCGAACTCGTTCATTACGTTGTATTTGACGACGGGCTATGGACGGTTGCGTCATCTCGGCGTCGAACTGGACATGTCGCCCGCGATTCGCTCGCTCGCTCACTTAGATGCGTTTTCGCAAAAAAGGCACGCTGACATCAAACCCGAAGACCTGAGCAAGAATCACGCATCGACGACAATCGCGTTGTATTTGTATGGCCGTAGCTTCTTCCTGAAAGACGCTGCGATTGCACCCAATGCTCAAGCCGCGCTGAACTATTGGCTCGATCAGATAACCAAGCATTGGTTAACGCTGCCTCGAATGAGCCAAGCCCACGCCGCCGTGGCGCTTAAACGGTTTGGACGAGCGGAAGCAGCGATGGCGATCGTGGCCTCGCTCAAAGAACGTAGTGTCACGGACGAAACTGGGATGCACTGGAACGATGATGTGCATCGTTGGTTCTGGTATCAAGCCGATATCGAAACGCAAGCGATGATGATCGAGATGTTCGACGAAGTCGCCACGGATCAAGCGTCGGTGGAATCGTGCAAGGCGTGGTTGTTGCGTCAGAAAGAAACCCGTTCGTGGGAGACCACAAAAGCGACTGCCGACGCGGTGTACGCGTTGTTGTTGCGGGGCACCGGATTACTGGCCGATCAAACGTTAGTGGATGTAAAAGTCGGTGAGCAGGAAGTAGCCCCGCAGAACGTCGAAGCCGGTACCGGTTTCTATGAGCAGCGTTTTGAGGCGTCCGAGATCACGCCCGCGATGGGTTCGATCAGGGTGAAAAAAACCACGCCGGGAATCGCCTGGGGTGGCGTTCACTGGAAGTTTTTCCAGAACATTGACGAAGTGACACCACACGAGGGCACGCCGCTAGAAATTCAAAAGCAACTCTTCGTCGTTCGCAGCACTCCGAGCGGCGAGGTCTTGCGTCCAGTCGTGAATGGGTTTGTGGCGGCGACGAAAGACGTCGTGGATGCCGATGGAACGCCGATTAGCGTGGGTGATGAATTGGTTTCACGATTGATCGTGAAGACTTCACGTGAGATGGAATTTATTCATTTGAAGGACTCACGCGGCAGCGGTACAGAACCGTTGAACGTGTTGTCAGGTTACCGTTGGCAAGACAGCTTGGGTTATTATCAAAGCACGCGAGACGCTGCCGAGCATTTCTTCATTGATTACTTGCCCGAAGGCACGTATGTATTGGAATCACGCAGCCGGGTGCAGCTGCAAGGCCGCTATCAATCCGGTCTGGCAACGATCGAGTCGATGTACGCGCCACAGTACAACAGTCATAGTGAGAGTCACTTGATGAAAGTTGGCGAGCAATAAGCTCCGCTATAAGTTCAACAGCAAAACACGCAAGCGAGTCTCCCCGAGACTCGGGGCACGGAACGTCTCGGAGAGACGCAGCTACGTGCTTTTAGCCTAGAAACTGTCGAAACTCAGAATTCGCCGATCACTTCTTTCTCTTGATAAGTGATCAATGATACGAAAATCTCGGCATCGATCTGTTCTGAGATGAAACGAACGCTGCCGTCAGCAAGGTTGATTTGCAGACCACCGGTGTGAAATGAATAAGCTTCGTTGTTGTTTGTGCGATTAATCACGTTCGGTCCTGTGCAAGACTGTCCGTCTGGTTGAAAACCATGAATTGGAATGGCGTGCCCTGGATTAGCCCAGCCGCCCCACTGCGATAGCGAGTTCGTCACGTCGGCATTGTCGCATCCATTGTCATGTGTGGCGGGGCCGAGTCGGTTGAGAATGAAGAACTGAGGCCGTCCGGCGCACTCGGTCATCAACATGGTATTGGATAATCCATCAAGCGCATCTCGAAAGCGTGTGACAACGTTACCACGCAGTAGGCCGTTGGGATTGTGCCGGAAAGTGATGTGACCCGAATTGTTCAAAACCGACGCGATCGAACCTGGAGGAACATAGTCCGTAGTCGCACTGAGAAAACCACCATCGTTGGCGAGCATCTGGTTGTCGGGAGTGCTCGGGCACAAATAGGTATTGATGTTGGTTTGAATGATTTGTCGGTTGCCCGCTGCGTCCCAGTCAATGTTGAAATCATATTGCTCATAGACAGCCGGTTGTTCGATGAACGGCATGACCCCGACCGCCCAGGTATGCCCGCGATTGGGTTGGTTTTGTCGCGGTAGTTGATTGAAGGCGGAGTGATAATTATGCAATCCCAAGGCGACTTGTTTGAGATTGTTGGAACACTGCATCCGTCGGGCTGCCTCGCGAGCGGCTTGCACCGCCGGCAATAACAACCCGACCATCACACCAATGATCGCTATGACGACCAGTAATTCGACCAGTGTAAAACCGGCAGGTGTTGCACCGCGACGCGTTTTTAATAAATCAAACATATGCCACCTCAGCGATTCGTTAAGACGTGCAAGCCGCCATAGAGGCAGCCTGGAGTGGAAAGAAGCCCTGCTAATTTACTGCAAAGATAAACCGAAATGTTGTCCCGAAGAATTTTGGAAGTAAAAAAATAAAACTGGTATCTCACCATCTCGTGTGTTCTACTGACGCCAAAACTTGTGTCGGAGACGTTCGTGGGACGGTGGTTTATATCGAGGTGGTGTGATGCGAAATGAAAAATGGACACTGAGCGACTTGGTCGTTGGTTTGGTGCTGGGGTTATTGATGTTAGCGCTGCTCGGGATCAGTCTCCCGCGGATGGTCGCCGAATCGCGGCAGGCCGGCTGCAGTGACAACCTGAAACAGATCGCCTTAGCGATCCACAATTATCACGCCGCCTTCAATCAACTGCCGATGGGCAGTGGCGGCTCGTCGTCGGGCAGTGAGGCTGAACCGATGTTGGGGAACGCCAATCGGCTCAGCCCGTTTGTGGCGCTCACGCCATTTCTCGAAGAACAAGCGTTATGGGAGCAAATCTCCAATCCGCTGCAGCACAACGGCGAAATCATTCCGGCGATGGGACCAGCCCCTTGGGTCAGCATGCAGCAGTACCCGCCGTGGGGAAAGCGTCCGGCCGTGCTCGTTTGCTCAGATGATGCGGCAGGTGCGCAGTTGCCGCTGCCGTCGAGCTATGTCGTCTGCTATGGCGATGCGATTCTCGACATTGGCAGTGCACCGGATCAAGCCCATCTCGGCGGCAGAGCGACGCGTCGTGGTGTCTTCGCGCGTCAGACAAAGATCGGTTTTCGGGATATTCTCGATGGTACCGCCAACACGCTGATGATTTCCGAAATCAAGATCAACGGCGTGAAAGTTGCGAAAGACGTTCGTGGATTGATTGCTGATCCCTCGCAGTGCATCGCCGCTCACGGAGATGCCAGCACGCAGTATTGGCCAGACGGACGCATAGCATGTTGGGCAGATGGCTTGCTGCTATCGGCGGGATTTCAAACGATCCTGCCACCCAATGCACCGTCCTGTACCTCGGAGAAAGGACCGCATGAAGGCATCCTGTCTGTATCCAGTCATCACCGTGACGGAGCGCATGTTTTGTTCGTCGATGGTCGTGTGATGTTTGCCCCCGATTCGATTGACGCTGGTGATGCAAGCAGTCCGACGGTGGCCGATGGAACGGATCAGTACCGTGGTTTGCCAGCACCAGGATCGCCCAGCCCCTATGGAGTTTGGGGAGCGCTTGGGACGCGGGCGAGTATGGAAGACATCCGAGAAGATAGGCTGCTTCCACCTCGCAAATCTTTCACCAAGGAGATGCTGAAATCGTTCGCCGCGATACCATTGGAAGATTGGACGGCTGCCAGCGGGCGAGGCAATATTCGCGCTCGCCAGCTAGAAATTCGCAAAGATGGTATCGTGGTATTGCTGACGGAGTCAGGTGATGTCCGCGAAATTGGATTGTCCAAGCTGACAAGCGAGCATGCTTACCGCGCTGTCAGCCATGTCCGCGAACGCAGAGCGGAGGCAGTCAAGGCATTGCATCGTGATCTAGATCAAGCACTGGTGTATCTGGAGCAACGAAAATTTGAGGAGTTCATGGAGGAGTGTGTTTTGCTACCTCCGCACTTAGCCGCCGATGCAAATGCACGAGCCGAAGTCATGTCCGAACTGATCCAAAACCGTGGCAAATTCATTGAGATGCTCGATGCAGTGCTAATCGAATTGCGTTCCCCTAACGATGCGATCGTCGCAAAACTCAGCGATGGCGAAGCGATTATTGCCAGCGGACGCGGGCAGAGACTGCAAGTCAAATTGTTCGATGGTAAGTGGAGAATCGCTAACTGAACCAACCACTCCGTTGGCTTACGTTTTCTTTTTTCAACCCTGTTCTTTATTATGAAATCACACACCTTCACCTTACCGGACATCATCACGCTGTCTGTGGTCTCTGCGATTGCGATCAGTTTGCTGCTGCCTGCGGTGATACGTTCGCGCAGTGGCGCACGGGATCAGCAGTGCAGCACTAACCTCAAGCAAATTGGTTTAGCGTTGCACAACTATCATGCAGCCTACGATACTTTGCCTGCTGGCAGCGGCGGGACAACCGGTGGCGAGGACAGCGACAGCAATCAAGGTCGACTCGGACCATTGATCGCCATTTTGCCGTTCATTGAACAGCAAAAACTCTGGGAAGAGATCAGTAACCCATCATTTGGAGCGAAAACGAAACGGCGGTTCCCATCAATGGGGCCAGCACCTTGGTACGACCCGACGGACTATCGGCAATGGAGCGCTGCTCCAACCGAGTTTCTCTGCCCGGATTCTGATGGTCCTGCGCCAGAGCCAGTCGCAGGGCCACCGATCGTGGTGACGACTCTCGCGATGCAGCCAGGAACTGACAGTAAGTCCGGTTCACTCGCGGGTATGATGACCAACTACGTCGCCTGTTTCGGTGATGGAACTTACATGCAAGGTGAACTACTCACGAAGAAAGATCAAAGCTCCGTGGCGAGAGCCCAGCGAGATCGTGCTGCGTCGCGTGGTATTTTTTCATCGTCCAGAGCGATGAAGTTTCGTGATTGTCTCGATGGCCTCTCCAATACATTGTTTTACTCAGAATCCATCTCTGGTGAAGGTTCAAACGCAAGCCTGACAAAAATCGCTACCAATGTTTCCGACCTTAGCCGCAATCCATCTCTATGCCTGGCCGCTCACAAAGATGCCGATGCCCAGTGGTGGGATGTGCGGCGAGGCGGTCGATGGTGCGATGGAGCACTCGCGATCACGGGCTTCCAAACCGTGTTGCCACCCAATTCGCCATCGTGCCTTTCTGAAAACGGTAGCAACGAACCAATCGCCTCGGTATCGAGTCACCATCCAGGCGGTGTACACGCCTTGTTCGCCGATGGTCGAGTTGTTTTCCTTAGCAACGAGATTGACTGCGGTGATCCCACGCAGCCCGGCGTCAGTAACGCCGATGGCTACACTCCGGCTGATTCACGCAGTCCCTACGGTGTGTGGGGCGCATTGGGCAGTCGGGCGCACAAAGAAACTGTCGATGTGCAGCCTCATCTCAAACCGTTTCAGGGTTCTGGCCATGCCACCAACAGAGATTTCACCCATCTTTGGACGGACAACACCGGCAAGGTCAGTTTGACGGCCAAGTTCGTGCGGTTGATCGACAAAGTCACCGTGGAACTTGAAGACACGACTGGTATCCTGCATCGCGTTCCCCTGAACACCCTTTCGGACAAAGACATCGTTATCGCGGTGGAGTTATCGTTCGTCGCTCAACCATAGTGTCACTCAAAAAACCATACGTGATAGTTTCCGCTGGGCGAGCTTTTGTTCAATCGTTCGTCCACATTCCACACCACTTGGCCTTGGTATTTTGCTTCGATCGCCCAACAAGTCATCGGAGCCAGCGCATATCGCCACGATGATCCTTCGCCAGTTTCGATGGCTTCGAGCAGCAGAAACATCTCGGGATCCGTACCGTGGACGAACGTGAAGACAGCGGCGTCAATAACCTGCTGTTCAGCGTCGGCGTAGCGATACAAAGGTTGTGGTAACAGCCGCAACGTGTACGGAGACCGATCATCACTCCCCGCACGAACCTGGAACTGGTCCACGGCCGTGAATTGACTGGCAATGCGGCGCATCTGAGACCCGCGACTCGCTGGCGTTTTCCCAATGTCTGCAACATCTGAAAGCTCGATCCACGTCAAACCCGCTTGCTCTGGTCGCCACGGAACTTGGCCAGTTCGAGTATCACGCATCTCCAATGGTGCAGCGGCCATCGACTGCGTTTCGTGCAGCCAACGGCCATCAGCCAATTGAAAGACTTGCGCGATCACGGCGGGTCGCGTCACATCCTTCCACATCGCAATGATCCCATCGGGCACACCACTGACAGGATTGTTGAATCGCATCAACGGTCGATTATGTAACGTCAGTTGGCGGACTGGAGTCGTGGTGGTTTGTATATCGTAGATTTGCGACTGATTTATCATCAAATTCAAGTTGTCTGCAGACGTTGCGGTATCCACATCACCGCCACGCACGTCAACGATCTCAGAACTGAATTTCTCGGTGGTCGGCTCGTCAGCTTGAAGCGACGGGTAGCAGAGAAAGATTGCGAAACAGAACGCGATGTATCGAGTAGGCATAGGATTCTTCATAGTTGATCAAGCTAAAGGCAATCGATCGGTGCAAGTGAATTACTCAGTCAATCGTTTCGTTAAACCGGTGAGATATGGAGTCATCTGAGTTGGGTTCTCGCGATCAACAAACTCATCGGCTCGCCAAATCGGTGTGTTACGGTGGCTCAACCTGATTCCCGCCAGGTAAATCGGATCGGCTGGAAATGCCAAACGGACTCACCGTCAACTAATATCGACTCAATCCGCAGAATCAATTCGGGATCGGTGCCCTTGTCTCACACGAATGCAAACAAGGCACCGTCGCGATCTTCCGTCGACTCCGAATAACGATAAATCGGTTGTGGTAACAATCGCAACTGATTCACGTTCCCATTTTCAATCATCTCACCGCTAAACTGACGAGCGATCGATCGCATTTGCACAAGACGCAGGCGTTCGTTGGAGCCTACTTTTAGTGCCCCATCAACGGGCTGAATAGCCAGACTGTCGAAATTGGGATCCCAACGTTTGGTCGGAAAGCCATTGACAACGACTGGTTCAATCGGTTGCGGTTTCAATAAATGAAACTCGATGAACTCCATATCAACGCCATTGATTGGGAGCGAACCAATCGTTCCCAGAATGGCTAAGCGATGATCGCTATCGTGCCAGACGTAAACGCTTCCGAAGACAGTGCCTTCACGGGCAAAACGGAACAACGGTTTCGATTCCCAATTAATCGTGAGCGGTTTGGGATTGCTGCCAGTGACATTGCCGAGTTGTCGAAACTCAAACGACTCCGCCGTTTTTGCAAACTCTTCAAATGCATATTTGGCTTTCACGTTCGTTTCAAGCGTCGACAGATCACCTGCGTCTGAATCGTCCTCGGGAGTTTGAGCAGCAACGAACGTCGAGGTTCCAAGCAAAAACAAGGTCGCAATTATGCAAAACCAAAACTGCCTATTCATCTTCAATTCACTTTCAACAAAATGTGACGTGATCGAAAACCGTCTCGGTTCTGATTGGTGATGATAGCTGGTTTTGCTGTCACGGCCACGGCAAGTTCAGCGTTATCACTATCGAGATCGATTTCAGTCGATTCGTCGTCTTCACCGTCTTTCGGTTTGAACTCTGCATCGGGTTCTTCGCTCTCGCTCGGCAAATAGTTGAGCTGAATCTCAGTCCCTCGGCCATCCTCGTTGTCATCAAGCAAGCCGTGTTCAGTCTGCAACCGATCCAGTGCCTCGAACCGTCCGTGTACTTCCACACATGTCGCGAGATATAAATCCAACAGCGAAACGACACCGTCACCGTCGATATCTTCGATCACAACGCGATCCGATTTACCTGCCAACAGATCCGCGACCGCATACGGCATTTCCGTCCCCGTGTACTCCAAATCAGGCTCGGTAGCGCTAATCACCACTCGTCCTGGCATCTTGAGCGGACGCAACCAATAACCACTCACAGGTGTCGTGATCCAAAAAACTTGCTCGCTGGCTGTGACGGTCGCGGCCAGTTTTGCAAACGCCTCCTGATCGACGTCCGGTCCTTGAATATTGAACTGAGCATTTCCTTCATAGAGCAACGCATGCCCAATCAGTACGACCCACACCGAATCCTCGTCGGTTGGTTCGTCGCTCAAACGATTGAGCGAATCGGTCATCGTCTCGATTGTTGTGATCGCAATCGAAACATGATCATTCTCAAGTTCCCTTTGCATGGTCTCATCTCCGACCGTCACAATCAAATTCGCTCGATCAACATCCAATTGCTCAGCGCTAGAGAGAATCCATTCTCGACAGGCGTCCGTCATCCGTTCGCGATGCACGTCGTCGCCGGGCAAGCCACAACAGACGTACAACCAACGCACCCCGGCATTTGTTTTGGCTTCAGCCAACTTCGGCAAATCTTCCTGTCCGAGACTCACACGGCAAAATCCGGCCGCGCAGATCCATGCCACGAATACGGCAGACAACTTCGGCAATCGACGTTGAATCATTGGTTTCGCTCCGACAACACGCTGAGAACTCGTTTTGTTTCTTGGCACAACACCAACGCTGAGACTTGATGCTTCGCAAGCGAAGTGAGACGATCCATCGTTTCTAATTCCAGCACGTGGCCTGACCAATCCACGCTCACCCAACCAAAACGATTGAGTTCCACGACGACCGCAACGCTCCGGTCCATCGGCAACTGCGCCAGCGATTGCAGCGATTGGGAATCCAGAAAGATCAGTTCATGCAAATCCGAATTCTGTTTCCAATGTCCGACGAGGACAGCGATGACGCGCCCATCCAATGAACTACGTACCGATTGAATCGGACGACTGCTATCAGACCAAGTCGCCAGGACTTGCCCAGATTGAATGTTCCATCGCATCACCGAACCGGAATCGTCTGCGGAAACCAAGCCGATTGAATCGTGATAGGTCAAACTAGTGACACGCGAAACATGGCGTCCAATCAGCGAGACCGCCGAGGCGGCGGGTAAATCCCAGAGTCGAAGCCCACCCTCATCGTCTCCGATCACGACACGTTTCGTTTGCGGCAATTCCACAATCGCCGTCAATTCATCGGGGCTGAACGGAATAGACACATCATTTGCACGTTCGATGGAAATGCCTGAATTCGCATCAGCGGTTAAACGGGCACCCGGCAACAACAGAGCCACGTCGGCCCATATCGGTGGTGCTTCACGGTTCCAGTAACCGAGCGGCGTGTTGGGCAACTCAACACGACTAGCCAACATGACTTCGGCATTCTCAGACACCGCGGGTACGCGTTGATCTACTTCGATCGCAGAGAGCCCCTCGTTTTCAGAGACTCGGACATCGACAATCCGATGCGACGGAGCGAGTTCTGGATGCACTACCCATAACGACAAACACAACACCAAATACGCATACGAAGTTATTGGGAACGAGCTTGGCCTGCTTGCTCCCCGCATCAATGAACGCAGACGCTCCTCCAACGAATCCGTAGGCATCATCCCGCTGGCCATGCGAGGCAGTCGGGTGTGAGTCTCGCTGATGAAGTCAACGACGTGCAGCAGTGTTTCTGCATACTGGCGTGGAGAACATTTCAACCGCGCGATCGCCCAGGCGTCGCAACATGCTTCCTCATGCCGATGCAATTGTTTGTTAGCAAAGTAGATCACAGGCAACCACCAATAGACTGTCGAGACCAGCCACTCAATCAGACGCACCCAATGATCGCAACGAGCATAATGCCCTGCCTCGTGGGCTAGAAACGTGGCCCGTTGATCCTTATCGAGCGTCTCCCACAATGCCGACGGACAGACAATGATGGACCAGCGACCGACGCCAAATAACATCGGTGAAACGCGAATCGGCAACAACACAACAGGAGGGGAGCGGTGCCTTCGCTCAGCACCCAACAACTCTCGAATGAACTCGGAGGCGTCCACTTCGATCTTGCCTTCTCTAACTACCATTCGATGAAAACGAATCCAGTGTGATAAACCTCGCACAGTCAAACCAATGAACACGACAGCCCAAACGGCGAACAACATCTGCGACGATTGATTGCTGATGTACGCAATGGCTGCAAGGTGTTCTTCCTGCGCTGGCAACCACGTCACCGACAAGGTGATCATCGGTGGCGTCAGCAGTTTGACAAATACAAGAAACCAGATCAGATGGGCCAGCGCAGCTCGGTGGCGACAACGACCGATCCATAAGGCGATCAAGGCCAAAAGAAAAGCAACAACCAAGTTGCCGGCAATGATGGATACGATTTCGCTCATTCGTTATCCAATTGATCGAGAAGTTTGCGAAGTCGTGACCGTTCACGTTGGTTGCAGGATTTTGAGGTGATCAGGTGCGTCAAGAGTGTCGACATGGTTCCGTCGCAAAGTTCATCGGCGGTCGCCTGCAAACGCTGTGAGATCAACTCATCACGTCCTATCAGGGCGTGAAACAAATGCGGCCACTCGTCTCGATCGCGTGCCACGTAGCCTTTCGCTTCGAGTCTTGCGAGCAATTTCTGCACGGTCGCGATATCTGATGGTGTCGAAGCACCATACAAGTTTTGTGATAAAGATTTGACCGTATCGGAGTCGTGTTGCCACAACTGTTCCAAAATCGCCAACTCAGCAGCGGTTACGTCTTTAGGTGGTTTTACCATCGGATTATTTAAGTTTCAAAAAGTGTTGTTTAAATTCGTGAGCGTGGGGTTAACATGCCTCATCAAGCCAGTCCTGTCATGCGTCGCCAGACCCATTCGGTCGTCACCAAACTCAACATCGCCAGCCACAACCACCATTGACTCCACGCCGGCGAGATTTGCAAAGTGGGTGCCCCACGTGTCTCTGCTCGTGAACGCAATAATTTCGATAAATCATTTGGCGATGCCAGCACATCTCCACCGGAGACACTGGCCAAGCGTGCCATCAACTCATGATTGGGCAGTGGGTTCTGTTGCTCGAACGGATCGCTCAGCACTTCGATCTTCAACGATGTGCTGTCTACTTGCGTGCCGTGATCCCAAGCGTTCTCTGAAACCACGCCTTCATAGCCTGTCATTTCAATCTGAAACCCGCCGTCCTCAACACCCGCAGTTTCGCTCAAAACGAAATCCAGCTTGTATCCCTCACCTGCTGGATTGCTCGACAATGGTACCTCTTCACCCCACGCGATCCGTGGACTCGTTTCGCCACTTTCGCGTACCACACCGTCGGGCCAAAGGAGCGGTGAGTACAGAGACATGTCCGTGAGCACGGCGGGTTCGAGCGTCGCCCAAATACGATACTTCTGCGTGCGGCGTGCGGCCTCGTCATACGCCGTCGCAAACACTGACAGCGAATCGCCCGGTCGATAGAAACGTTTGTCGCAATCCGCTACCAAACGTCGTCGGCCCGTCGATGAGCCTTCCGTGGCCCAATACACCATGTTCCGCCACAGCTTGGCTGCGACCCGGTCCGGTTGAGGGCCCCAAGCATCTGCTAAACGCGACAGGGCATCGCCACCGAGTTCCGCCGTACTGACCAACACGCGTCCACGCCCAACTCGGTGCGAGACCATCACCGCCGATGAATCATCGACGCGAGTCGCCAAAATATCAGCCGTCGGTTTAGCTGCGTATCCAGTGGCACCGATCATCAACGCAGGCAACGCTTCGAGCAAATCGCCGTTAAGTTTCTCCTGCAACTGCAAACGCCACACGGAATGTTCTGGCATCTTCGTCGCAACCTTGACCTCCATGGGAAAACCACTTTCATCCGCATCCAATCCGATCGGTAGCAACTCCTGCAACGGTGACGTACTCCACGCTTCGGCTTTCAATGCATCCGTCCCCGTCACAATCAATCCTCCCCCACGTCCATCAATCCATTGCGTCAACCACTCGTTCTGCTGATCACTTAAAACATTCGGACCGACATTATTGAGCACCACGCAATCGTACGCGAACAACTCAGCTCGCGACTGTGGGAATAGAGCGATCGACCCAGCCGAGTTGGTCACTTCGAGCGCACGCGGCACACCGCCACCACGACTGACCATCATGGTGCACTCAATATCTTCGTCGGCCTGCAGCGCATCGCGAACAGTGAGCGGTCCGCTGATTGATGTCGCTGTTGATTGTGAAGTACCGAAATTAAAGATATCGCTAAAGAAACCACGCGCCTGTGTCACGCTGGATTCGTCCTCCACATACAACACGCGAACTTTCGTACGATCAATATCAACTCGCGATTGGACTTGATTGTTGCGATCGGACAATTCACCTGGAAGCGGATCGACAACGATCCTCAAATCCTCTGGCTGATCGCCAACGCGAAACGTCAGGGAAACCGATTGAGCACCGCTGGATAACGTTATCGGCACTGAGGCGATTGTTGCCGCCCCCGAATCACCGATCTTGTTTTCGCTCAACACTCGCACCGTCGTTCTCTGGCCCGTGAACCCGTAACTGCGGAGAAAGACCTGCATTTCATTCTCCGTGTACTTCCGCACGCGATCTGGAACGACAGGCGACATGATCACGACATCGCCTGCCCCCGATTCGTGTCCCACTGGAACGACATGAATCGGTACTTTCGATTCACCGAAAAACGCGGCAAGCTTTTCGACCGTTTCAGAGGCTCGCACACGACCATCGGAAAATAACACCACGCCCGCTGAGGACCGCGAGTGGACTTGCGATAACAACGACCGTAACGCATCTCCCAATCGCGAATCTGTTTCATTTGGCAATTCCGCTACGCTCGATTTTTTCAACGGTTGCAAGCGGTGACCAAAATGAAACGACTGCGAGTGAGCACGATGCTCTTGGCCAGCCAGTCTCTCAGCCTCATCCAGAAACTCGATACTTTCACGCCAACGTGTTTTCTCATTGCCCAGTTGCATGCTCTGCGAACCATCGAACAGATAGACCATCGACGGACGTGTGACCATGCCTTGCTGTTCGTCGACAATCGTTGGCCCGAGCAGAATGAACGCCATCATCAATAACGTCGCACCGCGCAGAACCCATAGGCCAAATCGCCCCCGGGTTTGCGAGCGTCCCCAGAACAATTGAGCGAGCCCCAACATCAACACGCAGACAGCGATCAGAATCGCCACACCCCCTTTTGAAAAGGGTGGCATGTAAGTGAGGTAAGTCTCGGCAAGACCCAAAATGGAAATCATTCAGTGGCCCCTAAACTAGAGTTCATGGACGCCTGTGGGCCAGCGATGGCACGGAAATAATTGTCAACTGCATCGCGATACTCCATCGGCACGGGAGCGTTCCGGTCCGCTGAAATCTCCATCAAGATCATTTCCTGGATGCGCCGACGCAATTCATCGACGACGATCAGCAATTGCGGGGAAGCGGGATGGTTTTGCGGAGAAGCACCGGCATTTTGAGGTCGCTCAGCTCGCTCATTTTCGGTCTGCGATTCCTTCTCATTATTCTCCGCCGTTTGTTCACTACCCGCTTTTTGATCGGAATCTTCTTCCTTCGCGCCGCCTTGTCCCGTTGGCCGTTCCAAGACTTCAGCAAGTTCTGTTAAACCGGCTTGTCGCAGTTCTTTCTTGAGCGCGTCCAGTTGCATTTCCGTATCGAGCTTGTTTTCGTCGGGTTCGTTCTCCTCTTGCTCCAGATCATTTTGCCTTTCGCCACCATTGCCCATCGGCGACTTGTTCTGCGGGTTCTTGCCGTTGATCTGGCTCGCTAGCGCGTTCGCGCGATTTTCAATTTTTTGCAGCGTCGCGATCCGAGGTGCAACGAGTTGACGATATAGTTCGTCCAATCGTTGCCAGGCCGTTGCATATTCAACCGCTCGCTGCATGGAGTTTTCGCTGACACTATCGTCCGTCACCAGAGTTGGGGCCACTGCGATCTGCTCCATGGCTTCGCGTGAGGATTGAGTCAACGCATCAAAATCCAATTCCTCACGCAACCGCAGCAAATGATCATTGACTTCGCTGAGTTCAACATCACCAATCTCACTGGGTGTTTTTAAGACTTCGTCAATCGTTTCACTTCGCGCCGATAGCTGTTTGGCGATTCGATGCATCGCCGATAACGATTGATCGAGTTGCGATGGATCGCTCTCGCCCGCCGTTTCCTCAGTGGCCTCGTATTTCGCTTGGCGAATCGAACTGGCGATGCTCACTTCCAAATTTGCCAATGACATCGCCATATCACGAATCGCGGAAACTCGCGACACAGGTTCGCTCGCTGAAAGTGCTTCCAATTGGACACTCATCTCACGTAGGTTATCGGATGCCGCCGTGCTATCGCTGCTAACTGCATCAAATTGCTGCTGGTGAGCGGCGGACGCCAACTGATCTAGCGCCGTGCGACTGGCCTGCATTCGTTCGCTCATCAGTTCCGAATCGTCCAAGCGATCCGACAGCGAATCGACAATCGCGGCCAAACGTTCGACCAAGTCGACTTGTTCGGTATACAGTTTTCCTGCAGGATCGTCGCCGTTTGGTTCGTTGTCGCTTGGCTGATCGTCGGTGATGTTCACGGGCGCAGATATTGCCAACTTTTTCGCTGTCTCACCGATTCGATATTGTTGATCGGCCAATCGACTCAATGTGTCCGCGATCTCACGTTCTGTCTCTGGTCGTTCCCGCCGCAGTTTTTGGCGTAGTTGGGCTGACATTCTCGCCATCGCCCGAATTTGAGCGGGTGTTGGATTCTTCAGTATTCTGATCTCGATCGTCAGTCTCGCTTCCGCCAACGCTCGCAGCGCATCATCTTCTTGCACGAGAGCCAAATCGAAAGCGGCCGCAGCTAACGAATCCGCCGCCTGGATCATGGCGGCTTCTGCTTGGCTAAGTGCTTCCACATCATCGCTGCCTTGACCGACAAAAAACTCGGCCAGCAACCGGGTCAAGTCAGCCAGTTCACTTTGACTGGCGACCATCCGGTCAAGCGCACCAATTTGTCGACTCAGGTCGATGCCTCCGCTGCGGACCAATCGCCGTGTGCGATTGATGAGGAATCGCTCGCGACGAATTAATTCATCCAACTGCACCAATAAGCCGCCACCGCCTTGGTTGCCAGGCATGCGTTCAATCTCTGCATAGAACTGACGAAGCGGGCGGATGTCGATGTACCGAACATCTGACTCGACACGCTGTGGGTGATCACCGCGATTGTCCACTGCGTAAGCATAATAGCGAATGTAATCTCGCTCACTCAAAGCAAACGATTCTAGCGGCAGAATCTCCGCTAAATTGATCCGGGTGGTGGTCGTGCTCGTTTCGGTTAACTCTTCTTCACGCCAATCCGTCAATACGAAATCGTCTTCACCTCCGAACTGAAACACGATAGCCGATTCGGTCACACCAAAATCGTCGGAGACCTGGACCCGCATCGGAACTTCTGCGAGCGTATGCACGCGGATGTCATCAAACGGGTCACGCCAAGAGATCGTGGGTGGTGCATCGCGGCGAACGCGAATACGCCCCTGGGCCGGTGTCATCGGAGTTCCATCCATACCGCTGCCCGAAAACCGCCAATATAACGAATCCTGACTCGGCAACGAGAATTTGAATCTCGAACAACTTGCCGTGACATTGAGCGAAGGATCATCTGCCATCGCGATCGAATCGGTTGATTGCATGTTGGTCAGACTGGGGCCGATTTCCAGCAACGTTTGACTGAGCGGATGGTTAGTTTCAATCGTCACCTGCACCTTTGAATTCTCGATCACTGTGACGTCGACCGCTGAGAACGATCGTTTTTCCAATCGTGTGTAGGCTGGTGGTTCCACGACGGTTTCGATTGGATCGGCGTGGATTTTGTGCTGGATGTCAATGCGATAGACCGGCGTTTCACCAACACTCGTGATGAATTGATATTCGATGGGTTGTCTGGCCTGTCCCAGTCCCGAACGAAAATTGGCGAGGGGGTGTTTCTGATTTTCATCCAAGTTTGGTTCAGCAACCAACTCACTTTCAATCCACTCAGGCTCATTGTTCTGGTCATCGTCTGTCGGGATGACTTGGCGATATCGCAGCTTCACGTCGCGGTTGGTTCGTCCGCTCAGTGAGAGTGAGACTTCGACAGGTTTGCCTTCGAGTATTCGTGCGTTGCCGGGAGTGACCGCGAGTTCGGTATAAGCTACTTGATCACCCAGCGCTCGTCTCATGGCAATACTCCAATCGCTACCGGAGAAGAACAATCCCAATGAGACCGCGATCATCGCGAGACAAACGATGGCTGAGAACATCAAACGACGATGAGGAAGCAGGCTGCCAGGGTTGAGGGTTTCCCAGCGACCAAGCGTTTGGTGCCCTAGCGCGGAGAGCATTTCCGGCGGCCCGCTCACACGACCAGCGACAGCATCCAGTACCGTGCGAATCCGCTGTCCGAATCCGTCAAACGAGTTTTCCAATTCGGCGGCGAAGTGACGCTCTTGCATTTCACGACGCACGATGCTGAGCCGATAGGCGACCCACACGACAATCGCGACCAGCCCTGATACCAACGTCCATTGGCGTGGCTCGTCAGTCCATTCCCATACGTAATCACAAACCCCAATCGCGACCCACAACGTTAACATCGCAACGATGCCCATCGCTAAGAGGGACACCGTGCGGAAGACACCGTATTGACGGCGCAACGAATGAAAACGCTTGGCGAATTCAAAGTTAACCATGGGTGCGTTCATGATTTCAATCACATTGCGAAAAGGAAATTGAGTTTTGTAAATCTATTGCGTTTGCCATGGATCTACGCCGATGTTCGATTGGCCAACGCGAATTCAAACACCAGCAATACAAACACGGCCGACGCGAGCCACGGCCAGTACTCTTTGTTCTGCTCGCTATCCACACTCTCGGCCTCCACCGCGTTCTCACCACTAGCCAAACTCAGGCCAAACTGTTGAGCAAAGCTTTCGGGATCCATCAACACCGTGTCAGATTCTTTGGCCGATCCGTTGTAGACGTACAACGCCTCGCCACGCTCTGCAAAACCTGGCGGCGAGTCAATGACACCTTCATCGACGCGATCATCGTTGCTACCGATCGTGCGGAACCGGATCGGCCCCTCGCCAGTCAATCCGAGTAAGCCCGCTGCCATCTGTTGCACCAGCGGCAAGTACAGCGGGCTGGTCGTCCAATTACCCCAGCTCGAATCGGCACTCGACAAAAACCAAACCACGCGACCTTTACCGACCGTGTGCTCGGTCAGTGCAGGTAAAGAATCTTCAAAAGATGCCAGCACCTTGACGTTGGCAGCCACTGTGACGGGCATCAAGGCTTTGAACGCCAACCGACTGATATCTCCATGCTGCGGATCCTCGAACGGTGACAACATCGAACCCCGTCCGGCTAGCGTTACGATCCGAAACGGCATCGTCCCGCTGCGGGTTGGAGCCCGAAATTTTCCAGGCGACAGCCCCACTTGCTGCCACATCGCGGCCGTGTCGGATGCGGAGCCGTTGCCGGTCATCCCATCGCCCGCAAACACCAACAGGTTCCCTCCCGCTTGAACATAACGCTCGATCGCAGCGAGCATCGACAATGAGGCTGCTCCCGAATCGGCAACGACCACGAGTGGGGTGGTGCTGGGATCGAGAACCCGCATGGCTTCATCGGCAAGAAACAAAACCTCGGTTTGAAAACGCCCCGTCGCAACCGCCGGTTCATCTTCGCTGGCGACTGGTGCCTCGACAGCGGACTCTTCCGACGTCGTGCGACTGCTTTGCGATAACGCTTTGGACAAAAAATAACTCTCGGCGGACGCACCATCTTCCTGCTTGCCAGAATCAAGCACCAACACTTCGATCGGTTTGGCAACGTCGATCGCTGCAAACCGAACGTTGTCGGAACGCAAATCGTCGGACGCATCTAGTTGCGTTTGGATTTGCCAAGTCCCCGCATCGAGCTGTCCGAAATCGACCAAGACCTCTTCGGCTTGGCCGGCGGGCACATTGATGGATTTCTTGATACGTTTGGAACGATTGCCGCTCGTCGCCGTGCCGATCAACGGAGTCTCTTCAATCGGCAGCGTGCCGAAATTAAACAGCGTGGCTCGAAACTCGACCTTTTGTCGCTCAGCAACTCGTGTCGCCGGGCCAACCAAGTTGGTGACAGCGACGTTGTTTGCTGCGGCCCGGTTCACCGCGACCACACGTACCGGCACATTCTTGGGAAACTCCAGCGACGCGGCTAACGACGGATCGCCCGCCGCGCCACTCTGTTGCAGATCCGTCACGATCACGACGTCGACCAACGCCTCGGAAAACGCGGCCGCACGATCACGTGCCCAACTCAACGCCGCCAAGTAATTTGTATCGCCCGTCAGTGACTGTGGTGCCACCGGACGCTGCGTCTGTTCACCCATCGGTTCTACACGGTGATCGAACCAGGCCCATAGAATCGTGGCATCAGAACCGAGGTCGGAGGTACTGGTGATCGCTTCGCGGACCGCGTCATCAATCAACCGACCACTCTCACCTTGCATGCCCATGCTGGTGGAACGATCAATCATCACGATTCGCATCCGATTGCCATCTTTCCGTGCGCGTTCACTCAAGAACGGACGGGCGAACAACAACGCCAACAATGCAATCAACAACAATCGCATCAACAACAAAAACCAACGGCGGATTTTGCGAGCGTTCGATCCTTCACGAATCACTTCGCTGAAGAACCGCATCGTGCCGAGTTCCAGCGTTCGAACTTGCAAACGTGACAATAAATGAATCACCAGCGGTATCGCGAGCGAGGCCAACGCTACTAGGAATCCAGTCTGCACGAAACTCATTTGTTAGCTCGCTTTACCAAATACTGAACCAACGCTTCGGCAGGTGGCATGTCCGTGGTCAACTCCAAACGGTCGACTCCTTGATGCAAGCACACATCATCCAACTCTTCACACCAACGCTCAATTCGTTTCAAGTACTCGACTCGAACGCCCTCGACGTCGATCGTCAATTCGCCTGGCCCTTCCAAATCGAGCACACGGACACGACCAACGTTAGTTAACCAGCGTTCACAGGGGTCGAGCAGATGAAACAGAATCACTTCATGACCCCGGTGCCGCAATTGTTGTAAACCGCGACCAATACCATCGACATCGTCCACAAAGTCGCTGAAAATCACGACAATGCCACGATGCCGGGCGAGTGCCGCTGCTTGTTCGAGCGACTTGGCCAAACGTGTCACCCGTTTCTCAGGTTTTTCTGATAACATCCGCACACACTCATCCCACCGGCCCGGTTTGGCCGAAGGGTCGAGATAGTTGTGGATGCCGTCGTCCATCAATCCTAACCCCACGGCATCACGTTGCTTCATCGCCAGCGACGCCATCGCGGCAGCCAATGTCGCGGCGTATTCGTGCTTGGTCATCACCCCATCAACCTTGCACTGCATCGAACGACTCGAATCGACAAACAAGTACAAATTCAAATTCGTTTCCGCATCGAACTCTTTGACATAGAGCTTTCGTTGCCGAGCGAACACTTTCCAATTGACGTGTCGTAAATCATCACCCGCGCCATACCGGCGGTGTGATGAAAACTCCACGCTATAGCCGACGAACGGACTGCGATGCAAACCCTGCAAGAATCCTTCGACGATACCGTGAGCACGCAGTTCGAGTGAACTCAGTTTGGCAAGTTCATCGGGCCGCAGCCATTGTGGTTTCTCGGCGGTATCAACCATCTTCTTTGACCGTCGCTAACAACGAATCAATCACATCGTCGGAATCCACATTGTCGGCGCGCCCGTGAAAGTTTAAGACCAATCGGTGACGCAGCACGGGATGCGCAATCGCTCGCACGTCCGCGAAATCGACATGATAACGACCTTCCAAAACGGCTCGCGCCTTGCCCGCAAGGATCAAGGATTGGCCCGCCCGGGGACTCGCACCGTACGTCACGTATTTGCGAACTGCATCGACAACGACATGATGATCAGTGGGCTCTTTCATCGGCCGCGTGGCGTTGACGAGTCGGGCGGCGTACATCACCACATCGTCGGATACCGGAACACTGCGGACAATTTCTTGCAGCTTCAACAAATCTTTGCATCCGAGCACGGCCGTAGGTTGGTATGACTCGACGCCAGTTGTCCCGCGAATGATCGCTGCCTCTTCGATCACCGATGGATAACGCACTCGCACATTGAACATGAACCGATCGACCTGGGCTTCCGGCAACGGGTACGTGCCTTCCATTTCGATCGGGTTTTGAGTAGCAACGACAAAGAACGGTGGGTCTAACGTGTAAGTCGTGTTGCCGATCGAAACTTCCTGTTCCTGCATTGCTTGCAACAACGAGGCTTGCGTCTTGGGAGGTGTGCGATTGATTTCATCCGCCAACAAGAAATTGGTGAAGATCGGACCCGGCACAAATTTCAATTGGTGACCACCGCCGCCTTCCTGTTCTTCGATCACATCCGTGCCGGTGATGTCCGATGGCATCAAGTCAGGGGTGAACTGAACACGTTTGAACTTCAAGTCGAGGGTTTGCGACAACGTGCGGGCCATTAACGTTTTTCCCAGTCCAGGAACACCGTGCAGCAAAACATGTCCGCGACAGAGCAACCCCAACAGCAACAGATCGACCACCTCCTGTTGCCCAACGATCACTTTGGCGACCTCGGCCCGCAATTGTTCGCGTGCTTCACGCAGTCGCTCGACATGCGAGATCAATTGTCCGTCTTCACTCAAAGTAGTCTGTGTCATGCTGCTGCTTGTTGTTGTAAAAGGGTTGGAAGTGCCTGTTTGCCGCGACACTTAAACGTCACTTCACTTCAGTCGCTTCCGCTTCGTCGATGAGATCATCACCGTCTGCGTCAATTGTCGCGAATACGTCTCGTGGGCCTAAGAATTCGTCCCACGTCAAGTCTCCGTCACCGTTACGATCCATACGTTGGAACCACATCGGTCCACTGGGTGGTTTTAATAATGCTTCAGGTGTTTCCACTGTTGGACGATCCACGCGACCGAACAAACTCACGCCACCGCGTTTAATCTCGATCCGATATGATTTCGTCAGTCGCGATGGATTGATTTCTTCATCTTTCGCAACGCTCAGCAAATAGTCTTCGCATTTCCGCAATTCACGAATCGAAATCCGACCGTCTGCGTTCGCATCCAAAATTTGAAAGAATCCGTTACCGGTATCCAACAACGTCACTTGGCATGACGTGGAGGCTGGTTCGGTGTATTCCTTGACGTAGGTCATCATCTCTTCAGCAAACACGCGGTCGTCACCATCGCGATCCATTGCATCAAACAGATATCGCTCAAAGCGTTGATGCTCGGCAATCTCATCGCGATCGAGGTACCCATTAGCATCCACGTCGATCGCGTTGAAGGCGAGCGACGCATTCGTGACTGCCTCGTTCATCGGGTCTCGACTCTGATAGCTGATGCTCAAGGAGAGGCCATCTTTCGCGAATCGAATCAAATCAGGACGCGATGGTTTGACGAATTCAGACGGTTCGCCGACGACGGTCATCGCCTCACTGGCGGGCTTGGCCAACTCGACTTCCATCGCCAAATCGGGCGTCATCGTTGCGACCTTGCTGATCTCTTGCATGCTCAGCCTGGCATCGGCATCTATGTCCAAGACCGAAATTCGTTTGTCCGTCCACCCTAGCTCTTTGGCCGTTAGATGAGCGTCTCGATCGGTATCGTAACGCCGCACAAGCCGCGCCGCCAAAATCGCCTCGCTGGCATCTCGCAGCATGTCGGAATGGACGGCGGTTGGTGGCTCCGTTGACGACACCACTGCCAGACCCGTCGAAGTGGCTGGATTATCTAAAAACTCGTCAAACGTCACACACTGATCAAAGTCCAAATCACGCTCAGCGATTCGCGCGACTGCCAATCGCATTTCCACTCGGTCGATCAACCCCGATTCGTCGCTGTCCAAGACGCGAAAGACACTCAAGTCTTGATCAGCCATCGCGTTGTTTTGGCGATAGGTCAACAATTGGCCTGCGGCCCGATCGATAGCCAGCGATAATTCATCGTCACTGTAAGGACGTCGCGCTCTCAATGAATCAAGGAATGGATTGTTTTGCATGCGGCGGCCACTGACAAACAACGGATGCTTGCTCGTCTCCTCACGACTGAGTTTTCCATCCATGTCGGTATCGAGCGACGCGATCAGCGATTTCAAATAATCATCTCGCTGCTGCTTGAGCGGTTTGCCCGCATCGGTGATACGAATTCGAAATTGAATCGGCCCGTCGGGCAACATCAACAGCATGTCGTGAATGCCCTCGGCATTCTGCGCAGCAGCGATCGAGCCTGCGAACGGCAACAGGAAGCAGAGCATCACAGCGGCTAACGATCGGTTCATCCAATCAACTCCTTGATCATCGAACCCTCGTCGACGATCGGAATCGGTCGATCACGCATTTGATTCTCACTCGTCGAGTCGATCCCGATCGCTTCGAGAACGGTCGCGAACAAATCAGCAGCCTTCACAGGTCGATCTTTGACTTCCATCGCGTCCTTCGTCGTTTCACCAATGACCTGCCCGCCTGCGATCTTGGCACCCGCGAGCGCCACACTCCAGGCGTCAGGAAAGTGATCTCTGCCGTTGTTGGGATTGATGATCGGCGTCCGTCCGAATTCGCCCATCCACACCACCAATGTTGATTCCAACAAACCCGTCCGTCGCAAATCCTCTAGCAACGTCGACCAAGCTGGGTCCAAGACGTTGCACATCGACTTGACGGTACTGAAATTATCGACGTGTGAATCCCACGATCCGCCTGCACTTTGATCCAGTGCGACTTCCACAAACGGCACACCCCGCTCCACCAAACGTCGTGCGAGGAGGCAACCTTGACCGAACCGACTGCGACCGTACGCATCGCGAAGCTCCGCCGGTTCCTCTTCTAAATCGAAAGCACCCTCGGCCTTGGTCTCGACCATTCGCATGGCTTGATCGTAAACGGCGGCATGCTTCTTGGCCGACGCAACATCCTCACGGACACCGCTGCGCATCATCTGCAACAATCGCTGGCGATCTTGCAGTCCATCCACGGTGACTCCGGCGGGTTGCAAGTTTTCAACCGTTAAATTCGCGCGAGTGTTCGGGTCGTTGCTCGCGCCAGAAACCAGCAATGGTGAATACCGCGGACCTAAGAAACCGGCACCCAAGTTTGCTAAACGAAACGGGGCGACGGAGACGAAGCCAGGCAATTGGGAATCTTCCGATTGCAAACGTTTGGCAACCAACGACCCCAGTACCGGATAGTCGATCGCACCGCCCATCGGGCGATACCCCGTCATCATTAACTGCGTCGCGCGGCCATGATCACCCTCGCGAGTTGACATGCTGCGAATCAACGCCACGTCCTTCATCTGCTTGGCCAGCCCCGGGAAATTCTCACTGATTTCGATGCCAGGCACCGATGTCTTGATCGCTTTGGTGGGGCCGCCGTTTTTATGCCCTGGCTTCGGATCGAGCGTGTCGATCTGACTGGGGCCGCCCGACATCCAAAGCAAGATGCAGGCTTTGGGGGGGGGATCGCCTTCCGCCGCCGCAGCTAGTTTCGGCAACCACCCCGACACACTCATACCAGCGAGTGAGGTGGCAGCAATGCGAGCTATGTCGCGCCGCGAGAATTCACCGAACTGACCATTCATTGACACAATACAAACTCCGGACTGTTGAGTAACGCCCATAAAATTTCGCCATAGGCACGCTGCCGCGCCGCGTCGTCAGACTTGGATGCCTGATTCAAAAACTCAGCAAGCATTTCCGATTCGTCTTCACGAGGCAGTCGAGTCAAGACGGCCAAGTATAACGTTTCAATTCGATCGTCCGTTTCAAAGAAGGGGGAATCCAGCACCGCACGCAGCAACCGACTACGTTGGGGGTCGATCGCATCACTCGTCATTTTGCCGTTCATTAACATCAACGCTTGCGGGATTCCCGACGCATAATCTTCTGGCGTCGCGCCGACGGTTTCACTAAGCCGATTGACTAACTGAGTGCGGTCACCCGTCCAACGGGACGCCGCCGGGTCGATCCGGCTGACGGGCAAGATGAGTGATTGTTCCAATGAATCGAAGACTTGCTCGGGGCTGAGCACTTTCAGCGTGCGGGCAAACTGCTCCCGCTCTGCGTCCGCTTCGATCTCTTCACTTTGGGCTTGATACCATGTCGTTTTACAGATGGCCGCGATCATCCGATGCGTATCGAAACCATCATCGGCAAACTTTTGACCAAGTCGATTTAACCACTCACGCTCCGCTGGAATCGCCAGATCCAAATTCTCAACGTCAGCATAAGCACCATGGCCGATCAAGAATTCCCAGATTCGATTAGCGGCTGTTGCGGCAAAGTTAGGATTGTCCTTGGAGGTCATCCAGGTTGCTAAGCGAGAACGGATCGGAGCGGATTCTTGTTTGCTGGTGAGCGTTTGATCCGACCACAAAAACTTGGCCGGATACTGATGGTTTTCGTACATGATCGAGGCCGCTTCATCAGCCGGCTTGGAAGCACTGGCGTCGTCGCCCAGCCGCGCCATGTCGCCGAAGAAAGCCGCTAGGCCCCAGAAATCCGCTTGCTTCCAATCGGCGAACGGATGATCGTGACACTGCGCACATTCAATCCGAACGCCCAGTGCCACTCGCGACAAATGCCCCGCATAATTCTCCGGTAAGGCACCGACGAGTTGGTAGTACCCGCCCGCTGCGGATGAATCGGAGAGACGGACCAAGCCGCGAATGATTTCGTCGTAAGCAGTGCGAGATTCAAAGGCGTCCGCTAGGTATTGCTCAAGCAACGCGGGGCTACCTAAGACTGTCGTGCCTGGTGGAATCAGCACGCGACGCCAATGCCTTGCCAACTGATTCGACGATAATCGCTGATACTTCGGCGCCCGCGGGCCTTCGCCGAAGACGAGTTGTTCGACCAGGATATTGCGGCGGTTATCACCGAGTGATTGAAAATCACGCACCTCCGCGACGCTAGGGACGCGCCCGACCACATCCAAATGCACCCGCCGCGCAAACGCTAAATCATCGCAAGGCTGCGGCGGTTGGCCCCAGATTTTTTTACCGCTGTCATCAATCCACCGCGCCAGTTCATCGCCGCGTGAATCGCCAACGGTTTCGGCGAGCACGTCAGCAGTAAAAAAAGTCGCACAGAAAAACACCCCGACTATCAGCGCACGCATCGTTTCGCTCTCGTCCAACTGGCCTAGAAATAGTTAGCTCGACCTGAATATAGACAGTTTGTCTATTAAGGTCAAGCGAGCGTTTTCGATCAGGTGGCTTCGTCGCAACATGTAGCGGAACCGTCAGGACTTTCGGACCGTACCGTTTTACCGCACGACGCTCTTGACGAGTTCCGCGACAAAACTCGCTGGAAGACCGGGGGGGCACCAAGCCTCAGAAACTGATCAGTGAATGCTTGTTTAACGACTAGGTCTATCGCGCGCGAGCGTCTAGCATCTATGTCACCTATCCAGCCTCACTTTATAAAACTTTATCGGCACCGTGTCATGGAACCGCTTGATCTCGCCCAATTTGAATTGAAAACGGTCGTTCGCTTACTCACCGTCGACGATATTGATGATGTAATCGTGATGGCTGAAAAATGTTTTCCGGGCATGCAGAACTGGAGTCGCGAACAGATCGAAAGCCAATTGGCGATATTCCCTGAGGGACAGATTGTTGTCGAGATTGATGGCAAACTCGCGGCTTCCTCATCGAGCTTGATCCTTGAATATGACACGGATCGGGAGTGGCACAACTGGAAAGCGATCTCGGATGCGGGTTTCATCCGCAACCACAAACCCAAAGGCGATACGCTGTACGGGATCGAGATCATGGTCGATCCCGAGTATCGAGGCATGAAATTATCACGGCGACTGTACGACGCACGAAAAGAATTATGTCGCCGAAAGAATCTTGCACAAATCATTATCGGTGGTCGGATTCCTGGGTACCACCATCACGCCGACAAAATGTCCGCGCGCGAGTACATTGACAGCGTGCTTGAAAGACTCAACTACGATCCCGTACTCACCGCACAATTATCCAACGGCTTCATCGTTCGTAGCCTGATTCCGAATTACTTACCCTCGGACACGGAGTCGTGCGGTTATGCGACCTACGCGATCTGGGCCAACCTTGAACATGTGCCTGGTGCGAAACGGCGTTTCCATCACCTGATTGAACCGATTCGTGTGTGCGTCGTTCAGTACCAATTGCGCACGATCAGCAGCTTTGATGAGTTCGCCCAGCAGTGCGAGTTCTTCCTTGATACCGCGTCGGATTACAAGTGCGACTTTGTGTTGTTCCCAGAACTGTTCACGACGCAGCTTTTATCTTGCGTCAAGTCGATGCGGCCCGGCCAAGCGGCCCGTGAACTCGCCGCCTTCACGCCCCAGTATCTCGATATGTTTACCGAGATGGCGGTGAAATACAACTTGAATGTGATTGGTGGCTCTCAGTTCGTTGTCGAGAACGACACGCTTTACAACATTGCCTATTTGTTCCGCCGCGATGGTTCGATCGGCAAGCAATACAAAATCCACATCACACCGGGTGAACGGAAATGGTGGGGCGTCAGCCCTGGTAATAAGGTGGAAGTCTTCGACACGGACTGCGGACGAATCGCCATCCAAGTTTGCTATGACATTGAATTCCCCGAGTTAACTCGAATTGCAACGCAAAAAGGTGCCTCAATCATATTCGTGCCGTTCAATACCGACACCCGTCACGGTTACCTGCGAGTGCGGTATTGCTCTCAAGCCCGTTGTATCGAAAACCATTTGTACGTTGCCATCTCAGGCTGTACGGGAAACCTTCCGTTCGTAGAAAACTCGGACATCCACTATGCCCAATCAGGAATCTTCACGCCTGCGGATGCCGAATTTGCCCGCGATGCGATCGCCGATGAATGCAATCCCAATGTGGAAACGCTGATCATTCACGACCTCGATTTCGAGCAACTCCGCCGACACCGCGAGCAGGGTTCCGTGCAAAATTGGAACGATCGTAAGCGTGATTTATACAAGATTGTCTACCAAGAAGACGGCAACTCACATGAGGTCTAAGACGACCAGATCCTCGTGGTCCGCTGCGGCTAACGATGATCCGAACACGTCCCTCTTACACTGACATTTGCACCAATTCACGGGCGCTCGCATTGGCGTTTGCTTCGATTGCTTTTTGCTCCAAGGTTTTGTCAACCAAGTTGTAAAACACGTCGCGTTGCCGGGCTTGAAAACCGTGCTCTTCGATCGCACTGCGAATTTGTTGCAGCGACAAATAATGAACTGTTCCCGCTTCGGCGACCACGTTCTCTTCAATCATCAGACTGCCCATGTCGTTGGCACCGAACATCAACGCCATTTGGCCGATCTTCAAACCTTGTGTCACCCAGCTACTTTGTAGGTTCGGGATGTTATCGAGATACAACCGTGACACGGCGAGCATCTTCAAATACTCGAAGGAGCCAACCTTCGGCAGATCGCTCATCTGCGT
This sequence comes from Rhodopirellula sp., assembly GCA_041740155.1. Classification (GTDB taxonomy): domain Bacteria; phylum Planctomycetota; class Planctomycetia; order Pirellulales; family Pirellulaceae; genus Rhodopirellula. Next base: position 105,179 of record JBGSMN010000149.1, read on the forward strand.
ATTCTCAGGTTGGAACGTCCAGCAGATGAATGCCGTAAAACCGTTCGTTTCGTCTTGCAGTTCTCGCAAGCGGCGCAGGTGTTCGACACGTTCGGCGATCGTTTCGACGTGACCGAACATCATCGTCGCGGAACTCACGCCGCCGAGTTCATGCCAGGCTCGCATCACGCCTAACCAATCATCCGTCATGACTTTGCCACGCGTGATTTCGTTACGGACACGGTCCGTCAAAATCTCAGCACCGCCGCCAGGGATACTGCCCAAACCGGCGGCTTTCAGTCGCGTCAGCACCTCGGTGATCGATAATCGATTAAGTTTTGTGAAGTGATGTAGCTCCGGTGGAGAAAAACCGTGAATGTTGACTTCGGGGAAATTCGCTTTGATGTCCGATAGCATCTCCTCGTACCAATTAAGTTTGTACTTGGGATGCAAGCCGCCTTGGAGCAAAATTTGGTTACCGCCCAAGTCCACGGTTTCTTGAATCTTCTGCAGCAACACTTCGCGCGGCAGCACGTAACCTTCATCGCTCTTGGGACCGCGATAGAACGCGCAAAAATCACACACCGCCGTGCAGACGTTGGTGTAGTTGATGTTCCGGTCGATGTTGTATGTGCGATAAGGTTCGGGGTGTTTTTGTCGCGAGACGGTTTCTGCCGCTGCACCGATCGCGGCGAGATCATGGGAGTTCAAAAGCGTGATCGCATCTTGATCGTCTAGCCGTTGACCGGAGGTGGCTTTGTCGAGGATCTCGCGAACCGAAGCGGTTGGAATGGTAGCAGTGGTCATGGTGTTGAAAATTCAGAGTTCAATGCAAGTGTTAGAAATTAAACCGATCGATTCGGCTTTCTCGCGGAACAGTTCGAGGCCTGCCCGTTCGCCAGCACCGAGGTGGAAGTGCAGGTTTTCAGCAAAATATCGATGCAGGTCTTCGTTGGTCAGTCCCTGGCCAGCGGCTTCGCGAATCGCGATCGATTCCAGGCATTGTAAACCCTCATCGCGGCACTGGCCGAGAGTTTCGCTGATGCGATCACGTTTCGCGGTGTCGCGGGTGATCTCACGACGGGCGACCCACATGGCGAAGACGAAAGGCAGTTCGGTCCAGCGACACCAGCGGTCACCGAGATCCCAAATTTCTTGATAAACGCCACGCGGTGGGTGCATGGCCCGGTCGCCGATCATCAGCAGGGCGTCGGCTACGACCTCGTCAGCGGGCGTGTCAATCGGAAAAGGAACGGTCGAAGGACGCAGGCCGTGCATCTCATGCAACAAGACTTGCGCCATCGCGGCACTCGTGCGACTTCCTTCGTCGAGTGCCAACGTTCGCATCTCCCGCATGGGCACCCGGCTGAGCACCCGCACGCTCCACACGGGACCATAGCAGGCGATCGAAGCTGTCGAAACGATCTCGTACTGATCACGGTTGCGAAAATACTCAACACTGGGGATCAAGGCGACATCGAGTTGACCGGCAGCCAAGTCGCTTGCTAAACGCGACGGCAGGTCCAAACGCAAGGTGCCCCAACCAGCGATCCGCTCGGGGAGTGTCTCGATCAGTGGTTTGGTATTGAGATAGGAAACAGCACCAAAGCGAAGCATGTTTAGAACCGCCGTTGAATCGAGAAGTCAGCGATCTTGACCAGCGACTGCAATGCGGCCGAAGGTGCCAACGATGAGATCGCGTCGATCGCGGATTGACGAAACCGGGCCGCAACGTCACGGGTGTATTCCCCTGCATCACTGTTTCGCAGCAGCGGCATAATCCGACCGAGTCGCTCGCTCGGCTCGGCTCGCAAGGCCGCGCTGGCTTGGGCGGCGATGTTGGCGCTCTCGTGTTGCAGTAGTCGAATCAGCGGTAGGGTGATTTTGCCTTGAGCGAGATCGGTACCTAGGGTTTTACCGATGTTGTCTTCGTCACCCCAGAGATCGAGATAGTCGTCAGCAATTTGGAAAGCGATCCCGAGATCGTTGCCATACGTGCCAAACGATTCGACCAGCGCGTCATCGGCACCGCTAAGGCTGGCCCCGAGCCGGCACGCGACGCTAGTCAGTTCCGCCGTCTTGCCGCGAATGATATCGAGGTAAGTTTCTTCGTCGATGTCGAGCCAATCGCGACCGAGGACTTGCCGCAGTTCGCCTTCGCAAACGTGCTTGGCGGCTTGGCCCACCCACCGACATGCCTGAGTCGACGGCAGTGTCGCGGCCAGATAGAAACTTTGGGCGAACAAGTAATCGCCCAACAGGATGCTGGTGTCGGTGTTCCAACGGGCGTTGATGGTGGGCACGTGCCGCCGTGTATCGGCTTTGTCGAGTACGTCGTCGTGAACGAGCGTGGCGGTGTGAACCATTTCCACAACGGTCGCCATAATGATGTGATCATCGTTCAAGTTGGTTTCGACAGGCGTATCACGAGCGATCTCTTGTTTGGTAGCGAGGGCGGCGAGCAGCAACAAAGCTGGGCGAAGTCGTTTCCCGCCGAGTTGGGTGCCGTGACGGAGAACGGGCACAATGTCTTCGTAGCGAGATTGCAGTTCGCGGTGTAGCCTGGCGTCCACGGCGACGAGGTGCTCGGCGATCGGGCCGTAGACTTGCCGCATTGCCTCACTCGCGGCCGCTTTGCTGTCGGAAGAGCTGTTTGTGTCCAGTCCAAGAGTGGCCACTGATGACGGTTTACTTGCGGACAAACCCGAGCCGGAGAGATCGCGAGGTCGCTGGTCAGCGGTGGTGAGAGGGTTCATCGAGTCCAGGCCGAAAAAATAGAACGTGTGAATTTCGTGAAGAGGCTACAAGGAATACCGATTTTTGGCGACTGTGGACAACCAAAATCGGAGCTCAGCGGCAGGGAAAATGTGGTTTGGGCAAAGCACCGGTTAACTGCGGAAAAAGTCGCCTGATTTGCCGCCTGTTTTGCTTTCCAGGCGTGTTTGCGTGATTTCCATCGCCCGGTCGACGCTTTTTAGCATGTCATAGACCGTCAGTGCCGCGACCGAGGCGGCCGTGAGGGCTTCCATTTCGACACCGGTTTTGTAGCTCGTTCGCACGCTGGCGAGGCATATTAACGATGCGTTGGAATCGTCCGAGCCAGATTCCTGCCACTGAAACTCCACCTCAACGCCTTCGATCGGGATTGCGTGGCACAGCGGGATCAAGGTGGAGGTCCATTTCGCCGCTCCGATCGCCGCGAGTCTCGCCACGCCCAGAACGTCGCCCTTGTGGCTGGTCCCGGCACGAATCGCCGCAGCAGCCTGCGCGTTCATGCGGATTGAGGAAGAGGCCGTGGCGACACGCGCGGTGACCGATTTGGCGGTGACATCAACCATAAGGGCTTGACCAGCCTCGTTGAAATGGGTGGATGCCTGTGTTTCCCGGCTACTGGGTCGGGCTGAAATTCGGTTTTCGTCGCTGGTGGAATCCGCTTGGTTCATGCAATCCGCTCCAACGGCGGGGGAAATGTAAGATATGGCGATTGGGAAGAATTTATGAAGGGAACCCAAGTGGGTTTGGGTTCGTCGTAACGATGTTACGGAAAAAAATCTGTCGAAGTGGCGATTGATCTTGACTTGGGATTCACGACGATTGACGGCTCGTTTGGCTAATACTGGTTATTCCTGCTGAATCACGTTAAAGAAGTACCCCTGTTTTTCTCGACACTAAGTCTTGGAAGGACACTTTCTCTGTTCGATCCGATTCTACTGTGGTGGAGCTATTGAGTGATCTTGGTCATTCAAACAGTTGCTAAGGCGGTAGAGTATCGGAGCGAGAGATGAAGGTCGACGGACACCCAGGGGGGAATTCTGGGAAACGTGTTTAATTAATTCAACATCATGGTGCTGCCTCGTGCGACGATTCGTCGAGCGGTCTGCGGTACAGAATGTTGATGACAAAAACACGGCCGATGCACGATCTGATTCAGGTCGTTTTCGTTTGCAGATAGCGATGGTTTGCGTGACAGGGCTACGGCTCGTGAAAACGCGAAAGATGGCTGTTGGGACGACAACGATATGAGTCTCAAAGGATTGTGAGCAAGCGGCATCTACATATTTCCCCCCAAAACATTCACGTACCCGCGTGGATGATCCAATCAATAATCACATTTTATCAACCGCGAGGATCCCACTTCGGCAAAGCGTTCAGCAGGATGCGAGCCGGCTGGCCCAGACCCAGCGTTTTGAACATCGTTTCGTGTGACTGATTTGCGACCCACCGCAGTTATTCTGGTTTCACAAGCAAGCGATCGAATGAACGACCAAGGGCCATCGAGAAAATGGTTACCGACGCACCATTTTCTCAAGGGATGAATCAACGAGGCGTTTGGAGAACCTAGAATGAAGGTCTTCACAACTGGTCAGGTCGCCAAGATCTGTAAAGTTGCCCCGAGAACTGTTAGCAAATGGTTTGACTCGGGGCGTTTAAAAGGCTACCGGATTCCCGGATCGCAAGATCGACGGATTCCGCGAGAATATCTGATCAAATTCCTGAAAGAGCACGGCATGCCGCTGGGCGATCTGGAAGACGAAGCGATGGCAAAGTGCCTGATCGTCGCCCAGGATCAGGTTTTGATCGAAAACTTAAAGCGAGAGTTACCACCTGAAAATTCGTTCAAAGTCGCAGTCGCGGCGAGCGGATTTGAAGCCGGTATTCAAGCCGAAAGCTTCAACCCAGATTGCATTATTGTGGACTTTTCGATCGGCAAGATCGAGGCAGTTCAAATTTGTCAAAACCTGCGGAAGAACATCGACTTTACCGACGTCGTGTTGATCGCGTTGCTGCCCGATGACGGCCAACCGATGAGCTTCGATCGCAGCAGCATCAACGAAACGTTCAAAAAACCATTCGACGCGCACTTGCTCGCCGAACGTTTGCGAACTCTCGTCGGTGCCAAGAAAGAGTTGGTCTAAGGACCACCCCCTTCCTCGCCTCGCTCAAAACGCCATGGATGCCTGCCCGCAAGCATCCGTGGCGTTTTTTCGTTGGTAGGCAACCATTTCGAGCTTTGCGCAGGTGAACGCATCTTGAACGTGGAGACGAGTCTCGAAAAGGTGGACTCGCCCTGGGCTGCCGGTTTTCCCTATACTGCGTCAACGCCTTGTATTGGGATTGGGCCGAAAACCCTTGGTGACAGTGTTTTGGCCGAACCAGTACTGCGACAGCCTCTTGTTCACCTCCTTCTTTTTTTATGCCATGATGAGTTCGACTTTGACCTCTCCCGCGTCTGCCGACCAAGCTGCCGATTCACGCCCTGCGATTCGGGTTTACAACACGCTCAGCAAGACCAAAGAACCGTTTTTGCCTCTGCGTTCGCCACGTGTGGGTATGTATTTGTGCGGGCCGACGGTGTACGCCGAATCGCACATCGGGCACATGGTCGGGCCTGTGATTTTCGACACGATCAAACGTTACCTCACGTACTGTGGCTACGACGTGACCTTTGTTGTCAACATCACCGATGTGGACGACAAACTGATTAACAAGAGCAAAGAACGTGGCATCCCGATGAGCCAGATCGCGGTCGAAATGACGGCCGATTATCTGTCCAATTTGAAAGAACTCGGTGTCACCACGATCAATCACTTGCCGCGTGCGACCGATCACATGAACCAAATCATTGCGTTCATTGGTTCGCTGGAAGAAAAAGGGTTCGCTTATGCGATCGACGGTGACGTGTTTTTCGATGTCACGAAAGATCCTGGCTATGGGCAATTGTCCAATCGCAGCGTTGAGGCGCAGCAGGGCGAAGGCGGCGGTGCGGCGGCCAAGAAGCGTAACCCAGGCGATTTTGCATTGTGGAAATCTGCTCGCGCAGGCGAACCAAGTTGGGAAAGCCCGTGGGGTGACGGACGTCCGGGATGGCACATCGAGTGCTCCGCGATGAGCCATGAAATTTTGGGTGAAACGTTTGATATCCATGGTGGCGGTTTGGATCTGATGTTCCCACATCACGAGAACGAACGGGCACAAAGTACGTGCCGTCATGACGCGCCGATGGTGAAATACTGGATGCACAATGGACTGATGCGGGCGGGCGAGAAAGGCAAGATTGGCGGAAAGAGTGATCGCGAAAATGCGGCCGCAGAGACAGCCGAATCGGTCGAGGAAGCTGCCTCTGGTAAGATTAGCCGCAGCAAGGGTGCGGGCGGATTGGCGGAGTTGATCCGCACACAAACCGGCGAACGCATTCGTTTCTTTTTACTGCGAACCCACTATCGCAGTACGATCATTTTCAACGACGAAACCTTGGCCGAAGCGGGGACGTCGCTCGAAGCGTTCTACCGGTTCTTTGACCGCTTCGCTGAGATCTCGAAACAATCGTTTTACGCGCTGGAAACTGCACGACTGCGCAGCGAAGGTGAAGTGCAAGCAGGCAAGAATGAATTGCTGGGCGAGATCAAATCCATCCGCGACAAGTTTCTGTCAGCGATGGACGACGATTTCAATACGGGGCTAGCGATCAGCGTGTTGTTCGATTCGTTGCGAACGCTCAACCGTTACATCGACTCGGAGAATTTAACTGCTGCCAGTGACGCGGCATCGCATGCTGTGACCACGCTCGTGCAGGCCACTACGGTGATCGCGGAGCTTTCACGCGTCCTCGGGTTGTTTATCAAACCACCGATCGCAGCGAGTGGCGATGCGTCGGCTGCGGAGTTGCTCGATGGGGTCGTGCGGTTGCTGATCGATTTGCGGAAAGAGTCTCGCGAGCGAAAAGATTATGCGACGGGTGATGCGATTCGTGATCGTTTGGCCGCCCTCGGTGTCTCGCTTTTGGACAAAAAAGAAGGAACGTCTTGGGAACGCAGCTCGTAGTCGATCGGGTTGATGCGTACCAATGTATTTTGGGCATCGACCCTGGTCTGAAGACGACCGGATACGCAATCGTCAATCGCGACGGCGGGAATTTACAGCTCGTTGAAGCGGGGGTCATTCGCAGTCGGGCTAGAGATGATCTGCCCACACGGCTCAAGGAACTCAGCGATGGGATTCGCGAGGTGATTGCCGCTCATCGGGTCGACGCGATGGCCCTGGAGCAATTGTTTTCGCACTACGAGCGAGTGCGCACGGCGATCTTGATGGGGCATGCCCGTGGCGTGATTTGTTTGGCGGCGGGAGAAGCCGGGGTACCGGTTTGTCATTACGAGCCGACGCGGGTGAAGAAAGTGATGACGGGCAATGGGCGGGCTTCGAAGTCGCAGATGCAATTGGCGGTCAAGTTGCAGCTCGGTTTGGAATCGGTTCCCGAGCCGAACGACGTCGCCGATGCGATGGCGATTGCGCTAACGGGGCATTATTTGGCGGGCAATCCGCTATCGGCATAGCGCCCTCACGCTGAGAGCGAAAATTTGCTATAGTTAACGCCTCTGTTTACGTGTCTTTTGTCCGTATTTTCCGGCCTCACCGCCGCCGATTTATGAGCGACTCCCCCGCACCTGAAGCCCCCCTGTCCGAATCACCTGATGAGAGTCCCGAAGCGGTCGGCATCGAGGGCGAGTCCGTTCCGGAAGCCGCCTATGTCGCCGTGGCTGCTAACGCCCAGTATACCGACAAGGATTTGCAACACCTTACCGACCTGGAACACGTCCGGGAACGTCCCAGTATGTACATTGGTGACACGTTTGCGCGTGGTTTGCACCATTTAGTGTACGAAGTCGTGGATAACTCGATCGACGAGGCGATGGCGGGATTCGCCAAAGCTGTCTCGGTCACCGTGCATACCGATGGCAGCGTAACGGTCGAAGACGACGGACGAGGTATTCCCGTCACACGCCACGATCAGCTTTCCGAAGAACTCGATCGCGAGGTCAGCACCCTCGAAGGCGTGATGACAGTCTTGAAATTCGGCGGCAAGTTTGAAAAAGGGGCCTATCAAACCTCGGGTGGCTTGCATGGCGTCGGCGTCACGGTCGTGAATTTCCTCAGCCAATGGGCGCGGACCGAAGTCAGCCGCGACGGGTTTACGTGGACGCAAGAGTACACACGGGGCGTGCCCACAGGACCGGTAACCAAGGGCCGGGCGACCAAGAAAACGGGTACCAAGACGACATTTAAAGCCGATGCCCAGATCTTCACTCAAACGACGAAATACAATTACGACACGCTGCTCAAACGGATGCAGGAACTGGCGTTCCTCAACAGTGGTGTGCGGATCAAATTCCTGGACGAACGAAACGGGGAAGGTGGCGACTTTCAGTACAACGAAGGCATCGTGGAGTTTGTCCAGCACCTCAATCGGGCAAGCGATGCGTTGCATTCCGACGTGATCCATATCGTAGGCGCTCGCGAAGGCGTCGAGTACGACATCGCGATGCAGTACACGACTGAGTTCACCGACACGGTGCAGTCCTATGTCAATAATATCCATACGACGGAGGGTGGTACGCACGTTTCGGGTTATCGCTCGGCACTGACACGAACGCTGAACAACTACGGCAAGAAGGAAGGCCTTTTCAAAGCGATCACGCCCACAGGTGACGATTTCCGCGAAGGTTTAACGGCTGTGATCAGCGTTCGTGTACCGCATCCCCAGTTTGAAGGCCAAACGAAAACGAAGCTTGGTAACGGGGAAGTCGATGGGATCATCACCAGTGGCGTGGGCGAAGCTCTCGCCAAATACATGGAAGAGAACCCGAAAGTTGCTAAGACGATTGTTCGCAAAGGATTGTTAGCGGCGGAAGCTCGTGAAGCGGCTCGCAAGGCCAAGGATCAGTTGCGGAAACGCAAAGACGCGCTCGGTGGTGGAGGGCTGCCAGGAAAATTGCGAGATTGCATCTCGAAGAAAATGGAAGAGTGTGAAGTCTATCTCGTCGAAGGTGATTCGGCAGGTGGATCGGCTGAGGGCGGACGGATGCGAGATTTCCAAGCGATCTTGCCACTGCGCGGTAAGATCATCAATGCATACAAGAGCCGCGAAGACAAGGTGCTCGCCAACGAGGAAGTGCAGTCCATGATCCAAGCGATCGGCACCGGTATCGGTGTCGACCAAGACCTGACGCGGCGACGTTACAACAAAGTCATCATCATGACGGACGCCGACGTCGATGGTAGCCACATTCGCACGCTGCTGCTGTGTTTCTTCTATCGGCAAATGTATCAACTCGTCGCTGCTGGTCACGTCTATGTCGCTCAGCCGCCATTGTTCCGTGTCTCGCATGGCAAGTCACGGTATTACGTGCAGAGCGAAGAGGAGATGAAGAAACAATTGCTCAATCGCGGTATCAATGACACCGTGTTTGAGGCCGATGATGGCCGTCGTGTGGAAACGGACAAAATGCGTGCGCTGGCAGAGGCCCTTGCGAGCATGGAAGACGCTGTCGTTGCGCTCGAACGACGCGGCGTCAGTCTGCGAGTTCACGCGATGCGATTAGATCCCGTGGCAGGCAAACTGCCGACCCTGTTGGTGACGTTTCAAGGCGAAGAGCACTGGTATCACACGCTCGAAGAGGTTGATGAGTTCTTGACGCAGCGCGGTGCTCACTTGGACATCGAAGAAGATGATGACGAGCCAGAGGAGGCGACCGCGGCGGGCGAAACGGTGCCCGAGGCGGTTACTGCGGCAATCAGTGACAAAACTGCGGAACCGGACGAGCGCGTCGTCGCTCACCTGACGGAACTGTTTGAAGTTCGCACGATCAACAGTGGCTTGAAGGAACTTGAACCGCTCGGTTTCGGACTGGACGATTTGATTCCCGCCGACCGTACGGGCTCAACGACTCCGCGGTTTGAATTGATTCGGGGCGAGGACATCCGCCGACCGATGGAAGATCTGCGGGCGTTGTTGCCTGAGATTCGCGCTGCCGGTGAAAAAGGCTTGTCCGTCACACGGTTTAAGGGTCTCGGTGAAATGAACGCCGAGGAGCTTCGTGAGACGACACTCGACCCCGCCAACCGAACCTTGATCCGAGTCAACCTCAGCGACGCAGGTGCCGCCGATGAGATGTTTCGATTACTCATGGGCGACAAAGTCGAACCCCGCCGTGAGTTTATTGAGACCCACGCACTGGACGTCCGTAACCTGGATGTTTGATTGAGTTATGCGTTTCAGAATTTTGGCGAAGCAGAGCTCGTTAAGACTTTTCGCGAGCCTCCCCAGTCCGAGCAGCAATTCTGAGCCATATTGCCGCGCTGCAGCGAAAACACCCTACCTATCCCTCCTGGGCCAGCTAAACTGAACGTAAAAGGCACCGATTCACGATAGAAGTCTATGAAAATTCGGCTTAGTGCTAATTTTCATGCACAATAGAGGGTCAGCGGTGAATTTCTCATTTTGAAGGTACCTCGATTCCATGGTTACTTCGGCACTCCTTTTGAACGCGATCAATACCACCTCGGACGCCTCCACTGCGAAAGCAGGTGTGACGATGTATTTTGAGGATCTCGAAGCGGGCCAGCGGTGGGTGAGTCCTGAGCGTGAGATCACGACGGACGATGTCAATGCTTTCGCAACCTTGACGGGCGATTTTGACCCGCTGCATGTTGCGGCCTTGCAGGCTGGCGGTAGCAACGAGTCGCTTCATTCGCCGTTCGGTCGTCCTGTCGCCCACGGCATCCTCGGCTTGAGCGTGTTGGCCGGGTTATCAACCGAGTATCCGCGTGCAGCCACGCTAGCGCTCGTGGGGATCACGGATTGGCAGTTCGAGAACCCGATTTTCTTTGGCGAGATCGTCCACGTCGTGACAGAAGTCGAAACGGTGGCACCGCACGGTCGTCGCGCTGGTCGCATCACTTGGTTGCGAAAACTGGTTTCTAGTGACGGTCGGTTGCTGCAACAGGGACGTTTCATCACGCTAGTCGCTTCCAATAAACGCGGTGTCTCAGCCAATGCAGCGTCCAATGCCGTTCCACGACAACCTCGCTAACCAAACGACAACTCGGTGAGTGAACGATTCGCTGACGCACCCATCTCTCGTCTGGTCGGATTTTGCGTCCGGCCCATTGATACGTCTGCGTCTGACCAGCTCGGATACGCCGTTGTCGATATAAAATGCGGCCCGCAACATCATAATCCGATGGGACGCGTGCATGGTGGTCTGGTCTCGGCGCTGGCCGACGCCGCGATGGGGATCGCGTTCGGACGTACGTTGCTGCCGAACGAAGATTTCTCAACGATCGAGATGAAAGTCAGTTTCATTCGCCCGGTGCGTGAAGGCCAGTTGACCGCGACCGCGACCGTCATTCAGCGCGGCCTGCGGATCGGTTTTGTGGAATGCAAAATCAGTGATCAACGTGGCAAGTTAGTCGCGACAGGGTCGTCAACGTGCACGGTGCTATCAAGCTGAGTTTGCGTCGTGGTCAAACGCTTCGCGAGAGAATCTATCCCCAACGCCTATCACCCAGTTCGCCTTCTCGATTCTTCCAGAGATAGCGAATTCGATCCGTTAATGGTGGATGAACACCATCATTTTGTTCGAGCAAGCGAAACAAGACGTGTTGAGGGTTGTCTTCGATCATTTGCACGAGCCGCTCAATCTGTGACTCACGCAAACGAACGTCCCGCGATGTGCCGAGAACCGATTCCCAATCGAGTCGTTGCATTTGATTGATGTGTTTTGCCCGTCGCTGCAACTCGTCCATGTGATCCTCATCGTCGGCATCTTCGGATTCCCACAAATAACGAAAGAAACCCGAGATCGATGTTTGCCTTTTGGCCTGCGCCTTGGCTTTCAGTTCCGCTTGCACGGATTCGTAAAGTTGATCGTCAGCGACGTGCCCATAAGGGATCGATTTTTCCACTGCTGCGAGCACGTCACGCTGTGTCAGCACTTCGTGTTTACCGGTGCGAGCGAGCAGTTCCAACTCAAGATGCTGGCGTTGTTCAGCATCCAGCCCAATTCTTATCAAGCCGGAGATCGACGATTCAATGCCGTTGACGCGGGCACCAAAATCGTCGCACAAATGTTCAATTGCCTGGCCATGCTTGAGCATCCCCATCCCACTAACACGCCAAAAATAGAATGAGATAATCGCTAGCAGCAAGAACCCGAAGATGTCTTCAAGACCTGTTTTCTGTACGACGAAAATCGCCAGTAGGGTGCCCAGTGTGAGTGTGAGTAGGCGAAAGCGATCACCAGTGAGATAGAACCGGTAGTAGTGCCCTAGCTCGTGACCCATCACGGCTTGGATTTCGTCCTCCCGGAGCTTGTGCAAGATTTGACGATTGAGATAGATCCCATCAAGCGATCCAAACAATCGTCCCAATCTCAAAGCTCCCGCATTTAGCGATTTATCATTGGAGACGTAGACTGCAATCCGCTCGTCGGGCAAGCTCAGTTTCTTAAGAGTCTGCTGAAACAACGTTTGCAGTTTGTATTTATCGAGGTCGCCAAAACGTGTGGTTTCTTTGATGTCTTCGAGTCGCTTTTTCTTTTGACCCCAGATCGTCAGTAGCTCCATGATGAACGGGCCGATCAAGACCAAACACGCGGTGCCCGTGACGATGGGAGTCTGCAGGACTTGCGGCCAGTCAATCAACACGGCCAGTGCGACGACAGCGATTAAACGTATCGTGACCCAAGCAAAGGTGGAGCTGTTGGCTCGGCGAAGTTGTTCGAGCAGATCGTCGCGATCAGGAATGGGCTTGGACATCGGTGTTACATCGCGGCATCTAAGATCGCGCTGAGGAACCCGCCGCTTGGTTTTCCTCGCGTTTGATAAAACACCACGCCAGGGCCTGTGTAACGGTTGACGAGTCCTTCACCGGACATCAGCGAATCACGCACACTCTCGGTTGCTTTAACCAATTTGTAGGTCACCGTATCAGCGAACGCGACCATGAATCGATTGTCGACATAGATCGTTTCATCAACCGCGAGATCACGGCGAATGACCGCTCCATAGCTATTACAAAATACATGTCCCTCACCAACGGCATGTAATAAGAACAATCCTTTCTTGCTCATCAAACCTTTGATACCACCGTAGATGGTACGGATTTCGGTGTTGCCGGTGTTGGCGAGATAGGAACCTCGGGTGAGATAAAATCCTGCTTCACCCGCGACGTCGAGCACCACGATATCACCGTAGCTGGCAGGGGCCAGCACGACTGTCTCGCCATCGGCTTTAGCTCGAAATTCAGCGGTGAAGAAACTCTCACCGCCCAGGAGGCTTTTGAAACCGCTCCACCAAGCATTCTTACGCCGTGTTTTAACCGGGGCCGCTTGATCAGGATTTCCCGCGTGATCGGTCGAGTCCACTTGTATCGTTTGCCGACCGATGTGAGCGGAGATTGCGATCCCTGACGACATCGTCAACATGCTGTTGGGCTGCGCCACGACACACTCATCACGGACGAGCGAGAATTCCAACGTTGAAAAAACAGGAGCGTGTTGAACTTGGAATTGCATGTAGACAGGTGAAGGTACGCACCTCAGGATAACGAATTCCGTGCCGCATGCACGATGGGTATTCAATATCTTCTGGCGTAGCGGAACTCGTCAAGAGTTTCGGCATGTGGCACGAAAGGCCGAAAGTCTTGACGACTTCCGCTACTCAATTAGTTTCTAAAAGTCGTCGCCGGAGTCGGTCGCATATTTGTTCCGCAACAAATAACCCACGAACGCGATCACACCGAGGATTCCCAAGAAGATAAACAAGGCCACCATCCGCGAGACGCCCAAGACATCCGAGATGCCCGTGATGCAAATGTCGTAAATGACAATTCGGATGAACCACGAAATAATACCGCCGAGACCACCACGACGGGCGAGGAGCGTTGACGAAGTAAGGGAGAACATGGATGACTCACAAAAGTGTGGAGAAAAGCTCAGAACGCCATTGATAAGTGGGAACGAACCCTGCGTCAAGCTTTTTTTGTTTACTTTAGCTCGACAAGTTGTTTGTCTTTGGCCATCTGGCGAATATCTTCGGTAATCTTCATCGAGCAGTATTTGGGTCCACACATACTGCAGAAGTGAGCGCTCTTAAAGGTATCCTGAGGCAACGTTTCGTCGTGATAGCGTTGAGCAGTTTCAGGATCCAGCGACAACCGAAACTGTTCTTTCCAATCGAACGCGAACCGTGCACGTGACAACGCGTCATCGCGATCTTGGGCACCAACCCGACCACGAGCGACGTCGGCAGCGTGTGCCGCAATCTTGTAGGCAATCACGCCTTGTTTAACGTCTTCCTCATTCGGCAATCCGAGGTGTTCTTTCGGCGTCACGTAACACAGCATCGCAGCCCCGTGCATCCCCGCGTTGGCAGCGCCGATGCAACTCGTGATGTGGTCATATCCTGGCGCGATGTCAGTCACGAGTGGTCCGAGCACGTAAAACGGAGCACCGTCGCAAACTTCGATTTGACGCTCAACGTTCATTTGAATTTGGTTCAGCGGAATGTGCCCAGGGCCTTCCACCATGACCTGCGTGCCCTTTTCCCAGCCGCGACGTGTACATTCACCGAGTACATCGAGTTCTGCAAACTGGGCTGCGTCGGACGCGTCGGCAATACTGCCTGGACGCAATCCATCTCCGAGCGACCAAGTCACGTCGTACTGACGCATGATGTCGCATAGATCGTCGAAGGCTTCGAGCAACGGGTTTTGTTTGTTATGAGCCATCATCCACTTGGCGATCAACGAGCCACCGCGACTGACGATGCCTGTGACGCGGTTGACGGTCAAGTGCAAGTGCTCAAGTTTCACGCCGCAGTGAATCGTCATATAATCGACACCCTGTTTGGCTTGGTGCTCGACCATGTCAAGAAAGTGCTGCGCCGTCATGTCTTCGATGTTGCCACCGAGTTCTTCGAGCATTTGATAAATTGGTACGGTACCGATCGGCACGGTACTCTTCTCGATGATTTGACGCCGAATGTTGTCGATATCTTTGCCGGTCGACAAATCCATTACCGTGTCAGCACCGAAGTGGACGGCGGTGTGCAGTTTCTCAAGTTCTTCACCCACATTGCTGGTCACGGCGCTGTTGCCGATGTTCGCGTTGATTTTGCACTTGGCAGCGATCCCGATGCACATGGGCTCCAAGGCCCCGGCAGCATGAACCTTGTTCGCTGGGATGACCATCCGGCCAGCGGCGACTTCATCGCGGATCAGCTCCGGCGAGAGTGATTCACGCTGGGCGACGAATTCCATTTCAGGAGTGATTTCACCCGCGCGGGCAGCCAAGATTTGGGTCATGTTTGTCGAACTCAGATTTCAGGGAAACGAACGAAAGGCGAGTCTTTATACGGCACAGAGAAGCGTGCGAGTAGTGCGGCAATTCAAACGCATGAGTCGATCTCCGAGAATCAATCCGATTCGAGGGCCAAGATTTTTTGCAATCGACGAGCGTGGCGTTCTTCGGGTTGATAGCGGGCGGCGAGAAAAGCCCGAATGATTTCAAACGCGAGTTCGCTGCCGATGATCCGGCCGCCGATGCACAGCACGTTCATGTCGTCGTGCTCAACGCCTTGATGAGCGGAATAAGTGTCATGGCAAATCGCCGCACGAATGCCCGTGATTTTGTTGGCCGCGACACTGACGCCAACACCACTGCCGCAGATCAACAGCCCCCGATCGGCCTGGCCGCTGTTGAGTCGCTCAGCCACTTCCACAGCAAAATCCGGGTAATCGCAAGGACTGTCGTCGTTTGTGCCACAGTCGATGAGTTCGCTAACTTGGTCCGCAAACCGCTCCATCACCATTTCTTTGAGCGGGAAACCAGCGTGGTCTCCCCCGACAGCGAGGCGTAGCATTGACGCAGAATCAGTCATGGGATCGGTAGGAGGCTAATAGGAACGGTGGTCAGTGTTTACGCAACCGAGAATAGCGGTTTGGAAGTTTGGCGGGTAGCAGGCTCGCCATTTGAAGTGCTCCGACTTGTCGGAGCTTTCTTTTTTCAAACTCTCTCTCGCAATTTATGGCAAACTCCAAACCGCCGAATGATTTTCTGACGCGTTGAAATTGCCACTGGTCCGTGAAAAAAGGAAGCGGCAACAAGTTGCCGCACTCCGAAGAACTTACACGTGATGTCAGAAATCCTCATCGTCATCATCGTCGCGGTCAGGATGCAGCGGATCATCTGGGTCAAAAAACAAATCGGCCAGACCCAATGGCACGGCGTTGCCACCAAGCGTGCGGCTGCGTCGTTCGGCGAGCCGCTCCAAATCCACCGCATCCTCGCCTAAACATTTTTCCAATGCCTCCTGCCAAGCATCGTCTTGAGAGACAGGGTGATCGGGATCTTGGGCCATCCGTTTGATCGCAAACCGCAGCAAGTTGATCCCGTCGCGAGGCGAGAAATCGAGTTTCAGTTCATGAGAATGCTGCAAAAAGTCCACTGTCAGCGCCAACATCTCCGGTTCGGCGAACGGCAAATGATATTGCAAAATCGCCATCTCATCCTGCTTGTTCGGAAACCCAACCTGCAACGTTGGTTGCAGGCGGCTGAGGATGTAGTCGGGAATCTCAAACGTCGATTCATCTTGGTTCATCGTGACGGCGGCGCGAAAATCTGGCGACGCGGGAATGGAGATTCCGGCCACGATGGATTCGACATAGCGGCGGTTGTCAAACAGCGGGGCCAACGACGCCCACGATTTTTCGTTCATGCGATTGCCTTCATCGAGCACGCAAACGCCGCCCCGAATCATCGCACTGACCAAAGGCGAAGCGTGATAAGAAATCTCGCCACCACGGCTGAGCACGGGCGTAATCAACAGATCTTCTGGCCGCGTGTCGGCCGTGCATTGATAGATGTAGAGCGGTGCCTTTTGCTGCTTGGCTGCCGCGATCGCGAGCTGCGTTTTGCCCACCCCTGGCGAACCGAGCAACCGCGGCGTCAACGGCAGATCGGTGGCATCGACAGTGATCCAACAAGCCAACAATTGCTTCAAAACTTCACCTTGGCCAATCCAATCGCCAGGTGATTCGTAGGGATGGGCTAGTTTGAGTTCGACGCCCTCGATAGTGACTACGGAGTTGTTGCCACGGGGCTGCGACTGCGTTGAGGATGAGTCGGGGGAATTCATACGTTATCCGGGAGAAGTGAAAACAATTGCCTGATTTTGGCCGCTCGCTCTACGTCAATTCAGACGAGGCAACAGCCATTTCGCCGCGTTTCAATTCTGCTTGCTCGGCCTGTGCAGCGGCCAGAATTGGAGCGATGTATTGATGCAGTGGATGATCTGAGAAATGGTCGATGCGGAACCGGCGTAGGCCCTTGAAAAATCCGCGCCAGCGATCACGCCGTTTCATCAAGTAGTGCAGGTGCCCCATCTCGCCGTTGCGATCAATGTAAACCTCGATGCCACAATGGCGGTACCCCATCCAACTTGGCGGCACGCGAGTTACGATGTCGTTGTTGTTGACAAAGCGATAGTGATCGAGTTTGACAAAGTTGATGTAGCGTTTGTCGCCTACCCGTGGACTGCCATAGGTATATAAGGCTGCTGGGTTACTCTTGATGTGCGACAGAAAACACCGGCCCGCACAAATCGTCGCCATCGCCCCGCCCAGTGAGTGCCCACAAAACCACAGTGGTTGCTCGTTGCTTAACAAAGCGGTTTCGAGCATCGGCCACAGATCATCGACTTCGCGTTTGAATCCGCGATGAACTTTACCCGCAGTTTCCGCCAGCACGGCCACCGCATTGGCATCGGCGCGGATATCGTTCCATTCATGCGGTTCCGTTCCTCGGCACGCAATCACACAGTCATGATCGTTGCGAAACCGATACGCTTGCGAGCCATCGTGATCGAAAAATGTGACATCGGGGAAACCTACGAAAGCCGCCGCGGCAGCTGCTTCGCGTTCGTCGTTGTAAGCGACCATCGATAACTCAGCGAACAACAACGCTCGTTGCAAAAACGTCATCTCGGTAATCGGGCCGCTCGCGTAGCTATGAACGACAACCGGTACTTCGTGCTTGTCATGCACAACACCCGAGGGCTGTTGCAAGTCACCGACAGGACTGTTTTCCGGCAATATACCGGTTTGGTTGGCCAAATTGGGTTCGGTTTCAGACATTGTCAATCACTCCTTTTGGGGCTGAGGTACCGATGTCATTGTGTCACACTCAGCGACGGAGCGGGAGGAGCGGTTCGCCAGCACGTTTTCATAAGCGTTGACCATCGACGACCACCCGAAACGTGCCAACACCTCTGGGGCGGTTGCCGCCAGCCGTCGCCGCAAACCCGCATCCGCCAGCACTCGCCGCAACCCCGCCGCCAACTCCTCAGTGGAATTTCCCACGAGCCAACCGTTCTCGCCATGCCGAATCGCTGCTCGCACGCCGCCGCCCGCATCCACGGCCAATACCGCTAAACCAGCCGCCATCGACTCCAACAACGCCGACGGAAAACCTTCATAAAAACTTGGCAAGACAAAAACATCGGCATCCGCTAACTCTGGCCAAATGCAATCAACCCAGCCGCAAAACTCAATCCGGTCGGCCAAATCATGCTCTTTGGCAAGTGTTTGCAAAGTCGCCAACCCGCTTCCATCGCCCAGCACAACCAACCGCCAAGCTGGCACGCCCGCTTTTACGTAGCGGAACTCGTCAAGAGTTTCGGCCTCATCATCTTTCACCGAAACGCGCGCACCCTCAACCATCGCGAGCACCTCAATCAACCGCGCAAAACCTTTTTCAGGTTCCAAGCGTCCGATCGCGATCAAGCGAATCGGGGCCGCAGTTTGTTCAGCGTCCAAGCGAGCTGCTCGCAGCGCCGCGAAATCCGGCGGAGGCGACTGGACGGCGGAGGGGATCACGATCGCCTGCACACCCATCCGCGAGCTCAACGTCGCCGCCACGTCGTCACTTTGACAGATCACTGCGGCAGCTCGCCGGTACAACCGATCTCTCAGCCATTCACGCAGCAGGCCCAGCGATTGATGAGCCGGATCGCTGCGCTCGCTCACTACGATCGGGGGGCAACCAGCAAGACATCGCGTCGCCAACAACACCAGCAGATTGGTGGCGTCACAAAATGAAAGCACCACATCAAAATCACCCTCGACAATGGCACCACGTAATCGCCGCAGACGCTTGCTCCAGGAAACACGGTGTCCAGGCGTTGACATCACATCCAGCGGTATCCGCTGAACAGATTCACTCAAGCGGTGGCGATTTCGCGTCCCATCATCGAGCGTGATCAGAGTCACGTCATGTTCACGCTCAGCCAAACGCGATGCCAGTCCCGCCATCACCCGCTCGGCCCCGCCGCCATCGAGGGAATGGATCACGCAACCAATGCGGAGCCTGCTCGGCACGCTGGTTGAGTTCACGTTCTCGCCTGCTGCCTTGTTTTTTTGGCTGGTTTTGGAAAAAGAACTGCTCAAGTTGACGATTGTTTTCGTTGCAAGGTTTTTGAGGCGTGATTAACGTGGAATGAGACACGGGGAAGGTCGCTCGAAACAGCTCGCACGCTGTCCTCACAACTTCAACTCACACCTCGCCCATGGCGGGGGAAAGCAGACTTTTCACCATGTTGCGTTTCTCGATTATTAAAATCGCGTCGCTGAGACGACTCGCATTGCTCGTCGCCGTTTGCTGCGTCAGTCTCGCGGGCGAGCGTGAGGCCGCAGCCCAAGGCCTCGGTACGTATGGATTCCAGCCCTACGGATTCTACCAGCCATACGGCGTGCGGTATCGTTCAAGCGTGGCCACGCCACCATATTTTGCCCTCAATCCACCTGTCTACTACGGCACCCGGCATTTTCGCCCTTACGGAATCAGCCCGTTTGCAGCGCCACCGCAAGTCGGTGCGCCCAGTGGTTACACTGGCCAAGTAGGCGCATCAGGTGTCCGAGCTCGTACCTATCAAGGTCCCGCAGGCAACCCGTTCATCTGTCGCGCGGGCGAATCCGAATCGCGAATCGTCAGCCTTAGCGACGTGCTGGCCAAAACTGAACCCACAGCATTCCGTCCCGGCGAGATTCAAACCAACCCGTTTGTGAACGAAGAAACCCAACTCGCCAACCGCTAGCGGTTCTAGCAGCGTCACGGTTTGCTGACGCAACACGCTGACCCGCGAAATGCTCAATTCCGTCAGATGTGTTGCGATGCATCAACAGCCCAGATTCCAGGATCTGTTCGATGAAAACCATGTACATGCTCGAGCCTATCTTCGACGTGAAAGCGTTTGAGGGATATTGCTTCGCGGATGACGATGAACAATTCGCGATTGATTCGCTGTTTAGAGAATCAGCTCTACGCGAAGGCAAAACAATTTCGCTCGCTGCTCAATGGCAACCGCCATCCGTCATCGGCAGGGTTAAGGAGATCAACGATTATCCAGCGGTTTATCCGCATCCCGCTTTCAGTACTAAAGCGATCGAATCCTTAGGGGACCTGCTGACATCCAATGGCGAGCTGTTGCCGATTGCCGGGGCTCTCCCAGGCGTCATGCTGTTCCATGTCCATTCACTTTGTCAGCTCTTGGACGTTCACCAGTCTGATATCGTGTTCCTGGATGACGAAAAGACCGAATTGCTCGCGATTGAGCACTTCGTCCTGGACGACGAAAAGGCGGCAAGCTTTTCCGCAGAGATCTTCCGCATCCCACAACTCCCAACCGAAGTGTTTGTCTCGGAGAGGTTCGTGCAGCGAGTGATCGCGTCAAACTTGAAAGGACTGCAGTTCGTGAAGGCTTGGCCTGTCGAGCCTGGAGTGATTTGGAGGCAGAACTACTTTGATGGCGATACGGAAACTTATCCACCAATACCAGCCGAGATTGCACCCAGTCATTTCATTATCAATGCGATGGAGCATTTGGATGACGAGCTTCGATCGCAACTGGAAGCAAGCATTGCAGAGGCAATGAATCTCGTCACTCGAAACTATGCGGACGGTCCCGACGATATTGTCGCCGCAATTGAGCGATGGTTACTCGAAAACAGGCTGCCTCAATCCGCGATGCTGGAATCCGTCGACGACGAGGAATCTGAATCGCTCGCAATCATGCTTGGCGCATTGTACGGCAATCAGTTCGCTCGTCGTTTCGGCTGGATCTGGTCTGTTGTGGATCGAAGTGACATCGACGGCAGCACACTGGCCATTCGCGACCAGGCGGGAAACGTCGCAATCTACCCGATTATTTATTTTGAAAACCTCCTGGCGAATCCAACGATCAAACCAAAACTAGCCCTGTGCTTTGATATGGTAGAATCTGGCGACGCTGTCCAAGATTTGCTGCCAAACACGCGTGGTGAAATGGTTGATCTGATGGAATCGCTGCACACGATCGTGCCTTAGCTGCTTCAGCAACAAGACCCGAGCGATGCGGGCAGCGATAACTCGACGAGAGGAACTGAATGCACATTTACGAACTGACTCGAATTCACGACGATCCTCGCTTTGGCGAATTTGAATTCCTTGAGGATGCCCCGTCACTGCTTGGGCGAGATTCACTTGCTGATGACTTCGAACCGGAAAACTCTGGACGGTTTGACTGGACACCGGTGTCGCTGAGCACCGTCTGGGTTCCACAGCAGGTCGTCGGTGGCGTGCAGTCGTACAACGATTATCCGCGCGTTGGCGGCGTGCCTGCATTTAGTCGCCGCGCTGTCGCCGCGCTGTCGCCGCGCTGCGAGAGGAACTGGAAGCGAACGGTGAGCTTCTGCCGGTTCATTCCAAGGTCGGCGAGTACTTCGTCTACAACATTCTCACCAAGTCGATGGCATTGGATGTCGCAAAATCCGAAATCGTGTTTCCGCCAGAGACGACCAGTAAGCAGACCGCATTCATGGTCGAGCGATTTGAATTTGATTTGGAGAAGCTCGCGGGGCAGTCGATCTTTCGTATCCGCGAATACCCCGCCGTCGTTCTGGTGTCAGAAGACTTCAAACGCAAAGCAGAACAGGCTCAACTGAACGGATTGTATTTTATTCCCGTCTATCCAATCCCGGAGCGTATTTTCAATTCCCAAAGAACTGGAGGCCCGACTCAGGGCGATGGGCTGGGAAGGTGCGGCGACGATAGATATTGCTGCCTGTGAAAAGAAGCTGAGTCACGACTATGGTCTGGAGATATCAGGCATCGCACGCGATTTGCTGTTGCAGTTTGGCGGTATGACGATTCGCGATCGAAACGATGTGAATGTTTACCTGACACCAACGAAGATTCGGACTCGGGAGCGCCGAGGGCACATTTCCTGGAGTGACAAGTCGCTTTATCCAATCGGCATACTTCGCGATTCGACATTGATCTTAATGAATCCAGACGGCTCAACCTTTACGTTCTTTGACTACCTGTCACCGTTCGCGAATACACCAGTCGCGACCCTGCAAAGATTTACTGAGTCGATTTATTGAATTTGATTTACCGTGAAGCACCGTAGACAAGTGAACTGGAGGCGATCTTGGGGTCGAAGCAAGACGAAAAGCTCTTTCAAAAAGATGTTGTGGAGTTTACGCGTGATCTGCGGGACAACAAACTTCTTGGTCCGTTGCGTTCCGCATTTAAAGACAAAGGCTTCCCCGCGGATGAGGTATTGTGTGCTGGATACCTCGAGAATGAAGAGGGTGTTGCCGTAGGAGCAATTGTGACTGAGAGCGGCGTGGTGCATAAGTTTGAGCACCATGCCGGCGAAAATAAATTCCAACGATTTTCCAGGGTGCGAGACTTGAGCACCATCGACACCTATATTGACGCTATTCATGTCGCCGTTGAGTTTCGCGAAGAGCTATTCAGTCAGGTACGGAACTGAAAGTAATAGCAGAGGAGAACGAAAGCCGCGAACCGTTGGTTTTTTGGCAAGAAGAAAGTGCCACGCGATTCCATCCGAGAACAGGAAGCCACGCTTGGCGGCGAGTTTCCTGAGGCGTATGTCAAGATCGCGTCCACTCACAACAGAGGGTGCCCCGATTGAGATGTAGCTGATCTGCCGAATCAGCCCGAATGCGAGATGAATTATTTGCTGACACTTCCTAAAAAATTCAAGCAGTCAAGATGAGTTGTATTCCGTTTAAACATCCACGCCGCACTCGCGCATGAATTGATCCAAGAACATTCGCATGAATGATTCTCTGTCTTCCGCCATGCGCCTAGCCGCATCGGTGTTCAGCAAATCCTTCAGCTTGAACAGTTTTTCGTGGAAGTGAGCGACACCCGTTTTCGCGTTTTCAGCATCAGGCAGATAGAACGGCTGGCCGAATGCCGCGCCGTATTCAATCGTCCGCACGATTCCGATCGCTCCGAGTGCGTCGAGTCGATCCGCGTCCTGGACGATCTGGCCTTCGAGCGATAACTGCCTCGCATCAACGCCTTTGCGAAACGAAATGTTGTCGACGATGTGAGCGACATGCTCGATCAAGTCGTCGTCCGCCCCCAGATCACTCAGGATTTCCCGAGCAAACTCGGCGCTCCGTTCCACACTGTCATGGAACTTCGCATCGCCTACGTCGTGCAGTAATGCTGCCAATTCAACGACTTGTAAGTTGCCGCCAGTATCCGCTTGAATCTTCCGAGCCGATGCGAGCACGCGCAGCACATGATCCATGCCGTGACCAGCAGCCTGTCCGACCATGCGGTGCCGCACGATAGTTTCAACCTGCTTGACGAGAGCGTGTCGTTCGTGTTCCAAATCCATGCTTTCTCCAATACTTCGCGCATTCCAAAATGGAAGCCACGGATGCTCTCGGATCAAACTCGGATCGTGCAAGCAGCTAACCTATCCGTGAAAATCCGGGTGCATCCGTGGCTCGGCAACTAATCCAGATTCAATTCGGCGAGTATTTCTTGGACTAGCTCCACTTCGATCTGTCGATGGCCGTCGCTGTCTGGGTTGAGCAGGATCCCCAGTTCGTCGTCGAGGTAATCTAGCAACGTTCGTCCGTCCACCCAAAAGCCACTGACTTCGGCTTCAGATTCAAATAAGTCGCTGCGAACCTCGACAAACCGGCTGGCGTGCTTCTGGCTAGTGAATGCCACCAGGTAATCGTTGCCGTCGCAGTTCGCTGTCAATGCACCGACGATCTCGTCAGACTCGGTTTCGTCAGCCAAGTGAATTAGCACGAACTGGCTACTGACCCATTGGCGGGTCAACGACGCAATATCATGCCGCGAAATCGCGTCTTGAAAATTGCGACTGTTTAGCTCCGATTCGACACCCATGAAAGACTGTGACGCGTGGCGTTTGGACGAGGTCTACTGCACCATCCCTCGGCAGCGTCGTTTTTGGGAGTAATCCGTTCCCGCCGACCGAAAGCGCTCACTTTCTTAAATCGGCCCTGACAATATAGTCGGTTTGGAGGAAATACAGAAGCAATGGTCGCAATCAGTCCAAAATCAGCCCATTTTCTTCCAACCGAACCATCAACTGTACAAGCCGGTATGAAACATCTTACCGCACGCCTTAGTTCAAGCTGATAGATTGGAACCCACATCGGTCCGATACGCAGCCATCGCGGGAACGATGCCTGCGACCAAACTCAGGACAATTACGAAGGGCAGCACCAGCCATTCAAATTGACTGACGGTAAACAGCCCGACTTGCACGCCGGTTTGTTGTTCGATGAATGTCCCCGCCGATAAAATCGCCACGTGAGCGAGCAGCCAACCTGCGGCACCACCGACCATCGCAATGATCAAACTCTCGAGCAAAATCACCCAAGTCACGCTGCCACGGCGGGCACCGAGGGCGCGCATCACGGCAATGTCTCGCCGACGATCGTTCATCGAATTGTAAATGGCCACCAACACGCCGAAGGCTGCCACGATGCAGGTGATCAGCGTGATCACGAGCAGTGCCTGGAGGAGTGGACCGACGATGAAGGACATCAATTTGTTGATCTCGCCGATCGGTGCGGCGGCCTGTGCGCGACCGCTCTCGTTGATCCGGTTCTGCATCCCAGGTGCCATCATCACATCGCCGTTTTGGACCAAGATCGACGTCACCTCGCGTTCGGGGATAGACAACAGTGGCGGCAAAGGATCATCAGGGTCACGCGCGGGCCACTGAATGATCGCGTCTTCCGGAATCGGTTTGGCGTGACCTTCGAGCAGATAAAAACCTTCGAGATTTACAAACACGGCACGATCGTTGGGTGTCCCCGTCGGTGCCATCACGCCGACGACTGCAAAACCTTGCCCGTGCCCTTTGCCTTCCGGATTGCCGTGCGTGGGGCTCATCGTTTCGCCCACACTGAGATTCATTTGCGCAGCCACCCGTGATCCCAACACGCATTCAAAATACTGATGCTCGGGCGTGAACGATTCCAACGCTCGCCCTTCGCGAAATGCAAACGGTTGATCGACACTGGGACCATGTCGCAATTTTTCAAAGAAATCGGGTGTCGTGCCGACCACGCGAAATTCTCCGTAATAGTCCCCCAGAGCCAGCGGGATGGCGTAGCCATTACCAACGTATCCCGCGTACACGCCGTCGCGTTCACCCAGCGCGGGATCGCCACCGAACTGCCGCACCATCTCTGCCCGTTGTTCTTTTGGAAAGAACTCCATGTATTCAGTGTAGGGCAAGTTCTCGATTGGTTGGCTGAGGTAATACACGCTGTTGAGTGTGAGTTGCAGCGCACTGCCGCGTGGCCCGACGACGAGGTTGTAACCAACCGATGCGTTGCGCACGAAGGCTTCGCTGATGATGCCGTAAATCGCCATCACCATCACAACGAGACCGACGCCGAGCATCAGCGAGATGGTCGTGAGAAAACTTGAAAGGGCGCGATAGCGAAAATTTCGCCACGCGATGAACAGGAGATTCATGATCAGACGGCCTTGTTCAGAGCGGCGATGCGATTGATTTCTTCGAGGCGTTCGATCCGGCTGAACCGCCCAGCGACTTCCATGCTGTGCGTGACCATCAGCAACGCAATCGACTCTTGGCGACACGAGTCGATGATTAAATTCAAAACCGAATCGGCACTGGCGGGATCGACGTTCGCTGTCGGTTCATCAGCGAGCAGTAACTTCGGTCGACCTGCCAACGAGCGCGCGATGGCAACACGTTGTTGTTGTCCAACAGACAATTGTTTGGGCCGGTAGTTGGCCCGATCGGCCAAGCCAACGCGTTCGAGCAGCGCCATCGCACGCGCGGGATCAACGCGTCCGCTGCCGAACGACATGCCGAGTTTGACGTTTTCGATCGCGGAGAAGGCAGGTAGCAGGTTGAACGTTTGGAACACGTATCCGATGGTCGCGGCGCGAAAACGATCGCGTCCTTGCTCGCTGAGCCGCGTGAGTTCCAAATTATCGACTCGGATCGAACCGGACGTGGCCGTCAACATGCCAGCGATCAGGTGCAACAGCGTTGTTTTGCCGCCACCGCTCTCGCCGATCAACGCGACTTGTTCGCCCGCCGCCATCTCGAAGCGTGGCACGTCGAGCACGGTCAGTTCACCACCGCCGGGTTGTTGGAATTTTTTAATGAGGTCAGCGATGAGGAGCATGGCGTGAGCTTCTTGGTGAATGCAATATTACGATCGGCGCATGGCACGTTTGAGTCCGATTTCGGTGTCGCGTTTCTTCAGTGTTTCGCGTTTATCGTGAAGCTGCTTGCCTTTGACTAATGCCATCACGCACTTGGCGATGCCGCGGTCATTGAAATACACACGCAGCGGAATCAGCGTCAGCCCCCGTTCAAACGCACGCCCTGAGAATTTGTTGAACTCTTTTTGGTGCACCAGCAATTTGCGGGGGCGTCGTGGATCGTGGTTCCACAAACCCGCATTCTTGTATTGGGCGAGGTCCGCGCCGACAAGCCACAACTCACCGTTGGTGACACGAATGTGGGCTTCGTCAAGCGAGAGTTTGCCGTCACGCATCGACTTCACTTCACTGCCCGTCAACATCATGCCGCACTCGACCGAATCGAGGATTTCGTAGCGATGTTTCGCCTTTCGATTTTCGGAAACGGGCGTGATCGACGGCCCCGAGACTTTGCCAGCCTTTTTGTCACCAGCCTTTTTCTTGGCTTTGGTATCGGCGGATTTCTGGCCAGCGGCGGTCAGCGACGTTTTATGCGATTTGGTTTTTGACTTCGACATGGCGGGCATTGTATCGCGGAGACAGCAGTGGGATAGGCTTCCAGCCTGTCAGGTCACAATCGACAGGCTGGAAGCCTATCCCACTTTTCAGCAATGGTGAGGATTTACCCTGGTGGCTATACTGCTGGGTTGTCGCGAAATTTCTCCTGCTCTGAATTTGAACTACTGATGGCTTTCCGATTGCCCGTTGTCTCTTCTCCTGAAATGCCCGAAGGCACGTCCGTCAGTGCCACAGGACGGTTGCCCCGCTGGCTGAAACGACCGATTCCGAAATCCAATTCCAATCATCTGACGGATCAGTTGATGGACGAACTGAAATTGGAAACGGTTTGCGAGAACGCGAAATGCCCGAATCGGATGGAATGTTACAGCCAGCAAACAGCCACTTTCATGATCTTGGGGAACGTCTGTACGCGGCCGTGCGGTTTTTGTGCGGTCCATCGTGGCCGTCCGCCCGAAGCCCCAGCATCGGACGAACCTGACCGGATCGCTGAAGCCGCTGCCCGTCTGGGCTTGAAACATGTCGTCATCACAAGTGTGACTCGTGACGACCTGTCTGATGGGGGGGCGGATCATTTTTATCGGTGCGTGGTCGCCGTTCGTGAGCGGACCGGAGCGACGACGGAGGTGTTGACGCCAGATTTTGTCCATTGCAAGGAGGCGCTGGCGCGTGTGATCGAAGCTCGGCCTGACGTTTTCAATCACAACATGGAAACCGTCCCCCGGTTGTACCGTCGCGTGCGTGGCCCCAAGAGCGATTACGCCTGGACGCTGCAAATGATGCGAGAAGTCAAAAAATACGACGCCAGCGTGAAGACCAAGAGTGGGTTGATGTTGGGTTTGGGCGAAGAACGCGGTGAGCTGCTCGATGCATTGGCCGATTTACGAACGCATGGTGTGGACTTCCTGACGCTGGGGCAATATCTGCAGCCGGGCGAGAAATATCTGCCTGTGGTGCGGTACGTACCGCCAGAGGAATTCGACGAGCTAGCGGATTTGGCGCGTGCGATGGGTTTTGCCAAAGTTGCGGCGGGGCCGTTCGTCCGCAGTAGTTATCATGCCCGTGATATGGCTGAGACCGTGGTCGAAAACGTGTCGCAATCCGCCGCCGAGTCCTGCTGAGATGACTTCGTCAGCGCAGTCGCTGCCTGAGCAGACATTCTCAGTGCGGTCGCAGCAGCCGTTGCTGCCCTGGATAATTGGATTCGTGCTGGTGGGAGCTGCGTTCGTCAATCCAATCGACTTCATGACCGGCGCCGAGTACGAGCGAGCGACAAGTTCGACGGGACCGCATACTTTCATCAAACTTGGATTGGCCGCCGTTGCTGGTGGCGTTGGATTGCTTGGAGCGCTCTTCAGTCCTGGCACCCGTCAATTGCTCAACAGTGTGCCAGGCGCGGGGTTGTTGGCGCTGGGGGTTTTGTTTTCGGCGACCAGTTTTTTTGCCATTGAATCGGTGCGGACGATCAGTATCGCGTCGGGGGTGATTTATTTCGGTTACCTTTTTTTCATCTGCACGGCGTTAGCGACTTTGGGGGCTAAACGCGTGGTGGCCTGTTTGGTTGCTGGGGCGGCGATGTATTTGGTGCTGACATGGGGCTTGTTTATCTTGTTCCCGGAAAAGGCCAAGTTCATCGAATACACGAGTGCCACGGAATCGGTGACTCGAATGGGCGGTACCGGTCACCCGAATATCATTGCGAAAGTTGCCGTGGCAACCGGGCTGATGGGACTGGCGTTGTTGACCGGCAAAGGCAATTTTTCTGGATCGAGAGAGCACGAGCGAGCGGCGACAGACGACCGCCTTGCTCGGTCGCTCGCGATTGGTGTGCGGGGACCGTGGTGGCGATTAATGTTATGGGGGGTGATCTTTTTAGCGACGGCGACCACATTGGCCACGATCAGCCGCACGGCAATTTTAGCGGGGATCGCAGCGGCAGGGATGATGTTGATCAATCGTCTGTACGGTCGCGGTGGTGTGGCGATCGCTGTGACCTCGGTCGCCACGATTGCCTTGTTATTGCTCGGCGTGTCGTTGATGTCCGGTGAAGGCCCGTTGTCGGAATCCGCAGTCGGCGTCGTGACTAAAAGCGGTGATGTTGAGGAACTGACGTCATTGACGGGGCGCACGGCGATTTGGGACGAGGCCATTGAGTTAATCGCCCAACGTCCACTGACGGGCTGGGGGTTGGATAGTGCGGCCACCGTGATGAGCAAACGGTCCACGGGCACGCACAATTTGGTTTTGCATGTCTCATTTTCGGCAGGTGTGTTGGCGGCCTGCGTGATGCTCGGATTGTTGACGTGGTCGCTGATATTCGGGGCCACATCGCCGCACGAGTGGATTCGTGGTGCGGTGGTGCTGGTATTGGTATCGGGATTGGTGGAAGACACGATTCTAGAATCTTTTCCGTCGATGCTGACATTACTTTGGATAGTGGCGTTAGTCGCTCCGAATCTGGTCGGTCAGCCCCCGGCGCTGAGTAGCGAAAAGCTTGCTAGCGAAACTCGCCAGGGATTTCCGCATAGAACATAAACCCGCCGAAAGTCTTGCCGTCTTGCGCGACCGCTATCTGGATTTAGCGAGTCGATCTTAACATCGTTTCTGAGCTTTCGGGGCTGAGTGCAGTAGGCTGGGCTTGTGGCGATTTTTGGGCTTCCATATCATGCCGCACTGCGCAGTGCCGCCGAATCTGGCGGTTTGTTGTTGGCCACCTCCAAATTAACCGCCATGTCGGTACTCGGAAACCTTGTTTTGTTGCCTGTTCTGGACCTTTTAACGATCGACCTCCCCCATCAACTCCTGATGGTCCAAGTTCTCGCAGATGCGATCTTAACCGATGCGTTTGAGGGGTTTTCGGGCCTGTTTGCTCAAACAGGTGACGAGGTCGCGGTCGCGACGAAGACGGGCACAGGCACGCCGAGTGGTCCGCGAGGCTTCTCGGAGGTGTTTTTCAGCTCCCCCCTGCCGTTGATCGCGGGTTTGGCGATGATTTGGTATTTGACCTGGTTCTTGCCAGAAAAAACCAAACGTCAGAACGAGACAAATTTGCTCTCCTCGCTGATGAAAAACGACCGTGTCATCACAATCGGTGGTTTGCATGGAACCGTGGTTTCAGCACCGTCGGACAGCGATGTGGTCATGCTCAAGATTGACGAAGCGGGCACCACCCGTGTGAAAGTCAATCGGTCGGCGATCGCCGCTATTTCCGTACACGCCAAAGGCAAACCGCTCGACAAAAATGGGCGACCGCTAAAAACTTCCGGTAGCGATGCTCCCGGGCAAAAATCCATTTCCAAGAATGCTGCTGACGAGGATTCGTCGGACTAGCTAATTCGTATTTCAACCCGCTCGCGGTGGGTCGGCTCGTCAATGACTGATAGGGCTATCGTCCGCCCGCGAAAATCCACTACCGTCTTTTGAAAAACCACGATGGATCTTTCTTCCTCTCACCTCGACAGTGCTGTTTCATTCACCAACACGCTGGCGTGGGATCTTTGCACCCGTCTGACGCTCGCTCAAACCGATGCCGCCGTGGCCAGCGAAGTCACTAAAGGAATCACGGCCGAGCAATGGATCACACTGCTGGTCGCTGCTGCGATTCTGATTTTGCCGTTTATGTTCGGAGGTCGGATCGCCAAAGCCTTGAAGATGCCAGGTTACGGCACACGTTTCGGCTTTATCCTGGTGGCAATCCTCGGCAGCAGTGTGACGTTGTGGAATAAGATGCCTGGTCTCGGTGTCGATCTCAAAGGCGGCACGATTCTCGTTTACGAAATCGACCCGGAAAAGCAAGCCGAATTTCAGGAAGACGGCAACACGATCACCAGTGCTGATTTAGTAGAACCACTGACGCAGCGGATCAACCCGTCGGGCACGCAAGAAATTGTGATTCGTCCGTATGGTGAAACGCAGATCGAAATCATTATTCCCGCAATCGATGACCGGGAAGTTTCGCGGATCAAGAAACTAATCGAAGAGGCCGGTGTCTTGCGGTTTGCCATTTTAGCCAACCAAGTCGACCATCAATCGATCATGGCCGCAGCGATGGAACAAGCCGAATCGGACGATCCCTCTGTGGCCACCGCCGTGCGTGTCGGCGATCCAGACGACGGTTTGTATGGTCGGTGGGTCAAGATGGGCCGCGAATCGAAGGAAACGCAAGGTGTCCGCCCGCTGCGGATGATCCCCTATTCTTCGCTGATGCGAAACCCGAACAACGGCAAGATCCTCGAATTGCCACGCGAATTGCTAGGCAAAGACGAAGAGATCAAGGTCGCCAAATGGCTCCAGACGCAGCCGTTTTCGGATATCGAAGTGCTGATGATCATCAACCCCTTGCTCGATATTCAAGGCAGCGACTTGTCGTACTCCGCCAGCACGTTCGACGAAAACGGTGGCCCCGCTGTCGCGTTCAACTTAACCGATTTCGGCTCTGGTCGATTCCGTGCGCTGACTCAAAACAACGCCCCTGAAGGCACTCGCAAACGACAACTCGGTATCATCCTTGATGATGTTTTGTTGTCGGCTCCAAACATCTTGCAAGCGATTAGCAAGGAAGGCCGGATTACGGGCAACTTCACGCGTGAAGAAGTTGACGGACTGGTGCAGATTCTCAAAGCAGGCCAACTGCCAACAACCGTTACCAAAGAACCGATCGCAAACAACACCATTGATGCGACGCTCGGTAAGGACACGATTGAAAAAGGTATCTTCGCGATCGTCCTGTCACTGGGCATGGTGTTGATCTTTATTCTGTATTACTACCGGTTCGCTGGCGTGGTGGCCTGCATCGCATTGATTATGAACTTGATGATGATCCTCGCCACCATGGTCTTCATCAACCAACCCATGACGCTGCCGGGACTCGCCGGTTTGGTGTTGACGGTCGGGATGTCGGTCGATGCGAACGTGCTGATTTTTGAACGCATCCGCGAAGAGTTGAAAAAAGGTGCCAAGGAGCGGATGGCGATTCGCAACGGTTTCGCACGCGCCACCACCACGATCGTCGATGCCAACTTGACGACGCTCATTACCGCGATCGTGCTGTACGCGATCGGCACCGACCAAATTCGCGGTTTCGCCGTCACGTTGATCCTGGGCATTCTGTTCTCGATGTTCACCGCGATCTATGTTTCGCGAACGCTGTTTGACTTGGCCGAACGTCGCGGCTGGTTGTCGCTGTCGATGGCCGATACGGTCAACTCAATTCGTTCTTCATTGACCGGTGGTGCGGACTTTAACTTCATGGGCCTTGGACGCACGATGGTAATCATCTCGTCGATCTTCATGATCGCTGGACTGATCGCATTGTTCTCTCGCGGTAAGGGCATTTTAGATATCGACTTTGCAGGCGGTTCGTCGGTGCAATTCCGAGTCGATTCACCAACAAGCACCGAGGAGATCCGCCGGATTTTGACGGACGCCTTTGCAGTTGCCGAAGCCGACCAGAAGGACAAGAGCCAGTTCACCGCTACAGGTGTGAGTATGGAAGGTGCTGCAGAAAACACAATTTTCAAAGTGGATTCGTCTACGGATCAAGTTGAAAAGCTCAAAGCTGCGATTCAAGCTGGGTTTGCGAAAGAACCCAAGATTGGCTTGTCAACCTACAATGTTAACATCAAGCCTGCGGATCTACCCAATTCGCAACCAGCCGCTGTTGAGCCAGCTTCCGATGCAAGCGTTACTCCTGGACTGGGCGATCAATCTCAATACGAGCGATTCAGTAACGGCGTGATGCTGACCACGATGCAAGCCACTGAAACTGCGGAAGCAGAGAGTGCCGCAACTGAAGCCGCTGAAGCCGAACCGGCTGTGGAAGTCAGCGACGATGACAGTGCCACGACCGAAGTGCAACCGGAAATGCAAGATATTCAACTTCCTGGTTTCGCCTTCAGCACCTCGGATATCTCGCTGGGCATTGAAGGCAGCGAGAAGGAAGCGGTGATGAATCATGACGGCATGATGGACTCGATCAAAATAGCGGCCGAAGCTGCGGGTATTCCGCTGAACGAGCGTGGTGTCCGCTTGACGCCACTCGGCGACGGCAGCGAGGAGTGGACCAACGGATCGGCATTGCCGTTCTCGCAGTGGCGAATTCAACTGCCACTACAAGGTGACAAGGCCATCGAAGTCATGAAACAACTCGAACAAAAGCTCGGCAGCGATCCAGTTTGGATCAGCAGTAGCAGCATTGGCAAACGAGTTGCTGGTGATATGATCGGTCGTGCGTTTGGTGCGTTGTTCGGCTCCCTGTTGTGCATTATCGGCTATATCTGGTTCCGCTTCCAACGGGTGATTTATGGCGTTGCCGCTGTCGCTGCGTTGGTGCACGACGTGATCATCACCCTCGGCGCGATCGCGGTCAGCTACTGGCTTGCCGGAGCACTCGGCTTCTTGTTAATTGACCCGTTCAAG
This sequence comes from Rhodopirellula sp., assembly GCA_041740155.1. Lineage (GTDB taxonomy): Bacteria > Planctomycetota > Planctomycetia > Pirellulales > Pirellulaceae > Rhodopirellula. The sequence continues at coordinate 138,520 of JBGSMN010000149.1, forward strand.
ATTTCGCTAACGGTCGTCGCTGCGTTATTGACGATCATCGGTTACTCACTCAACGACACGATTGTGTTGTTTGACCGGATTCGCGAGACGAAGGGCAAAGCCCCTAGGTTGACCCAAGAGATGATCAACTCCAGCATCAATCAAACGCTCAGCCGCACCTTGCTGACTTCGATCACCACTTTGATCGTGGTAGTACTGCTATACGCGCTCGGTGGTGAAGGCATCCACGCATTCGCATTCGCATTGGTGGTGGGCGTGGTGGTGGGAACATACAGTTCAGTGTTCATTGCCAGCCCAGTGTTGCTCTATCTCGTCAACCGGCGCGAACGGAAAGACGCCTTGGCCACCGCGTCAAAGTAGTGACCAGTTGGCGTTGGCGAAATTGTCACCGCCAACGCCTTTTGGCGCGTTTGACAATGCAAACTGCCGTTCCCAGCGGCTCAGCGAACAAAAGTGCTTTCGTTCATTTCCAAATGGAAACCGTCCAACTCGCCGATCGCCTTTTTCACCGCTTCAACCAATTCCTCGCCTTGGTATTGAGATGACAGCGTGCCCAAGGTTTGCATTTCGGCTTTCTGTTCGATCAATTTGCCGAGCTCGATCGATAGTAATGTGACTTGATTGCCGTGATGAACCGCCGCATTGGTTTCGCTGATGTCACCCTCGATTTGGATAAACAAACCAAAGCGTGCCTCTTTCAAGGCTTGGGCGAACATGGCTTCTGCCATTGGACTGGTGAGCGAGCTGATTGCGGGCGACTTGGGTTCATTTGCGAAGGGGTCGTCCGTCGGGCTTAGCTCGTCGCTGGGATTGATTGGTTCAGTGGCAATAGCAGGTCGCGTGATGTGCAGCGTGCCGTCGGTCATTGCAAAACGCAGCGACTGGAAACTCCAGATTTGCTCCAGTTGATTCTCTGAAGTATTGGGTTTTGCTTCGGACTCCTTGTCGAGGTCATCCAGTTTAAACAGTTCTTCGGAAAGACGCAGTTTGCCGACATCGTCGAATGCAAATAAGACTTCATGCCCAGTCCAACCTTGTGGATTGCTGGCAGCTTTCACGGATTCCAGTCGCACCGCTTCACCGAGTTGCGACGCGACCTGCTGCAAAGATTCCTCCGATGGAAGATTCTCGGAGACCTTACCGTTGGGTTGGTCAACATCTTTTTTAGGGGAATTCAAGGTGAAGGCCAGACGACTTGTTTGCTGGTAGCTTCGCACGTGGACCACACCTGATCCATCGTTTCGCACTTTGACCACGATGGATCGTTCAATGCAGCCAACGAACAATAACAGACACGTGAACATCAACAGTTTTGCGACGCGGTTCAAGGGAAGGCTCCGGTACAGGGGAAACCCACTCGGTTAGAATTGGCGAGTGGCAAACAGAAAATCACTTCCGTTATATCCGATCCGCAGTCCACCGATCCGCGACTGAAGCGGTGAACCTCATTGGAATGAAAATCTTAAGGTCCTGCATTCCATGCCCTACGATGCGGTGCCAGCTTGTTGGCTGCTATTGTCAGCTCGGCACTTTTTGATTGGCCAAGGCAGCAATGAATGGGCAATGATCGAGTTTTGCTGTGTCGCGTGATGTCGGGGTGAGGAGTGGTTTTATCATGAGGGAAACAAGCATTCAGCTTCTGCGTTTGAAGACACGCATGCGGCTGAGCAGGTGGCTACAATTCAGCAACGACAACGTTTCCCTCAATACTTTCTCGCATTTTATGAACCCCGCCCGAGACATTGACTGTATTTGCGACGAGTTTGAAGCCGCTTGGCAGGCAGGCGATGTGCCGAGGGTGGAGGAGTTTTTGGCCAAGATCGATGAAAAGCATCGGCCGGCGTTGCTGCAGGCGTTGATGCCGCTGGATTTGACGTATCGCGGTAAACTTGGTGAGACAATTAATTCGGGGAACGCCATTGATTCAGAGGAAGCGGGCAGCGGGTTGGAGGTCACGCTCGATAGTGATGCGGATGGTCCGGAACACTTGGCGAGTTCCGCTACGAGGGCTGCGAAGCGAGTCAAGTACTTTGGTGAGTACGAACTGCTCAGCGAGATCGCTCGTGGTGGCATGGGCGTGGTTTACAAGGCTCGGCAAGTCAAGCTGAACCGGATCGTGGCTTTGAAGATGATCTTGTCGGGTGAGTTCGCCGGCAGCGAAGCGGTTCAGCGGTTCCACAGCGAGGCCGAATCGGCGGCGAATTTGGATCATCAAGGCATCGTGCCGATTTATGAGATCGGCGAGCATGAAGGCCAGCACTATTTTTCAATGGGCTTCATCGACGGCCCGAGTTTGCAAGGCAAACTGAACGCCGGTCCGATGCCTGCGAAGGAAGCGGCCAGGCTCTGCCGCAAGATCGCCGAAGCGGTCGCGTACGCACATTCCAAGAACGTCATCCACCGCGATCTCAAACCCGCCAACGTGCTCATCGACGGCAACGGCGAACCGAAGGTCACCGACTTTGGCTTAGCCAAGAAAGTCGAAGGCGACAGCGGCCTAACCCGTACCGGCGCCGTGATGGGCACACCCAGCTACATGCCACCCGAGCAAGCCCTCGGCCAAACCGACAGAATCGGTCCCGCCGCCGACGTCTATTCGCTCGGTGCAATCCTTTACTGCATGCTCACCGGCCGCCCACCATTCCAAGCCGCCAATGTCGTCGACACACTCAAGCAAGTCGTCGACAACGAACCGATCACACCAAGGGCACTCGACAGCAAGATCCCACTGGACCTCGAAACGATCTGCTTGAAGTGCCTGGAAAAAAGTCAACCCAAACGCTATGCCTCGGCGGAAGCCCTCGTTGAGGATTTGACGCGTTATCTCGATGGACGCCCGATTGCCGCTCGACCAGTCAGCCAAACCGAGCAAGCATGGAGATGGTGCCGACGACACCCTGCCATTGCCTCAGCCATGCTGGCGGTGGTCGCGTTACTGATGGTAAGCGTCGGAGCCGGCTTCTGGATCAACGCTGAGCGACGGTTGGCAAACCAGAAAACGGCGTAAGTCATTGCTGAGAAAATTCGAGCTGATTCCGAAAAAGACAAGGCGAAGCAAGAGGCTGAGAAAGCTCGTCAAGCGGAATCGGCAGCGGTTGCATCTCAACAGCAAACCGATACCACGCTCGCTCGTTCGAACTATTTTCTTGCCAATGCGCGCTGGGAGGAAAATCGTGCGAGCGACGCCCGGGCACTACTCGAGCAAATACCGTTGCAGCACCGAAATATTGAATGGTACCTTTCGCACCGGCAGTTCTTGGGGAGTGACATTACCTGCTATGGGCACTCTAGAGGTGTAACCAGCGTCACTGTCAGTCCCGATGGCTCCCGCCTGGCCAGCAGCAGCAAGGATCAGACCATCAAGCTGTGGGACTTCGTGACGGTGCATGAACTTAAAACATTGTGCGGGCATACCAGTACTGTTACAAGCGTCATCTTCAGCCCAGATGGCTCCCGCCTAGCCAGCGGAAGCGATGACAATACGATCAAGCTGTGGGATACGGTCACGGGGCGCGAACTCAACACCCTACAGGGGACTAGTCCGGTTTCCTGCGTGGTCTTCAGCCCCGACGGCTTTCGCCTAGCCACCGGAAGAAATGACAAGACAATCAAGCTGTGGGATACGATGACCGGGAGCGAGCTCAGCACATTACAGGGGCACACCGACTTGGTTCACAGCGTTGCCTTCAGCTCCGATGGTTCCCGATTGGCGACGGCAAGTTCGGACAACACAATTAGGTTGTGGAATGCGGGGACGGGAATTGAACTGAGCAGGCTGCTGGGACACACCGCCACAGTACGTAGCGTGACCTTCAGTCCCGACGGATCTCGCCTAGCCACCGGAAGCGTTGATAGCACGATCAAACTATGGGACGCCGTTGCGGGTCGCGAAATCAACACACTGCAAGGGCACACCGGTACTGTAATGAGTGTCGCCTTCAATCAGGATGGCACTCGCTTGGCCAGCGGCAGTTCTGACAACACGATCAAGATTTGGGATGCGGCGACGGGCCACGAACTCAACACGCTGCAAGGTCATATCCGTGCTGTGAATAGTGTCGCATTCAGTCCCGACGGCACTCGCCTAGCCAGCGGAAGCCGTGACAGCACGATCGCGCTGTGGGATGCTACGACATGGAGCGAAGTTAACTCGCTGCGGGGGCATGCCGAAACTGTTTCTAGTGTCACATTCAGTCCCGATGGCAAGTCTATCTATTCGCAAGATGCGTCTGACGCGAAGTTCGTTTGGGATTTTGAGAGTGGGAAGAAACTTGAAGACGCAGACTGGAATGATCCTGCCCGCAAACGGCAAATATCGATCGACAAACGGTGGTTGGTTAGTTCATCCGTTAACGATGTTTTATTGGTTGATCTCGAATTCAAGAACACGCCACGGGAGAAGGCCTATCGTGAATCCAAAGCGAGAACCAAACCGCTATGGCATGCCGAGCAAGCTGCGAATGCTGTAGAAAGCAAAAATTGGTTCAGTGCTGCATTTCATCGTGCTTGGGTTTTGAAAGCTGAGCCTCTTACCGAAAATGGCAAAGAGTTGCTGAAGCTGGCATATGAAAAATGTGATGTCCATCAACGGCTTCTGTTGCGTCCAATTGTTGTCGAGGCCCTGGGCAAAGAACAAGAACTTCCTCCATCTAAATCGAGCCCCACCGCTGAGGAACTTGAGGTATCCGATGCGATAGAAAACACCTCTGATAAGTCAAATCTCCCCGACATGGACGTGTTAATATCGCCCAGGTCAGGCAAATGACACAGCAGCGATGTGTAGCGCGGAAATATGCAATGACTTTTGGCAATCCGCGTTCATTGCTGATGGGTCGCTAGCCACAGTCCTCAGGGGAAAACGGATTGATAAGGAAAAACAGGGACAAGTAACAACTAATGTCCAGGGTGAACTTTGTGGGGACATAGCCACTTGATGTTAGTTTGACTTTACCGTCTAGAGGGCAATTCTGCTTATCGCAACTTTCCCTTGCAAACAAGCTGCGAGGTGCGAAAGGCTCGGCAGGTGGCTCCTGGTAAGGCGAGCGGTGGATAAAAACTTACCCTGACATGCGACCGATGGGAGAACGAAGCTCCTGCTGAGTCGAGCAAGCGTTCGGCAGGAGCCTCAGGCTCCCGGTATGAAACATCTTGCAGCGTTGGGGTTGGATCGTGCATCGTGGTTTGAGTGAATCAGCGATTGTAGCGAACCGTTACACGATCCATTTCGCAAGAAATCGAAACTCTTGACGAGTTCCGTAACGCCAGAATCCGCTACGCCAGAAATTGGTCTGGCGGTAGCAGGTAACTAACAAAACTCGTCGCGTTACTTGGCTTCTTTAGCGAGTTGTTCTTCGATGGCGGTTGTCATTTCGGGGTCAGTTGGCTTTGCCGACGAGCCAAAACGGTTGACAACCTGTCCATCGCGACCGATCAGAAATTTCTCAAAATTCCATTTGATTTTGCCCTTACCCGCTGGCTTCGTTTCCTGGCTGGTCAGGTGTTTGTACAGATCGGAGGCATCCTCGGTATTGACCTCGACCTTGCTCATCATCGGGAAAGTGACGCCGAATTTGGTGGTGCAAAACTGCTTGATGTCGGCATCCGAACCAGGTTCTTGGCCGCCGAATTCATTGCTGGGGAACCCCAAGATCACGAGTCCTTGATCTTTGTACTTGTCGTACAATTCCTGCAATCCCGCGTACTGTTTGGTGTAACCACACTGGCTGGCTACGTTCACGATCAGCACCACTTGGCCCTCGTAATCGTGGAGATCTACGGATTCACCGTCGATCGATTTGGCAGTGAAGCTGAGTGAGCAGGTGTGCTCGCTGGTGGAGCTGTCGGCAGCAGAAACTGGGGTCGCCATGAAACATCCGAGGGCCAGAGTAAGTAGTAGGAGTCGATTCATCAGTCGTTTTCCAAAAGGTTCAGAACTAGGAGATGGGGAAGTCGCGATATGATAGTAGGCTAGCCAGTGCTGAGCTGGTAGGTTTGGTTTTTCAATGATGATATTTGCCTGCAGCAAAGTCTGAGAATCACGAGCGGGAGCCTGAAAATGAGTTTGAACGGAAAAATCGTTGCTATTACTGGAGGCGGCACGGGAATTGGTGCCGGAATCGCCCGCAGCCTGGCTGCGGCTGGCGCGAATGTGACCGTGGGTGGTCGCCGGAGCGAACCGCTTCAAAAACTCGCCGACTCCGTCGAATCCAACCTTCCCATCCGTACTCACGCCCTCGATGTTGCGGACAATGCCAGCATTGAAGCCTTTTTTCGTGATATTCGTGAAAATGTCGGGGATGTGGACATCCTTGTGAATAGTGCAGGTATCAATATTGCGAAACGCACGATGGCCGAAATGGATCCCGACGAATGGGACCGGGTGTTGCGAATCAACGCCTCGGGAGCTTATCGCTGCATCCGCGAAGTTTTGCCTGCGATGCGAGACCGACACGATGGTTTGATCATCAATATTTCTTCCGTCGCTGGCAAACGAGCACTGACGCTGGGCGGCGTGGTTTACTGCGCCAGCAAATTCGCAATGACCGCGATGGGCACCGCCATCGCCAACGAAGTCCGTCACGAAGGTGTGCGGATCACCAATCTGTACCCTGGCGAAGTGAACACTCCGATTTTGGACAACCGCCCAGTGCCCGTTTCCGACGAGCACAAGGCGGCGATCCTGCAACCGGAAGATATCGCGGGCGTGGTGCTGGCCATCTGCCACCTGCCACCGCGTGCCTGCGTGCCTGAGATTGTCATCAAACCGACAACACAGGAGTGGCTGTGATCGCCACAATTGCCTAGGTTCTCTTGCCTCGCAACGTCGTGAAACGTTACCACTGGCAGGATGGAAGAGATCTCAATCCAGCCGAAACACTATCTCACCTGCCTGTGGCCGGGGATGGCGGAATTATGGTGGCGGGGTCGTATTTCAGCGTTGCCAGCAGCGATTGCTTTCGCGGCGGTGGTAAACGCGTTGTTAATCGCGAAATTCGTGTACTCAGATTGGTTGTCCGGCGGTTTGGTGCTCCTGGCCTGCTGGGTTGTCGCGGCGGCTTGGATCGTATTGACGATTCGTTCGATCCGTGAGCTGCCCTTGCTTCTGACGCCTCGTCAAGCCAGTGAGGAGCCGGATCGGTTTCCTGAGGCTCAAATCGCTTTTTTGCGAGCAGAATACCCTGTGGCGGAAAAACTGCTCAACGAAAGCTTGGCGATCGAACCTCGCGATCCACCCGCATTATTGATGTTGTCGGCGATTTATCGACATACCGGACGCCTGCATGCCTCTCAGCTCTTGCTGACCGAGGTCCGTAAACTCGAGGTTGCCGAGCAGTGGGAACTTGAGTTCGCTGCCGAGCAGACGCGGTTGGAGCGTGATTTGAACGCTCGTGAGAGGGAAGGCGAAGAGGGCGAGGAAGAAGGCGAAGCAAGCGAGGATGGCAATCGCAATGAAGCTGAACAACCGCCCGAACGGCAAGCAGCGTAGGATTCCATGGTAGCGGAATTCGTCAAGAGTTTCGGCATGTAGCACGATAGGCCGAAAGTCTTGACGACTTCCGCTACGGTCAGAACCTCCCGAGTTCACTGCTGATCAGGCCATGTCTGTTCGGAGCTAAACTCGGCGTCTATACTCGTCGCCTTCCGTCGAGCCGTTTGGCTCGAAGATCCCACACGAACAACCTGAGTTGAGGCGAGCGAGTACGATGGCGAATCGACCTTTGAATGTTGGCTTAATCGGTGGCGGTGGCGGTGCTTTCATCGTCCAACCCCACCAACGTGCAATCCATTTTGACGGCACCCGCCGCGTCACTGTGGCGGCTTTACACCCCGATCCCAAAGTGGCTCAATCGGAAGCCGAAGCCTGGGATTATCCCATCAAAGGCTACAACAGCTATGACGAACTGATTGCGCAAGAGTCCGCGAAACCACTCGGCGAGCGAATCGACTATGCCTTGATCGTGACGCCCAACCATGTCCACTTTGATCCAGCGATCAAGTGCATTCGAGCGGGCATTCCAGTATTCTGTGAGAAACCGTTGACGCTGAACATGGACGAAGCCAAACAGCTCGTTGCGGCCGTCAAAGAAAAGAACGTTCCTTTTGCCGTCTCTCACACGTACCTGGGGCACTGGACAACTCGTTTTGCCCGGTTCATCGTCACGAGCGGTTTGCTCGGAGACGTCCGCTGGGTTGATTCCTACTATCTGCAAGGTTGGTTGGCCGCGCGTACGGAAGATTCCGGCAACGCGCAAGCGGAATGGCGAGTGGATCCCAAGAAATCGGGCGCGAGTTTGTGTGGCGGTGACATTGGCACGCATGCCCTCATGCAGCTCCGCTATGTCACTGGATTGAACGTCAAGCGGGTGCAAGCACACTTGGAAACGTTTGTCAAAGGACGCAGTCTGGATGATCACTTCACGACCTATGTGGAACTATGCAATGGCGGACGTGGCATGGTGCGTGCCTCTCAAATCGCGATTGGTCATAAGAACGATCTAGGGATTGAAGTCAACGGCACCAAGGGCAGCCTGGTGTGGCGTCAAGAGTTTCCTGAGGAGCTAACGATTCGGTTACCTAATCAACCCGATCGTACTTACTTCCGTGGTGCGGTCTCTGCCAACGATGGCTTCCTAGGTGACCTGCCGGAAGCCTTGATGGCCGAACCGAACGTGCCACCGGGACACCCTGAAGCGTTCCACGATGCGTTCGCTCGCTTGCACCGATGTTTTGAGCAGGACGTGCGGTTGTACAACGATGGCAAACCGTTCAACTGCGATGGAAGCAAGTACGCGAACATTGACGATGGCTATACTGGCATGGCGTTCATTGACGCGGCAGTGAAGAGTTCGCACTCCGATAACGCTTGGGTCGAGATGTAATCAGCGATACTCTTGTGCCGCCAGTTCGCTGACGATCCAGCGGTGTTTGCCAGCGAGATTACCGGGCAAGAAATCAACGGTTTTCATTTCGACATGATATCCTTCGAGCATCTCTTCGAGACGCGTACGTAACGTACACAGCAGCGTCTCGGAGATGCAGTCCGGTGTTTCTAACACAACTTGCAAATCCCCGCATTGTTTTTGCAGTACCGTGAATCGGCGAATCTCGGGCCAATCTTCGAGCGTATGCTTGACTGCCATTGAATGCAGTTTTCGCCCGTGTTTGCCGATCAGCCAATCATTACTCCGCCCGCAAATTTCTTGCAGAATACCGAAGCCACGCTCAGGCACTTGGCGGGCAATCGGTGTCGTGTCTTCGATCGCGTAGCGCAGTAGAGGGAACGAAGGATTGTTGAGCACGGTGACCACGATATCGTGACTGCCGAGAGCATTTGGCAGAGTTTCGATTAATACCAGATCATCGCGTGTTCGCAGCGTGCCATCAGGCATCGAATAAGCCATGAGTCCACATTCCACCGCGCCATATTCAATCACGGCCTTGCAGCCTAAGTTGGTGGCGACGCAGTCAAGCATCTCTGCACTAGCAGGCTCCGCTGTGAGCACGGCCACTTTCAATCCAGGGATTCCTTGATCTGATTCAGCCGCGCGTGCCAACAAATGTACTGCGCAACTATATCCGTAGATGCTTTTAGACGCAAAGGCGCGAATCACAGGCAGTTGTCGTCGCAAGTTTTCGCATGTGATATCGTATGCGCTCACACGCAATCGATTTCGTAGTTTATCTTCGATTGGTCGCATGAGCCGTTGTTGCACTCCACGCCATCCAGGCGAAAACGAACCACCGTGTCCCCAAAAAACGACCTTACGATCGAACACGCTCAATCCGTGCGCTTGCTCGCTTCGATACTTACCTCGCAACATCTCCCGGTGTGATTCATGTTCCCAGTAGATCGCTGTTGGAACGCCCGTTGATCCGCCACTGCGCTGCCATTGTCCGGGTTGTTTTTGTGCCGATAGAAACTGCTCTGGCGATTGGCGGACAAGGTCTTTCCGCAGTACTGGAACTCGAGCGGAAAACTCCCCGAGCGAGTCAAATCGGTGTGGCAAACGGTGCGTGACCGCCAGATCACGGTAGTACTCGACATGTTCGATAGCATGTTTCCAAACACGGTTGAGCCGTTTCAATTGATAGGCGGCAATGTCACCGGCGGACCATGATTCTCTCGTTTCGTAATCACGTAACAGACGATCGAGTCCACGGAACCGCGGCAAGAAAGCTAACACACTCATGTGCCTAACTTCTCCACACACAGTGGGCTGGTTAAACCCGTTCCGACCGCTGCATACTGTAACGCGTGCTCGTAGACACGCATCAATTCCTGATAGCTCACCGCTGGGCTGCACGATTCATTGTACGAGGCCCGAGCACGCTCACGCATCATTAAACATTCTTTAGAAGACAGACTATCAAGCCGCTGCACAGCGGCATGCAGACTCGCCGGGTTACCAGCTTCAAACAAAAAACCGTTTTCGCCATCTTGAATCAATTCCGCCATTGCACCCAGGTTGCTGCCGATCACTGGCGTGCCACGCGAGAAGGCTTCCGCGATCGTCCGGCCAAAGGTCTCGTACCACTGAGATGAGATGATCAAGAAGCGAGCACCCGCAATCCGCTGCAACACCTCTTCAGTGGGTAACTGGCCGATGCACTGAACATGATCCATGCCCTGGGTCTGTTTGCGAATGGCGGCTTCCTCTGGTCCTTCGCCCACGATTTGCAGTGGGATGTTGATGTGGTGTTGCCGCCATGCCGTGGCGATCGTTGAGATGCCTTTCTCAGGCGACAGGCGACCGACGAACAGGGCATAGTCTTCTTTGTGTAGCTCCGCGCCCAAGTCCGGCAGGATGAAATTACTGCGTCGGAAAATCTTCTGTTCGGGATACCCCGCCTGCAAATGGATCTGACGGGCAAACTCAGTCGGGGTGAAAAATGCGTTTACATACCGCTGTTGAATTCGGAACACGCGGTTGGCTAATTGTGCTGCCACCACGACCCCCGTGGCCGCCATGCTGTCCCGGTAGCAGCGATGACGAATCGCGTGCCAAGGTATTGCGGAATGCAAACACTTTCGACAGACCGAGCCGTCACGAAACAGGAACGAGTTGGCGCATAGGTTGCGATAGTTTCGCAGCGCTTGCACGACAGGAATCCTCAGTCGAGAGGCGGCGCGATAAACCGATGGCGAAATCATCGGAAACAGATTATTGCAGTGCAGTACATCAGGTCGCTCGCGCGTCAGCACATCGTGCATCTCACGTTCGGTTTGGCGATTCCAAATCGTTTTTGAAATCGTTCGCGGTGAGCGTGAGGAGAGATCATGATTGTCACGTGTGAACGCCACCACCTGATGACCACGCTCACGGAGCAATTGCAGATCGCATTCAAACGAAACGTCTTCGCCGCCACGATGTCGATAGTAATTGTGACAATAAACAATTTTCATGTTGTAACCTGAAGCTCTTGTTGTTCATCAATGTGACCTACCCGCTCGTCCACACGTCCCGCCGCCAACCCCAACACCGCAAAGAACACAATCGACTCTGGCCGAATGGGGCCGAGAAATGTCACGCACCCTTGGCTCCATCCGACAAACCAAATGCCTATCAACGTCAGCAACCAGAACCAATCCGCGTCGTTTTCGTTGATTCCGGCACGTATTAGTCGCATCAATGCCCACGCGAAAGGAATCATGCCGATCACGCCGGTCGTTACTAATACTTGAAGGAAAATGTTGTGCGCGTCTTGATTGGCCGGACCTTGCCAAACATCGAGTTTGCCGTTGCTTGACGTGACAAAGTAGCCATGGCCGATAATTGGTGAGGCTTGATACTGTTCCCAAATCGCGGCCCACATTTCCGACCTGCCGGAGACGTTTTTAAGCTCGTCCGCCGTTTGTCCGCGACTGACGTAAGCCGTTATTCGATCGAGTCCATCGCCAGCAATTTCAAAGCCAGGGTCCAGTGTGATCCATACCAACAACGCTGCCCCGATTGCCAGTAGCGAGGTACCCCGAACACGATTGGTCGTCAACACGACGGCATACACCGACAAACAAACTAACGTCATTAACAGCGCTGACCGGCTCTTGCTGAAATACAACACCGCCAGTTCGACGATCACCATCGCGATCATCAGACCAGTAGCTCGAGTCAGTTTACGAGCGATGAGAAAGACGCCGATCAACACACCCAAGGACGAGGTCGCGCCCGCAGCGGTGGGGTGGACCAATCCATTGCTACCACTAATCCACAACGCTCGATCAAGACCTGAAATCTGTGGTGCCACCAAATGCACGATGAGCACACCGAGGCAATATACGAACAAAATGAAATGTACCCACACGATCAGATCGACCCAGCGAAATCGAATCGAATCAGGACGGAACTTCGTCAGGTTTTGAGAATGTTGTCGAAACCAAGTGGAGCTTGCGCGGTACCGCCAAGCCACCGCTTGCGTGAACATCAATAACGCGACCAAACCCATCCACTGGCCAACCGAAACGACTGGAAGCGCTGACCAACTCACACTCAACAGCGACCACAACGCGAAGAAGAACCAAGGTAGTAACAACCAGGAAATACGATAGCGAGGTGTTGGCATATCAGAAGGACCACTAGTCGTTGACCATGTGCGCCAAAATGCAAGCGCGAAATAGATGATCGCAACGAAGCGAATCCCTAACTTCAATAACGCCAAAATATCCACACCGCCAGCCGATTCGGGACCGTCACGTCCTGGCAATGAAAAACTCAACAACGCCAACGCGGCTGCGAAAAATGCGATATCGAAACGCCGTGCTACTTGCATCATGTTCATCACGACACACCTCGCAGACCGTCCACACGCGCAAAGCGATCGCCTGTCGGAATCCGCCACAACAGCCACCAACGCAATAGGAATCCGAGAGCGTTACCGAGCACCAAGGCCAGTGCTGGTCCTGCCACGCCGATGACTTTCAATCCAGCCAACGACAATGAGATCGCGATGACCAACGTCATCGCCGAGGTTAGTGAATTGGCATAGGCATATCCCAATTGAATCAGTGCCTTATTCGCCGGGATCGCGATATTGCCGATCGCCGCAGCCAAGGTCAACAACACGAGAATCCCATGGTACGCTACAAACGAATTGCCATAAGACAACGCCAGCGCTAACTCGCCACCGAAGTATGCGAGTACCACGAGACAACTCATCAATACACCGAATACCAGTGTCGTGAACCGTAGCAGTCCGTTGAACTCGCGTGGACGTCGCTGACCGGCAGCCGTTGCCAACGCGGGTTCGAGCAAATTGCATATACCTTCAATCGCTGGTGAAATCACACCCACCATTGTCCAACACGCTGCGTACACGCCAGCCAGTTCGATTGAATGGGCGAACGCCATCACCCACGGGATCGCGAACGCTTGGAGTGTCGAGATGACTTGCGTCAGACTGATCCAGCGTCCGATCGGCCACAGCTTGGCCACGTTATTTCGCAGATCCGGTTGCCTTGAGTTGTAAGATGCCAGCGAGCACAACACTCCTACGCCACCGACGACTCCCCACACTCCTGCACACCACCACAACGCCGACGCGGCACTGAGGCCTGGCGTGGTCGCTTGGCTGAGGTAGATCAAGCCCGCCAGTTGCAGTACCGCAACCACGGCATCAATCACTACTACGCGGACCAATTGATAATCCGCCATTCCCATTCGCCGCACAAAATCTCGCAACAGTCCCATCACAATCGCCGCCGCGAGGGCCAACGTGATCGGCAACGAGAGGGCCAGTCCAGCCAGCATGCAAACCGCTGAACTGCCGATTGCGATCCCCGCTGCGCTCCAGGCGATCGACGAACGCATGGCGTGGTTCTGAGTCTCGTCGAGCGTGCTGCGAATGACAATGAACGGCGACACGAGTAGCGACCGTTGCAGCGACATTAACAGCACCACAATCGAGAACGCCAACGCATAGGCTCCGAGTTCTGTGGCTCCTGCGTACCGACCGATTAAGATAGCAGTGGCAAAGTTTGTGCCGCTATACAAACACTGGTCAAAGATCGCGAGCAGTCCGAGCACACCCGCTCGCTTCCGCGGACTGACTGGAGACGATGTGGGAGAATGCCCATCCGCGCAACTCTTATCTGAATTGTCAAGCGATGCACCAGAGCCGTCCGCTGTCGGCACATCGCAGGTAACCTGTGTGTCGATGGCCGATGGTGAGTTCGTGATTGACGAAAGATCGTGGAGAGATGGTGTTGACACGGTTAACTGGGCATTCCCGCCGAACGATGAGGAGAATGGGCAATTGTCATTGCGTCTGGCTCGACGTGCGATCCGTTCAAGTGTACGCTTCCATCGTCCGTTTTCACTTGCTGAATCGGGTGATTGACATCATCTTTGCCTGCCGTTTCATATCGAGCATTGGTCCGCGTCAGTCCAGTTGAAACCGCTCGTGATTCTCGTAGGACAACAATCCCGCAAGCCGCTAATAGCGAGCCAGCAACCCCGAGCAAACCGCAGATTTTCTTGTTCGGCGTGACGGGCCGTTGTTGCAAACTCGCCGGTTGGATCACGTTCAAATTGCTCAGTTGGCTGGTCTCCATTTCAGCGGCCAGTCGTGCTTGCACTCGTTTTTGGTACTGCGAACGATACTGGTCTTCTAGCACAGCAACGTCGCGTTCGGCGACAGCGACCTCAGCTTCTTGATGATTGAGGGCTTCCAGCTGCGTATGTAGCCGCTTCAAAATAGATTCTGCCGCTAGTAGTTCCGCTTCATGTTGAGCGACCTCCGCGATCGCTTGGCTCCATTGCTCCATCAGCGACGTGTACAGTGGGTTCAGCCCCTGAGTGATCTCGCCAGAATCCTTCTGTTGATTGTCAAGCACTTGTCGTGCTTCGGTCAACTGTTTAGCAATCACGCGGTAAGCGGGATGATCGGTAGTATAGATCGACGCTAGGCGGCGCTCTTCAATCTCCAGATCGTACAACCGATTTCGCATTTGATTCTGCGCATCATTGTTGTCCGTTTTGATTTCACTGGTCACCACCGTTTCCAACGTCTCACCGCGCAGTCGCGTGAATGACTCTAGTTTCGCTTTCGACGAGGCCAACGCCGACTGACTGCGGACAACCACGCTATTGGCCCATTGCAGTTGACTTTGCAGATCCGTTTGCCTTCCCGCCACGGTGACGATCCCATACTGAGATTTGGTTTGTCGTAAACGATCGCGTGCTGCCTGCAGTTCACTTTCCAGCGCCACCTCTTGGTGTTCAAAGAAATCGAGCGAATCACGCGTCGAATACATCGCCGCGTGTTCGTTTCGGTAAGCCTCGATCCAAGCCTGAGTGACCTGTTGGGCGAATTCTGCGCTCTTGGTGCGGTATTGGACTTTGACGACGTTAGACGCTCGACCTGCATCGATTTTAAGATTCTTTTGTAGTTCGATCACTGCTCGCTCGCGGTCACTCATCGGGTCGATCGACGCCAACCAACTACCGACCGTGGACTTGAGCGAACCGAGTATCCCACCGGATTTTTCGCCTGCACCTTCGGCATCGTGGGTACCGTCGAGGATTGCGGAGTCGCCGACACGGTCAATCACATGTTCCAGGACCGTGCGACTGTTCATCGCTTCGAGTAGCGTGTTGACATCGCTATCGCGGGTCTGCTGAAACGACATCGTTTCGCCAGCGGTGGTCACCGTGGGATCGAGCGAGACGTTTTCCCGGCCCAAGCGGACGAGCAGTCGGGCTTCGGATTGGTATTTCCGCGGTGCAAAGAGAATGACGAGCACCGTCAGCAGCAATCCAGCCAGCAATACCAGCATGAACGCCGTGCCTTGGCGACGCAGCACGATCAGCCAGCTTTTTTCATTCATTTTCAGGGCGTTTCTGGCGGAAAAGGAGTAGTGGGGCAACACCCCACACGAACCTATTAGGGTAGTTACCACTTACTGAATAACTAGTTTTTGCTCGCTAATCGCCCGTTCAAACCTGTTCATAAGCACCTTAATCGTCACAATCCAACCATCTGAACACTAGCTCATGCCTTTCGTGCGGTCAGGAAGCCGCGATCACCGCATGTTGCTTGACAAGGCTGGACCTCAAAACCGTGAGGGCAGAGGAAGTCAGCGTATTCATGTTCGCTATAACATTTGCCTTGCGTGATGTTCATCAACAGCGAAGAGTATTCGGCGACAGGCAACGGACCGGTTTTCTTGGCGTTGATGATCGCGCCGTGGACGATGATCAATCCTCCTGGCATCAAGGCCTCGGCAGCCCGATCGACAATCCGCTGTGCCTCGGTCACATCCCAGTCGTGTAACACGTTGGACAGTAGGATGATGTCGGCATCAGTGGGCCAGGGATCGTGAAACATGTCGGCGGAAATCACTCTGACTTGGTCGCTGAGGCCGAGACGCTGGATTTCGCGGCGAGCAATCGCGTCGACGGGTGGTTGTTCGAGCACGGTGGCGCGGAGGTGTGGATGACGGGCAACCATTGTGGTGCTGTAAATTCCCGATCCACCGCCGATGTCGAGCAAGTGGTGGCGACCTTTGACTTGCTGCGTCACCGCTGCCGCGAGTTTTTGACCGAACGTAATGCCGCGACAATTCATCAAGTCGGTAAAACTTTGTGCGAACGATTCGTTTTTCATCGACTCATGCCAATCCGCACCGTCAGACTTGGCTTGCCAATTCGCAGGCTTCCCGGTCTTGAGGATCGTGACAAAGTCTTTGAGTACGGGTGAGTCCGCGATCGGACGATAATACGGACCCAAATACCATGGGCTATCGGCAACCAAAAATTCATTGCCCAACGCCGTGAGTCGATTGCCACCGAGATCATCCGTCGTGACAAAACCGCTGGCCCGGCAGAGTGTCATCAATACATCGGCGGGGCGTGGTTGCCAATCGAAGTGGCTGCATAACTCGTCAAACGAGATGCCTTCATGCTCGGCCATATAACTGAACAGGTCGAACTCGAGAATCGCCGCTGCGATGAGATCGGCAGCGTATTGTCGATCGCGAAATCGCAATACCTGAGCAGGGTCGGTGGTCGGTTGGTCGGAGAGGTTGATCGCAGGCATGAGAGTCTTTGCTGGTTTTCAAGCATTGGTGATGCGGTAGGTAGGTTCGGGGCGTCCAGGACGGAACGCTTCGATCTGCTCGATTCGTCGTTCGGCGAATCGTTGCTCAGCGATTTGTTGTAAAGCATCTTCGACAAGCGGACGCAATCGTTCAGGCGACAAGCATACCCGCGCGTTCACGATCATCTTGGCTTCTTTGACTACGATGTTACTGGAGACCGATAGCATGGTCGCTGTATCGCTGCTGACCAGATTCGCGACACTCACGCCGCTGGTCGATGAGCAAAGTATTTTTAAGTGCGCGGGTTCGGCAACGAGTTTTCTGAGTTCTTCACGAATGCGATCAACGGTGGCTGTCGCTAATTCATCGAGCGAGAACGCTTGCTCGGATGTGAACGTGGCCGTCGCGTTGAGCCAACCCAACTCTGCTTCGCCATCTGCATAGATGTCGTAGTCGACTTCCATCATGCTGTCGCGTGGTGCCGCGATGGCTTGCAATGCAGTTTCCAGTTCGTCGAGGTTTTGTTCAGTGCGGGCGGAGACACAGATGATTCGTCGACCAGGGTATTGGCGTTCGATGTGATCACGGAGCGATTGCACTTGCGTGGCACTGAGTTCGTCGATGCGGTTGATGATGACCAGTTCGGATTCTTCGAGTTGTTTGCGAAAGATGTATTCCGCTTTCGGCGAAAAACCTGCTTGACCATCGGCAAGAATGCGCAATGCATGGCTGGGTTTGAGCACGACCGCATAGGGGCTGTGTTCGAACTGCGTGCCCATCCGCTGCATCATCGGTATCGCGATCGTGGCGACAAGATCGGTGCAACTGCCGACGGGTTCAGCTAAGATCACGTCGGGTCGTTGGCGAGTTTCAAACTCCGCCATAGCATCGGCGAGTCCACCGAAGTTGCAACAGAAGCACGAACCGGCAACCTCATTGACCTCCAAACCTTCGTTCCGCAACAACTCGGTATCGACCAACCCAGCGGCTTGGTCGTTGGTGACGACGCAGACGTGTTTCCCAGCGGCTTGGTAACGTCGGGCGAGTTTGGAAATGAGGGTTGTTTTCCCGGCTCCGAGAAAACCGCCGATCATGATGAATTTCGTGGGGTTGGACATGGATCATCCGCAATTGGCGAAGGGAAAGGCGTCAGTGGGCACAAAAAGAGCAGCGCAACTGAACAGGCGAGCGAGCACTCTACCTGCACCGGTTGCCCGATGCCAGAACGCCTGGTCGGAGTGGTAAACACATGTGAAAAGAATCCAAATCGGGGGTTTTTGACGAAAATTTGGAAAAACCCACCCATTTCGCCTTTTCGGTTGACTCGGAACAGAGGAAATTTCAGCACTCGACCTGGCTATCCGATCTAACCAACTCGCTTCGTTTTTCTCGCCCCATTTCACTATTTGTCAACGAATCACTGTGATGCTGCAAGCCGCCGCCCAACACAACGCCCTCCAGACCGATCTCGCGTTTCAACGCTGTATTAATCCGAAATGTGGTGCAAAGTACGAAACAATGAGCGTCCGCACGGACTGCGACCGATGCGGTGATCTATTGGACATTGATTACGATTGGGACCGAGCTGGCGTGCCGAGTCAGTTGCGTGATTTCGAAGCGATGTGGAGCCAGCGAACGAATCCGATCCGGTTCTCAGGCGTATGGCGGTTTCATGAACTTTTGCCGTTCGCTCCGCAACACAAGATTGTCACCGTGGGCGAAGGACAAACTTTGCTGCAACAGGCCGACCAAGTCGCGAAGTACGTCGGTGTTAATCCAGGCCAGTTGCACTTGCAGTACGAGGGCATGAATCCTTCGGGTAGTTTCAAGGACAACGGCATGTGCGCCGCCGTCACGCATGCCGGGATGATGGAAGCCAAACGGGCGGCATGTGCGAGCACCGGAAACACGAGTGCGTCGTTGGCTCTCTACTGTAGCGCGACCCAGTCGATGAAGGCGGTTATTTTTATTGGCAGTGGTAAGATCAGTTACGGAAAACTCAGCCAAGCACTCGATTACGGCGCGTTAACGATTCAAATTGAAGGTGACTTTGATGACGCGATGCTGCGTGTTCGTGAAGTCGCCAAGGAACTCGGCATTTATCTCGTCAATAGCGTCAATCCGTTCCGGCTCGAAGGTCAGAAGACAGTGATGTACCGCGTGCTCGAAGCATTGCGTTGGGAGGTACCGGATTGGATCGTCGTGCCAGGCGGGAACCTGGGCAATAGCAGCGCGTTTGGCAAAGCGTTCAGCGAACTGCATCAGCACGGCTTGATCAACCGCATCCCACGTCTCGCGGTGATTAACGCAGGCGGTGCGGATACACTGTATGAACTCGTGCAACATCACGGCGTGCGTTGGAACGGTGGTGATGTGCTGATGGACCCGATCACGCAGTACAACGAGGCGATGGATCGCGATGGCAAACGGGCTGACACAATCGCCAGCGCGATTGAAATCAACCGACCAGTCAATTTGAAGAAGTGCTTGCGTGCTCTCGAAGTGATGGACGGCGTGGTGCGTGAAGTCGACGATCAACAGATTCTTGATGCGAAAGCGCAAGTCGGTGCGGGCGGTTTCGGATGCGAACCTGCTTCGGCGGCGAGCGTCGCGGGAGCAAAGTTACTGCGGCGTGAAGGTGTGATCGCACCGAGCGACCGGGTGGTCTGCGTGCTCACGGGCCATGAACTGAAAGACCCAACCGCAACCGTGGCTTACCACACGGCTGACCAAGCACTGTTTGAAAAAACGCTGGGCAGTCGCGGTGTGAAGCACGCAAGTTTCGCCAATCGAGCTGTTCCGGTGCCAAACGATCTCGCTGCCATCATCGCCGCGATCAAACTGCATTCGTGATCGCACCCGGCCATCACTCCTTTTTTCTGTGGTCCGTTGAACGTGACCGCCTCAAAATCGAAACGATTTTTCAGGCGGTGGCGGACGGCACAAGGGATTGTGCCTCCTACTTTACGAGCGAGAAGGCGGTGGCGAACGGCACAAGGGATTGTGCCTGCTACTTTAGGAAGCACTTACCTGGGCTGGGGCGATGACCGTCGCATCTTCGTCACGCCCGCTCCACTGTGGCAATTCGATCGAGGTTGCCTGCCAACCGGGATGCACGAGTTTGGCCGTTGTTGAATCACTGGCCGGAATCTCGCCGATCCAGCGATAGCGGGCTGCCGAAGCGTCTGCCGCGACCGTGACGGAATCGTTTTCGCTGGCAGCCACCAGTTTTTCGATTTTCAGAATCCGATCGAGTGATTGGCGACATTGTTTCAAACAAGGCCGCGCTGCCGCACCGACCTGTGCGTCTTGATACTGATCGAGGTCTTCGTGAATCAAGTCAATCAGTCTGGCATCACGTTGCAAGGTTGCTAACAACGTGATCGCTGGGTTTTGTCCTGCCGCTGGCTTGGGGGCGACTTGCGGTTTCGCAGCAACGTGCGGTTTGGATTCTTGCGCAGGAGTTGCCGTGGATTCGATTCTTGCGTCACTGATCGCATCGAGGGCCACGGCCATCCGCTCAGCGGCAGCCCGGTCGAAGAGGGCTTTCCAGAACGCTCGCAGTGCCAATCCCAAACGCATGTGGTTTCCTGTGGTTGTGTTGTTTAGAAAAGTGAGAGAACACCAATCGTCTTAGGTCGCGATTGGTTCGGACGATTGTCGTGGCGAGGTCAGGCACTTACCGATCTGCCGGACGGCTTGCCGCAACCGATGTTCGTTTTCGACTAACGACATGCGAAGATAGCCTTCTCCAGCGGCACCGAAACCGCTTCCAGGGCTAACGGCCACGTTGCCCTCTTCGAGCAATTTCATGGCGAAATCCATCGTGCTCATTTGGCTTCGCCACGGCTCAGGTACCCGGGCCCAAACGAACATACCGGCCTTCGGCGGATTGACTTCCCAGCCCAACCGGCGCAACCCACTCACTAACACATCACGTCGGCCTTGGTAGATTTCCGATTGCTGCAATACGTAGGCCTCGGTATCGCGAAGAGCCACGATCGCCGCGATTTGGATCGCTTGGAACATGCCGTAGTCGTAGTAGCCTTTGATCGTACCCAGCCCACGGACCATCTCCGCATTGCCCGCACAAAAGCCCACTCGCCATCCGGCCATGTTGTATCCTTTGCTCATCGTCGTGAACTCCACGCCGACATCTTTCGCACCGGGAGCCGCCAGAAAACTCGGCGGGACGTAACCATCGAAGGCCACGTCGGCATACGCGAAATCGTGAATCACCATTAACCCGTACTTCTTTGCCAACCGCACGACTTCGACAAAGAAGTCAGGTTCGATCACCGCTGACGACGGGTTGTGCGGATAGTTGACGATCAAGACTTTCGGCGAAGGCGTCAAGTTTTCGCAAGTGTAGGCAACGTTGCTCAAGAATTTATTGGGATCGGCGACATCCAGTGCAACCACATTGCCTGAGGCTAAAATCACGCCGTACATGTGTACTGGGAAATAGGGCGAGGGGATGATCGCGGTGTCTCCAGGCCCCATGAGCGCCAAACACATGTGCGAAAATCCTTCCTTACTGCCCAAGCAGGCAATGATCTCGGATTCAGGGTCCAGTCGTACGCCATACTTGCGAAGGTATTTGTGACCGACTTCGCGGCGCAGGTTGGTGATCCCGTTGGATTTGCTGTAACCGTGATTATCCACATCAGCGGCGGCATCATTGAGTTTTTGGATGACGCACGGGTCTGGCGGATCCGAGGGATTGCCCATCCCCAGGTCAAGCACGTCATCACCAGCTCGACGTTTCTTATACAGCGAATTGTTGATCCGACCGAACATGTATGGTGGCAACCGTTCAACCCGCGAGGCGAACTTGACCTCGAAAGGATGCGGCACGGGATCGGTCGTCGGCGATCCAATCGCAGGAGCGTCGATGTTTGGCAGATCAGGATCGAAGGTTTCACTCATAACAGACTGAGCTAAAGGGGAGGTAAGCGAAAAACGGGCAACAACGGTATTCTCTCACGCAGTGGCGGGTGACGTGTAGGGGGAGCGAAACGTTTTTTTCGATGAGTTTAGAGCTGGTTCAGCGCTAACGGCTCAGTCGCAGTATCCAGTCCACCACCGTCACGGCACCGACGCCGACGATCGACCAACCGAGGTATGTCGTCGTGGAGGACAATGGTAAGCGTCCGGTCCAGGCCACACGCAGGGCGATCGTAGCGATCACGACGACCAGCATCGCCAGGCACGCACCGCCCATGTTGGCTTGGCCCGCTGCCCACCATTGACCGCGAGTCCAGTGGCTCCATGACGTTGTCATCCCGCAGGCGGGACAACGTATGTCAAACAAGACCCGCATCGAACAGGGTGGCAGGCCGAGTTGTTGGTGGGTCCCAAGCCCAGCCTTAGCGGGCGACAGGTTTCTCGCCACGCATAGCGGCGTCAACATTGTCAACGCGATCAAAACAGCGAATACTCGCGTTCGCGTGGTACTGCTTGGCGTGTTGGCTGTGACTTCGACCGCGCTCATGTGCCCCGCCGATTACCGTACCAGCGGATTTGCATTCGGTCGCAATAGTAAAACCCAGACTCAATGGCCCATGGACGGAGCCAAATTGCGGCGGCGTCGAGTTGACGGTTGGTGACGCCTTGCGGCATGATCCACACGTCCGTCGCGGGGACTTGCAAATCAGCCACCACGGTCAGGATCTCGTCAAGCTCGTCAGTCGCATCGACCACGAATTTGACTTGCGTGGCGGGTGCTCGTGAGATGAGTTGACGCATCGTCGGGATTGGCATTCGCCGTTGCTCGTGTCGCGCCGCCCAGGATTCACTTGAACCTGTTGGCAAAGATTTGCGGGCGGTCTGCGGTCCGCTGGCCCGCAGTTTTGGGCTGAGTGACAACAAATCACAAGCGATCTCGATGTCCACCGTACCAGCCGTCTCGATTGTCACGTGCATGCCCGCAGCACGCAGACTCGCCGCCAATTCCACGATTCCAGCGGCGATGAGTGGTTCACCTCCGGTCAAAACGACGTGCTGAATCGGTGCAGCAGATGCCTCTTTAGAAGTAGCGATAAGTTTCGCTTGGCAGGCGGCCTGGACCAGTTCCGCGATGCTCTGTCGTCCGCCTTCAGGTTTCCAGGACGCGTAGGGCGTGTCGCAAAACCAGCAGCGTAGATTACAACCGCTGGTACGGATGAAGAAGCTCGGCATGCCCGTCAGCACACCTTCGCCTTGACGGCTGACGAAGGTCTCAGCGATTCGCAATGTTGTGGTCGCGTTTTTTCCCATCGCCGCGTCCCCTTCTCGGGACTCGACATCCGAGTACAACAACTCGTCCGCCGTGAGGATCGTGGCTGCGTTCTCTCTTGTTTTCAAATTCTCGAACCGTTTGACCATCAATCTAGTGAATTCCAACCCTGCTGATTTCCGCGAGATCCTCGAAGTTTTCGACAATCCGGCACCCCAACGTAACTTTACCATTGAGCATCATTGTCCCGAGTTCACTTCGGTGTGCCCGAAAACGGGTCAACCCGATTATGGCACGATTGTGTTCACATACGTACCCGACAAAATTTGTGTGGAGCTGAAAAGTCTGAAAATGTACCTCCAGCGGTTTCGCAATGAGGGTATTTTCTACGAAGCGGTGACCAACCGGATTCTGGACGACTTCGTGGCTGTCGTCCAGCCACGTCGGCTCCGGGTGGAGAGTCGCTGGACGCCCCGCGGTGGGCTTAACAGCAACATCATCGTCGAGTACCCCGATCCCAGCTAACAATTTCGGGCAGCTGGAACTCGTCAAGCGTTTCGTTGCATCCTGAGATCGTCCAGAGAGCCGAAAGTCTTGACGACTGTCGCTACGATCTACCAGAAAAGCGATTTTCAGGCGGATAATTTAATTAACGGGCGGAGCGGATGATCGCCTCGGCCCCTGCGGAGCGGAGTTTTTCAGCGACCTGCTGTGCGAGGTTAATCGCGGCGGTCGTGTCACCGGCGAATGCCTCAGGGCCAAGCTCACAGCTCGCGTTTTCGTGGAGTCGCTGTGATCCGTCGGGCGACATTACGATTGCGGTTAAGGTCAAGACCGTTCTCAGCCCATCAGTTTCTGTGTTCACGAGAGCATGCGCTGCGATCGGTGCTAAGCATCCGCCGTGTAATTCGGCCAACACGGTCCGTTCGGCGAGCACGGCTGAGCGGGCGGTCCAGTCGTCGAGCCGGCACAGGGCTGTCCTGGCCATCGCATCGTCGCTGCGGACTTCGATTCCCAGTGCCCCTTGTCCGGGAGCGGGTAACATGTCCGCGAGGGAAAACTGGCTACGTGGCAAATCGTGCATTTCCAATCGCAACACGCCAGCCTCAGCCAGCACAATCGCGGCAAACTCGCCTGACTCTAATTTGTTCAACCGAGTCTGCACGTTGCCCCGAATCGGTCGCACGTCGAGGTCTCCGCGGAGCGAATTTAACTGCGCCTTCCGCCGCGTGCTGCCGGTCCCGACGCACGCACCACTGGGCAATTCCGCCAGCGACCGACCGTCGCTCGTGACCAAGCAATCGTGGACGGTTTCGCGGGGTGGCACGGCAGCTAGAAAAAACCGCTCGTCGGTTTGCGTCGGCAAATCTTTGAGCGAATGCACCGCCACGTCCGCCTCGTCGTCAACGAGTGCCTGCTGGATGCGTTTTGTAAACAGGCCGATTTGGCGGGTCCCGTCGATGGGGCGAAGATCCGTGTCCCCGCTGCTGACCAGCGGCACGAGTTCGCTGGCGATGCCGTGTCGGGCGAGCTGCCCCGCCACGTGTCTCGCTTGCCACATCGCCAATGGGCTTTCTCGGGTGGCAATTCGCAGTGGCCGGGACAAATCGTTCGCTGAAGTGCTCAGGGAAAGGGAAACTGGCGAGACCAAGACAAAAGCTCAGGAAATGGGGATAAGAACGGATCAATAACGAAAAGTTACCCGCAAACGAACAATCTGCAAAATGAGCAGAACCCGAAAACACTGTCAGGCAATCGGATTGTCGGGCACAATCGTTCCACTTTCGCGTTCCAAGGATGGCTGTCGCGGCTATCCTGTGCAATGCCACCGAAGCTTTCTGATCCTTGTATCTCATCTCTTTTTTGCTGCTGAAGTGTCCTCTCATCCCCGTCATGTCGATCCGCCCCTGAGCGAGCACGATTCGGCTGGTTCCCGCCCCGATGATTGGGCTGCGCCGATCGCGGGTGCTGATTCGTCTTCTGGCTTGCTCGATTCATCCTCTAAGCCGAAAAACGATGCGCAAATCGATGGTTCGGTCGGCCATCGGGCAGCTCAGCTCCACAGTGATCATACGCACACACTGCTCTCTGGTGACGAATCTATTTCGATTGAACTCGATGACATTGACGAAGAATCCGCTCCCTTGCCGGAAATTCTGGGCGGATACCGGGTCGGCAAACGACTTGGCAAAGGTGGCATGGGGGAAGTCTATTTGGCCGAGCATCGTTCGATGGGGCGAATGGTGGCGATCAAAGTATTGCCATCTCACTGGCTCGGTCGAGCCGGGTCAGTGGAGCGGTTCAACGAAGAGATTCGCGCCGCCTCTCGATTAATGCACCCGAACATTGTGACGGCTTTTGACGCAGGGCAAGCCGAAGGGATTCATTACCTCGCGATGGAATACGTTGATGGCAAAACGCTGTCGCAAATCGTCGCCGAGGAAGGTCCGATGTCGATCGGTGATGCCACGTCGGGGGTTCGACAAGCCGCGTTTGCCCTACACCATGCGCACGCAGCAGGGATCGTCCACCGAGACGTCAAACCTGGAAACCTGATGCGTTCACGTGAGGGCACGATTAAACTGCTCGATCTTGGGTTGGCCCGGTTTTCGAGACAGTGGCACAATGCCAAGGAGACGCCGAAAAGCGAGATTCATCCCTTAACTACAGAGCTGAAGGCTCGCAGCGATTCGACACCACCGGCTGAGCAGGCCGTCGATGATTCGCTGCGTCCGCTCAGTTCGCCCAAGCGTTCCCTAATGGGCACTCTCGCATTTATTTCGCCGGAGCAACTCGAAGATCCCGAGTCGGCCGACTCTCGCAGCGATCAATATTCACTCGGCGCGACACTATTCTTTCTGCTCGTCGGTCACCCGCCATTTCCTGGCGAGACGATTGATCAAGTTTATGGTCACCGTCACGGCGAGATTCCGGATCTGATGTCGTTTCGCCAAGACGTTGATTTGACGCTGGCTAACATTGTGACGCGGATGTTGGCCAAATCGCCTGCCCAGCGATACGGTTCTATGGACGAAGTTGCTCGCGCGATGGCTCCGTACGATAATGACCGGTCAACGCCAGCCTGGGTGCTCGATTTTTCGCAACGACGAATTGACGAGGATGGATCGACAGCCAACGACGCCAGTCATACGACGGGCCAAACGCCACGCAAAACAGTGAGCGTGATCGGCGTCGATCTCGGCATCACCCACGCCGCCACCGCCATCGGGCTAGGCAACGGTCAGTGTAGCATCGGACGCCCTGGTTTTTCCAATGGCAAACCACAATCGCTGTTTCGGATGGCAGTTGCAGAGTTGGCTGCAGGTTCCGGTGCGGATGCCTCGCAAGTTTTGTTCGGAAACGCTGCGTATGAATTGCGAGTGAATTATCCTCATCGCGTTTCACACTGCCAAATGATGTACTACGGTCGTGAAGACATGTTGCGAAAAATTGGCGGACGGATGTGTCCGCCAGTCGTGACCACGGCGTTGTGCTTGCGACGTCTCGTCGGCAACACGCTCATGAATCACCAAACTGCTGCGTCCTCGCTGGCAATGTCCGCCTCTGCTGAGGCGGGCTTTGGTGCTGGGGCGAATACTATTAAGAGCGTGTTGGGAGCGATTTGGCAACGCCATGAAAGTTGGCCGGAAGGCGTTGCGATCACGGTGCCGAGTTGTTACGACCAACTCCATCGGCGCGCGATTTATACCGCAGCTCGGATTGCGGGCCTGCCTGCGGTGCGTTTAATTGACCGCGGGATTGCGATTGCGCGACATGCCTTGGGGAGCCAACGCTCTTCCGAAAGCTCTCAGGCAACGCCTCAAACAATCGCGACCAATTCCGCGAACCTGTCGCGGACAGTTTCGGGCAAGACGCAAACCGTGCTCTACGTGGGTTTGACGGGCCAAGCGCTCGATGTTGCCATCATTCGTAAACGAGGCAATAAGATCGAGCAACTGGCCTCCGCAGGGCATTGGCGAAACGGCGGGATGGTGTGGTCAAGTCGTTTGGTCGAGATCATTCAATCACGATTGGTCGGCATGCAGGAACAGGCCAAAAAGCCAGCCGGCAGCCGCAGTCGACTGAGCTATCTGACCAAGGTGCAGATCGCGGGCGAGCGGGCAATGAATTCTTTGCTGCTGCTACCAGAAACGAAGGTCGAGATCCGACATCATGACGAAACCGAAGCGATCATGGTCTCGCGCGACGAGTGGCTCGCGGCCTGTGACGATTTGCAGGCCGCGATCGAACTCGCGATTGTCCAAGCATGTCGTCGTGCCGAGACGCCCGTGGAGGAGCTCTCGCGGTGCCTCGTGCATGGCCCAATTTTGCGGCTGCCCATGATTCGAGAGCGGGTTTTCGCGTCGCTAGTCGCAGACACGCCAGTTGATTTTTTCGATCCTTCTGACGCTGCTGCCGGTGCCGCAGCA
This sequence comes from Rhodopirellula sp., assembly GCA_041740155.1. Lineage (GTDB taxonomy): Bacteria > Planctomycetota > Planctomycetia > Pirellulales > Pirellulaceae > Rhodopirellula. Next base: position 166,202 of record JBGSMN010000149.1, read on the forward strand.
TGTCTGCGCGCCGAATTGCCTGGCCAGCGTGGAGAGATCCTGCCCGTGCAATCTCGGGCCTCCCATTCTGTCGGTTTCGTGGTTGCCGATGCGCGTGGCAAACGCAAGATCATGCCGATCATCACGCGAGGCACGCCCACTCCCGCCCGCACCAACCGACAGCTCGGTGGCAAGGCCAAAGATGAGCATTTAACGTTGGCGCTCGTGGAGTCTTCGGGGCTGCAAGATGAGTCTTGGCAGACGCTCGGGCGACATCGAATGATGGTCGACGCGAGCGAGCAATCGCCGACACGCACGATCGGCTTTGAAGTGGATATCAACGGGTTGCTTTCTGTCCATTTGGAGCGTCCCGACCTCGGTCGCACGGTGAAGCTGCCCGCGCTGCCGGAGATGCCCGTGAGTGCCGATCAGTGGGAGGATTGGCGAGAATGGGTAGAAGATCAGGCTTAGGTGAATCGTATCGCGGGCCACCGATGTCAAAGAATGCCGCTCGTAACGATCAGGCCGAGATCGGGGAATGGATTTCTTACCGAAGCGGGCTTTTTGGCTCAATTCTCGGTGGACGATTCGGTGCCTGTGGATAGCCTAGTGAGTGTCCGTGGAGCAACATCGCTGAAGCCTCAACAGTAGGCGTTCACGTCACGGACAAACACCAACGGAGTGTGGGGAACGTTCCCCAAAATCACAGCAAACTGCGTGTGGCCTGTATTCAATTGGGAAGGTAAGGGAAACGATGGACATGAGTGAGACGAGTCGACCCATGATCGATGAAGTGGATCTAATGATCGACAATGCTCGATTGCGAGACGAACTAGAGCCGTATCGAGACGATTCGATTGACGATCCGAGCATGTGCCGAATGCCGCTGCGGATGGAAAACGAATATCTCGCTTCGATTCTGGCGTGGGAGCGCGCACCAGCGTTACCGATTCGCGATTGGTTCGATCCGCCCCTGCAGATTCCATCACCGGATTCGTTAGACAACGAGTCGGTGTCAGTCATTTTGAAGCAAACTATCAAACGACTACGATGTGAATCGATCGTGCTTTCGTGCACCGACCACTTGAGTGACCGGGAACTGTATCGAGTGATCTATCGCGATATTCTTCCCTGTTGCGAAAAGAAGGTCTCAATTGAAGGCAACAAACTGGAATGGCGTTGCGTCGATGACAATGAAACTTGGTTAACCTACTACGCCGACGCGGTTGAGCGACGACGATTTCAAGAAGAGCATCAAGTTGATCTGCCCAAGGCGAAAATCCCGCGTTACCGTCGCGAACTGCCGTAGCAAAAAATCGTCCAGGGTTTCGTTTTCATGCGGTTCGGGATCGAAAGTCTAGATGACTTCCGTTACCGCATAACCAAAAAAAGCGAGCCAGCGTCACATCCTGGTTCACTGTCGCTCGCTTCGTCGATACTCGGGTAACTCTCCCACACACGACTTCCTTGAAGTGAGACGGAGCCCAAGCCTGCGCGGACAATGCACACTGCATCAAATGCATTGAACACTACCGATTGATTTTCCAAAACGGAAACCGCAGTTAATCAACTAAAAATAGGGAGTGACGATCCGTGTCTCGAACAAATTTGTTCGGTGGTGGCGTCCATCTATTACCATCTCCCGATGAACCGTTCACAATCATTGTGACGTACCCATAGACAACGCGTTCCTGCGTCGGCTGATGATCTGGCTTTAGCGGGTCGATGCCCACAGGCACTGACACTGGAAAGAAGTCGCTATACGAGCGGTGGGTGTTGGTGACGAAGCTTTTTGAAGTGAGTTAAATTGGCACAATGTGTTGATCACTCTATCAAAATGCATCGTAAGCACTCCGTTAAGAAAAGTTGAATCTCGCAAAACGTTGGAGCAAGTTGAATCGATCTGGATGATCGGCTCTCGTCGCCGCTTCAGCGTCATGCGTGTTGTGGAAGCCACGAAAGAATTTGCCGTTTGCAGTGCTCACTGTCAACAACAAACTAGACGTTTGCTCCGCAGAATTTTCTCAACAGTGCGTTTGACTATGAAAATAACGGTATCTTTGCGAGAAGATTTTTTTGTGCAAAACTCGTCCGAAAGCGATCTCGTCCTTCCCGCCCGTCAGTCAGTATCAGCATGAACGAAGCCATTCAAGAGACCGCGAAATCACAGCCTGATCATGATCCCGCGTCAATCAACAACCGCCGGTGGTTCGCTGCGGAATACGTCGATCAGATGCATCGTTTTCTTGGCCCGAACGCTTGCCGCCGGCTCGCCATCTTTGCCCTCCCATCGGGCTTTGTGTTGAGCGTGATCGTGCCCGTTTACAACGAGTGCGATACCGTCCGTAACGTGCTCGATCGACTACGTGACACAGGCCTGCCGCTGCAAATCATCTTGGTCGATGACGGCTCCCATGATGGCTCTGCCGAGATCCTTGATGCTTGTGCGACCAGCGACGATGTGTTGCTGATTCGACACACCCAAAACCGTGGCAAAGGTGCGGCGATACGCACTGGTATCGCCGCCGCGACAGGCGATGTGATCGTGATCCAGGATGCTGACAGTGAGTACGACCCTGATGACCTCCGGGGACTTCTGCAGCCGTTACTGGAAAACAGCGCTGACGTCGTCTACGGCACGCGGTACGGGCATTGTGATCGTCAAGTCTCTCCTTGGTGGCATCAGGCAATCAATGGCTTCATCACGCAGCTCGCGAATATCGCCATTGGACCGCGTTTGAGCGATGTCGAAACGTGCTACAAAATGTCCACTCGCGAGTACTTTCAGAAAATCCTGCCGGCTTTGAAAGAAGATCGTTTTGGGATTGAGATCGAATTGACTGCGCGATGGGCTCGACTGGGTTTACGATTCACCGAACGGCCGATTCGTTATCAGCATCGCTGGTACGACGAGGGAAAAAAAATCACCTGGAAAGACGGAATCGCGGCCCTGTACTGCATCGCAAAATACGGTTTACTGCGACGTTAAATCGAACGGGAAATACCTTGCTTAACTGCCAGCATCGTGATCGCTTCAGGCAACGCCAAGCATTCTTGCTCAAACACTCGCGCAGCCAACGCGTCGGGCGTATCGCCAGGGAGCACTGGACAAGCACGTTGATGGATGATCGGTCCATTGTCGTATTCGTTGTCGACAAAATGGACGGTGCAGCCCGAGATTTTCACACCTTTGGAAATCACCGCCTCATGCACGTAGTGACCGTACATGCCATGCCCGCCAAAGGCTGGCAACAACGATGGATGAATATTGATCACGCGATTCTCAAACGCCTCAGGGATCAGCACGTGTTTTAGAAAGCCAGCCATGACCACGTACTCGATCCCTCGCTCGCCTAGCGGTGCGAACATCGCGTCGCTGTAGCCATTGGCATCGGGATAATCACGCTGACGAATCACCAGCGTCTGAATTCCCGCTTGAGCCGCAATCTCTATGCCACGCACATCGCTCCGACTGCTAATCACCAAGCGAATATCGATCGGCAGTCCATGTTGGTCGCGGTGCTGAATTAAATTCGCCAACGTCCGACCACTGCCACTTAGGAACACAGCGATCGGAAGCTGGGTCGCAGCGGGCGAGCCATGTGTTGTCGACATCAAGCAACCACCTTCGCAACAAACAGCTCGCCGTTTTCGATCGCCACGGGAGCGATCTTCCTGAGCGGTTCGACAACCAACCGAGTCGCTAATGTTTCTTGACAGATCAAAGCACGGTGTTCGTCGATTGCTTTTCGAGTTTCCTCATCCTCGGTGACGACACCAACTTCGATCCGATCGGTGTAGTCACAGTCAATCTCTTTTCGCTGACTTTGAATCGCACGAATCAAATCTTTCGCGATGCCTTCGCGACGCAGTTCATCGGTGACCTCCGTGTTGAGCACGACGACGCACGACGATCCTTGGGCAGCGGCCCAACCCTCACGGGCATGCAATCGCACCTCGATGTCTTCATTATCGAGATCCAGCGAGCTACCATCGGGCAACGACAGCGTGACCTTGCCTGTGGCTTGCAGTTGGCTGAGCAAGGCGTTGCCATCAGCCTCACCGAGCATTTGCTTGACCACTGGGATGTGCTTGCCAACTTTCGGGCCGAGCCGTTTGAAATTTGGGACGACGGTGTACTGCACATAGTCACCACCATCGGTCGTGTACTCGACGGCTTTCACATTGAGTTCTTCCCGCACGAGCGAATCATGTGATTTCAACCAAGCAATTTGGCTGTCATCGGTTAAGACGACTTCCACCGCCGCGAGCGGCAACCGCACCTTGAGTTTTGCATCCGCGCGAGCCGCCCGGCCCAGCGATGCAATCTCGCGCAGCACCTTCATCGACGTCGACAAATCCATGTCAATACGGCTCGTGTCGGAGACGGGGTAATCACACAAATGCACGCTGCTTAGAACTCGGTCGCCAAACGGACGAGTGAGTTCTTGCCAAAGTTTTTCCGCCAAGAATGGTACGAACGGCGCGATCACCTTGGTTAACTGCAACAGCGACTCGTACAACGTCCAGTACGCATCGTGCTTATCAGGCGACTGCGTATCCTTCGCCCAAAAACGATCACGACTGCGACGGACAAACCAATTACTCAATCCGTCGAGCACCGCCGTGATCGCTTGGCAGGCGTTGTAGTTATCGAGCTTGTCCATGCGATCGACGATCGTTGCGATGGCCACGTTCAGTTCCGAAGCGATCCAGCGGTCGATTTCACTGCGCTGCGATAGGGGACGATACGTCGGTGCCGAAGCAAGACTACTCGGTGTGAGCTGTTGATCAGCGTCGCGGGCCGTGGTCGGATCAAAGCCATCGATCTCAGCATAGATCGTGAAGAAGCTGAACGTATTCCACAATCGCAACAGGAACTCTGGGATCGAATCGCGGATCGCGCCATCGGCATAGATGATCGAATTCCAAGGAGCCTGATTGGCAAAGAAATACCAACGCATCGCGTCGGCACCGTAGCGATCGAATATCTCCGATGGGCTGCGGTAGTTCCGCAGTTGCTTGGACATCTTGCCGGTTTTTCGTGTAAAGCTAAGACCTGGATGCGCAGCGGTTTCCTCTTCGGTCAGTGCGATGATCTTAGGACCACCATTATCCGGTGTGGCCTCGTACCATTGCGATAACATCAAACCCAACACGATGCAATTGCGATAGGGATGTGGGTAGTCCTGGTCACGCGTGAGTTTGGCGAGCGACGTTGGTGCCGGTTTCCCTTGTGTCTGCGGCGTTTCCGAAACATCGATCATTGCTCCTTCGCCGAACAGCATCGTGCTGATCGCCAGTTGGCTGTAGAACCAACCGCGAGTTTGATCGATCGCTTCGCTGATGAAATCGGCGGGGAACTGCTCTTTGAAACGCTCCGCATTCTGATGCGGCCATCCCCATTGAGCAAACGGCATCGCACCACTGTCATACCAACAATCGATCACCTCACTGACTCGCTGCATTCTCGCACCTTCCACGAACGGAGAGGCGTACGTCACCGCGTCGATGTACGGTTTGTGAACGCAGAGATCGTCAGCCAGTTCTGGATTGGCTTGCTTGGCCGCCGCCCACACCTCCGTGCCTTGGATGTCGGGCTTGGCGAGCAGCTCGTCGTAGCTGCCGATCGCTTCGGCGCGGCCTGTTTCATCACACACCCAGATTGGTAGCGGTGTGCCCCAGTAGCGTTCTCGCGAGAGTGCCCAGTCAACATTACTTTCTAAAAAATTGCCGAACCGACCATTGCGGATGTGCTCGGGTTGCCAGCCGATTTGCGAATTATTCTTGAGCATCAGATCGCGAAACTGGGTCGTGCGAATGAACCAACTTTCTCGCGGATACTGGATCAACGGATCATCCTCGGCACGCCAACAGAACGGATAGTCGTGCAGATACTGCTCTTGATGCAACAGTTTGCCGCCATCGCGAAGTTGCCGCGAAAGTGCCTTGTCGGCTGCCTTGACCCACTCGCCTTTCATTTCCGGAAACTCATCGGTGAACTTGCCGTCGGGGCCAACGGCGCACAGCAGGTCTGGGCCAGCGGTCTCGACGAACCGCAGTCGTTCAGTCGCCAGGACTTCGTAATCGACTTCACCGAATGCCGGTGCGAGGTGGACCAGGCCGCTGCCCGAATCCGTGGTGACAAAATCCGCTGCGACGACCCGCCAGTACAGATGCTCTGACTCGCCGGTTTTCAGTGTGCCCTGGGGGTCAGCCAAACGTGTGCGGTAATCTGCAAAGGGTGGTTCGTAACGTTGACCCACCAGCGATGCACCGGAGATGGTTTCGATGAGTTTGAGTTCGCGTTTGATTTTTGCCGAGAGAGTTTCGACCAAGGCAGCTGCGAGCACGAGTTGTTCGCCCGTTTCACTGTCTTCGACAACCGCATATTCCAAATCCGCTTTCACGGCCGCATACATGTTGCTGGGCAGCGTCCAGGGAGTCGTGGTCCAGACCACCAGCGAACGCTTCGGCACACTCGATGAAACAGAGATCAGCGGGAACAGCACGTACACACTGGGATCCGCAACCTCGCGATAGCCTTGGCCGACCTCGCCTGCTGACAATGCCGTGCCGCCTTGCGCCCACCACCACACGATCTTGTGTCCTTGGTAGAGCAAACCGCGGTCGAACAGATTCTTCAAACTCCACCAAACGCTTTCCACATAAGATTGGTGATACGTTACGTAGGCTTGTTTCAGGTCGACCCAAAAACCGAGGCGGCGGGTGAGCGTTTCCCACTCCCGCATGTACCGCCACACACTCTGTTGACATTTCTGGATGAACGGTTCAACACCGTAGGCTTCGATTTCTTCTTTGCTGTGGATGCCGAGTTCTTTGCCGACTTCGACTTCGACGGGCAACCCGTGAGTATCCCAACCGGCTTTGCGTTCGCAGCGATAGCCACGCATTGTTTTATAGCGAGGAAACACGTCCTTGATCGCCCGCGTCAAGCAGTGTCCGGGGTGCGGCATTCCATTGGCGGTCGGCGGCCCCTCGAAGAAGACGAAGGTGGGTGCGTCGGCTCGCTGGGCGAGGGATTTCTCATAAATCTGCTGCTCATCCCAGAACGCCAAGATTTCTTCTTCTAGCTGCGGGAACGAAGGACTCGCCTCCGCCTTGCGAAAAGCCTTGTGGGAGTCGTTTTCGAGCGAGGAATCAGCAGCTTCGTTGGGTTTCGTGGACATCGAAAACCGAGTTTGATGGGAACAATGGATAGAATCGGAGTCGACAAGGACTCCACATGCCCACTTTAGGTTCTCGCCCCGTTTTTCCCCAGCCCTGGTTCATCGACGCGTGTCGTTCATGGGCGTGTAGTTAAACCGACTGCTCGCTGCTGCTACAATGGACCTTCGCAGCATCACTTTGTGCTGTTCGGTCCCCATCTCTGACGACGAACCAACATGAACCAACTGCAACAAACGCTCGTTTCGCACGCTTACTTGGCGGCTGGATTGGTGAATTTCAATACGATCGTGCTGGTCGGTGCCCTGGTCGTCTTTTTGGTCATCCTGGTGATCTTTGTCGTTTTTGCCAATTACTTTGGATTGTGGATTCAGTCTGTTCTGACTAAATCCGACATCGGGTTTTCCAATCTGATCGCGATGACGTTTCGCAAAGTCAATGCGCGGGCGATCGTGCGAGCCAAGATCATGGCCACACAGGCCGGTCTGGATGATCCCGAATTGACGGGCGGTGCCCTTGAAGCTCATTACTTGGCTGGCGGTAACGTCCAGCAAGTCATCCGCGCGTTGATTGCGGCTAAAAAAGCGAAAACGATCTCGCTGACGTTCCGTGAAGCCACCGCGATCGACTTGGCTGGTCGTGACGTGTTGGAGTCTGTCCAGACCAGCGTTTATCCGAAAGTCATTGATTGCCCGCCGCGTGGTTCGGTTAAACCGTCACTCGACGCCGTGGCCAAAGACGGGATTCAGTTGAAAGTGAAAGCTCGCGTGACCGTGCGTGCGAACTTGCAACAACTCATCGGTGGTGCGACTGAGGAAACGATCATTGCACGTGTCGGCGAAGGAATCGTTAGCGCGATCGGAAGTGCCGACAATCACAAAGCCGTGCTCGAAAATCCTGATGTGATCAGTAAAGCCGTGCTCGCCAAGAAACTTGATTCACAAACGGCGTTTGAAATCGTGTCGATCGACATCGCTGACATCGACGTGGGTGCTAACATTGGCGCACGCTTGCAAGCAGATCAAGCCGAAGCGGATACGGCAGTCGCACGTGCGAATGCGGAGAGCAAGCGGGCTGCCGCCGTCGCCGAAGAACAAGAGATGCAAGCGAAAATCGAAGAGAGTCGGGCAAAGGTTGTCGAAGCGGAAGCGGCGGTGCCGCTGGCGATGGCGGAAGCATTCCGTAGCGGCAAGTTGATGATCATGGATTACTACCGCATGCAAAACGTGATCGCTGATACCGAGATGCGGCGATCACTCTCGGGTGAACGACCCGAGTCGGCCAGTATCAACGCGCATCAGTAATTATCCGACCCAGCACGCACACGAGTAGGAAGCACAACAATGCCCAACGATCTCGAAGAGTTTTTGAGACAAGCTGCTGCGAAGCGGCAACATAAAGCGATGGAGCAACGCGCCGAAGCGGAGCGGCAGACAGAACAGCAAACGCGTTCTCGCCCGCCCGCTTATTCAAATGTGCGTGCTGAACGAGTGGTCGATGCAGTGGTGTATGATGATGAGGACGAAGAGCCTGTCATGGCCATTGAGGTACTCGACAACAAGTATTCCTCGAACCGATCAGCTTCCTCAAGCTCCCCGTCCGCCGCAACGGCGACAGCACACAGTGGCCAACCACCATCACAAACAAGCACCGCGAAAGAAATTCGAGAAATGCTGCGTCGTCCCAACGGCGTACGCCAAGCTTTCTTGCTCCGCGAGATTCTTAACCGACCGAATTTTTGAGACCAGGCAGTTAAACAAGTTTCGCCATGAATAACCTTTTTGCGAACTTGCCGAGCGTGTTGCCTGATGAGTTAACGGATCGGTTAATTGACGGTACATCAGTCCGCATCGAGCGGATCGTGTCGCAGGGGCAATCCAGTCCGCAGGACTTTTGGTACGATCAAGAAGAGACCGAATGGGTGATCGTTTTGCGAGGTGCCGCTCGATTGCAGTTTGAAGCGGACAACATCAGCATGGAAATGAGGGCAGGTGATTTTGTCGAAATCCCTGCGCATCAAAAGCACCGCGTGCAGTGGACAGATCCAGACGAGGTCACCATTTGGCTGGCCGTGTTTTACTGCGAACAAGTATGAGTTGTTCGGATAAAGTAATTTGCTCTCTAACCCGCCATGCGATCGACGGCCCGTCGTGTAGGTCGAATGCGATTGGACATGGGCCCGGACAGGGCGGCTTCGCTGCCGGACTTCACATGCACATCCATTTGCGGGAATGGGATCGTTAAACCTGCAGCATCGAGTTGCGTTTTGACTTCCGCGATCAACAGTTCGTTCAGCGGCCAGTATTCTTTAGCGGAGACCCACAAGCGGACTTTCCAATCCACGCTGCTAGCACCGAGTCCGGCCAGCACAACCGCACCACCTCGGCCTTCGCCAGGAATCGAGCGGTGGGCCAAATTGTCGATTGCTTTTTGCAGTGCTTCACGGGTCGCTTGCAAGTCGGCCGCGTACTCGACACCGACCAATACTTCGACACGTCGGTGTGCGTGATACGTGATGTTTTCGATCGTGCCACCAGCGATCGAGCTATTGGGCACGATAATGCGGCGGTTGTCCGGTGTGTCGAGTGTTGTCGTGAACAAGTCGATTTCGTTGACTTTGCCAGTAATCGAGGCCGCTGTCACGATGTCACCGACTTTGAAGGGACGGAACACTAGCATCAGAACGCCTGCGGCGAAGTTGCTCAGTGTACCTTGAAACGCTAACCCGATCGCAAAACCGGCGGCTGCCAACATCGCCGCTAAACCACCCAGTGGTAAACCGAGTTTGCTGAGCACAGCACCGACGACGCCGAACATGGTCAAGTAAAAAACCATCTTCCCGACGAATTTGCCCAGCGTTTCGTCGACGCGGCGACAGACCGGTTGGCTGATCACTCGCATCAAGTATTTGGCGATCAAATACCCCATGAAAATGATAAAAAGTCCAATCCCGGCGGATAACACAGCGGGAGCCAAGTGCGTGGTCGCGTAACTTCCCAGACTGGAGAAATCGCCATTGGTCATGTTACCAATCAAAGCTGACGTGGCGTCGGCGATGCCTTGTGGTTCACTCGTGGTCGCAGTGTTGGCGATGTCCGCTGCCGTGGCTGTTGTCTCGGAAAATGTGGGTTCGGGGACGAACGATTGCTGTTGATTCATGCTGGTGCCAATGCGAGCCAGTTGGAGGGATTCTCACAGCAGTACATTTGTCTTCCTAACTGTGAAACATCCCAGGTTTAGCAAGTCCGGGGCAGGCGGATCAAGACGAAGTTTGTCAAAAGATGGCTGGAGGGCTGGTACGCTGGAAAAAAAGCTTGCGTTGTGAAATGGCAGGGGCAGTGGATTGGCAGTGTTTCTCAAGACGGCGTTGGACAAGTTCTCCAGAGGGGTTTTTGGGCTCAAAGGCAAGGTTCAGTCTGGGCAATGTGGTCAGACGGTAGAGGCGGCAAAGTTCACTGGAGCGGCATGATTGATGCGACCGCGATGTCAGGAATGGGGAACGGTCATTCCGAGCTATTTCGAGCACTCGGAGCGTGCGTTGTGCAGTTCAGACACCGATGAAACTTGCGACAACCCGGTGTGGAACCGGCAGAGGCGAAAAAACGAATCACCGATTCACAATCGTTTGATGCGGCAAACGAGGTGCTGAACCCGATTAAGACCGAGGAGTCGTTTTTCGGTCGCGGAGGTTTGAAACGAATTCACACTCATCGTGAGTGCGACGCTTCAAGCCTCTAACCACACCAACGAACTTGGTGCCACAAACATTTCATCCCAATTGGATTTGGGATTTTCACGGAGAAAGCAATGAAGCTTAGTAAATTAGCCCTGATCGCGGCAGTTGCATGCGGTATCAACGCCAGCAACCTTCCCAAAGTATCAGCAAACGAAATCAATCTTGTCTCGTGCTCACAAAGCAACTGCGACTGCGGCCAACCTGTTTGTGGTTGTGAAACCGCTTGCGGTTGTGCTGAAGAAGCATGCTGCGAACCCGAGTGTGGCTGCGAGTCAACTTGCGGCGACCTGAGCTGCTGTGACGGCGGCTGTGATGCAGCCGGCTGTGCAGCCGGTAGCTGCTTCGATGCTCTCGCCTGCGGCGATTGCGGTGCAGAACCATGGTCGCTGTTCGGTGACGTCGGCCACGGAATTAACGTCGGTGGCTGGGCCCAATTGGGTTACCACTCGGCATTCTTACCAGCGTTCAACGACCGTCCTGATGAAGTTAACCTTCACCAAAGCTGGTTGTACGCCGAGAAAGCCCTCGACACGTCGAACGGCTTTGGTATTGGTGGACGGATCGACTATGTCTATGGTATCGACGGCCCCAACACCCAAGCATTCGGTATAGACAACGGACATTGGGACAACGACTGGGACAACGGACCAGATAACTCTGGCTACGGCAGCGCGATGCCACAGCTCTACGGTGAAGTCGGTTATGGTGACCTGTCAGTTAAATTCGGCCACTTCTTCACCATCATCGGATGGGAAGTCGTTGGAGCTCCGAACAACTTCTTCTACAGCCATGCGTACACGTTTAACTACAGCGAGCCGTTCACGCACACCGGTGCGTTGGCGACTTACAACGCGTCGGACGACCTGACGCTTTGGGGTGGTTACACACTTGGCTGGGATAGCGGATTTGAAGACAACGGCGACTCCTACCTCGGTGGTTTCTCGCTGGGTCTCACTGATAGCATCCAAATGATCTATGCTTCGACGATGGGTCGTTTCGGCGAGGTCAAGAATGGCGTTGGAGCTCGTGAAGATGGGTACATGCACTCGCTCATTTTCGACGTGAGCCTGTCGGATAAACTCCAGTACATCTTCCAAAACGATATTCTGGAAACGGAAGACGAGTTGGACGCCACTCAGCGTAGCACTGCCGGCATCAATCAGTACCTGTTGTACTCCATCAATGATTGCGTCGGTATCGGTTCACGTTTTGAATGGTGGCATGTCGATGGCGAGAGCCAGTTCTTCGGTGGTGCTCCCGGAGCGACTGACGCGGACATCTACGCTTTGACGTTCGGTATCAACTACCGACCTCACTCGAACGTGCTCGTGCGACCAGAAATTCGTTGGGACTGGGTCGATACCGATGCAGCAACCCTCGCGAACTCGACGATCGCACTGGAAGACCGCGACGACGAACAGTTCACGTTCGGCATGGACACAATCTTCTTGTTCTAAGCGATCCACTCATCTCTAGAACCCACAAAACCGTCTGACCGCTTTCGAGCGATCAGGCGGTTTTTTTTTTAGTTTGTCCGAAACTCAGCCTGAAAACGAATACCAGTGGCGGGCAAACTGTTCGATGATCGATCAATCGAAACGAACGCATGCTGGCGAGTCTTCCGCCCCCTCTCTCAAAACCTGGACATTGGGTTACACTGGGAGGTCTGGGGAGGAATTGCCTCGACGGATTGACTATTTGCGATCAAAAAACGGTCAGTGATCGCAATCAACCAACCTTTCTCAAAACAAAAATGGCGAGTGAACGACGAATCTGGAATCGTACCGACGAGTGCATTCTCAAGCGACTCAACACCGGGCCGTAGCACCTTGGTCCCTGACCGCACGCTTGTCCACTGCTGTCGTTTTCAAGCTGTCGGTGAGCTAGCACAGACGCCTGCTTTTACTCATGTCTGGGGTGAGCCGGGCGAACATGATCGTCTGAGTTTTGCCCAACTCGATGCTCGCGCTTGCGCCATCGCCGTTGAGATCCAACAGCGACAGGGAGTTGGTAAGCCAGTCCTGATTGTGCTCGATCCAGGAGCGGACTACGCCGCTTCACTATTTGGATGTCTATATGCAGGCGCGATCGCGGTCCCGATCTATCCGCCCCAAATGCTACGACTGCAACACACGCTTCCACGACTCGAAGCTGTCATCGCCAACGCGGGCGCGGAGTTGATGTTGAGCGATCGGGCGACCATCGGCGGAACACTCAGTCCGCTGTGGCGAATGCCTCACAGCGGAGCAATCGCAGTGGATGAAATCGACATCGCGGTCGCAGATCGCTGGAACGGTCGAATGCCACAACCCGATGACATCGCGATCTTGCAATACACCTCTGGGTCAACCGGAAACCCGCGCGGTGTGGTGCTCACGCATCGGACGCTACTGAACAATCTGTCAGCGATCGAAAAACACATTCACTTTCCTGGTGCTTGCGCCGTGCAGTGGGTGCCGCCGTATCATGACATGGGTTTGATTGGTGGCATCTTGCTGCCGATTACCTGTGGCGTTGAAGCGGTCATCCTCTCGCCTATCGATTTTGTACGCAATCCACTGCTATGGTTGCGTTGTATCGATCATTACAACGGATCGAGCAACGGTGCCCCGAACTTCGGCTACGAACTCTGTGTGCGGCGAATCGAGCATGCCGATTGTGTCGGATTGGACTTGAGTTCTTGGAGAGTCGCCGTTGTCGGTGCCGAGCCAGTCCGTGCGTCGACGCTTCGCCGCTTCGAAGAAAAATTTGCTCGCTACGGATTTCAACCCACCACATTCAATCCCGCTTTCGGCATGGCGGAAACCACCGTGATGGCGACGGGATCACGACTGGGGCAACGCTACAAAACATTTCATGTTGACACGCGGTCATTGCAGCTCGGTAAGATTCAAACAGTTGATGTCAGTACTATCGATGTTGGTGACTCGGTGAGCACCCAAGAACTCGTCAGCTCCGGCACCCCGGTTGCCGACATGCACTACGAAATCGTTGATCCGCAAACTTGTCTCAAACTACCCGATGGTCAGATCGGTGAAATCTGGATTCGAGGCGGTTCCGTCGCATCAGGTTATTGGAACGAACCGATAGCGACCGAGAATACCTTTCACGCACGACTTGCCGATGAAGCCAACGAAAAAGGGGCCGCCGAGTACTTGCGCACCGGAGATTTGGCCGCTCGTGTCGAAGGTGAATTGATTGTCACCGGTCGTCTCAAAGAACTGATCATTGTTGCCGGACGCAATTTTTATCCGCACGATATCGAACAGATCGTGCAGTCGCTTAGCGAAGCGTTCAAGCCTGACACGGGCACAGCGCTGAGCATTGAAATCGACGACAGCGAACAGATGGTTGTGATTCAAGAATTGCAGCGACCGCGAAAATTTCCTGCTGAACCACTGCTGCATGAGATCGTCGCTGCGATCGCCGAACATGCTCAAGTCACACCGTACGCAGTCGTGTTGGTGCGGAGTGGTTCGCTACCGAAAACGTCCAGTGGTAAACTTCGTCGCACCGACACGAAAGAAATGTTCTTGCGGGGCGAACTCGTCGAACTCGGTCGTTGGCAATCCACTGGCATTCAATCGCTATCGGCACCTTGTTTTGAACCACCGGTAACGGCCACGGAGAAACAGATTGCTGATATCTGGTCGCATGTACTCGATGTTGATGCGATTGGTCGCCAAGCTGACTTCTTTCAGCTCGGCGGTGGTTCGCTGCTGATCGCTGACATGCTCGTGTCCGTTGGTGAAGCGTTTGCGACGTCGATACCAATGACAGCCGTCTTCCAACATCCGCAACTACACGAGTTTTCGGCAATCGTGGATGCGTTAGCAGACAACGGTTCCTCATTGCCTGTTCTGCGCCGCTCGGATGCGCCAGATTCGTCATCGCATCCGCTTTCTTTCGCTCAACAACGTTTCTGGCTACTCGATCAATTGGGACAAACCGGCGCGTTCTTGCACGTGCCGATCAGCATCGAACTGGATCGCCCGATCGCACGCGAGCAATTGCAGCGAGTGATTGATCGATTGCTGACGCGACATCCAACATTGCGAACACGGTTCAGCGAAAGCGATCAAGACGCTTTCCAGAGCATCGCTGAAACCGCAACCGTCGAGCTACAAAACTTTGATCATTCGATCGCTGACCGGGCAGCGTTTTCAGCAGCTTGGCAATCGTTTGTGGAGATGCCGTTCGAGTTGCATCATCCGCCCTTACTGCGAGTTGCGCTAACGCAGACGGCAGACGGTGGATGTCGAATCGACGTCGTATTGCATCATCTAGTGTGTGATGCGAACAGCTTGCAGATCTTGATGAACGAACTGCAGCATGATTTTGAAGGTGCGTTTTCTGCTGATTGGGTCGCCAACGAACCGCTTGCGGACTCATCGCTGCGTTACGTCGATTTTGCAGCTTGGGATCGGCAACCCGAGCGTGCTTCGCTGATCCAAACTCGCCTGGACTATTGGACGGAGCGACTCGCGGGCATGCCGACCGAGCTAAACCTGCCCCGTTACAACTGGCAGACACCCATCGATCAGCGGGAAGCGGAAATGCCTGTGGTCGCGTGCCTTCCGATGTCGATTACCGACGCGATCGCACGAACTGCCAAGTCGCAGAATCTAACTCCTGCGATGGTCTACCTCACGGCATTTCAGTGCGTGTTGGCTCGTTACAGTGATACCAGTGATTTTGGAATCACGATTCCAACATCGACACGACCCGCGACGGGTTTACAAGACATAGTCGGGTGCTTCGTTAATCCTGTCATCTATCGTGCTCGTGTCGATCAACAACAAACATTGGCAATCGCTTTGGCAAATACGCGTGATGGTTTGCTGTCGGACCTCGAACACGCCGACGTGCCTTTTCAAAATGTGGTGGCGTCGCTGGGCGGTGTGCGGGATACGTTGCGCATGCCGCTGTCGCAAGTGATGTTTTTATATCAACCGGAGTTAACACTGATCACACACTTGGGTGGTGCGCAAGTTCGCAGTGTGAAGACAGACTACTCCGCTGTCACGGCTTACGAAATCTCGCTGATCATTGAGTCAGGTTCCCAAACGAGGATGACGCTTGTTGTCGGAGATCAGATTTCGGTAGATCTCGGGCAGCGCATCATGGCGTCGCTACAAAGCGTGCTGGCGCAAATGGCTGTTGACACCCAACGTGATTTAACAATTGCAGCTCTCTCCATTCCAGCCTCGGCTGAACTCGCACTGCTCGAATCGACCTCCCTTGGTAAAACTCTCGCTGAGGACGACAACCAGAATTTGTTAAATAGACTTCGTGAGCATGTCGCGCAGCAACCCGATCAGATTGTTATCAAGGACGATAACCACAGTCTCAGTTATCGCGAGCTTGATGAGCGAAGCGATCAGATTTCTGCTGCACTGATCGAAGCAGGAGTCCGCAGCGAATCGCTCATCGCAGTTGAGATGCCGCGAAGCATAGACACGGTAGTGGCGATTTTTGGAATTTGGAAAGCCGGTGCTGCCTACGTGCCGCTCGATGAGTCGTTGCCAGTTCTGCGTCGTGAACAAATCCTCGCGGACGCCAAGCCTGCGGGAATCCTCAATCAACAACGCTTCGATGCCATGTTAGCGACCGCGAAGGAGTCGCCGCGCATGCTACCGTCGCTGGACAGCACCGCATTGGCGTATGTCATTTACACATCGGGTTCAACTGGTAAACCCAAAGGCGTGGCGATCACACATCGTAGCGTATCCAATCTCTTAGCCTCGTTCGCAGACGAACCTGGTTTCACCGCCGACGATTCGATGCTCGCCGTGACCACGCTGTCGTTTGATATTTCGGTACTGGAACTGTTCTTACCGATTTGGTGTGGCGGGCAAGTTTGCTTGACCGCGCACCGTATCGGCGATGATCCCGATGCGGTGATCGCTGTGATCGCAAGCCGACGTCCCACCGTGATCCAGTCCACGCCGTCGGCGTTCCGCATGCTGCTGTCGGCGAATTGGCAACCCGCCCCGGCCACGCGGTTGTTGTGCGGGGGTGAACCACTGTTGCCCGACCTCGCAGCTGATTTATTAGCCACTGGCGGTGAATTGTGGAACGTGTATGGGCCGACTGAAACGACAGTGTGGTCGACCATTAAACGCATCGAAGCCACTGAGAAAATCAACATCGGACGCCCCATCGTCAACACAATCTGCCGCGTCGTCGACGTCCACGGCCTTGTTTCGCCGATCGGGGTCGCAGGCGAACTGCACGTCGGTGGTCTGGGAGTTGCACAGGGCTATTGGGAAGACGACCGACAGACGAGGGAACGTTTTTTCGATGCGTCGGCTGGAAGCGTCGCCAAATCCGAAAGATTTTACAAAACCGGCGATCAAGTCCGCCGCTTGCCCAATGGTGACCTAGAGTTTCTCGCTCGGAATGATCGTCAGATCAAACTGCGTGGTTTCCGCGTTGAACTCGATGAAATCGAATCCGCTCTGCAACAGTGCGATGGTGTCGACCGAGCCGCCGTGGTGCTCAGCGGTGACGACCAGGTGGCGAACCGTTCATTGATTGCCTTTTGCAGCGGTGCAGGTGATGCGAATAAAACATCGCAACAACTCGTCGATCGCTTGCCTGAATACATGATCCCCGCCACGATTGCGTGGCTCGACACACTACCACGAACGCCTGCTGGCAAGACCGATTACAAGTCGTTGCCGGTTGGTTCATTGACACACAATATACAACACAATTCCTCCGCACCGCCCCAAACGCCACTGGAAATTGCCTTGGCCACAGCGTGGTGCGAAGTCCTCGGTTGTCAGACCGTGGGACGCCACGACCATTTTTTCGATCTCGGCGGTAACTCACTGTTAGCTGCTCAGTTGTTCGCGAGATTGCGGCAACGGTTTGATGTCAAGTTACCACTCCGCGAAGTTTACTCACGACCGACGATCGCCTCGCTCGCCGAAGCAATCGTTTTACACCAAGCTGAAACCGACGCTGATGACCTCAGCGATATGCTCGGGCAACTCGATTCACTTTCAGACGACGAAGTGATGCGAGCGCTCGACGGGACGAACGAATCATGATCACGTCTTGCAAAGAACGCGAAATCGACTTTCTCGTCATTGGCGCTGGCCCTGCAGGCGTGCAATTGGCCTATTTTCTCAAACGCGCGGGTTACGACTACCTCGTTTTGGAGGCCCACGATCGACCGGGCACGTTTCTGGAGAAATACCCGCGTCATGGCAAGATGATCTCGATCAACAAAGTCCATACGGGATACACCGATCGTGCCTCGCAATTGCGTTACGATTGGAACTCGCTGCTATGCGACGACGATGATTTCGCATTCAGTAATTACTCGAAGGACTACTTTCCCAGCACTGCGGACTACGCTCGTTACACGCGTGACTTTGTCGAGCATTTCGATCTCGAGATCCAGTTCAACACGTGTGTCGAGTCGGTCGAGAAAGCCTGTGACGGTGGAACTGGCTACACGGTCCGCGACAACCATGGCATGACCTACCACGCGCGTTGCCTGATCGTGGCCGTGGGTGTGCAGAAAAGCTACCTTCCCAACATTCCCGGAATCGAGTTAACCGAAAACTACACCGACATGTCGCTCAACCCCGACGACTACGCCGGACAGCGCCTGCTGATTTTGGGTAAAGGCAACTCCGCCTTTGAAACCGCCAACCACTTAATCGCGGCTACTCGCGTCACGCATATATGCAGTCCGAATCCAATCAAGATGGCGTGGCAAACACACTTCTTTGGTCACCTGCGGGCCGTCAATAATGATTTCCTCGACACGTACATCTTGAAGGGACAGAACTCTGTTCTCGACGCCAGCGTTGACTGTATCAAAAAAGTCGATGGCGAGTACCACGTGGACATCACGTTCACACACGCCGAAGGCCAAAGGGCGACGATGGCGTATGACCGCGTGCTTTGCTGCACCGGATTCCGTTGGGATCCCAGTTTCTTTAGCGAGGATTGTCGACCCGACATGGCGTGCGAAGATCGTTTGCCGGCGATGACGAGTGCCTGGGAATCGACCAATTTGCCGGGTTTGTTTTACGCGGGCACGATCACTCAAATTCGCGATTTGAAAAAAACAATGTCGAGCGTTTTGCATGGCTTCCGGTTCAACGTGTCGGCACTGTTTAACCTGATCTCTGAACGCTACATGAACGTGGCTTGGCCAGCGGACACGTTCGCAGCGACCGCCGAAAACATCGCTGACAAAATCACCGCACGCGTCAGTTCCGCTGCAGGCTTAATGCACCAACCTGGGTTTCTGGGTGATTGCTTGGTCGTCGATGACGAGTGTGGCCAAGCGAAATATCACGAAACCATCGCCGTCGATTATATCCACGAGAGCGAGTTCGCTCGCCACGCTCACTACTACATCATCACGATGGAATACGGCGAGTTCGATGGCGATATTTTTAACAAAGAGCGGGTGCCGGATGCGGCGAAAGGCTACGACGATGCATATCTGCATCCTCGTATCCGCAGAATGAGCCATGGCCGTTTGATCAGTGAACACCACATTTCTGAATCGCTCGAAAATGACTGGCGGGTTGGCAAGCACCCCGGCGAACGTCCTTTGATCCTGTCGATCGATTTCATTGGCCAAACCGATGCTTCGCAGTATCAGCAAACTCACCGCGATCAGTTGCTGTGTTTCCTCAATCAGCAACTTGCATTAGGCTCTCCCGCCGAATCGGATCTACCACCGTTGCCCGCATGTCAATCGCTGGCAGCGAGATCCGCTTCATCCACGGGTAATCATTCGACAGGAAGTTCATGTCCGATCTCGAGAAACGGCTAGCCGCACTATCACCAGCCAAGCGGGCTTTATTGGAGAAAATGCTGTTAGCGAGGGCCGGATCTCGAAGTTCGCACATTTCGTCGCGTCCCGAGGGTAGCACGGCAGAACTCTCCGGTGCTGAACGTCGATTGTGGTTTGTCGATCAAATCGCCAAAGACGATCCGTTTTACAACATGCCCTTGGCGGCGCGATTGTACGGACCGCTGAACCGACGATCTCTGCAAGACGCGATCGACCAAATCGTCTCGCGTCATGAGTCATTGCGGACAACGTATCATCTCGTCGGCGGTGAGCCTCAGCGATTGATTCACGATGTTATGCCCATCGTGTGCCGGTGGATCGATATTGCATCGTCTGGCGACCTGGATACTGATCTTCGTCGCCGCATGCGAGTCGCCGGTCGTGCACCGTTTGATCTAGAAAACGGTCCCTTGCTGCGCGTCACGGCATACCGAATCAACGATAACGAACATGTCATCTTGCTGGTCATGCACCACATTATCTCCGACGGTTGGTCGATGATTGTAATGTTGCGAGAACTGACGTTGGCCTATGAAATATCACGCGGTGTAACTGATCAATCGGGCTCGATGCCGCTTGGGCTGCCACCCTTATTGATCCAGTACGCTGACTTCGCACATTGGCAAATCCAACGGATGTCGAGCGAGCGTGTCGAATCGCAAATGACCTATTGGCGGGACGCACTCAGCGGTGCCCCCGCCGCCGTCGACCTGCCCACCGACCGGCCACGGCCCCCGATCCAAGATTTCATGGGCGCGACCGTTGAGTTTGAGTTGTCTGCAGAATTAACAAAGGCGATCAACGAGATGGCCGCACGTCTGCAGACGACTCCGTTCGCTGTCCTGATGGCCGCCGAGGCGGTCCTACTCGGACGCTACTCGCGTTCTCGTGACATTGTTTTGGGGACGGCCTCCGCCGGTCGCACTCATCCAGAAATCGAGCCGTTGATTGGGTTCTTCGTCAACACACTGGCGCTGCGGATTCAAATGGACGACAATCCCTCCTTTGCTGATCTCGTCCGACACGTTCACCACATCACCATCGAAGCCCACGAGCATGCTGACGTGCCCTTTGAACGTTTGGTCGAAGAACTCGCACCCACTCGCGACCGAAGTTTTTCGCCGATCTTTCAGTCCGCGTTGGTGATGCAAAACTTGCCTCGCGATATCAGCGAGAAAGGCAGCATCCAAGTCGATCCAATTTTGGTTGATAATGGGACTGCCAAATACGACCTGACGTTTTTCCTGTGGGAAGAGTCTCAGCGGTTGATCGGTCACGTGGAATATCGAACGACGTTATTCGATCGTGACACGATTGAACGATTCATCGAATCGTTTCGCACGCTATTGATCGCTGCCACGAGCGACTCCGAAACCGAAGTTGATCAGTTACCGGTGCTTTCCGTTGATCAGCGCGATCAGGTCATCGAGAAATTCAACGCGACAGAAAAAGAATATCCGCCTCCGTATCTGCTGCATGAATTGGTTGCCGAGCATGCTGCCAACGCACCCGACAAGACAGCGATCATCCACGGTCATGAAACCATCACCTATCGCGAACTGATGCAACGTATCGATCATTTCGCCTCGCATTTCATAGCCGCTGGAGTGACGCGAGAATCCGCCGTGGTGATTGTTCTGCCCCGCTCGATCAACCTCATCGCCACGATGCTCGGTGTCCTAAAAGCGGGTGGTTCATTTGTGCCTGTCGATCCCGAATTCCCTGACGCTAGAATCGAACAAGTCGTTGCCGATACTGCGGCCGTTGTCACTGTTGATCCAGCATGGATCGCGGGCTTAATGCAAACCCCCGAGCCCGCAGAGTTTCCAATCATCGATCCAGGCGATCGGGCATACGTGATTTTTACATCGGGTTCGACAGGACGTCCGAAAGGGGTTGAGATTGAACATCGTGGCATCGTCAATTTCATTCGTGCTCAAATCGACCGCATGCAAATCACTGCGAATGATCGCTTCAGTTTCAGTTTCTCGCCCTCGTTTGACGGTGCGATTTCCGAGGTTTTCTACTCGCTCGGCTGCGGTGCGACCCTTGTTGTTGTCGACAAATCGACGTTGTTGGTTCCTGAGGATTTAACAACACTCCTTCGCGAGCAAAACGTCAGCGTCGGCAAATTCCCGCCCGCTCTGTTGTCGATGCTCGATCCCGCTCAACTCGACAACCTGCGAGTCGTTGCCTCGGCAGGCGATAAACTCACTGGAGAGTTGGCCCGGCGTTGGACCACTGGAGGTCGTCGTTTCTATAACGGCTACGGCCCCACCGAAGTCTCAGTGGGCTGCTGCATGCAGTTACTCGGTGACGACTGGTCAGGTGACAACCCACCGATCGGTCGCCCGATGAATAACATGCGTGTTTACATCCTAGATGAATACCGCAATCCGCTGCCGATCGGCGTCACTGGTGAAATCTATGTTGGCGGTCGTGGTGTTGGACGCGGCTACCTCAATCAACCCGCACAAACCGACGCGGTTTTCGTCCCCGATCCCTTCGCAACCGAACGTCATCAAGACTTACGGCGTAACATGTATCGCACTGGAGATCTCGGTCGTTGGCTACCCACGGGAGTCGTCGAGTTTGTCGGTCGGGCCGACGATCAAGTCAGTTTGCGTGGCTTTCGGATCGAACCCGGTGAAATCGCCGCATCGTTAGAAACATTAAATGAAGTTCGTCAAGCCGTCGTTATTCAGCGCAGCGATAACGCCCAACTGGTCGCATACGTCGTCCCCGAGCCCACGCCGCTCAGACTCAGCCTTTCCGCCAGTCTGCAATCTGAACATGTTTCACAGTGGCGGAATCTATTTGAAGAAACCCATCGCCTCGCGCCTCCCGTCTTAGACACCTCGTTCAACATCACCGGTTGGGTAAGCACCTACACCGGCAAACCGATTCCCGCTGAAGAAATGCGGCAATGGACTGATGGAGCCGTGAACAGAATTCTTAATTTGCAGCCAACCAACGTGCTTGAAATCGGCTGTGGCACCGGGCTGTTGTTGTTGCGAATTGCCGAGCATTGCCAAACTTACACAGGTTCCGATTTGCTGGAGTCGTCGCTACAGAGCATTCGTGGAGAACTTGCCCGGCGAGCGGACTTGAAAGAGAAGGTTACATTGCACCGCGCCGAGGCCGATCAGTTCGACCATCTTGCCGATCAACGATTCGACTGCATTGTTCTCAACTCCGTCGCGCAGTACTTCCCCAGTCTCGATTATTTTATATGTGTACTCGAGGGCGCGCTCACGCACCTCGCACCTGGTGGCAAGATCTTCCTAGGCGACCTGCGGAATTTACGATTGCAGTCCGCGCTCGCAACTTCCATTGAACTGTTTTCCGCCGATGAAAACCTGTCCTTACGCGAACTCAAACACCGTATTGCGGCTCGCATTGAACACGAAGAAGAACTGCTGCTCGATCCACGTTTATTCCGTGAATTAGTGCATCGCGTCGACGGTGTCGCCGGTGCGGAGGTGCTACTCAAGGACAGTGCCGAGATGAACGAGCTCGGACGTTTCCGGTACGATGTCATCATCCACACGACGCCGTCTTCGGTGTCTCCTGAGACGGCGACTGCCAATCCCTTCACTGAACAAACCGGACTGATCAATCAACGAGTTGCCACCGATTACCACGCCAGCGAGTTGCTCGATTCGCTTTCAGAAACATCAACGGTGAGCGAATTAAAGACTCAGCTGACAGATTTTGCCGCTGCTCACGTGATGCACGATCCCAACGAGTTCATCACGCGTGAATCGCAGACCGTCGCCACTTGGAATGACACCGATCCTGCGGCTTTCGATGTCGTCAGCCGGAACGATCTTCGCGAACGTATCAAACCTGACGTTCACTCGTCCATCGACTTAGTAAAATTTGCGAACGATCCAATCGGCACGGAAATCTCTCGACGTTTCAGCAAGCAACTACGCGAAGAGCTAACCGAGCGATTACCTGCCTACATGATCCCCACGGCGTTCGTGGTGCTCGACCAACTACCACTGACGATCAATGGCAAGGTCGATCGCTCACGGCTGCCTCGCCCCGCCGGACGCCCCGCTTGGGCCGGCAAAGTCGAAGCCGCTGCGACGCCAACCCAAGCAACGCTTGTGCAAATTTGGGAAGAATTACTCGACACACGACCGATCGGTATCCAAGACAACTTCTTTGACCTGGGCGGTCACTCCATGCTCGCGGTGCGGATGACCAGCGAAGTGGAACGATTGCTCGGCAAACGTTTGCCGCTCGTCGCGCTCTTCCAAAACGCCACCATTGACCATCTCGCCAAACTGATCGACCAAGACGAATTGGCGACGTTTGGATCGACACTGGTACCGCTGCGAGTGGTCCGGCGAAGTGATCAACACGCGGGCGACACTGCTGCACCTTCGCCGTTATTTTGCATCCACCCCGCCGGTGGCACCGTATTCTGTTACATGGAGATGTCACGTCATCTCGCCGACGGACGGGCGGTCTACGGGGTGCAAGCCAACGGGGTCGATGGGAATCAACCGCCACACGAGACACTCGCTGAGATGGCAGCGCACTACGCACGTGCGATTCGCGAAATTCATCCCGACGGCAGCGTGCATCTGGCGGGCTGGTCGTTGGGCGGCAACATCGCCTTTGAAGTCGCACGTCAACTTGCCCAGCGTGGCACTCCCGTCGGCGTCGT